>DBWM01000070.1:34808-174448 GCA_002309015.1 Myxococcales bacterium UBA1238 | reverse complement strand
GCATGCAGATGCAGTCCCGTGCAGCGCGGATTGCATGCGCGGTGCAGACAGGTAAAGCCCCGTGCTGCGCGGGTTGCGTGCGGGATGCAGCGGTTCAGAAAAGTTGCAGCGCGGGAAGGATGCGGGGATCGCCTGATGGAGCAGCTTTGTTTCGCGGGTTGGATGCGGGGGCGGGAGCTTTTGAAAAACGGGCGCGGGGGTTAGTGGTCTTCTCCAACGGGACAGCAGCAGCGGAATCCCACGTTGGATCGGCTGACGTTATCGGGTGAGACGAGCGAGTAACGGCATGTGAGGCCGAGATAGAAGTTTCCAAAACCGCCACCCCGGAGCGCATGGCCGGACTGATCGCCCGCAGAATCCGGCGCGGCCGTGGTCCATTCCCACAGGTTTCCGCTCATATCGAGCACCATGGTGTTTTCGTGGAGGCGACCACATTCCGGAAGTTGTCCGCAGGGGAGCAACCCGTCCTGCACGCCTGCCCTGGTGGGATCGGCGTCGTAGTCCTGGCCGTTGCATTTTTCTGCGTCATATGTGGAGCCGTAAGGATAGAGGGACCAGGAAGCTCCGCCGCATGCGAGGGACCATTCATCCTCGGAACAAAGATGGCAGCCCGCGTGATCGCAGGCTTCAACCGCGGTCGCGTAATCTACATTGTTCCACGGCAGCACGCCGGGCTTGGAACAGGCTCGATCGAACATTGCGCCCGTAGAGGTTGAGGTCGCGTCGGTTCTGCTCGCCTCGTAGACGTAGATGCGGAAGTCCGATGCACCTTCCTTCATTGTGCTTGCGCGCACGATCGCTGTGATCTGCGAGTTTTCATCGGTCTCGCCATTGCAGTTGTCGTCCAGGCCGTTGCACTCTTCGTCTTTTGCACGCTCGGGGTGAGCCGTGACGCTGCATTTGACGGCGTGCAATCCGTCGCAGATGTACTCGCCGCGCTCCGCGCAAATGCCGAGTCCGACCTTGCCCTCCGCGTCCACACCTTCGCAGGGTTTGTGCAGCAGCTCGAAGGGTTCGTCCACAAGGCCGTCGCAATCGTTGTCGAGCCCGTCGCAGAGGGTTTCCTCTTCTTCATAAGTGTCGGGATAACCGCAGGTCCATGATTTGTTGACGCAATGAGGCGTGGATCCCGCACAGACTCCGCGCGTCTTGCATGTGCCCAACTCCTGCGGGGGGGCCATGCGGTCGGGATCGTCGATTACGCCGTTGCAATCGTCGTCGATGCCGTTGCACAACTCTCTTCCCTCGTTCTGCATCAGGCATTCGCAGCCCGTCTCATACTTGTGATCCAAATCGACGTACAGGCCGGAGCAGGAGAGCACCGCGCAAACGCCGTTGTTGCAGAAGCCCGTTCCGTGCTCCACCGTGCAAACATTTCCGCAGCGCCCGCAGTTCAGGGGATCCGTCAGCAGGTTAAACCCGTCATCGACCACGCCGTCGCAGTCGTCGTCGATCTCATTGCAGAGTTCCACACCCCCGTTCTGCTTCTCACAGGATTTTTCGCAGCCGTTCTCGTAGCTCTGGTCCTCGTCAACCCATCCATCATGGCAGACATCCACAACGCACTGGCCGCCCACACATTTCACGTCGGCGTTCGGCGCATTGCATGCGTGACCACAAGTTCCGCAGTTCCGTGCATCGGACATCACGTGGAAGTCTTCGTCCGTTAAGCCGTCGCAATCGTTGTCTACGCCGTCGCACGCCTCGACTCCATCGTTTGTTTGCTCGCATCGCTGCTCGCAACCGTTCAGCGGATCGCCGTCTTCGTCCATATAACCCGCGACGCATTTGTCCAACTCGCAGGATCCCTCGGTGCAACGCGTGGTCGCGTTGGGTAAATGGCAAAGATACCGGGCACTGAGCTCGCCGCAGCCGCCGCAATTGTCTGTGTCGGAGTTGAAGTCGAAGTCCTCGTCCACCTGATTGTCGCAATCGTTGTCGATGCCGTCGCACAGCTCGACGCCGTTGTTCGTCACCTCGCACCGCTGCTCGCAACCGTTCTTTGGATCGCCGTCCGCGTCCACGTAACCCTGCTGACAGCTGACCAGCACGCAGCCGCCCTCGCGACAGGCCCCCGCGCCGTTCGCCATCACGCAGCGAACCCCGCATTGACCGCAGTTCTCACCGTCGGTCATAAAGTCGAACCCCTCATCGATCTCGCCGTCGCAATCGTTGTCTTCGCCGTCGCACAGCTCAGGTCCGGGAACCCTGGGATTGCAGACCGCTTCACAGCCGTTCGAGGGGTCGCCGTCAAAATTTCCAAAGCCGGGTTCGCAGCCCGCAAGCCCGCACGAGCCGTTTGAACAAAATGTCTGGGCGTTCGGACGGGCGCAATTCACGTTGCAGGCGCCGCAATGCTCGCTGTTGCTCATGAAATCGAAATCTTCGTCGGTTTCACCGTCGCAGTCGTCGTCGATCCCGTTGCAAACTTCGGGCGTACCGCTGCATTGAGACTCGCAACCGTTCTCTGCGTTGCCGTCGCGGTCGAACCAACCCTCGTCGCATTTCATCAGAAGGCAGTTGCCCCCGCTGCAGGCGGCCTGCGCGTGATCGAACTCGCATTTGTGATTGCAGTAACCGCAATGCGCAGGGTTATTCATCTTGTCGAAGAGCTCGTCGGTAAGGCCGTTGCAGTCGTTGTCGATGCCGTCGCAGATCTCCGGGCCCTTGAGCAAACCGGTCGCCTCGCAGATGTTGGCGTCGATCTGCGTGCTCCCGTCCTTTTCGTCGTCCGATCCGCCGCCCTCATCGCCGGAGCAGCCCATTTGAAACGCCAGCGCACAGATTAAAGGCGCGATCCATCGCATGGTGATCATCGTTCTCCCTCCTTCTTTTGGCGGCGCAAACGCCTGAGCAAACCTGCAAAGGGCAGCAAACCCCAGATACCGAATGGTGAAGCCTGACCCGGCGCCGACATGCAGCCCGAATCACCGCCTCCACTCTCCTCTTCCTTCGATGCATCGCCCGCGTTCACTGTTCCGGAATCGGGGACCGGCGGGATCCATACGTCGACCGATGTTGCTGAATCCTGCGTTCCCGCATCGGATGTGGCGTCCGACGGCGTTGAATCCTGCGTTCCCGCATCGGATGTGGCGTCACTTTGTCCGGAATCCTGTGCGCCCGCATCGGTTGTGGCGTCGGAGGGACCTGAATCCTGTGCACCGGAGTCCTGAGGCTCGGGCGCATCGATGCAATGTTCGTTCTCGCAGACTTTGCCCGCGCCGCAAGAGATCGTTAAGCAGGGATCCTCCACGCAGCCCCCGTTCTCACAGAGATGGCCCGCCGGACAACGCACCTTGTCGCAGCTGTCGGCCACGCAACCGCCCTGCTCGCAGATCTGACCCGGGTTGCAAACGATCCCCTTGCAGAGATCCGGCTCGCATTCGCCGCGCACACATTTTTGATCGCCGGGACATTGGACGCCGTCGCAGCTCGGCTCACAGTTGCCCAGACGACAACGGGTCTTCTCGGGGCACAAAACGCCTTTGCAGGGATCCGCCTGGCATTGACCCTGGCTGCAAACTTCTCCATCGGGGCAACCCTGCATGTAACAGTCGTTCGAAACGCAGAGACCGTTGGAACAGAGGTTTCCGCCCGTGCAACTGACGCCGTAACATTCGCGCGTCACGCAGCTGCCCATGTAGCACAAAAGATCGCCTTCGCAGTTCACCCCCCTGCAGCGATCTTCAATACAGTAACCCTCGATGCACGTGAGCACGCCGGGGCATTCGTTGTTGACACATTTCTCGGCGCACATGCCCTGCTTGCAGATCGATTCTCCGGGACAAACTGCGTCTTCATCGGTCTCGCCGTCGCAATCGTTATCGAGACCGTCGCAGGTTTCGGCCTGGGGCTGCGGCGCGGAACAAGCGCTGTAATGCCCATCGATGCAGTACTCCACACCTTCACCGCATTCTGCGCGACAGATACGCGTGAGGTTCTCATCTGTTAAGCCATCGCAGTCGTTGTCGATGCCGTCGCAGATTTCTTCCTCAGGCTTCGGTGCATTGCATCCGGTCCAGTCACCCCGGGAACAAAACTCCGTGCCCCGCCCGCAAGCGGTGTAACAGGAACGCGTCACATCCTCGTCGATCTCACCGTCGCAGTCGTCGTCGAGGCCGTTGCAAACTTCCGCCTGGGGTTGAAGGGCGGTGCAATTGACCCAGCGGCCGTTCTCGCAGGTGGCGACGCCTTCCCCGCAGGTGGTGCTGCAATCGCGGGTGAGATTCTCGTCGGTCTCGCCGTCGCAATCGTCGTCAATACCGTTGCATTCCTCGGGATAAGTGAGCGCTTCCTCGTCGGTCTCACCGTCGCAGTCGTCGTCCACCCCGTTGCAAACTTCCGCGCGGGGCTTGCGGGCGGTGCAGCCTACAAACTGGCCGTTCACACAGGTTTCAACCCCGGACTCGCAAGCTGTGCTGCAGGGACGCGTCACGCCCTCGTCGGTCTCGCCGTCGCAATCGTTATCGAGCCCATCGCAGATCTCTTCCTGAGGTTTCGGCGCATCGCAGTTCCCCCATTCCCCCTGCTGACAATATTCTGTACCGTTCCCGCACGCCGTGTCGCATGGGCGCGTCACTTCTTCATCGGTCTGTCCATCGCAGTCGTTGTCGATGCCGTCACAGATTTCTTCCGAAGGAGCGCGGGCTTCACAGTCACCAAACTGACCCGCAACACAACGGCGCACGCCTACACCGCAGGCGGTCTGGCAGGGAATCGTCACGTCCTCGTCGGTCACGCCGTCGCAATCGTTGTCTTCGCCGTCGCACACCTCATCGATGGGTTGCGGCGCATCGCAAAGACTCCAGGCGCCTCCGTCGCAGATGGAAATCCCGTTACCGCAGGCGGTGCTGCAAGGCTTCTTCATAGGGATTCGGTTGTTGACATCTTCGTCCGTGAGCCCGTCGCAGTCGTTGTCGATGCCGTCGCAGATTTCGGCCTGCACTGCAGGTGCCGTGCAGTTCACCCAGTGGCCGTCATCGCAGGTTTCAAACCCGCCGCCGCAAGCCGTGCTGCATTCGCGCACGAGCCCGTCGTCCGTGAGACCGTTGCAGTCGTTGTCGATGCCGTCGCAGATTTCCTTCGGGATCGTCTGTTGAATGATCGTCGCGATCGCCATTTGAAGGCTTGCGGGATCATCGGCAAAATAAGCGTGCCCCGTGCCGCCCGCCATCGCCATGTTGTCGAGAATGGTGCTCCCCGCAACTTCTTCACCGAATCCGATGATGTAAGTGTAAACCGGCCTGCTTAAAAGGGTTTGCAAATCTCTCACCGCTGCAACCGCGCTCGTCTGAGCAGCGGACGCAGGCTTGATGCAGGTTTCTTCGCCATCGGTGATCATCAGCACCGAATAATGACGGCAGTCCCTTTGAACATCCTGATCGATGAGATTTCTAAAATGCGGCAGCGCGCTGTAAAGGCTGGCCGTCAGCGGAGTCGTCCCATCCGCGCGGATCTCCCGGTTGCCGTTTGCGTCGTAAGGAAAATCTTCCTTCTGATCGATCCACATGTAGATGTCGGAATGATTGCGATCTGCTACGGGCACCAAAAGATCGCCGCCGTCGCAGGACACCGAGCCGTCGTAATTGATGGCGCCTTCGCGGAAGCTGTAAGGATAGTAATCGTAGGAAGTGAAGCTGCCGTCGCGATAAGTGCAGTTACGGGCATCGCCACTGCAAGTTGCAGCTCCGCAGCAGAGATCTTCATTGTCGCAAATGCAGGACGACCGCACATCATTGCCTTCCAGCTGATGGTAACGCATGAGCCCGAATTCGATTTCGGACGTCCCCGCAAGCATGGTGGTCAGCGCTTCTTTGGCGACGTAAAGCCGGCTGTCGTTGGCACGCCTATCGCCGTTGAAGTCGATCCCCGGGTATTTTTCGGAACCGTCCCCAAAAGTGTAGGGCGAGCAGACCCCTTTCAAGTATTTATCGCCGGCAGTGGGGTCGAAGGTCTGCATGGTGCTGCGACAGCCCACATGTCCGGAAAGCATGTTTTCGGGATCGGTGTAGGAGGGGCATTCCGTATTGCCCGGGCATTCAAACTGATCGGACAGCACGTTCAGCACCTCGCACCGCCACACACATTCAATGTCACTCTTTGGCGTCCACGCCATGCTGCCTGACGAATCCAGAATCACGAGCATCTTGGGCTTGACCGTGATCTCCGCGCGGGCGTCATGGACAGACCCGAACGCGAGCGCGGCGGCCAGCAACGCAAAAGGCCATCGAAGCGCAGGTTTCATCGTTTACATCACCTCAAAATCCAGCATTCACAAGCAGGCAGTGTATCTTTTTTAAGCGGCAGCTTCTATAGAGATTGCAAGCATCCTCAAGAATCCGTCTGAGCCCGCCAAAGCCCAAAGAACAGCCCGCAACCGCTCTTTAAGCGCTCATGTCAGTCCGGGAAGCATCTTCCTCATTAGATCGGGAGCGACCCGCAATCCATCAGCAAACATCCGCAGCCCATCGCGAATCGTTCACGCAGCATCGCGAATCGTTCACGCAGCATCGCGAATCGTTCCCGCTGCATCGCGAATCGTTCCCGCTGCATCGCGAGTCGTTCCCGCCACATCGCGAATCGTTCACGCCGTATCGCGAGTTGTTCTCACTTCATCGCGAATCGTTCCCACCGCATCGCGAGCCGTCTTCAACCGACCACGAAGCATCCCCAGCCGAGCTCGAAGCATCCCCAGATCATCGAGATGAGACAGAGCACAAACGCCAGAGAGCCGCAGGTGATCGCGGAGAGGTTTCGCAGCGTTGAGGGCAGTCTGCGATCGAGCAGGTCGATGAGTATGAGGCCGCAAACCAGAGCCGCCCAGATGCGGGGAGGCCAGTTGAGCGCGATGGAAGGGTTCTTGTGAAAGCGGGCGATGACCGCAAACAGGGTTAAAAAGGCGCCATACCAGCGATAAAGTTTCGCCCATTTCAGGGAAGGCTTGCAGAGGCCGAGCGTCCAGGCAGCGATGCCGATGCAAAACAGGATCGTATAAAGAAGGATCATGACCACTCCAGCAGCAAGGGTTACCGTACGCAGAGATCGCCGCTGCAATCCTGCGACACCACAACCAGATCGATCAGGGAGACCGCTTCCCCTGCCGCGCGCGTGTTTCGGGCGTTTAACGAGGGATCTTCAATCCTCGTGCGCAGGGTTCGGGCGGCGAGGCCGGGTTGCAGGGCGATGAGGGCAGTCTTTGCGGTATTACGGCCATAATCGACGCGCATCCAGTAACGGGGAGCGATCACGCGGGCAGGCTTTTGGAATTCGAGCTCAACGTAGCCGTCGCCGCGCGCGATCACTTCACCCTGAAGGCAATCCTTAAAGCCTTCACCGCAACCGAGGTCGCCAAAGCGCGAAAGGATGCCCGAATGATCGCCGAGGTTCTTGTATTGAACGAAGGTCCCTTCCTTTGAAATGAAGAGCCTTTGCGCATTCAGTTGAGCGTATCCCAGTATACCGTCGCCAGGTCCGCTGTAGACGCCTAAGTAGAGCAGTTGCTTTTCGAAGCCTGCAAAGCCGAGCAGGGCGTAATAGCCGTTGTTGACGGACTCAAGGTCCAGATCGAAGGCCACATCCTGATCCACCGCGGAACGCGCGTTCGTCGACAGGGTGAAATGCCGCTTTTGCTGCTCCAGTTGCACTTCAACCGTGGCCCCTCGGCCTTCCTGCAGGCAGTAGGACGACGCCATCCGCGAAGCTTTCTCTTCAGGCGTCTCCTTTTGCCAAAGGCGCAGGACCCCTTTTTGAGGCACGAGCTCGATGGCGCGATCTTCCGGGAACAAGACGTCCCCAAGCACGCCCTGTATGCGCCGGCCGCCAATGCTGCCCAGTTCTTCGCGCTCGCTGACCGCCAGAGCGACATCGTGCAGCGTGAGATCGCCGATCGTCAGCGTCTTTGCGGTGACCGTAGTCGTGCTGTTCAGATGCTCCGCCCCTGCAAGGCCAATCGCTTTTGCTGCATCGCGGGTGATGACCGCTCCGGTAAGCGCGGAATCCACCGCAAAGAGGATCGGTCCTACCCCATCGATGGCGATCTCCACCGCAGGGCGGGAGGGTTCAAAGGCTTCGACCAGGGGGACTTCGTAGAAGCGCTCCATGTCGTCGTTTTGCCAGTAGTTTTGCCCACCGCACGAGAAGGCTTGCAGGCAGAGCGCAAAGCATCCCAGAGACAGCGCGCAGGTTTTCAGATCGGAGAGCAAGGGTTCCCCCTTTAATGGCAATGAGCACCCCGGAGGCAGGCACCGGGGGCGTCTGACTGAAGAAGAAAAGCGATCCCGTCAGGGGCCTACGCCCAGGCCCAGGGTCAGGAGATGTTGCGGCGAGTCGCCCAGATAACGGTAGGCCTCGATGCGCCAGCCGCGCAGGAACAGTCGCCAGTTGGCCGCGATCCCCTCAAAGCGCCAGCCGAATTCGAGCTGTGCGTCCAGATCGAGGCGGCGAAAGTTTAAAGAGCCTTCGCGGTTTTCGTCCTTTTGATGCCCTGTCAGCCTGAAGTCAACGCGACTGTACAGGTTGCGCCAAAGATCGATTTGCGATTGAAGACCAGCGCTCCAAAGGCCATAGTCAAAAGGCGCGGTTTGTGCTTTACCCGAGAGGCGCGTGCCGCGATCGATGTAGCATGCGGCAAAGGCGCGGGTGTGGCGGTGAATCGCTTCGAAGCCATAAAGCTCGTAAGAGACGGTTTCGTGCACCCTGGCGGCATCGGTTTCGTCGATGTCGTGGTTGGATTGATGCCGGACGAAGAAACCGAGCTCAAGTTCGGGCCAGGCTTCAAAGCGAAGGGCGGCCATGACCGGAAAATGCACCTGTGAGGGCGAGATTCTGACGGAAGTTTCGTCGCTGCGGTTGTCGCGGACGTAATTTTGCGCCTTAGCGAGCACAGAAAGGCGCCAGCGATGGCCGGAAACGGCATCCAAATCGACGCCAAAGGCAATATGACCGCGAAGATCGGCGTTTGTACCCACATCATGGCTCACCTCGGCTCCGGCATCGAAGCGGGGCAGCAACAAGAGTCCCCAGAGGATCGCAGACATGAACAAACTACCCATCAAAAATAAGGACCCATTCGCCAGGCGGTTTAGCACCCTTGCCTTCAATCGAAAAGCTTTCACCCCCATTTGCGCCTGGTTCAGCGGATTTTTGATGACCTTTACCCTTTCGCATCGGGCATTCGCCCGCGTGGAGGAGCGATCCGACCTTTGGGCGCACGCAGCCGTCAGTTATGCCATTTCACTCACGATTTCGGAGATTTGCTATAAGAAGCCCCTGATCTTTAAGCCGCAGTCTCTTGAGATCTCGCTCATGGCGGGGATGACGACTACGATTTTGCTGGGGCTGGCGAAGGAATTCATCCGCGATCCCAGGATTGGTCAGGGTGATCTCCTGGCCGACGGCCTGGGAACCGTGATGGGTGGGGGGATGTTCATCTTTTTGGAAACACCGGTCGCGCAGTTTTAGACCTCTGCCCCCGGATTTGTTCCATCGGTCGTCAGGACTGGCAACGGCATCGCAGATGCTGGCGAAACAGGCACCGGCTTTCATGCAGGTCTTCCCGTTTTTGGCCGGGGCATCACCCAAAACAGAAAAGCCGCCCCCAAAGCTGAGGACGGCTTTTACAAGCGAGAGCAAAAAAGGCACAATAGAGGAGAAATCAAGGCAACTGGAGGAAAAGGATCGGCCTTTTTTGGGCTCCCGAAGATGCGAAACCGCATCGCATTCACCATTATTCCCCATCGACTGCTTTTTTTTTGAACCGAGGAGATCATTTTGCAAGTCGAGATTCAGCGCACGGGGCATCGCATGGCCCTTTCTCCCAGTCTGCTTGCGGGCTGGACCGAACTTTTGCCCATTCTTCTCGCCCTGCTCGGCACGGCGGGCGTCTTTCTTTTGCTGAAGCGCCTCGTCTCCGAGGATTCTGGTCTCTATGCCCTGCTTTTTGAGCGGGGCTGGCTGCAGCTGGTGACCACAGCCCTGTTTTTTTGGGGTCTGGGCCACGTGATTCGCAGGTTCCTTCGGCAAATCGGTGAAGCCTCGGCCCTGAATGAAGGTGAGACGCTGGTGCGCGGCGCATCGCTCAAGCCAAACGAGATCGCGGAGCTCATGCATTGCCTCTCGCCCTTAAAAAAGAGCCTCGTGGGGCCCATTCTGAGCAACGTACTCAGCTATTTCAGCGCCTACAGGCCGAGCCGCGACGAGGTGATGCAGGTGGCCGGCCAGCAGATCGACTGGGCGCAGGATCGGGTGGACGCGGAATATAAAGCGCTCAACGCGACGATGTGGCTGCTCCCCCTTTCGGGCTTCATCGGGACGCTGATCGGTATGTCTTCGGCCATCGACGGGTTTAAGGAAGTGCTTCAGAACGGTGGAAACGCGTTTTCTGACCTCGGTCCTGCCCTTTCGGGGCTCACGACCGCCTTCGACACCACCCTGCTCGCCCTGCTCTTCGTCATCCCCCTCAAAATCTGTGAAACGTTCCTCCATCGCCGCGATCAGAAGCTCATGCGCGAGATCGATGAGGCCGTGGGCACCGGGTTTGTGCGCAGTCTCGACCTTGGGGTCATCGCGCAGCAGAGTCCCGAGGAGGCGGCCCTCGATCGGTTCGCCAACGGCATGGCCCGGGTGGACGAAGCCCTTGAGCAGATCGACGAAATGCTCGCCCAGATCATCGGCAGGCTTCAGACGCTGCCCAGAATGGACGATCTGGTGACGGCGGTCCGCGATGCAGCCGAGACCATCATCGATTATGCGCCCCAGCTTCAGGGGGAGCTCACCCAAATCCGCCAGGTCTCCGAGCAGCCTGTGACCCTGACCCGCGCGCCCCTTCAACGGATCGCCCAAAATGAGCCCCCAAGGCCCAGGCGCGTCGAACAACCCGTCAGCGAGAGCGAACTCCCCAAGCCCGTCATCGTCGAGACCCAGAATCGCGGTGTGGAGACCGCAAACCGGGGCGGAGAGATCGAGCGCAGGCGCCACCAGGATCCGCAATTCGTTCAGCAGAGGCCCGTAAACGAGCGCCAGAGGCCCGCCATTCAGCGACAGGATCCCGCAATGCAGCGGCAGCTCCCCGCAGTTCAGAGGCAGGATCCCGAAATGATGCGGCAGCAGCCCCGTCTGGAGCAGAAGATGCCCGATCCGCAGGCCCAGAGGCCCAGGCAGGGTCCATCCCCGCGCATGCCCGTGCAGATGCTTTCGGATCGCGAGATCCGGCAGCAGGGCGCTGAGCGATCGGCCGGGATCGCGCGCCAGCAGATGGCCAAAACCGAGCCCCTGACCTCGCCCGTTCAGGAGCAGAACGCCGATATGGGCAAGACGATGCCGCAGATGGGCGCCTACAGGCCCGAAATGCGCGAGCACGGCATGAAGACCGAGCCCCTCGATCCCCTCGACCGCGAACGGCTGGCCGTTTTTGAAGGTGAGGATACCGATCCATGAGCAGACGCCACCGCGACGGAGGATTCCAGGGCGAATTCAGCACGTCGCTCTCCGATATTCTGACGACGGCCCTCGGCTGCGTCCTCTTGCTCTTCATGGTCGCCGTGCTGAGCATCAAAAACGACCTCCAGAACGAGCAAAATGCCAAAGAGGCCGCCATTTTGCGCCAGCAGGCCGAGCAGGCCGAGCGCCAGGCCGCCGAAAAGCGCAGCCTGGAGGCCGACCGCCAGCGCATGCAGGCCGAAGCGGAGCGCAAGAAGGCGCAAATCGAGGCGATGCTTCAGGCCGCCCAGAAGGGTGAGACCGAAAATGCTTTAAAGGCCGCCCTCGAGCAGAACCGATCCCTCGAACATGAGCTGCAAACCCTGCGCCAGGAGCATCAGGCCACCCAAAGCCGCTTCGAGGCGCTCCAGGATGCCGCAACCATCGCCATCCGCGACCTCGATCCCCGCACCGCCAGCCCCGTCGATGTCGTTCTCGTCATCGACGCCACCAAATCGATGCAGGAGAGCCTCGATACGGCCCGGGAGAACCTCAAAATCATTCTCGACACCCTGCGCGAGGTGAGTCCCCGGTCGAGAATCGGCGTCGTAGTCTTCAGAGACAAGAAGGAGCTCCCCGCCATGCGCCTCCAGGTGCAGCCGCTCACCGAAGATGCGAACAAACTCGAGAAGTTCCTCGCCAAAATTGAGGCTACGAACACCAGCCGCGATAAAGATCTCCCCGAATGGCTTTGCGGGGGTCTCGAAGAGGCCACCAAGGCCAAGTGGAGCGATAAAGCGCTCAAGCTGATGATTATCGTGTCGGACGCGGAGCCCCATAAGGAGGACGTGCCCGGCTGTTTAAAGAAGGCGGCTGAGTTCCATAAGTCCGGCGGCCAGATCCACGTCATCTCGACGCGCCCCCAGGGTTACGAAAAGAACGAAGCGATCACCAAAAATTACAACACCGACGTCCTTCGCGTTCACGCAGAGATCGCAGCCAAGGGCGGTGGGATGCACGCGGCGAAGGCCGACTCAAACGTGTTGCTTGCAGCCATCCTAAAGGCGGCCTTCCGGTCGAGAACCGATCCCATCGAGCGGTTTAAGAAGAAGGTGAAGCAAATCGAGGCCGATAAAGCACCGCATTCCGCAGAGTGATCGCCATTTTTTGTCCGCTGACTCCCCTTTTTTCCGAATCCTTTACCAAGAAAGGTCATCCCATGAAGGCACCCAAAGGCATGCGCCTGCATATCGGCCTCTTTGGTCGCAGAAATGTCGGCAAGTCCTCCCTTTTGAACGCCCTGACCGGGCAGAACGTGAGTATCGTCTCGCCCGTTGCCGGAACCACCACCGATCCCGTCGAAAAGACCGCCGAATTTTTACCCCTGGGGCCCGTGGTCTTTATCGATACGGCCGGCATCGACGATGAGGGGGCCCTCGGCGAACTGCGCATTCAAAAGAGCGAGGCGGCCTACAACAAAACCGAGCTCGGCCTCGTCGTCACCGACGGCTGTTTTGGCGATTACGAAGAGAAGATCATCAAAACCCTGAAGGAACGCGACGCGGGCGTCCTTTTGGTCTTCAATCAATGCGATCTGCACGCGCCGGATGCCGAAACACTCGCCAAGGTTGATGCCCTGGGCGTGCCGCACGTGAAGGTGAGCGCGAAGACCGGTGAAGGCATCGAGGATCTGCGCCGGGCGATGCTCGATCTGAGCCCGCAGGATCTGCTCGAGAGCCAGGGGATCCTCCGCGATCTCGTAGCCCCCGGCAAAAGCTGCATCCTGGTCGTCCCCATCGATAAGCTCGCGCCCAAAGGCCGCCTGATCATGCCGCAGGTTCAGACCATCCGCGATCTTTTGGACGGTCATGCGGCGGCCATCGTCGTCAACGAGTCGCTTCTCGGTCCCATGATCGCCAATCTCCGCGAGCCGCCCGCCCTCGTCGTGACCGACTCCCAGGCTTTTGGCGCCGTATCGGCCATCGTTCCTGAATCGATCCCCATGACTTCCTTCTCGATCCTCTTTGCGCGCTTCAAGGGTGATCTTTTTGCCTTCGCTGAGGGCGCGCGCCATATCGATGCGCTCAAACCCGGCGATTCGGTCCTCATCGCTGAAGCCTGCACCCACCACGGCCAGACCCACAGCAACGAAGGCGAAGACATCGGCCGCGTCAAGATTCCCCGCATGCTCCAAAAGCGCGCCGGTGGTCCGTTAAACGTTGAAGTGAGCTCGGGCCTTGAATTCCCCAGCGACCTTTCCCGCTACAAGCTCGTCGTCCATTGCGGTGCCTGCGTCGCAAACCGCAAAGCGGTCTTAAACCGCATCGTAGACTGCAAAGCCGCCGGCGTCCCCATCACCAATTACGGCATGGCGATCGCCCACCATCTCGGCATCCTCGCCCGCGCCATGAAACCCTTTAACGTCGGCGATACCCTGACGCCCGGAATCTGAAAGCAGGCTACCGTCTGACATAAAAGATCGGCCACGGATGGTCATCGATCGGCCATTTTTGGCCGATCACAGACCGCAGATGGTGAGTGAACTCAGATTTTTGATGAATGGGTTGCGGGAATTTTAAAGAGGTGGGCGAAGAATGGAGAGGGATCCACCAAAATGGGCTTACGCGTTCTCGTCGTTGGTGTTCTTGTTGGACTTATTCGACATGAATTCGACAAAGCCCTTCATGCGGCTCTTGACGTCGGGCATGCTGTTCGCCATGGCGTTCAGCACGTTGTAATAATTGAGAAAACCTTCCCAGGCATCGGCGCGGGCGGCGCGGTAGGTGTCCTGCACCATCGTCTGAATGCTCTTGATCTGCTCGTTCATCAGGTTCAGGTAGTCCTGAATCTTGATGGCTCGCTCGAGGGCGGTATAGGGATAGGCAGGAAGCTCGATATGGTTATCGCGCGCGACCTGCAACAGGAGCGAAAGGTTCCCCTCGAAGCCCTTTCTGGCCCGCAGGTATTCGATGCGCTCCTCCTGGGTCATCACCTTGCAGGTGGGTTTAAGGATGCCGTCGACCGCATTGAGATGGCCCTTGACCTCTTCAATTTGCGCGTCGTCCAGGATCTGATCGATGTCGATGGCCATATGAAAAATCTCCGTTCGTTAAAGATGGAGCGCCATCAGGGCGCCGCTGTTTGCCATGCAACTTACAGGATGGATTGATACATAAAGACGGACGGGCGATGCAACAAAAATAAACGCCCATTGACCCCGAAAAAGCGTTAAAAGATTCCCGCCACCGGTCAGCGCCTGAAGGATCCGCACATGCATCTCTCGCTTTCGGGTAAATTCTTTTTGGTTTTTGCCCTCCTGATCACCCTTTTTCTGAGCATCAACCTCTTTACCCTGAGTCGGATGCAGGCTTTTGGCGATCGCATCGAGCAGCTTCATGGGCGCATGCTCCATTTGCCCGAATGGTCGGCCGATCAGCGCGGTCATTTGAAGACTCTCGACCAGATGCTCGAGCAGATGGAGAGCGAGGAGAACGCGCAGCAGAAGATTCCCGCCAAATGGATGGAGCGCATCCTGAACGACCTCAAAAATGGCTTCGAGCAGGGCAAGTCCGCCTTCATTTCGGGCGATGAACCCGAAATCCGCCGCCTCAACACCACCTTCGATGCGCTCTACGATGAATCTCAGTCGCTCGTCGATGCCGGTCGGCTGGCGCTGCAGAACCAAAGTCTGCAAATGAGTCGCCCGCGACTGCAACTGCGTCAAAGAATCCGGTCGCTCTCCAAAGGACTTTCGCAGTTCGCCCTTCAATCCGAGGAATCCATTCACCTTTTTTCGCAACGCATCGGCCAGGAAGAGGCCGACGTGTTCCAAAAAATCATGTTTATCCTCACGGCATCGGCGATCTTAGGGCTGCTCCTTTTGGGGTACATGGCCAAAAAGCTCTCGCCCATTAAGGATTTGAGCAAAGCGGTCTCCAAACTTGCCGAAGGTGACACCCAGATCGGCTGGCTCTCCGCCATTTCTTTTGAACCGGATCTCAATATCCTTAAAGAAGATCTCCTGCGCCTGGCCCAGTCCTTAAACGACCGCGATCAAAAGCTCAGCGCCCAGCAGCGCGAGCTCGTCAACCAGGAACGCCTCGCCACCGTCGGCCGCATGACCTCGCAGATGACCCATGAGCTCCGCAATCCCCTCAGTTCCATCGGTCTCAACTCCGAACTACTCATGGATGAGCTCGTAGAGGGCGCCACAAACGAGAACGTAGAGGCCGCCCGCGGTCTGCTGATGAGCATCACGCACGAAGTGGAGCGCCTTCGCGAGATCACCGAGGAGTATCTCCGCTATGCACGCCTCCCCCGCCCCGAACTGAAGCCCGTCGATCTCAACCATCTCGCCCAGGAGCTCATCGAATTCATGCAGGGCGAGCTCGAGACCGCCAAAATCCGCGCCCGCCTCGACGCCGACCGCGCAGGCCGCTCCGCTTTTGTTGACCCCAACCAGATTCGCGCCGCCTTAATGAACCTGATGCGCAATGCCAGGGAGGCGATGGGTAAAGAAGGCGGCCATATCGTCGTCTCGATCCGCACCCTTGGCGATAAGGTCGCCCTTTCTGTTAAAGATGACGGCCCCGGCATGCCCAAGGAGGCCATGGATCACCTCTTCGAGCCCTTTTTCAGCACCAAACCTCAGGGCACCGGCCTCGGCCTTTCCATGGTTCAGCAGATCGTCAAGGCCCAGCAGGGCGACATCACCATCGACAGCCATAAACAGGGCACCACCGTAACCTTAACGCTCCCCGCCGTCGAAGAAGGCGTGGACTGTGAGGAGTGATTCGCAAAATTGGGTGAACAGTTAGCCAAAAAGGGCGAATCGATCGCGGAGGATGGCGAATGAGTGGCGGATTTTGGTGAATCAGATGCGGCGGATGACGAATCTGTTGCGGCGGGTGGTGAATGTGAGGCGGTATTGGGTGAATGGGATGCGACGGGTGGTGAACAAGAGACGACGGACTTTAAATTGTTTACGGCGGGCCGTAAATTGTTTACGGCGGGCCGTAACCGCTTTCTAATATCCGCTGGGTATACTGCGGATCATATGCATCATTGTGGCGTCGGGCGCCATGGGCGGGTCGCGGACGATGCGGAACCCCCGGGAAAGATTGGGGAGATGGCGGGGAACGAAATAGCGGTGGGTAATTCTGCAATCCGTGGGGCTGGTCGTGTCGTATGAACCGCCGCGAACGATGGCCAGATCGCGGTCGCTGGTCCCGCGACCGAGCGTATACTCGGAGATGAGACCAGCCATGTCGTAGACTCCGTAAGGAGAGACGTCGATGGGAAACTGGCCGACCTTCTCGATATGAGATTCGCCGGGCCTGGAGCTGGCCATCTTGCAGAAGGTGGCATCAAAGTTGTTCCCCCAGGGATAAAGGCGCCCATCGGTACCGCGCGCGGCCTTCTCCCACTCGACTTCGGTGGGCAGCCGAACAGGAATGCCGATGCGTTCGCTGTACCAGGTACAGAAGGCCTGCGCGTCGTTGCAGCTGATACCAAAAACGGGCCAGTGGATCTGCCAGGCCGGACCCAAATCGCTCTCTTCGGGCAGGATGTAACCGTTTTCGGTGAGAGGCCAGAGCCAGCCGCCCAATGATTGAAGGCGCGGCACGTGATGGGTCATGTCTTTGCCGAGGCGGAGACCGTCATTCAAGAAGGTGAGATACTCGCCGCAGGTCACGGGATAACGCGCCATAAAGTAATCGCCGGTATAGAGGGTGCGCCGCTGGCGGGCGGAATAGCAGGCGTCATCGCCGCCCATGGTGAAGCTGCCGGCGGGGATATAAAGAAAATGCTGGCCGATCTCTTCGTCCGTAAAGAAGCGGCAGGTCACGTCCGTGAGCTCCCCCCTGTCAACGACGACGGGTACGATAACGTCGCGGTACCCCCGGAGGCTGAGGCGCAGCATAAAATGACCGCGCTCGAGCTTCAGGGCGAGCTGCGGCGTAAAGCCCATATCTTCTTCCATTAAAGGCATCAACCTGTGGTCCATCTCGATCAAGCGCGCCAGCCGAATCTTCGCGCCGGGCGGTGAAGTCCTCACCGAAATCCGTCCCACATCCTTCAATAAATCGTCATAGATGCCCCGATTATAGAACTCGACGGTCTCGCGATAGTAAACCGCTCCCAATTCGTCGCCGGCCAACTCCGCGTCGCGGAGCTTGCTCCAAAATAAACGGGCGAGGGTGTTCGCCGCTTCGTCGTTCTTTGGATCAAATCCGACGGCTGCCATCAAAGATTCGGAGGCTGCCGCAAACTGACGTTCCTTCTCACTCGAAACTTCTTGAAGCTCCGCCGCCTTGGCCCAGACCGGTCGCTTTTTTTCGATGGGCTCCGGCCCCAAAAGGCGCTCCTCCATCTCAAAAACTTCGTCCTGAAGCTCTTCGAGGCGGGTATGGCACCGTTTATATTGCTCCAGCGCCAAAAGACCTTGCTCCAGTCGCTCTTCGGAGAGCCTGCGCCGCCGGTCGAGGTCTTCAACCCCCGAAAGATAGAGCTCGATGTCCGCGCTGATGTCTTCCACCGTCGCGTAACGGTCGGCGGGGTTCTTTTCGAGGCAACGCAGGCATATCTGATCGAGCCTCGGGGGTATCGAAAGGTCGGGTGCCCGAACAGAAGGCGGAACCGGTCGCTCGTGAAGGGTCTTCTCGATGAGAGCGTCGGCGTCCTTGCCATAAAAAACGGGCTTGTAACAAAGGATTTCGTAGAGCAGGGCGCCAAGCGCGTAGACGTCGGAGCGGACATCGAGGGCGGCACCGCGCGCCTGCTCGGGTGAGAGATAACCCGGCGTACCCACGAGCTTAAAATTGACGGATCCTTCGCTGCTGCCGTCGACGGAACTCTGGGAATCGGCGGCCGGATCGCGCTCGACGGCGCTTGAACCCATCACTTTGGCGATGCCCCAGTCCAAAAGCAGGGTCTCACCAAAGCTGCCCACCATCACGTTGCTCGGTTTGATGTCGCGGTGAAGGACGCCGCGGCTGTGGGCAAAGCTGAGGGCCATGCAGATCTGCTGAAAGATGGTGAGGAGCTTGAGGCGCGTATATTTGCTGACGGCTTCGGCCTCCCCATGGCGCAAATCCTTCAGGATCTCGCGCAAAGTGTGACCCGCGATGCGCTTCATGGTAAAGAAGGGCTCGCCGTTGTCGAAGTAACCAAAATCGTGGACGGGCACGATATTCGGATGCTCGAGCTGGGCGGTAATCTGCGCCTCCTCGATAAACTTTCTGAGGGCGTAAGCGCTGGATTTGGTGCCATCGATGAGGGTTTTCATGACCAGGGTACGCAAAAGGCTCTTGTCCCTGCAGATTCTGATGGCCCCTACCCCGCCTCTGCCGATCTCTTCGCCCAGTTTGTATCGCCGGCTGCGCTCCTCGAAGCTCTGCTCAACGCTGTCGGCCCTCTCCCGCATGCGATCCTCGACCATTTCGTGATCGATGAGGATCGGCGGCAGAATCGGGCGGGAGCATCGCCATTTGGAGGAGATCTCGTCATACATTTCGCTGACCTGGGACGGTTCGCTGCCCAAAAAGCTCTGTCCGAATTCCAGCGTATGCCCCAATTGGGTGCTCCGGTCACACCAGATGCCCGACTGCTTCAAAAGTTGTTCGAGATCGTTCGCTCCGCCGTGCTGGATCAGCAAATCCGCGAGCCGCAAGCATACCCGCTCGTCGATGCGCCCCTGACAAAGGGCCTCCTGCAACATCGTCAACATGCGCGTTTCCCCCAAAAAGGCGCTTACCGTACCACGTTTGGCCCCCGTACCCCAACCTGCACTCGCAAAGTCTTGCAAGTTGGCGCACCATTCGCTCAAATTGGCCGATCGACTTTTGGAGAATCTTACAAATGCGTTCCCTGATCCTGGCCTCGACCTCGAAATGGCGTAAAGCGGAATTCGATCGCCTGCAGTTGCCTTACGTTGCCGTATCGCCCGAGTTTGACGAAGAAGCGCAGCAGATCGATCTGGAACCCCAGGCTGTTGCCCTGCAGTTTGCCTTGGGTAAAGCCCAAAGTCTCGCTTATCGCTTTGCAGATGAAGATGCCCTGATCATCGGCTCGGATCAGGTGCCCGACATCGAAGGCCAACGGTTGCATAAACCGCAGACGCTGGAAGAGGCGGAGGCGGAACTTGCGCGCCTTCAGGGCAAAACCCATTACCTTCACACGGGCGTCGCGGTGATCGAAGCGCGTACGGGCAGGCATCTTTGCGAACTTGCGAGCGTATCGATGAAGATGCGCAGCTTAACCCCGGCACAGATTCACCATTACGTTTCTGTCGATCGACCGTTGGGCAGCGCCGGTGGTTATAAAATCGAGGGTTTGGGGATCGCCCTCTTCGATCAGATCGACGGCGCCGATCAAAGCGCGATCGTCGGTCTCCCCTTGCTGGTGCTTTGCCGCTTATTGCGCGCCTTTGGAGTGGATCCGCTATGAATATGCCCCGCATGGTGGTCTCGCCCGGCTGCCTTTCGATGCTGAATTCCATTTTAGAGCTCGAGCATCGGCGCATCCTGATCGTGACCGATCAAAATGTGGCCAAATATCATCTGCCCGCGCTCCGGCAACTCGTGCCACAGGCGGCGACGGTGGTCTTAAAGCCCGGGGAAGCCCAAAAGAGTCTCTCCACCTTAGAGCAGCTCTACCAGGCCTGCAGCCAGGCGTCGATCGGGCGAACCGACGCGATCATCGCCTTTGGCGGCGGTGTTATCGGGGATTTGGCGGGGCTTTGCGCGGCAACCTGGAAGCGGGGCTGTTCATTGATCCAGATTCCCACCACATTAATGGCGATGGCGGATGCAGCCATCGGGAGCAAGACGGCCATCGATTTTGAAGGCCAGAAGAACGTGATCGGCTGCTTCTACGATCCCGAGGCGATCATCGTCGATACCGAGATGCTCTCTACCCTGTCCCTGCGTGAACTGCGGAACGGTCTCGTGGAGGTGATCAAAATCGCCGCCTTGTTCGATCGACCGCTGCTCGATGCCCTGCAAAGACTTCCCTTCGACATCGCAAGCGATCTGGAACAGCTGACGCCATTGATCAAAAGGGCGATCGATTTAAAGCTCTCGGTCGTACAACAGGATCCTTACGATCAGCAGGGTCACCGCGCGCTTTTAAATTACGGGCATACCCTCGGACATGCGATCGAGGCCTGGGGACTTAAAAATCTGGAACGCCCGCTTTTGCACGGGGAAGCGGTGGGCCTGGGCATGACGCTCATCGACGGGGATCCGATGCATCTTCTGGAACAGTTCGAGTTGCCCATCGATCTGCCGCCGACGCTCACCCCAAACGATTTAATTGAATCGATATTGGTCGACAAAAAGCGCGATCAGAGCGCCATTTGGTATGTATCCCTCGATCAGATCTGTATGCCGACGCTCTGTAGGGTTGAGGTTGCCGAGCTTCCGAAATGGTTAAACCAGCTGTTCATTCAGCATCAGGCGAGGCGTGCGGGGGATCGGGCGGATTCGGTGGATCTCTCCTCGACGGTCGAGCTCCTTTAAGCGCCGGTTGCGCCGGCACCGCCCTTCGATGATCAGGCTTTATTGGGGGATTCGTCGCCGGAGTTTGCGGGCTTGTTCTTGCGCGACGATTTACGGACGATGCTGGCCATGGTGACGAATCGCTCAGCGACGGGACTGTTGCGGAAAGCCCAGCGGCCCGTCTGGTAAATCTCGGCATAGTAGAACGCGGTGAACTTCCAGATTCGCTGATACAAATGCGCTTTCTTGATCTTGTCGGTATCCGTCGCGTTCAATGATTTGAGTATCTCGCGCGCCAGGCGGCGGGCATCGGATGCACAGTTTTCGTCGTAATGGCGTTTGTCGTGCACCAAATCCTCTTTGCGATCTTCAACCACACCAGCCAGCCGCTCCAAATCCTTCGCCAGATCCATATAGCCGACATTGCGGCGCAATTCCGTGAGCAACTGCGCGATGGCGGGCTCATTGCCAAAATGGTATTTGACCATCTCGAAGAGCCGATCGCGCAACCCATCGGCTTCGTCCAATATCGCCTGCGGTACGCGCGTGTGACTCTCCATGACCGCCTGGGCATTGATCTGATTGCCGAGCGACCAGAGGCTCTGGGTCAGATCAGGAAACCGCGTGAGGATGCGGGCGTCGAACAATGACGGCGGTAAAGATTTGAAAGCCTGATCGATCATCGGATCCTGAATCAGGTTCTCGAGCTCCATGCAGGCGGTCACCGCCTTCGACTTATCGACCAGCGGCGGTGTATAACCGGGCTCCGGCTCATTGAAGATCCATTCGCAGGTTCTGTTGTAAGCGGCTTTGGCCTCTTCGGTGCCAAACAAGCCTTCGAGTTCTGTATCGGGCATAACCGGTGACTCCTGATGCGGGTTTCAGTGAAGCGTCCAAAAGCGACGTGACTTTAAACCCGATCAGAGATCAAAGTAAACCCCAAAACCGGTGCAAAAACTCCTTTTTATTCTCAGATCATCTGGAGATCATGATCACGCAATTCCTTTTTATTCCTCAGGCATCGATCGATCATGGTTTTACAATACAAATTTAACCGTAAAGGTTTAAAGAATTACTGTTTGAAACATCATCCGATTACTCAGGCATGGCACAATACCCAATTCGCCCTACGGCGCTGTTCTCCGATCATCATGCAGCCCTGGTCGATGAATAAAAACTGAATCGCAAAGGTTCAAAAACGCTGGCTGAGCATTAAAATCCTGTTTACAGAGCATCATCCGGCGATGCTTCGGCAACAGCATCGGATTCAAAATGCAGTATGGGGGATCGGCTGGAGAACGGGCGGGTGTTTTTGAAGAAAAGACGGGGCTTAACGGTGGTACTGGCGGCTCTTCATGAGGAACTCGCCGGCGGCGAACTGCTCCGGGCTCAGTTCCTGAATGCCATCGTCCGACATTTCAAGGATGCGCGTCGCGACTGCAGAGACCATCTGACGGTCGTGGGTGACGAATATGCAGGTGCCCTCGTAGCATGAAAGGGCCTCGGTCAAAGAACGGATCGATTCGAGATCGAGGTGGTTCGTGGGCTCATCGAGAATCAAAACGTTGGGCTTGAGCAACATCAGGCGCGCGAGCAGCAATCGCACGGTTTCACCACCCGACAGCACCTTGGTGGGCTTGAACGGCTCGTCTTTGGTGAACAATAACCGACCAAAGAGGCTTCTCAACTCTTCTTCTTTGGCTTCATTGTTCCAGCGCCATAACCAGGCGTGCGCTGTTTCGTCGGACTTCTCGATCAGTTCCCCGTGATCCTGCGGCATATATCCGAGCTGCGCTTCGAATCCCCAGGTAATCTCGCCGTTGTCGGGACGAAGGTCGCCCAGAAACATCTTCAACATCGATGTTTTGCCGATACCGTTGCGCCCTACGATGGCAATCTTGTCGCCACGAAATACATTGAGGTTGAACTCTTCACAAATAACGGCGTGTTCAAACTGCTTATCGAGATCGGTGACCGACAATACCTGCTTACCGCTCGGGCGTTTCATTTCAAAGCGGATGAACGGCCGCGCGATGTTGGACCGTTTGAGGTTGGCCAGCGCCGTACGCTCGCGATCGAGCTGCTTTTCGCGGGACTTCACCTGGGACGCGCGGGAACCGGAACGGAACCTCTGCACAAAGTCCTGCAACTGCTCGATCTTCTTCTGCTTGGCTGCGTTGGCCATCTCGAGACTCGAGCGAGCCTGCGCCTTGGCCTCGACCATATCATCGTAAGCTCCGGGATATACGATGATCGTCTCGTAATCGATGTCGGCAATCTTCGTGCAAATCTCGTTCAAGAAGTGACGGTCGTGGGAGATTACAACCAATACGCCTTCGTAATCCCTGAGGAAGCCTTCGAGCCAGCGAATCGATGCGATGTCGAGGGCGTTGGTCGGCTCGTCCAACAGCAGACCTTCGGGATGACCGAACAGCGCCTGCGCGAGAAGTACGCGGACTTTGTCACCACCCGTCAGCACCGACAGCGGCTGATCGTGGAATTTGGAATCGATGCCCAGACCTTCCAGAAGATCTTCGGCTTCTGACTCGGCGGTGTAGCCGTCCTCTTCGGCAATCACCATTTCGATCTCGCCGAGCGCAATGCCATCCTCCTCGGATAACTCGTCGCCCTTGGCGAGCAGCGCCTCTTTCTTCTCCAACGCCTTCCAAAGATGCTCGTTGCCCATGAGAACGACGTCGCGAATCCGCACGTTCTCGTACAGGTAGTGATCCTGCCTCAAAATACCCAGGCGCGTTGGCCGGTAAATCTGCCCCGATACCGGTTCAATATCGCCGGATATAATTTTCATGAAGGTCGACTTGCCGCAGCCATTGGGCCCCGTGAGACCGTATCGATCCCCTTTGTTGAACACGACGTTCACGTTTTCAAACAGGACCTGCGGTCCAAAACTCATCGACAAATCGACAACATTGATCACGGCTTACCTCGCAGCTGAAGTCAAAAAATGAGCGCGGCAATTTACGCGGGTTTGTTAAAGAATTCAAGGGAGTTGAAAAGCGGCCCCGGGCAAACCATGAAGGCGAAAAACGCCTTTCACCCGACGTCTCCCTTCCTTCCCACCCAATACCACACAGGGCGCCCCGCTTCCCCACCCAGGCACACAACATCAAATGAACAGTGAAAGGTTTTGTGAGATCCTTTTCACAAGAATCTTTTCATTCTGGGGAGTTATCGCCCAAAAGCTGAACATGAGATCCGGAAAACATCCTCTCATTCCACATCGATCCCTCGTTTTTATAACCGATTGAAATTCAAAGGTTTTTCATAAAATTTTCTGCGTTCAAAAAAGCAGATTGACCTCTCTTGATCGCTGATTAGGATAGCTCGAGTGGAAAATTGTGGGACCTGGTGGGAAAGTCCCGTCTGCGGAGTTTATGGATGACCGAACGTCAATCGATTTGCCCGACGCGCCGCTCGCAGAGGTGGAAGGGCAGTTTGATCCCCGCGTTGACGAAAAAGGCCGATTCAGCCTCCCCGCAGAAATTCGTACGATTTTAGGATTGACCGAAGAGAGCGAACTGATCCTGACCCGACATACGGAATTGCGTTGCCTGCTGCTCTTTTGGCCCGAAAGCTGGGCCGCCTTTAAAAACCGCATCGCAGCGCTCACGCCCGCTCAGGCCAGCGTCATTCACCGCGTCGTTCAGGGCTCCGCTCGCAAACTCAGGCTCGATAAGGTGGGCCGACTTCAGATTCCGCCGCTGCTTCGCAACTTTGGTGGAATCGAACTGCAGTCGACCTGCCTGCTGAACGGCGTAGGCCACTGCATGGAACTTTGGTGCGAACGCATCTGGAACGAACGCTTTGGCGGCCTCCTGCCCGATTCCGGCATCGATGTTTTGCTGCAAATGTAACTTTCCCGCCCTCACCATTCCGCCGCTTTTAAAGGAGAACGCGTTGATCGCCGATCACCATATGCCCGTATTGCCCGAAGAAGTCGCCCGCATCGCGGCTGTAAAGCCCGGAGAGCGCTTTCTCGACTGCACGGTGGGATTTGGCGGTCACAGCCTGCGACTCGCAAAAGACGGCGCCTCGCTGCTCTGCCTCGATCAGGATCTCGACGCCCTCGACTACGCCCAAAAGCGCCTCGCCGAATACAGCGATCGATGCCACTTCGTGCACGGCAACTTTAAAGACCTGGCCGAGATCGCGCGTAACTTCCTGAATGAAGAGGATTTTTCTGGATTCGACGGCATTCTGGCCGACATCGGCGTCTCTTCCTATCAGCTCGACGAAGCCGAACGCGGATTCTCGTTTATGCACAGCGGCCCCATCGATATGCGCATGGATCGCTCGCAGGGTGAAACCGCGTGGGATTTGATAACCCAACTGAGCGCCAGTGAACTCGCGGATCTGATTCACCGTTACGGCGAAGATCCCTTTGCAAAGCCCATCGCGCGCGCCATCAAACGCT
Source organism: Myxococcales bacterium UBA1238 (assembly GCA_002309015.1). Lineage (GTDB taxonomy): Bacteria > Myxococcota_A > Bradymonadia > UBA7976 > UBA1532 > UBA1238. The sequence continues at coordinate 149,098 of DBWM01000070.1, read as the reverse complement.
GGCAGAGCGAGCTGGATCCCGAAACGCCGCCCACAACTCAGGCGCTGGCAAAAGTCATCGCGGCTTCTGTGCCCAAAAGCGCCTTTAAACCCGGACATCACCCCGCAACGCGCTGCTTTCAGGCACTCCGCATCGCCGTCAACGACGAGCTCGGCGCCCTGGAACAACTGCTTTCCGATGCCCCTGCGCTCTTAAATCCCGGCGGTCGCCTTTTGGTGATCACCTTTCATTCCCTCGAAGATCGCGCGGTGAAGCAGGCGTTTAAAGCCCTGACCGCCCTGCCCTCTTCGCCTCGCCGCGGTTTGCCGCCACCGCCAGACGCTCCGCTGCCTCAATTCGATTTGCTCACGCCCAAAGGGATCGCGGCTTCAGAAGAAGAATGCGCCCAAAACCCCCGGGCCCGCAGCGCTCACCTGCGAGCGATCGCCCGCAAGCGATCCTGTGATGAGAGGTAATTGAGATGCGTTTCTTCATTCTCTCGCTCTGCGTCATGGGCTCCCTGGTGTGGCTCGGCATCAATAAAGTCAGCGCGCGCTTTCAAATCGATCAATACAGCTTTGCCCTCAACGACGCCCGACTGACCTGGAACGAGCTTGAAGACAAACGCAACCGCCTCGAAATCGAACGCTCGCGCCTGCTCGATCCCAATCGCCTTGAACCCATTGCCCAGAAAGCAGGCCTCTCCGTAGCGCGGCCCGATGCGATCGTGCGCCTGCCCGAACCGCACCGCCACGACAAAGCAGGAGAAATGCAATGAAGTGGAAGGCCTTAAAAAGCCCTTGCTCAACGCCTCAAATCAATAAAAAGACCATGAACGGCATCATCGGTGCCTGCCTCGCGCTTTTTGCCATCGTGATCGCGCGTCTGGCCATGCTGCAGGTCGTTCAGCACGACGAACTGAGCTCCAAATCCTCTGGCCAGCACAGCGTTTCGATGAAGATGAGCGGACTGCGCGGAACCATTTTTGATCGCACTCATGAAACCCTCGCCAAGAGCGCAGCGCGCCAAACCATCTCCCTCGAAGCCCACGAGATCAAAGATCCCCAAAAGACCATCAAAGCGCTCGAACCGATCATTCCTTTAAGCGAACGACAGCGCCAGCAAATCCGGTCGCAACGCGGGCATATCCAGCTCAGGCGCCAGGCTCCACCCGAGATTTCGGATGCCATCAAAGCCCTCAATCTGCCCGGCGTCCACATGGAGCAGGAAGGCCGCCGAACCTACCCCAAAGGCACGCTTGCAGGCGCTCTTCTGGGCTTTACCAACATCGATGATCAAGGCAAAGCAGGCCTTGAACAGGAATACGAATCCTATTTATCCAACAAGACTTACTCGATCGACGTCCTGCGATCCCAAAAACAACGCATCGGCTTATCCAACGGCAATGTGCCCGTCGAGCAAATGAACGGCAACAATCTGGAGCTCACCATCGACAGCCGGATCCAGCAAATCGCAGAAACCGCGCTTCAGCACCAGATCGAAGCGATGCAGGCCCAAAGCGGCGTCGTGGTCGTCATGGATCCGCGCAATGGCGATCTTTTGGCCATGGCCCAAACCCCCATCGTCGATCCCAACCATGTCGTCTCCCCCAAGGATCACGAAAGCAAAATCCTTACGCATGTTTACGAACCGGGCTCGATCATCAAACCCCTTCTCGTCGCCGGTGCCCTCGATTCGGGCAAAGTGCGCACCGACACGATGTTTTCGGGTTTTGGCGGCAGCTGGCGCATCAACAGCCATAAAACGGTCCACGACTCCCATTACGTCAAAGAGATGAACACCCTCGAAGTCCTCAAATTCAGCTCCAATATCGGCGCAGCTCAGATTGGACAGCGCATGGGCAAAGAGCTCTACCACAGCTACCTGCGCGCGTTCGGACTGGGCGAATCGACGGGCCTCAAGAGCAACGAATCCTCGGGTAAACTCGACCCTCCACGCAAATGGGGTCAAACACATTTAGCAACGATTTCATATGGTTACGGGCTTTCAGTCACCGCTGTTCAGATGGCTCGCGCTTATTCCGCCATCGCCAATGGCGGCCTGCTCATGCAACCCCGACTCGTCTCCCGCATCACCGACGCCCGCGGCCAAACCGTTAAACGCTTCCCCGAGCGCGTCCTCCGCCGCGTCATCTCCGAAAAAACCGCGCGCGAGGTCACCAAAGGCCTCGTCATGGTCACCTCGGACGGCGGCACAGGAAAGCGCGGTCGAGTGCACGGTTACACGGTTGCCGGCAAAACAGGAACCGCAGATTTGATCGATGCCACCGGGCGTTACATGAAAAACCGTACCCGCGCATCCTTCGTAGGCTTTGCCCCCGCCGAAGATCCGCGCATCGTGATCGTGGTCACCATCGAAGATCCCGTCGTTGCGCGATCGGGCGGCAGCGTTTCAGCCCCGGTCTTCAGCGCCATCGCCAAAGAAACTCTGGCCTATCTGGGCGTTCAGGCCACGACCGACGTCAACGCGCGCGAAGACGAAGAAGAAGAAGAGTCGGACTTACCCATCGAAATCGCCGCTCAATCCCGCCCCTGGTGGTTTACAAACAGCGCCATCGGCGATCATCAGCTCGTGCCCGAACTCAAAGACATGCCTCTGGCTCAGGCCCTGGCCGAACTCGCTCCTCTCGGATTCAACATTCACGTCGAAGGTCAGGGTTGCGTCGCCGAGCAAACCCCGCAGGCGGGCGCCCTTTTGCCGCACAATGCAGAGATCACCCTTCGTTTAAATCTGCTGGGCGAAATTCGTTTAAAAGCCTCAGCCCACCATACGGTTTCTGAACAGCCTGCACAGCGCAAAAAACCGCGCATACAGAACCGTATGGCGCCCGTGGCCGTCTCCCATTTGCCCAAACCTTCGCAACATTCTGAAGACGAGGATTTACCTTGAATCTTGCAGAGTTATGCCGCAACTGCGGGCTCAGTTTTAAAGGGCCTTCCGGCTGCGAATCGCGTCCTATCGAAGGCATCACCCACGACAGCCGACGCGTGAAGCCGGGGTTCCTTTACGTCGCCCTTTGCGGTCGCACCGTTGACGGCCGCCGTTTCATTCCGGGCGCTCTCGAAAAAGGCGCTGCAGCCGTCGCGCTCCAAACAAAAGATGCCGCTCCGGAGCTCATCGCCTCTTTAAATTCAACGCCTTACATCGAGCTCTCAGATGATCCCCGCAAGGATCTCGCCCTTTTGAGCGCAGAGGTTGCCGGTCACCCCATCGATGCGATGCGCCTCGCCGCCGTCACGGGCACCAACGGCAAAACCACCACGGCCACGCTCATTTCCGAGATGATCGAAGCCTCAGGCGTCCCCTCCGGACTCATCGGCACCGTCGAAGAGCGCATCGGCCAGATCCGCCGTCCTTCCCAGTTTACAACGCCCGAAGCACCTGATTTGCAACAGCTTTTCTGCGAAATGCGGGATGCGCATGTGCAGGCTCTGGCCATGGAATTCAGCTCCATCGGCCTCGAAGAAAAGCGCGTTTACGGTTTGCCGGTCCTCGCCGCAGGCTTTACGGGACTCACCCCCGATCACCTCGATTATCACGGCACCATGGCCGCCTATGGCGCTTCCAAGCGTCGATTATTTGAAGAGAATCTGCGCCCAGACGGCATCGCGGTCCTCAACTGCGAGGATCCTTTTGGCGAAGCACTGGCCTCCAGCCTCAAATGCAACCTCTGGCGACTCAAACTCGAAGATCCGAACGCCGACGTCCATTTTGAATCCCTGCATCTTTCCGCCCAGGGCATCGAAGGTTTACTCGTCACCCCCAAAGGCCGCATCGCGCTCAAATCCCCTCTCGTAGGCCGGTTTAACGCGCATAACCTCGCCTTGGCCTCGAGCATGGCCCAGATTTTAGGCATCCCCGACGAAGCCATCGCCCGGGCCGCATCGAAAGCCTTTGTCAGAGGCCGACTTCAGCCCGTTCCCCTGCCTCCGGGCCGCAAGGGACCCGCCATTTTTGTGGATTACGCCCATACCCCCGATGCCCTTGAGCGCGTCATCGAGGTCTTAAAACCATTGTGCCACGGTCACTTATGGTGCCTCTTTGGTTGCGGGGGCGATCGGGATGCCACCAAGCGCCCGCTCATGGGACGCGCCGCTGCTTTGGCCGACGGCGTCGTTCTCACGACCGACAATCCGCGCACCGAAGATCCGAAAATCATTGCGTTGGCTGCATTTGAAGGCCTTAAAGACCTCATGCCGCAATCCGATCACCTCAAAGTCGGGCATTGCCATATCGAGCTCGACCGCCGAACCGCGATCCGCAAACTCATCGCTCAGGCCCAGCCCGAAGACACCCTCCTGATCGCCGGGAAAGGTCACGAAACCTATCAGGAAATCGGGCATACGCGCAGCCATTTTGACGATCTCGAAGAAGCGATGGCCGCGCTCCAGGCTCAGGAATCAGGGAGGACAGCGTGACCCCACTGACCGTAAAAGATCTGTGCGATTGCGCCTTTGGCCGCGTGATCTTCGGCGCTCAAACGGAACTCGGCGAAATCTCGACCGATTCCCGAAAGATCGTCCCGCAGGGCACATTCTTTTGCCTGCGAGGTGAGCGCCTGGACGGCCATCAGTTTGCCCTGCAGGCGGCTCAGCAAGGGGCGACCTGCATCGTAGCCGATCAAAAAGGCGCAGACTCCATTGCCCCGCAGTTACAGGCGTTATCCACCCCCGTCACCCTCATTTCCGTCCCCGACACGACCATCGCTCTGGGCTATCTATCGGGCGTGGCCCGAAAACGGTTTCAGGGCACGGTCGTAGGCGTCACGGGCTCCTCGGGCAAAACGACCACCAAAGAAATGCTCGCCGCCGTCCTGAGCGCGGGGGGCGAAGTTTGCGCCACCAAAGGCAACCTCAACAACCATATCGGCGTGCCGCTCACCTTATTAAACCTTAAAGATCAACGATTTGCGGTTATCGAGATGGGCATGAGCGCGCCGCTCGAGATCACCTGGCTGGCCAGTCTGGCTCAGCCGCAGCTCGGCGTGATCACGACCGTAGGCTCGGCACATCTTCAGGGTCTCGGTTCACTTGAAGCCATCGCCGCAGCAAAAGGTGAATTATTTCAAGCGCTTCCAGAATCAGGCTGCGCCTTTATGCCCTCTCAGATCGACTATCCCTGGCAGCTGACGCGCAACCTGAAAGCCCCGCTCATCTTGGTGGGCGAACGTCCGACCGACGCATGGCAGCTCAGCCATTACCGCAACACGCCCGAAGGATCGAGCGCTATCGTCGAGACTCGCGGGCAGCGCTGGCCCCTCAGATTGAAGCTCTTTGGAAAACATAACGCACAAAATGCGCTCCTGGCCCTCGCCGTAGCCGATCACTGCGCCGTTCCCATCACCCAGGCCCTCGACGCCCTGGCGCAGATGGAAGCACCCAAATTACGCGGTGAAACCTGCTACTTACGGGATCACACGCCGGTCGTGCTGGACTGCTACAACGCCAACCCGCAATCGATGAGCGCCTCCATTCAAACCTTTGCCGCCCGCTACCCTGACGGGATTTTGGTTTTGGGCGACATGCTCGAACTCGGCGAAGGATCCGAAGCCGCTCACGAAGAGATCGGCCGCCTGGTTGCGAGATTGCCCGGAGAGCTCACCTGCATCGGCGTAGGCCCCGAAAGCGAGCGCATGATCCGCGCCGCCCGAAACGAAGGAACCCCTTCAGGTCGCAGTTTCTGGGCTCCAGACCGCAGCGCTGCACTGGAAATCTTAAATCGCCGCAAACCGGGACAAGCGATCTTATTCAAAGCATCCCGGGGCATGGCACTCGAAAAAATCTGGGAATCGCTTCAGGGCGAAGAAGAGTAAAAACAGATGATCGTTTGGTTAATGGAGATTTTGCGCGAATATTTTCCACCGTTGCGGGTGTTCCGCTACGTCTCATTCCGCATCATCGCCGCCATACTCACCGCCATGGCCATCTCATTCGTGATGCATCCGTGGTTCATCCGCAGGCTGCAATCCCGGCAAATCGGTCAGGTCGTCCGCAAGGATGGCCCGGAATCCCATTTTTCAAAAGCCGGAACGCCTACCATGGGAGGCTCGCTGGTGCTCTTTGCCCTCGCCATGCCCACCCTCCTCTGGACTGAGCTCTCCAATATTTACGTATGGGCCGCCCTCGGCGTCACCGTCACTTTTGGCGTCATCGGCTTCATCGACGACTATCTCAAACTGCGCTATCGCAACTCAAAGGGCCTGCCTGGCCGATACAAGCTGCTCTTTCAGGTGTTGATTTCGACCGGCGTGATGCTCGCCATTTTTGCCCATACCGATTTTTCCTGCGAGCTCCATCTGCCCTTCGCCAGCGCGTCCAAATTCCATTTAACTCTGCCTACTTACATTTTTATTCCCTTCGCGGTCATCGCCATTACCGGATATTCCAACGCGGTCAATCTGACGGACGGTCTGGACGGTCTCGCCATCGGACCTGTCATGGTCGCCTGCGCAACATTTCTGATTTTGGCTTATGCCGGCGGTACGGTCCTCGTGGTGCCCGACGTCTTGCCCAGCGGTGCCATCGATTATCACGATTTTAATATCGCAGCTTACCTTCATTTGCCTCACGTGGCCGGCATCAGCGAACTGGCCATCTTTGCGGCCTCCATCATCGGCGCGGGCGCGGGATTCCTTTGGTACAACTCTTACCCCGCGCAGGTCTTCATGGGCGATGTGGGCAGCCTCGCGCTGGGCGGCGCCATCGGCATGCTCGCGGTGCTCACAAAAAACGAGTTAATCTCGCTCATCATCTGCGGCCTTTTCGTTGTGGAAGCGCTCTCGGTCGTCATGCAGACCACATCCTTTAAGCTCACTGGCAAGCGGGTTTTTCGCATGGCGCCCATCCACCATCATTTTGAAAAGCTGGGCTGGCAGGAACCGAAGATTGTGGTCCGATTCTGGCTCATCAGCATCATGCTTTCGCTGATCGGACTGCTCAGCCTCAAGGTGCGCTGATGCGACTTTTGCCCTTTGAACCCGATGTGAACGAAGCAGGCAACGAGAACTGCGACACCACAGTCGTCGATCACCGATACCATCGGGGATTGCTGTTCATCACGCTTTGCCTCATGGGCATCGGCCTGGTGATGGTCTATTCCGCCAGCATCGCGACCGCCGCGTGGAAAGAGGGCAACCCGACGTATTTTTTGACAAGGCAACTTCTTTTTGTAGGGATGGGGTTATTCTTAATCCTCGTAACCAGCCAGATTCATTACGCTTATTTGCTCAAGTTCTATAAATGGATCTTTATCTTCTCACTTTGCCTGCTGATCATCCCCATCGGACTTTCGGTCACCCATAAGGGCGCATCGCGCTGGATTCCCCTGGGCCCCATCCATATTCAGCCGAGCGAATGTGCCAAGATCGCCTGGATCATCTTCCTTTCGGCGCTCCTCACTCAAAAACCGCAGCTGCTCGCCACCGCCAAATGCTGGGTCCGGGTGGGCCTTTATTTAGCGGTGCTCTCAGGTTTGCTGCTTTTGCAAAAAGATTTCGGTTCGCTCGTCATCTGCACCTTCTGCATGCTCGTCCTCATGTGGGTTGCGGGCGCGCCCTTAAAGCCGCTTCTGGTGGTCATCCCCATCCTCATCGTCTGCGCAGTTATCTTTGTGTTGATCGAGCCTTACCGCATCACGCGTATCAAAACCTTTTTAAATCCCGAGCTCGATACACAAAATGCGGGCTACCAGGTCACGCAGGCCAAATACGCTTTTGGCAACGGCGGATGGTTCGGCGTAGGCCTCGGCGGAAGCCGTCAAAAACTCGCCTATCTGCCCGAAGCGCATACGGATTTCATCTTCTCCATCATCGGCGAGGAGCTCGGATTGATCGGCGTCGCCCTCGTCGTCTTTTTGTTCATTTGTCTGATCCTCATCGGCCTGAGCATCGCGCGCAAAGCGACCAGCGGTTTCGGTACCCTGCTCGCCTTTGGATTCACCTTTCAAATCGCGTTCCAGGCGCTCTTCAACATGGGCGTCAACACGAGCCTGCTGCCCAACAAAGGTCTCACTTTGCCTTTTATCAGCTACGGAGGCAGCTCCATGCTCATGCTCTCCTGCGCCGTGGGTCTGCTGCTCAATATTTCGCGACGCCAACCACCGCCGCCCGCCTATCACTGCGGTCCCGAGCCCCAACAGCTCCCTGAGCCCTCTCTGAATCGGAGGCGGTTATCCGTAGAAATCAAGTCATGACAAACACAAATTCCAAAAAACTGGCCATCGTTGGGGGCGGTACGGGCGGACATGTATTCCCGGGCGTCGCGATCGCCGAAGCCTGGATACGCAAGGGCGGCGAAGTGGTCTTCATCGGCAGCGAGCGCGGCATGGAGGCGGATCTCATCCCCAAACTGGGTTATCCCTTCATCCCCATCGAAGCGCGCCGACTCAAAAATGCCCGATTTTTCGAGAGAATCGCCAATTTACTGCGCATGCCCAGACTCATCTTTCAGGGCTTTAAACTGCTCAAATCCGTCAAAGCCGACGTCGTGCTCGGGGTGGGCGGTTACGTCTCGGGGCCCGTCGTGCTGGCCGCAGCGTTAAAGCGCTATCCTACCGGAATTGCAGAACAAAATGCGCGAGCAGGCCTCACCAACCGCTTGCTTTCCAAAGTCGTCCGGCGCATCTATACCGCATTCGAAGGCATGCAATCCCAGTTCCCACAAAAGAAAATCCGCGTTTTGGGCAATCCCGTCCGAAGCAGCATCATCGAAGCGGCCGAAAGTACACAACCCGTCACTGAAGGGCGCCGCATTTTAATCCTCGGCGGCAGCCAGGGCGCCAAGGCGATCAACGAAAAGCTCCCCGCCGCGATTTCAAAAATTGCGTTCGATTTCGATGGGTTACATGTGATCCATCAGACGGGCAAAAACCGGGATGCCGAAGTTCAGGCTGCCTACGACGCGCTCCCCCATCCGGAATCGCTCAAAGTCGAGGTGCGGCCCTTCATCGATCACATGGAACTCGAGATGTCGCAAGCGGATTTGGTCATCAGCCGCGCGGGCGCGACCACCGTTGCAGAGCTCGCCGTGCTCGGACGACCCTCGCTGCTGATCCCCTTCCCGTATGCGGCAGACGATCACCAGACCGAAAACGCGCGCGCTCTGGTGGAATCCGGGGCAGCGCTCATGGAACGCGAAGAAAACCTCGATCAGACGCGGCTTTGCGCCTGTTTAACCGAACTCCTCAAAAATCCGCATAAGCTTCAGCAAATGGGGATCCGCGCCCAAAAATGCGGGCATCCAAAAGCAAGCGAGCAAATCGCCGAAGATTTATGGCAAATGGCAGAATCAAAATGACAAGTCGATTTGTGGGTCAAAAAGTTGCAGTCCTCGCAGGCGGGCTCTCATCGGAGCGCGAAGTCAGCTTAATTACAGCCAAAACCTGCGCTGAAGCGCTGCAAAAAAAAGGCTACGACACCGTCCTCATCGATGTCGGCCGCGACGTTGCAACTCAGCTTTTACAAAGCAGGGCGAGCGTCGTTTTTAACGGTCTCCACGGGGTTTACGGCGAAGATGGCCGCATTCAGGGACTCCTGGACTGGATGGGCATTCCCTATACTGGCGAAAACTTGCGCAGCAGCTTACTGGCCATGGACAAAGGGCTTGCCAAAGCCGCCTTCCGCGCCGCCGGCGTTCCCGTTGCAAACGACGTTTTAATCAGTAAAAACAGCATCTTAGAAGGCAGAACGCCACAGATTCCCTTCGATTTTCCGGTGGTCGTCAAGCCCTTGGCCGAAGGCTCCAGCGTAGGCGTCACCATCGTCCAAAACCCCGAAGATCTCGCATCCGCCCTCAAAACCGCCGCCCGTTCCGGCGATGTGTTGATCGAGCAGTTCGTCAAAGGCGTCGAACTTTCGGTGGTCTCTCAGGGCCAGCGCAGCCTCGGCGCGGTCGAGATTGCCCCAAAACGTGATTTTTACGACTATACTGCCAAATATGACGATGCCGGCACGGATTACTACGTTCCCCCCCGCATCTCCGATGAAGATTTAGAGCGCGTAAAACAGGTGGGCCTGGCCGCTCATCTGGCTTTAGGCTGCTGCGGAGTCACCAGAACCGACGTGATCTTAACCCGGGAAGGGCCCATCGTACTCGAAGTCAACACGCAGCCAGGCATGACGAGCCACAGTCTGGTGCCCAAAGTGGCCGCAGCTGCTGGTATTTCGTTTGAAGACCTGGTCGAGTGGATCCTCGATCACGCTCAATGTGCGGAGATGTAAACCGTGAGCAACCGCTTTACACGTCACGAAAACCATCGCATCCTGGACGCGTTGAAGCGGACTCGGCCTTATCTATTAAAGGCTCTTAAGTATTCGTTTTTTATTGTTTTTTTTGCCGTCATCGCAGCTTTCCTTCTCTATAAAGCCGCCCTTTTTGTTCAGCAGCTGCCCCATTTTCAGCTGACCCAGATTGAAATTTCACCCACGCGCTACCTCGAAAAAGAACAGATTTTGCAAGCCATCGGCCTCGATAAAGAAAGCAATTACTTTCAGTTCGATACCCAGTCGGCCACCCAAAGTCTTCTTTCTTTTCCATGGATTACGAGCGCCAGGATCACCACTGAATTACCCAATAAAATGGTGATCTCGATCACAGAACGGGAAGCTGCGGGGATCCTGGTATCCGAAAGCCTCTATCTGGTGGATTCACTGGGGGTACCTTTTGCCCATCCATCGGTCAACCAGGCCCCCAAACTGCCGCTCATCACCGGTTTAAGCAACGCCGATCTTGAAAATGACAGCAATTACAGTCGGGAACGCATTATGAACGCGCTCGCCTTAGCTCGCATGTATGAACGCACCAACTTGGCCAAAACGCGCCCCCTGAGCGACATCGCCCTCACAGCCGGCGATCAGTATGACTTGCATCTGGGCAAAACACGCGTTTCTCTCGGTAAAGGAAATTTTGCCATCAAACTGGCGCGAACGGAGGCGATTTTAAATGCCCTTAAAGATCGCAATCTTGATGCAGAATATATTCTTTTGAGCGAGAATCACCCGCGAGCCATCGTAAAAGAAAAACCCTTGTCAAACCGCAACTTTGACGCATTTTCCCAAGAAAGATAACCATGGCCAGCAGCAGCATCGAAGCGGGTTTGGATTTAGGCAGCGATACCTTTAAATGCGTAGTCGCCTCATCCGAAGCAGATGGCGCAATCAGCGTGATCGGCACCGGTATTGAGCAAGCGCGCGGCATCAAAAATGGTGTCATCTGCAATCGCGACGAAGTCATTCAGAGCATCCGCAAGGTGGTCGAACAAGCGGAACGCGTCGCAGGCTGCCGCATAGACGAGGTCCATGTTTCTCTATCTCCCCAATATTTCAAGATTTTTCCCGCACATGGTGTCGCACGCATCCGTAAAGGCGTGGTCACACCAAAAGATGTTAACGCGGTTATTGAAATTGCAAAAACTTACAAATTATCACCAGAAAGCGAATTCATCCATATTCTCCCCCACGGCTACGAAGTGGACGATCACTGCGATTTGACCGATCCCATCGGGATGTCCGGCATTCGCCTTGAGGTGCAGGCCCAGGCCGTCATCGCCCAGTCCGCAGCGCTCCGAAGTTTCGAAGAATGCTGTAAACACGCACAGTTACACGTGGTCGACATCTATATGCCGAGCCTTGCCAATGCCGAAGCGCTGCTGGGCCAAAATGATCGCGAAGTCGGGGTCGCTCTCATCGACATGGGCCGGGACTCCATCGATCTCTCGATCTTTAAAGACCGCGATATGCTCTTTAATATGACTTTCAACATGGGTGGTAATGACATCACATACGACATCAAAGACCATCTCCGCATCCCTTACGCTGAAGCTGAGCATATCAAAACCAAATACGGCGCAGCATCCAACGCCCTCTCAATGAACAACGAAACCATCGAGCTCTCGCCGGTGGGCGGACATCCCTCTTCGCGCATTACGCGCCACAAACTCTGCGACATCATCGATGCCCGGCTCAGCGAAATGCTCGCTCAAATCTGTGAAGCCCTTGATGCGACGCTCCCTCAAAACTTCTTGCTGGCTGGCGGTGTTGTCTTAACCGGCGGTTGTGCCAACTTTGAAGGCTTGCCCGAATTGGTGAGAGAAGAACTGCATTTATCTGCTGCAGTGGGAGAAATCAAAGGCATCCGGGGCCTGATCGATGTTGTCAGGGATCCGCGCTATGCAACCGCTACAGGACTTGCCCTTTGCGGCATCCGCCAATGCAAGCAGCATTGGTTCAGTCAACGTAACCTATCGAAAAAATTCGGCTTTTTCCGCGAATGGTTTTAGACACAAAGTCAAACTTTTCGCTAGCAATACGGATCAAACTGGATTACAACCAAACTGATTTCAACGAAAAATCAGGCGCTATCTTCTATTGCGACGCCAAGGGTAGCTCTTTTATATGACGCTTGACGTCTCTTTTCGTTGAAAAGGGTTCAGTCTCCGTCCTTGCGGGGAGGCTTTGATTGGAGATCCGCGTGAACGACAGCAGCATTTTTGAGTATGACGCCCATGTAAAGCCATCCCGGCTTAAAGTGATCGGTGTAGGTGGAGGTGGTGGGAATGCCATCAATACGATGGTCAACGAGGGCCTCACGGACGTCGAGTTGTATGTCGCTAACACGGATGAGCAGGCGCTCAGCCTCAACAAAGCGCTCAATACCATCCAAATCGGCGCTGAGTTGACCCATGGACTCGGCGCAGGCGCCAATCCCGAAATCGGGTGCGCAGCTGCGCTCGAAAGCGAACAGCAGATCGCCCAGGCGCTCGCCGGTGCCGATATGGTTTTTGTGGCTGCGGGTATGGGCGGCGGAACCGGTACGGGAGCAGCGCCCGTCATCGCGCGCATCGCCAAAGAGCAGGGTGCACTGACCGTAGGCGTCGTTACAAAACCCTTTTATTTTGAAGGACGTAAGCGCCAGCGGCTGGCAGAAGAAGGCATCGTCAAATTAGCGGAGCAAGTCGACACGCTCATCGTGATCCCCAACCAGCGCCTCTTTAACGTGGCTCCGAGCGGAACATCGATTTGTGAGGCATTCGCGATGGTCAACTCCATCCTGTGCGATGCCGTGCGCGCCATCGTCGAGGTCATCAACAAGCCCGCCCTCGTCAACATCGATTTTGCCGATATCGAAACGGTCATTTCAAACCGTTCAAATGCGAACAACTCAAGCAACTCAAATGTAGAAACGGTCTTTTCAAATCGCAACGGCTCTGTCTGCCCCGAACAGCGCAAGGCCTTGATTGGCACAGGAAAAGGCAGCGGCCCCAACCGCGCGCTCATCGCCACCCAACAAGCCATTTCGAGCCCCTTACTGGAAGACACCTCCATCGACGGTGCAACGGGCGTCATTTTGCTCGTGACCGGCGGCAACAATCTCACGCTCGACGAACTCAACAGCGCCGCGACCATGATTGAGGAAGCCGCCCACCCGGACGCCGAGGTGATTTGGGGTCAATTCATCGATCCCGACATGGAAGACGAAGTCAAAGTGACCGTCATTGCAACGGGTTTTGGCCGCGAGAAATCCAGCAGCCTGTCCAACACGATGACCTCGATTCCTTTGCCCGTTTCTGCAAAAGCGGAGGAAACAGCGCACAACACGCAAACAGGGCCCGCCATCCTGATTCCCAGGGCCAAAAACGCCTCCGCGAACCCCATTGCACCCGATCCCCATCATACGGCGACATCCGCATCTCCCATGCCGCCCGCTCATCTGGTCGACGCGCCAACCTATAAATCGCACGAATCCGCATTGGTTCCGCCCTCCATGCCCGCGATTCCTACGATCCCGACGCCTGCGCCCCGATTGCCTCAATCGAGCAGAAGCATTTTTAATACCAATAGTTTGCCGCCTCAGCCTCCACAAATGCGCACGCCCAGCATCGAACGCCGCCAGGGCGGAAGACAAATCGGCATCATGCAAACGGGTTCCGATTTTTGGAGCGACGACACCAACGAAGAAATGCCCTCAGAACCTGCTCCTCTTAAAGCATCGAGCCATAAACCCGGCCGCTCTCACTGATTTCTCATTCCAGACAGTCCTCAGTCCCTCCCTCTCAAATCTCGTCCTGCGCGAATGAGTGCCAGATCTGGCATTAGAGCCCGTTTTTTTGCTATAATCAAAAGATTGTTCCTGGCTACGGCTTGAATGGATGCAAAATCAGATGATGCCCATCGCCTTCCTGCCGACGCTCTCTTCGCAACCATCGGTCACTTCTGACTTTCACACCGTTTTTCCATTATAGGTAATTTACAATGAAGCAAATCTCAGGTTTATTGTTTGCTGTTTGCCTTGCAACCCATGCATTTGCAGCCCCTAAGGCGGTCGATCGCAGCCCTTTTGAAATTGAAATCCACAATCAATGCAACAAAGCGGTCAAACTCCAGCTGGGTCAATGGGAAGGTGAAGTTCAATCAGGCGAAAACACAGCGTTTTTCTCGATTCCGACCAGTTCTGATGACTGGACCTATTCCCTTCTTTCGGGCTCTGCAGATCTCGCCTTGCTGAGCTTTCAGCCCTCAGGTCGCTACAGCTTAACCCTCGATCATTGCACCGATACGAGCGCCGACGTCTATACGGTCGACAAAGCCGAAAAGCCCGCCAAACTGAACGACGGCAAATCACCGGAAGTGCGCTTTCGCTCGCGCCAGGTTGGGCAATATCTGGAATACCAGGCCGGCAAGAATGGTCGTTTTATGCCACTTTCGATTGCGATGACCCGATTTAAAGAAGTACCTGCAGGCGAATTTGAATTTACCATTCGCGTGCGCTCAGCCCAAAATGGTCCCATTTTAAAAACAATCAAAAAAACGCTTCAGTTCACAGCAGGACATCGGTATTTAATTGAAGCCCATTGGGCGCAAAGCGACTTGTTTTTTAAGGCAGAAGACGAAGGCTGGATAAAGTAGGTCATGCTCCGCACGCCCGGTCAATATGCTCTGGGGCCTCATGTGGTCGTCTGGATTCACGCCGATTCAGACGGACGCATTACGACGGCCGAAGTAGAAGAAGAAGGCGTGCCCTGCGGTTTGACCCTCGAAGCCAACCCCGAAGTGAGCCGCGCCCTTTTCAGGCTTAAGAATGGGCGCGTTTCCCGTTATCCTGCGCCGGGTTACGAGTCCCTCGATGACTTTGTCGATGCCTCGCTCGCCATTCTGGAACATGATGCCCGGACGCGTGCCCTTCAGGCGGCTCAGCTCGATATGGCCGCAGAGCATTTTGACGATGCGCTGCAGGCTTTCGAAGATTTGCTCGCAGAGGAGTCCGATCCCCTGCTTCAGTTTGCGCGCCTGCTTTGCTTAATTCAGCTCGAAGGGCTTGAAAAACATAAGGAAAATCTGCTCTCGGTTTTGGTGCCGGCGCTCTGTTCGGCGGGCCTGGACGGCGAGCAGAAGGTGCTGACGCCCTGTTTGGAGCAAATCTCAGCCAAAGAGATTTGCGATGCGCTCCAGGCGGTCGAGGATTGGCCCGACGAAGCGGCCCACGACATCGCTCAAAACTGGCAACAGCGCGTCATTGCAGGCGAAATCTCGGATCTGGTTTGGGAAAGAAGCGCGGGATTGCCGCATTTCAGAAAGGAACCCACGCTGCTCGAAACGCCGGAAGGCCTTCTTTTTGTAGGCGGCATCGAAGGTTCCCTCGCGTCTGGCACCCAGGAAATCTGCGACGACACCGATCTGCTCCATCCTGACGGCCGCTGGGAACGCCTCGATCCCTTGCGCTGCGCGCGACTTTGGCCCGCTCTCGCAGCACTCCCCAACGGAGATGTGCTCGCCATCGGCGGCGAAGGCCATATGGATCCCCGATCCGTGGAGCGTCTGCGCGCAAAAGACGGCGCCTGGAAAAAAGCGCCCCCCCTCACCTATGGTCGCAATACCCCCGGTGCCGTCTCGCTGGACGACGGTCGCATTCTGGTGGTGGGCGGCCTTCAGGGTCGCATGGCCATCTGCCCTTCAGAGATCTTTGATCCCGAAGAAAACGCCTGGATTTTAGGACCTTCGCTCTATTCCGATATCGAGCAGCCGGTGCTCTTAAAGCTCGGCGACGGAAGCGTCCTGATCGTGGGCGATGCCTGGGCATTGGAGGGGATCGACCGGCCAGTGGCGCTTCTGGATGCGGAATTAAAACAGTTCACGTCGCCTCCGGAATTGCTCGAAGCCCTGGGACATCGCTCGCTGCCCGACGGAATCTGGGCGGCCGCACATTGTTTTTCGGGTGGACGCGCCACGGAGGAAGGCGCCGTACTTTGGACCCTTTGCGACGCTTTTGACAGCGAAGGCACACGCCTGCACGGTGCCGTTTTGGTTGCGGGCTGCTGGTATCAAAAAGAAGCGCGATTTGAATGGTGCCCCACCGGTATCCGCATCGTCGAAAGTCCCGGCGATGCCCAGGTGATCGTTCACGCATCGGGCGAAATCATCGTCTTTTTGCCCGATCAGGTTAAATATTCCGCGCGCAGTTTAGATCCTAAAACCGGCCGTCAGACGGCACTTTGCGCGCCTCCAGGCAGCAGACCCAAAAGCTTTTTTGCCCTCAGGGATGGCCGGACCCTCGCGGTCGATCGCCAGGCGTCCATCCTGCCCCCTCTCTCATCCTCACTCGCCGCAACCCGGGAGGTTTTGACATGCCCCACCACTTAAAACTCGTCGAAGTTGCGCATATGCTGGAGCATTTTGCAGACAGCAGCAAAGCGATCGAGCTGCCCGTAGAGGCATTGCCTGAACTTGAGCCCCTCACGGGCGAAAACCCCACGCTGCCTCCTCAATACATTCAGATTCGCGAAGGCGTCTACCGGGTAACCGTTGAAAGAAAGCGCCTTCAGGTGGAGCTGTTTGAGAAAAAAGCGCTGATTTCACTCGCGTTGGCTTCTGCTCCGAGCAAGGGGGCGGCCCTTTTGACCGGCGGCATTCTGGGCGGTTTGCTGGGCGCCATGCTCGCTCCCAAAAAAGGGGGCTGGCTGGCGGGAGCCCTGGCGGGCGCTGCAGTGGGATCGCTCTCCCGTTCACCCTCGCCCAAAGATGACGCGCACACCCTCACCGTTGAAGACGAAAAAACCTTGTCAATCCTTTGTTTAAAGTACGATCCTGCGACCGACCAATGGATTGCTCACGAGAAATCGGCGCCTTCATCCGCAGCGGAAACCGAAATCAAAATGAACCCAACCGCTCAACAGGCTTAAGCGATCAGGTTTATTTTCCAAGCCACATCTTTTTCACATCGGCCGCCAAATCGACGGGCAGGCGCGGCCAGCTCAAAATGCGGTTTTCGGCCTCGATGTAAGCCATAAAAAGCGCCGATGGATCCTGACGCAGCAAGTCGACCACGACGGGCTCCCCATATTGTCTGGCCAGGCGGCGCATCATCAAAGCCACGGGCATGGCCATAAAGCGCGACCAGAAATCGGCCGTCTGGCTCTCCCAAAGCAGCTGCGCGCGGCCCTGTTCGGATGCAGCCATCCATTCCGCATATTTGTTTTCTAAAACCCTAAAGATTTCGCGCTCTTCCGTTTCGAAAGAGGCATCTTCCCCGAGGGTTCGCAGCGCGCCGTAAGCCCCCGTCCCTGCCTCCAAAGCCGCAACTAAATATTGCATCACAGGCTCGGAATGATTGAGCGTGGAGGGCCATTGAGGCATCACCCGCGCGCGAAAGGCCGCTTTAAAGGCCTCTTCCGTCAGCAGCTGTTTTACGGATTCCTTTGCTTTTTCAATCGGTTGCGAAACAAACCATGAGAGATCGATGAAGATTGTGCTCTCTTGCAAGCGGCTGATCGCCCAGGGGCCACCGCAAACGGTCTGGAGCTCCATCGAGACACCGGGCGATGCCCCTAAAAGCTGATCCGCTTCTGCAAATGCAGCCTTTAAAAACGAGGATCCGCGCTCATCCACAAGCGTTGTAACCTGCGGTAATTTCTCAACAAAACGGCGCAAATGCAGCCAATGAAAGCGCACATCCTCATCCAGCGAAAACGCCGCAACCGCCCATTCCGTAGGCCTGAAGCTGAACTGCGGATCGATGCTTTCCACATAGCGCGCCGTCAGCGGATGCTCAATCATCGCGTTCTGGAGCAGAATGCGTTCCTTTTGTAGCTGCTTCTCGTCCCACTGAACCTCGTTCGTGAGCAGCTGCGCCATCTTTTGGTGATATGACGCCACCGCCAGGCAGAGCGGCGAAAAAGAAGTCTGATGGGGCTGCTGCCAGTCGGGCAAAGGACCGCCACAAGCGCTCAGAAAAGTCCCGAAAACGAAAACCGCGCCCGATGCAATGCGACGTAACAGGTTGAAACTACGCATCTTTTTTGAAAACCACTTCGCCATCTTTGATGACAGATACGGCTTGCGAAAGACCAAAACGGTAGGGCAGCTGCTGGAGCGAAGGCGTATCAAAAATGACCAAATCCGCAGGGCAACCCGCCAAAAGCTGACCGCGAGTCTCCTCCAGACCCAGCGCCTTTGCGGCATTGCAGGTGACGGATTCCAAAGCTTCCTTCGGAGAAAGCCCCAGACGGGCCACGCCTAACGTCATACAAAATTGCGGATTTTCGCAAATACAACAGTCCGAATGGGGCGACAGCGCCACCGGCAATGAAGCATCAGACAAGCGGCGCGCCAGAGCTTGGGCTTCAGCTTTGAAAAACGCATCCAACGGCCATAAAACCGCCGTGATCCGGGAACTTGCCAAAGCCTCCATGCCCGCATCGCTCACCTGCGCCAGGCCTTCCACGGCAATCGCCCCTATTTTTGATGCGAACTCCGCAATTTTTAAAGCGTTTTTTCGATCTCCGCAGAGCTTTACTGCGATGCCCAGGCTTTGCGCAAAGGTTGCAATTTTCTGCGCTTCCTTTAAACTCAAAGCGCCATCTTTTACAGAAATACTGCAAATATCTATAAATTGTTCTGCGGCCAGTCTTGGAAGCCAATCGCTGCAGAATGAATCCACGAACGCCTGACGCCGATCGCTGAATTCGGGCGGCAGCGTTTCGAGCGAGAAACAATTCAGCACATCGACCGCGTGAGAAGCGTCGAGTTGCCGCCCAGCCTCAAGGATTTTGAGCTGCGTTTCAAACTGCAGGCCGTCATCCGAATGAGATTCCACAACGGTCACGCCGCAGGAAAGCATGCGATCGAGGCGCTTTCGACCCAGCGCCATCAATTCGCGCAGGCTCGCCTTTTGGGTCGCCTCGATTCTGCCCTGCCTCAGGCGCTCCGCATCGGCCCGATCTGACGCCGCGTTTTCGGGAAAAAACAAATGAAAATGAGGCGTTATCAAACCTGGCGTGATCAGGCAACCGGTCGCATCGATGTGACGCGTCTTTCGACCCTCGCGCCAGCCCAAAGCCGCACAGGCCTCGGAGAGTCCTTCAGCTGAGCCCACATAAACGAGATCGCCGCCCCCCACCGCGATGGCGCCCTGCTGCAAAATGCCCTGCGGCGCAAAAATTTCGCTGGCTTTCTCGATCACAAAGTCTAAAACGCGCATTTAAACCTCCCAAAAAGGTTTTAAATACAGTAACTTGTGAGGTTGAGAAAGCCTTTTTGCGTATCAGCCTGCGGCGTTCAGCTCGCTCTCGATGAACTGCTCGATCGAACGCGCAAAACGAGGCGCCAGATCGATAAAATGAAGACCCTGACCCGCTTCCCCGCGCTCGTGCACCAATTCGGCTTCCGTCCAGATCAGCTCCTCGCTGTTGGGCAGCATGAATTCCACCGCCAGATGCGCACCCGGAGGCGTTTGCGGTTCGAGAATGCGGCGCAGGTAGAGCCCGTCGCGGCTGATGTTCTGGACCACAGCCAAATGAGGCACACCGTTGACCACTTTATTGATGTACAAATCCATAGGGACGCGACGATTTTGACGAATGGCCATGACTTCTCCTGGTTGGGTTCCATTTATCCTACATGTAGGCATTTGTCGCACGCCCGGATCATTTGTCAAATTACGCCTTCACTTTTTTGAAAAGTCTTTTCATATTCAATAGATGCACCGTCTTTACCAATCATTTGCAGGCCAGCTCGTCGCCACCCAAATCGCCCTCGCCCTTGCGCTTTACGCCCTGCTGGCCATCGCCGCGCTGATCGAAGGTCGCCAGCCCGGCTTCTCGCAGAACCTGCCCCTGATTTTGCCCATCGCAGGCAGCTTTGGCGCCTTCTGGACCCTCTGCCAATGGCGCAGAGAGGGCGGAGATCTGGGGCTTTACTGCTGCGGACGCTCCTCCAGAATGCTGATTTTTTTGATCATTCTGCTCACCCTGCCCTGGTTTGCTGTCTCCAGGCCGCATCGCGATCATTTTCGTTTAAGCGGCAATCAACTCGTCATTTTTAAAAGAGATTTTGATTCTTCCCTGACCCTTGTTTTTCATCCGGATGCCGCTCAGCGAAGCGATCTGCCCGAGGCGTTCGAGCGATTTCCCGCCATTTCCGGCCAACAACCGCATCGCCCGACGCATCCCCTTACCCAGACGGCCCTTCGGGTCGCTTTGCTCCTTTTGGGCCTGCTCACCATCCTTCACTGGCCAGCAATCCCTCATCTCACCCAACGTATCGTATTGTCGGGCGTTTTTGCGTTTTTAATCGCCCTGCTCACGGCCTGCTAAAAGCAAAATAGAAAACAATACATCAAAGATGGATCTCATTTCTTGACAGTTGAACTTTAAACTCCAAAAATTGGTCATTCCATCGCTCATCGCAAGGAGACGTTATGTTCGCGGTGATCATCCACGAAAAGGGCGGACAGCCCCGGCGCCAATCGTTTGCCAAAACTGAGGTTACCATTGGTCGTGTCCAAGGAAACGACATCGTTCTGCCCAAGCAGAATGTCTCTAAGCGACACAGCCGCATCGTCCTCAAAGACGGCAAATTCATCATCGTCGACCTCAAATCGACCAACGGCACTTACGTCAACGGGCGGAAAATCGCCTCGCCGATGGTCATCAAGAGCTCCGACAAAATTTATATCGGCGACTTCATTATCTCGGTCGAAGGTGCTGAGGGCGAAAGCCTGGAAGCGCCCGCTATGCCGAAATCGGCCATGCCGCCGCCGGCTCCCGTCTGGAACGCAGCCCCCTCGACTCCACCTGCAGCCATCTCCATGACGCCGCCGATTCCTGCAGCGTCTCAGATGCCCAAGCCGCCTGCAGCTCCCGTCGCGCACGTATCGCCGCTGCCGCCTCCAGCGCCTGCAATGCCCCCTGCGGTACCTGCAAGTCCAGCGATCCCAGCGATTTCTCCGGCATCCTCGATGCCGTCTTCTCCGATGCCTGCGAGCACGCCTGCAGCTCCGGCGATCCCTGCTGCAGCGTCCACGCATTCGAGTACGCCTGCGCTCACATTCCCAGGATCTGCGGCGGAACCTTCTTCGGCGCCTCCGGCAGCGGTCGCACCGCATCCGATTCCGCGTCCGCAATCACTGCCGGCTCCAGCTCCCCGCCGGCCGGCTCCGCGCCCATTGGCGGCCACACCGACCCCGATTCCAGGGCTTCACTCAGAGCCACCGCAAGCGATCGCTCCGGTCGTCGCTCCGATTCCCGAGATTGCTCCTGTGGCTGTGGCCCCGGCTCCGGCCGTCGTCAAGGAAGCGCCTGCCCTCACGGCTTTAAATGCCGCAACTGCAGATGCGCCAAAGGATTTGGGAATCATCGCACCTTGGCTCGAAGAGAGCGATGTGCGCCGCATTGTGGTCAACCGGGCCGACAGCGTCTTCATCGATCGCGGCCAGGGTCTGCAGCGTCAGGATCAGCATTTTGCAGACAGCTCGGCCATCCTGGCGGCTTTGCGCGCCTTGCTCGATCGCGCCGGTCTCGAACTCAATCCCAGCGACGCCTTCATCGACGCCTGGCTGCCCAACGGCGCTCACCTTTACGCCGGTCTCGCCTGCGTGGGTGGTCCGTTCTTTGAAGTCGAAAAACCGAGCGACGCATCGCCCACCCTCGAAGAGATGGTCACCCAGGGCAGCATGAGCCAGGCGATGGCCACCTTCCTGACCTGGGCCATGCAGGCGGGCCGCAAGATCATCGTATCGGGCAACGATCTCGATTCGCGCCTCACCCTGATTCGCGCCCTGCTCGCCAAGACCCCCGATGCGCGCGTCATCGCCATCGAAGGCGGCGGCCGGCTCGACATGAACCAGGCCGGCATCCTTTGCCTCACCTCTTCATCCATCACCGATCGCAGCCAGCTCGTCCGCAATGCCCTCAAGCTGCGCCCCGATCGTTTAGTGATTGCGGATAGTTGCGGCCCCGAAGCCTACGATGCGCTCTGCGCATTTGGTGGCGGAGTCAACGGCGGGATCATCGGTATCGACGCGGAATCTCCCGAAGATGCGCTCATCCGGTTTGTCCGCCAGGCTGCATTGAACGGCGCCAAGGAAGAAGCTCTGAACGCCTTGCTGCGCGAAAACTTCGACATCCTCGTGCAGGTGCTCCGCTACGCCAACAACAGCCTTTGCGTCACCACCATCCAGGACATCGATGGGCAAACGACCGAAGTGTTTAGCGGCCTCGGCGGATTCCGTCCCACCGGCCACGTGCCGCGCTGGATCACCAATGCCCAGAGCCTGGGTCAACCGTTCGATACCAGCATTTTTCAATAAATCCGCAGCTTTTGAGCCGTAATCGATAGGAGTCTCGGTGTATATCGTTGTCGTTGAAGATGCGCGCGGTGCCCTGATTGCGGAACAACCCCTTTCAGACGGTCCCATCACCTTTGGACGCGATGAAAAAAACGTCGTCGTATTGCCCAATGGAACCGTCTCTCGCCGCCACGCCGTCATCTCGTTAAACGGCAATACCCCCTATGTGACCGATTGCGGCTCATCCAACGGTGTGCTCGTCGACGATGAGCTCATCAAAACCCCCACCGTCATCAGCGAACAAAGCCTCGTCAAAATCGGCGATTATCGCATTTATCTGGAGCCCGCGAACACCGGCAGCAGCAACGTGGGCATGCGCACCACCATTTTGCGGCCCGATCAGGCGCACGCCAAAATGGTGGTCGTCAACGGCCCCGAAGCTGGACGCGAAATCCCTTTATTTGACCCGATTTGCTGCATTGGCCGCACAGACGCCAACGATCTCACGCTGTCGGACGTCTCGATCTCGCGCCAGCATGCCCGCCTGAAGATGGTCGACGATGGCGCTTACATCCTGACCGATCTCGGCTCCTCAAACGGCACCTGGATCAACGGCAAGCGCATGAAGCCCGAAAGCACTTCGAAAGTCTGGCACGGCGATCACATTCAGTTTGGAAATGTCGACTGCCTGCTGCTGAATCCGCGCGGCCAGGCTTCCGCCCATCGCCCACAGTCCTACTGGCCTCTGTTTTTGGTCGCCCTCATCATCGCCATCGTCTTCGGGATCATCCTCTCCTTCCTCCTCTGATCCCTCACCCCTCAAAAATGCAGACGAAGGCTTCGGGCAGCTGTCTCCGCTTCAGGCGAAGACAGCTGTAACCACTTGATTTAAATCAGAAATATTGAAAAGCAACCGGGATTATTTCGGTTTAGCGGCAGGCTGAGCGGCGGGAGCAGCGGGGGCGGCTTTGGCTTTGCGATCGGGGCGGGTCAGTTCGTCGAGTTTATCGCGCATCTTCTTCAGAAGGGCGTTATAGCCATCTTCAGCGATGATCTTGTTGAACTGCTCGCGGTAGTTGTCGACCAGGCTCACCTCGTCGATCACGATGTCTTCGGCTACCCATACGCGCTGCGCGCGGGCCGCCAGATGGAAGGCGAGTTCGATTTCGGCCTTTTTGGTCTTGGCCACAGCCGTCACGATCGCGCTCTTTTGACCCTGAGCTTCCTCGTCCTCGTAAGAAATGCGGTAATCCTCATTGGCCGCGCGGACTTTGCTCATGTAGCTTTCGAAGACGAGATCGTGAAAAAGCTTAATGAATTCATCGCGTTGAGCAGCATTGAGGGTCGCCCAGTGTTTGCCGAGCGCTTTTTCGCTCAACTTGTCAAATTCCATCAGCGGATCGAGGATCTTTTTGAGCGCCTCATCCACCTCTTTGCCCTCAGGCGTACCCGGCTTGGCGTTCTTGGCCAGCTGCGTGCGCACATCGGTGACTTGCTTTTGCAAAAACTTGGTCGGCGGGCCTGCAAAGGCTGCATTTGAAAAACCAAGCGCCAAGGCGATCAGTACAAGCTTTTTTAACATTTGAAGCACTCCTCGATTTCAAAAGATGAAGGCGTCTTTGACGCCACTCCATTTCGTTTATTCATCCTTACTGGCCTGACCATCTTCGTCATCGGGCAACACCAACTCAACCCCTACACCCTGTGACAATTTGGCAACGGCCAGGTTATATTCGTAAACCGTCTGGTAATAAGCGATTCTCGCTTTGCTGTACGCTGTGAAGCTTTTCACCAGGTTGGCAGAGCTCGCAATGCCCATGCCTGAGTTGGCGCCGTCTGCAATCATCCAGGCTTTGGCCGATTTCATCGCATTTTTGCGAATCTCGAGCTCTTTTTCGTACCGGTTCAGGCTACCATAAAGTTCAGCCATGGAGATGCGAATTTTTTGTTGCAACGCATCGTATTCGGCGCGCGCTTTGGCGGCATCGGCTTTGGCCTGATTCACCTTGCTGATCTGCTCGGCAAAATTGAGCTTGAGTTCTGCACCGAGGACGGCCCCCCAACCCAGAGAGTTGTAAGGATCGTTGGCAAAGGGATCGGGGTTGTCGTCTGCGCTCGTACCTTTAGCAAAGTTGACGGAGCCCACCAGCGCGATATTGGGATAAAATTCGGCGATTTCCATATCGACCTGATGCTCGCGGGCGCGCAGGGTCGCCTCCGCTACACGCATTTCGGGTCTGGAGGTCATCGCCAGTTCGATGTATTCCTCGAGGCTTCGAGGATCGATCTGAACCGGCTTTAAATCGAGGCTGGCCAGGCGAAACGGCGCGCCTACATCGAGTCCTGCAGCCACCCGCAAACCTTCATATGCCTGCTCCAGCAGGGCCTCAACTTCAAATCGATGGGCTTCGATGTCGGCCTGATCGATGATCAGCTTGTGCTTGTCGATGCTCGTGTAATGGCCGCCCTCTTTGTCGAGATCCTTTTGAATATCGCGCAAAGCGTCGTTCATGCGACGGCTGCCGTCGTTCAAAACATCGAGTGCGGCTTCAGCCAGCTGAGCGCCCCAGTAAGCCTTGCGCACCATAAAATCGAGCTCAGCGCGCGCCAGATCGAGCCCTGCCTCTGCCCCATCGAGGCCGGCACGGGCCGCTTTCTGAGCATGCGCCACCTTTCCAAAGGTATAAATCGGGATGGTCAGCTTCGCCGTAGTCTTCACAAAAATGCCGAGCTCGGTATCGGTCGTGATCATCTCGTTGTCTTCAACATTTTGTCCCGGACAAGGCCCGATCAGCGGCAAACCGGATTCATCGTTTCCAATCACGCATTGACGCAAAAGTCGACGCTCCGGCAATGGCGCCACCATGGCTTCGAGCTTTAAAGTAGGCGTCCATGCATAATAGGCGTGATCAAAAATCGCCTCGTAACGGGCCAAAACAGCCCGCGCCATATCCATAACGGGGCTGTTGTCGTGAATCCGCCGACGCAAATCATCGAGCGAAAACACAGGCACGTCCTGAGCGTTTTTTGCCTCCGCTTTGTCGGCAAACTGTGGAATTTCGGCAGGCGCTTGAAGCACCAGACCAGACAAAAGGAATCCAAAAATCAAGCTGAGCATTGGGCCTGCTTATGGCGCGAAAGTTGTGAAGTCAAGGAAGGCCATCTTTAAAAAAAATGCGATCTACACAAAAAAATAAATGACAACAAGCCATTGAAAAGCTCACCTATCGCGCATAATTTGGAAGCGTGTTTTTTGCGAACGGGCGCAATTTCCCAAAAGAAGGATCGCAATGTTCGAAGAGATCATCGATAACTTTCAATCTTACGGCGAACGGTTTGAACGTTTCATCGGAAACATCAAAATTGGCCAGTATGGCCATTACAGAGGTCGCGTCATTCGCCGGTTGGATCAGGAGCAATACAACGCTAAGTATCGAGAATACTTATGGCTTCGCGATCGTTTTGCGCAAATCATACAAACAGGAGACACCATCGACGAAGTTTTTGTCGCTGATTTACGGGCAGCCGAGATTGAATTACTCTTTGAAACTTCCTTTTTCCCCGGCGGTGCGCAATAAGGCCTGAATACAAAGCGAACAACCGGATTCGGCATGTTTCTTTTGTAAAAAAATGCTTCACACCACCATTTTGTAACGCCATGAACTTGCCCCGATCTCCCCTGTTTTGGAATGATCCGCCCTCGCAGTTGAAAGTTGGTTTTTGAACAGAATTGCCCAAAAAACAACTCGCAACTTTCCGTATTTTTCCAATCGACCCTTCGAAGGCATTGTATGCGCAAAACGATTTTTCTTTGGCCCGCTTTCGCTTCGCTCCTTGGAGCCTGCGGGGATGTTTTAGATGAAGATATGCCAGATTTTGACGCCGGGTTCTGCACCGAATGCGATACGGATATGGGCTCTTTTGACGATAACCTCGCCTTCCCCGGTCATGCAGACAGCGGCATCTCCCCGCGAAGCACAAACAGTTGTGAAGAAAACGCCTCTGAATTAGGCAAGCCTTGCGGCGAAGGGGCCTGTGAAGGCGGTATTTATATTTGCAACGCCCAAGGCACAGAGATCATCTGCAACAAAGCATTGGATAACGAAGAAATCTGCGGTGATGGCGTAGACAACAACTGCGACGGGCGCACGGACGAAGGCTTCGATGGAGACAACGACGGTTTTCAGGTATGCGATTGCGCCCAGGGCCAATGTCCTCCCGGGTTTATCAGCGATTGCAACGACACAATCCCCACCATCCATCCGGGAGCTGCAGAGATCTGCGATGACATCGACAACAACTGCGACGGCGTGATCGATAAAATTCAGGCTTCAGACCCTGACAATCTTTGCCAGAAAGACGGCGGTATCATCGCAGACATCGACGCAGGCGCATCCGCCTTCTGCATCGACTACGACGGAGACAATGTCGTCAGCTGCCCCGAAATCGAAGGCTCTTCGTTTGACTGCGATGACCACAACCCCAACATCTCGCCCTTAAAACCCGAAATTTGCGGCAACGGCATCGACGAAAACTGCGACGGCCAGGATGCCCCCTGCACTGCACCGACGGGCTGGGTGAAAAGCTTCCAAATTGCCACAGACAAAAACGAAGCCTGCCGGGAACTGAGCGGCAAATACAACAGCTCCAACAGCCTCGCTTCCATCGCTTCGTATACCAACTCGACGATGCAAGAAAGCATCGATGCGCATCACGTAGCCATCTTTGTTGCTGGCCTGGGACTCACAGACAAGAGCAGCGAGGCGACGTTTGATTTGGCCATCGTCCAAGGGAAATATATACCAGAATCAGATAGTTATAAGCTCAACACCGATAGAATCAACGACGCTGACTACGACATCCTGATGCCCGGAAGCAAGCTCGAAGCCGGACAAATGACCGCAAACTTAAACAATTTTACGTTTACACTCCTGAGCCAGGGAAAGCTCATCGAGTTACCGATGGTCGATATTCGCATCTCGGGCCAATTAACGGTTCAGAACGACGATCTGCTCTCGATTCAGAATGGACTGATTTTTGGCGTATTTACAGAAGACACCAAGACCGCCCTTCTGACCCATAACGACGACAATAACGATTATGCCGCCTACGCCAACCTTTTACTTCAGCCCGACATCGATCTCGACGGCGATGGCACCAAAGAAGCCTACAGCGCCTGCTTCACCTTTACAGCCCAGCCCCAACCCTTGATCGGCTTCACCAACCCCATGCCCTGAGCCGGCCCAGACGAACTCATTTTTAAATGAAATTCAGCCGTTACGCGTTACTCCTTTTTGGGAGTCTCGCTTTCGGACTTTGAGGGCGGCGGCGTCCTGGAATCTTCTTTGGCTTCGCTCACTTCAGGCTGAGCGCCATCTTCGCAAAGTTCGACCACCTTTTGGGCCAAAGCGAGGTAATCCTGGCAGCCTGAAGAATCCGGCGCATATTCAAAAATCGTTTGCTTATGCTTGGGCGCTTCTTTGATCTTGATATTGGCGCGAATGGGCGGCAGCACGCGATCCTGAAAATTGGCCCGCAGGGTATTGACCGTATCTTCGGAGATCTTGGTGCGCCTGTCGTAAAACGTGGGAACCACGCCCAGAATGGAAACCGGTTCCAGCAGTGTCTCGTTTACTTTTTTGACGGTACGCAGAATTTGTTTGACGCCCACCAGAGATAAATAATCGCACGAGACGGGAATCAGGATTTGATCCGCATAGGAAAGCGCGTTGTGGTTGAGGATCGAGATGCTCGGCGCGCAATCCATCACCGCGTAATCATATTGCGTGATTTGCGACATGCGGCCCGCGAGCACCTTAAAGCGATCGCGCGTGTTGACCAGTTTGGCTTCGGCTGCAGCCAAGCCCGTATTGCTGATCAGGGCATCGAGATTTTCGCTCACCTGCACGATGCAATCGGACGGATGCACGCCGTTGATCAGCATGTCGTAAACCGTATATTGCGCCGTTAAACCCAATGAAACCGCCACGTTACCCTGCGGATCGAGATCCATCAAAAGCACGCGGCGGCCCATTTGCGCTAAGCCCGCAGCCAGATTGACGCTGGTGGTCGTCTTGCCCGTTCCGCCTTTTTGAGTCAGCACCGCAATGCGACGCATGCGCTTACGACGCTGCGCCAGCTCCGCCATCACGCGCTCGCGACAAGCCGTGGAGCAAAAAAAGCGAATCTCGCCGTCGACCTGAAGCTGCTGGTAAGCAAACTGCTGCTCGAAAGCGGTCCCGCAAACGGAGCAATGATGCACGTTGCCCGAAAAGAGGTATTTTTCGTGGCAGGCCTGACTACAAAAATACTGCTCACCTTCGGCCGTGTGCTGAACCTGAAACGAAAAGCGCGGCTCAAATTCAGTGCCACAAACGATGCAGCGCTCAATATCCGACATGAAAGAGCTCCCCAACGCGCTCAAAAACGGCGCTCAAAAACGGCGCTCAAAAACGAACGCGCATCTGACTCGAATTGGGCTCAATCTTCTTTGACTTTGACCGCATTCTCAGCGATGCGCTCTGTCAGCCACACGATCGCCTTGGGATCGATAAATAAAGGTCCGCGAGCTCCATCTTCCCACATCCAGGAGGCCTCGCTGTCGCATAAATTCTCCATACTGATCACATTGACGCCAGGCAGAGAAGCCGCGCGGCGAGCCGCTTCGGAAGCCGTTGCCACCACGAACCAGCCGTGATTGCGTTCCGCTGCCTCGATGAGCGCTTCCGTGGTGCCGGTCGCCTTTTGGGCGTTGATGAAGTTGATCAGAGATTGAAACATAAATCCTCCAAAAAGTTTTGAGCCGCCGCAATTCTGTACGAATATGTCGCACTAAACAAGCCTCGTGTCTCTGTACCCCTTTTTTTTTATTCTGCATCCATTTTTTGAAGACCCCATTTGAGCATTGCCCAAATCGATCACCTCGATTACTCTGCAACGCTTTTTGATGAGAAAGGCGGATCAAATGCGCATCGCACTGGCACAAAAGAACGGCATCATCGGCGATTTTAAAGGGAATCTGGAACATTGCCTTCAGCAAATCGCGCAGGCGGAAGAGCA
Source organism: Myxococcales bacterium UBA1238 (assembly GCA_002309015.1). Taxonomy (GTDB): domain Bacteria; phylum Myxococcota_A; class Bradymonadia; order UBA7976; family UBA1532; genus UBA1238. Next base: position 119,486 of record DBWM01000070.1, on the reverse strand, counting down.
AAAAACCGAGCTGCTCATCTTTTCAAACTGGCCCCTTTCGGGCGGTGACGCTCAGGATTTGTTTTTGCGCTCGAGCTTCCCTGCTTTGCAGCAGCAGGCCCTCAAAACGATGGCGCAGGCCTGCAGGCATGTGCAGGTGCTGATGGGCGATCTCGGGCAGGACGCATCGGGACTTTGCTACGGATTCTATCTTTTGGGTGAAGGCCGGGTTTTGCAGTTTACGCCTCACAAGCCGCTTCATGGCGCGAAGGCCTCAACGCCGGCGGAGATTTCGGTGGGCGGACGCAAGCTTGCGGTTTTGAATGAAAGCGACTTGACGGCCGATTCAGAAGCGGAATGGCAGAAGCAGGGCGTGCAGGCGCTCGTCGTTCTGGCGGATCGTCCTTTTGAGGCGGGACTGCCCGCAATGCGGCTCAGCGCCCTTCAGGCGCAGGCGTCGAAACTTCAACTCCCCATCGCATTTTGCAACGCGGTGGGCGCTCAGGCAGCGCTTTGTTTTGACGGGCATTCGTCCGTACTCGATCCGGCGGGGCGATTGATCGTCCAGGCGGCCGCATTTAAAGAAGATTTTGTCTCCTGCGACCTGTTTGAAGAAGGGCATCTTTCACCGATCGAGCGGGATCCGATGGCCGATATCGAGGATGCGCTCGTGCTCGGACTGCGGGATTATTGCCAGAAATCGGGTATCAAACGCGCGCTTCTGGGGCTTTCGGGCGGCATCGACAGCGCGGTCGTAGCGGCTTTGGCCGTCAAGGCGTTAGGTGCCGAAAACGTGACCGGCATTGCGCTCCCCAGCCGTTATTCCAGCGAAGGCAGCGTGACCGACGCGCGCGATTTGGCTCAAAACCTCGGTATGCCTTTTTACATTGTCCCCATCGAAGGCCCCTTCGCCGCAACGCTCGCCGCCCTCGATCCCGTATTTGCGGGCACCAAACCCGACGTGACCGAAGAGAACATTCAGGCCCGCCTGCGCGCAGTTTTACTCATGGCGTATTCCAACAAAAAAGGCGGCATCCTGCTCACCACGGGCAACAAGAGCGAGGCCGCGGTCGGATACTGCACGCTTTACGGCGACACCTGCGGGGCTGTGGCCTGCATCGCCGATCTCTATAAAACCGAGGTTTACGCCCTCGCCCGCTACATCAACCGCGATCGCATCCTGATCCCTTTAAATACGATCACCAAAGCACCTTCCGCAGAGCTTCGGCCCGATCAGCTCGATCAGGACAGCCTGCCGCCCTACCCGGTGCTCGACGCGCTCTTAAAGCCTTATCTCGAAGAAAACGCGAGCCGGGCGGAACTCGTGGAGCGCGGATTTGATCCCCAGATGGTCGAGCGCATTTGCCATCTGGTGGATTTGAACGAATACAAGCGCCGTCAGGCTGCGCTCGTCCTGCGCGTCAGCAAAAAAGCCTTCGGCAGCGATCGCGCCGTGCCCCTCGTCCAGCGCTTCAACGCCTAAAAGCTTTCTTTTTGGTGCCATTCCCCTCTAAACTGCGCTCATTTCAATCACAAAGCTCTCCTCTGCCATGCGCCGAATTCTCTCTCTCTTGATCCCCTGCATCGCGTTTTGCGGCTTGCACGGTTGCTTTGAAGAAAATACGCCTCACGGGCTCCGAAAGACGCCTGCTGGCGACGGACCGCGCGTGATCTTCAATCCTACGCAGGATCGCATGCCTTACCCGAGCGATCTCTCCACGCGCATCGATCTCAAATCGCCCACCGGCAAGCGCCTCAACATCTCCCAAAATGCGGCCACAGCGTTTGAGAGCCAAATCCGCAGCGCGCTCCTCGATCTCGACGGGTTTGCGACGTCCGGCGTCATCAGCGTCTCGTTCGATGCGCCGCTCAGCGTGAGCGAGATTGTGGGCAAAGGCCGGCCGTTTCATGCGGATCCCGTATTGATCGTGGATTTGACGGAAGGCTCCACGTTTGGGGAGCGCATCCCCCTCGATTTGGGGCGGGGCGCTTATCCTCTGGCGCAACCGCAGATCGGACAATACGGCAGCGCGGATCCCCGGGCGAACGAAGAGAACCTGTTGTTTGAAACCGCAGATGAGGATCTGAACGGCGACGGCGTCCTGCAGAAATCCGAAGATTCCGACGGCGACGGGCTGCTCGATCGCCCCAACTGCGAGGGTCAGCAGGCACCCTGCGAGATCGTGGACTTTTACGAATATGAGACGCACACGCTGATCCTCCGGCCCCTCGAGCCTTTGCGTCCGGGGCATCTCTACGCGGTCGTCCTCACCGACGATCTTCGGGGTGAAAAGGGGCCCGTTCACTCCCCCTTCGAGTTCATTCACCATACGCAGCAAACCGACGCCCTCGAATTCCTGCCCACCGCCCTCGCGATGCACAACCTCTCGATCGATCGCGTCGCCTTTACCTGGACCTTTACCACCCAGAGCTCCACACGCCTCCTCGAAGAAGCGGCCAGCCAGATCGGGACGAATCCTCATTTTGGAAGCGACGCCTTTCCCCCCGTCGTCAGCTGGATCGATCGCCTGAAACAAAACGACGAGGAAGCCGCGATCCTGCACGGGAACGAGCTTCAGATTCTTTCGCCCCTCTGGGGATCGATCCTGAATGCGGGCGAAAGCGATATCGAAGTTTTAGCCCCGCAGCTTTCGAACATCGATCGCGTGATTTCGGGACGCTTCTCCTCGCCGCTGCTCGCGGATGAGGAGACGGGACAGTTTCCGTCGGATTTGAAGAAGCTCGGCGATCTGCAGAGCGAAGAGGTCTCTTTTTGGTGTTTTCTGCCCAGCGCCGAAGTCCTTCGCGAAGACGTCGTGCTGTTTGCTCACGATTTTGGGGGATCGCGCTTAAACGCGCTGCCTTATGCGGCGCCCCTGAATGCCGCGGGGCTGACCGTTTGTGCGTTCGATACGCCCCGTTACGGACTGACCGCGCTGCCCGATATGGCGGAGCTTCTGGGTGAGGAGCAGGCCGAAATCTACGCGCCCCTCAAGGAAGCGCTGCTCGGACGCAACCAGTTTGAGAGCGAGCCGTCCCAGCTCATCGAAGTTCAGCCGAGCCTGTCGCCGATTCAGGCGCGCGACATGACGCGACAACTCGTGATGCATCTTTTGAAGTTCAAGCAGGTGCTGCAGGGATTCGACGGCGGGCAGCATTGGGGACAGCGCTGGATTTCGAGCGGGATTGCGGGGGATTTTGACGACGACGGCTGGCCCGATTTTGGAGGTCCGGACGCGCGGTATCATTTGCTCGGCGTGGGATACGGCGGGCAGCTTGCGACGATCGCGGGAACCCTGGATCCCCAATGGGCGTCGGTTGCGGCGCTTTCGACGGGCGGGAGCATCAGCGACGAGCTGGCGCGCAGCGTGACTTCAGAAAACGTGGTGACCAGCCTCATGGGACCCTTAATCGTCGGATGGCCCACGAGCAGCACCACCTGGGTCGGCTTCGAGATCCCCGATTCCCCTCTCGCATCGCCCAGGCCCCGCAGCAATCAATGGGAGCCTTTTGCAGAGCTGCCTTCCCTCGAAGCGGGCGATCAGGTGGCCATCCATAATTTAACGAACGGACGCTCGAGCCACGCCTATGTGGATCAGGCGGGGCAATTCCGGCTTTCGGTGCCCGCCGATGCAGGCGATGCGCTCCGTTTCGATCTTTTGAGCGCCTCCGGTGAGATCAAGAGCAGCGTCGATCGCTTCGAGATCACCCCTTACAGCCGCGAGCCCGAGAATCCCGCCGCCCTCGATCCCCTGAATCAGCCCCTGACCGCCATGAGCTCCGGGTTCGGCATCGCGCGTCAGACGCCGACATTCCGCCAAATCCTGCAGGAACTCTTTCCCCTCGCCTATGCGCCCGCCGAGCCCCTCGATTACGCGCGCAAATATCGCGAAGACGACTCGCCGCGCTTTCTGCTCGCGCTGAACGCCGGTGATCCCGAGGCGCCCGTAGCCAACGGCCTCACCCTGGCGCGGGCCGCCGGATTGCTCCAGACCGAAACCCTGGAGGGCATGCTCGGCGAGCAGATGCAGATCCTGATCGATCAGCATGTGGTGCTCGGGGCATCGAGGCTTCACGAGCTCGTCGATTTTTGTCCGATCTCGAAGGACTGGGCGAGCGACGATTTAAACAGCCAGAACGAGCGCGACGACGGCGGATCGGCGCTGCGCATCCTTTACTCGAACCCCGAGGGCGCCCACGGCTTCGATTTTGAGAGCGACGCAGAAAACTGCCCGAACCGCTACATGCACCGCCTCCTCGTTCAGTTCTTCACCGAAGGCTCCACGGCGCACCGCAGCTGCCTGGGCAGCAAAGCGGGCTGCGATTAACGCATCTGCGGCGGAAGCCAGCGCTCGCCCGAATGCCCCTCCACATGCCGAAACTCGATCCCCGCCTCTGAAATCTCGATCACCCCGTAAGTGAGCGGCAATCCCGGACGCATCGGCCCGATCGAACCCGGATTGAACACGGTCAGCCCGCGATCCTCAAAAAGCGCAGGCATATGGGAATGTCCGCAAATCACGAGCTGTGCCCCCGCATGCTGCGCGCGCTCAAAGGCGCTCTTCGAGAGATGGATCCCGCCGTAAATCGCCACATGGCTCATCCACCAGGTGGAACGCAGCTCGTCTCCGGCGTAAAAATCGATCGCCCGCTCGTCGGGAAACCCGCAGTCATGCCCGTCGCAATTGCCCCGAACCGCATAAAACTGCTCCGCCAGGCTCTCGTACTCGGGGTAAAGGGCCAGATTCCCCATATCGCCCGCATGGAGGCAGAGATCCGCCTTCTCGGCCCAGAGATGCTCCATCGCTTCTTTGTGAGGTGCGCTGTGGGTATCCGAAATCACCGCCACCTTGAGCGGGCGATCCCCGGGCAAATCGACCCGCGCCCTTGGAAGCGAAGAGAGCCCCCATAAAACACTGTTGATGACGCTCACGCTCAGTTCCTTTCTTTTTGCCGGAGCGTTCTGAACCACTGCGCTCCGCAAAACATCTGCTGCCGGAGGCTTCTTTAAATCAGCTGCCCCGAAGAAAACAGCCGCCTGACGCTCCGCCGCCTCTTCTCCCGCCAAGAAAACAGGCGCCGGAGCCTGCGACAAAACAACGCCCGCCCGGAAACCATCCGCCGGAGCCTACGACAAAACAACGCCCGCCCGGAAAACAGCCGCCGGAGCCTCCGATGCCTCTTTTCCCGCCAGGAGATTCAACAAAGAAGCGTTCTTTAGCAGATTTCTTGCCAGGAGATCCTATGAAGTAGCGTTCTTTGCCAGATTTCTTACCAGGAGATCCTATGAAGAAGCGTTCTTTAACAGATTTCTTGCCCAACCACGGTCATCGGAGGCTCCGGCGCCTGTTTTCCCGGCCAGAGATCCAACAAAGAAGCAGTTTTTGCCAGATTTCTTGGCGAGAGTTGCTCCAAAGAACGGATCCGGCTGACCGGTCCAAAAAACCCTCCGCTTGCAGTTGAGAAAAACCCGCAATCGGCCGTATGCTCCCAAAACCTCACAGTAAGGAAAGCGCCCGATGTCACAAACCTTGCCCTTCCCGGAAGAAATCTGCCGCGCGGCGCAATGCGCTTACATCGAACCCACGGTTCAGACGCTCCTGCGATTTTTGCCCTGCCCCATCGCGCTCGACATCGCGCTTCCCGCAAACGGCCCCATGCGTTACGGCGCCGCGGCCCTCATCAAGGCGGCCCAGAGCGACGCCAAACTCGTCGTGAGCCCCAAATCGCGCATCGATCCCCGCGCCAAAGACAGCAGCGTCACCTTCAGGGCCGAATCCCACAGCGTCACCCTCCAGGGCGAAGCGCTCGGTCCCCTCTTGCCCGAAGCCTCCGGATCGATTTTAGAGCCGATTCTGGGCCAGCTTTTGCCCAAAATCTTCTCGCACGCCTCTCTCGGTCAGGTGATCTGGAAGCTCTCGTCGGTTGCGAGCATCACGGCGACCCTGCAGCAGCTGACCACCTTCATGCTGACCACCAATCAGACGAGCAAAGCGCTCTACGCCATGCTCTCGGGCATCACGACCGGATCCTGCCTGAGCTTCAACCGCGCCATTTTGTTTCGTTACGACGCGGACGCCCACGCCTTCGACGGCGACGCCGCAATCGGCCCCCTCGATGCCTCCGAAGCCCGCCGCATCTGGGGCGATCTCGATCGCGAAAACCCCACCATCGAGCAGATCCTCCAAAGCGATCTCCAGGATTCGCCGCTCGCCCAAAAGGTGCGCCAAATCCACATCCCCTGGCCCCAAGAAGAGGATGAGATCGTACGCGCCATCGAGCACCATCAGCCGCTGCATCTTTTGCACGAGGGTCTCAAAAATCCCCAGCTGGCCACGCTCGGTTCCAACGGCGAATGCGTGCTCGCGCCCCTCTGGGCTCACCAATGCCTCCTCGGGTTCCTCCTGGCCGACGATTATTTCTCGGCTCAGCCCGGCGTCTGCTCGATCACCCAGGAGCGCATCGATCAGCTGCATTTCTTCGTCGATCAGACGGCGCTCATCTGGGAGAACCTGAACCTGCTCGCTCTGCAGCACGAGCTCGCGACGCGCGATCCGCTCACGGGCGCCTTCAACCGCCGCAGGCTCGACCAGGATTTGGCCCTCGCGCTCTCGGAGCAGAGACCCATCGCCCTTTTGATCCTCGATGTGGATCACTTTAAGGAGATCAACGACCGGCAGGGGCACGCTCAGGGCGACTGGATGTTGCGGGGTCTGGCGAAAGTGGCGCAGTCGCAGCTGCGGAGCGAGGATCTCTTTGCGCGCTACGGCGGAGATGAATTCGCGATCCTGCTGTTCGATGGCGGCGCGGAGGCTGCGTCGAAGGTGGCAGAACGGATCATCACCCAGGTGCGCGCAAGGCTCGGCATCACCCTCTCGATCGGCTGCGGGCTTTACCCCGGCGATGCCAAAACCGCAGAGGCGCTCTTTAAGACGGCCGACGAGCGATTGTATCAGGCCAAAAACCAGGGTCGCGACCAATATCAGGGTCCCCGGAGCGCATCCTGAAACCGCATCAAAATTTATCGTCCCCCTTTAAAAATCACCCGCCAACGCGCATCTGCCTAAAATCACAGCTATTTTTGAAATATCTGAGGCAAAATTTTGAGTTCTCCCTCGGGGCGGTGGTAGATTTCGGCGTTGACCCTTCAATTCCCGCTGTGATAGTTCTCTAACCGCTTTGAGCGTTGCGGATACAATCCGTTTGCGCCCGCGCCTCGGCCAAAAATGCAGCCGATTGCGAAGAACGAGGGAAGCGATTGAAGTCAGCAGATATGGATCCCACTGAAGCCCCCCTGGGCAACACAGAGGCGTTGCCGGAATCCCGCCATAAAGAGCGCCGCAGAGAACGCCGAAGCCCCGGTAAAAAAGGACGCCGCAGTTCGCGCACCATCGCCACCCGACGTTTAAGCCGCGAAGAGCTCGCCCTCGCTGAAGAGCTCAAAACCGTGATGTACGATCGGCCGCACAACCGCGAGCAATGCGTTCACGGCATGCGCCCTTGCCCTTACGTCGCCTGCAAGCATCACCTCTATCTCGACGTCAACCCCGAAACGGGTTCCATCAAACTCAACTTCCCCGACCTCGAGGTTTGGGAAATGCAGGAGACCTGCGCGCTCGACGTCGCTGATCGCGGCGGCATCACCCTCGAAGAGGTGGGCGAAATTCTCAACCTCACCCGCGAGCGCATCCGCCAGGTCGAAGTCAAAGGATTGCAAAAACTCCGCGAGAGCGCCGATAACCTGGGGCTCCAGGATTTCCTGAACTTCCTCGAACGCAACCTCTCAGCCGACTGATTGCAAAGCCCCAGGCCTCAGGCCTCTCTTTAAACCCGCCTCTTCCCTTCATTCCCGTTGACACCTTTTTTCTTTATCCGCCGCATGGGCCGATCCCTTTTGTGGATTTGTTTTTTATGTGCGCTCCTGCTTTGGGGGCTCTGGATGGCGATCCAGCTGATCCCGCTGCGCGATCTCTGGCGTCAGGTGAGCGGTTTTTCAAAGCTCGGGATTGCGATGTGGGGGGCGGTGGCCCTTTGCGAAGCGGCGCTGCCTTTGACGGGGGCTCTCGCATCGGGACTCGCTTATGGACGCCTTCGGCAGGAGGGCGCTCTGCTCGCATTTCAGATGCTGGGGCATCGGCCGGCGGTCTTGTTCCTGCCGGCTGCGCTACTCGGAGGATTGCTTTCAGCCTTTGGGCTCTTTGCTGCCCAATCCGCCGTTCCCAGAAGTCTCTCGCATGTGCAGTCCATTTTAATCGACGCCTTGCAGCGGGAGTTCTCGTCGCCGGGTGAGCATTTGTTTTCGAATGGCGCGATGCTCTTTCAGACGGAACCCGTAAACGGCGCAAATGAGGTGATCTTCGTCGATGGGGCAAAGCCTTATCCCACGGTGATCCGGGCAGAGGCGATCCGGCTTGAGGGCGAACGGCTCGTTTTAAAAGAGGCCTGGATCTACGGATCGGCGCTGCAGGCTCATGTGGGCAGAGTCGCCTTAAACGCCGATGCTGTAAGCGCGCAAAAAAAGCTCAAAGCCTTTGGACCGCCCAACGCAACGCCGTCTGCTGAGCTCGATCGATCGCTGCATCACCGCTTTATCTATCACCGTCGGATCGCGATGCCTGCCCTCGCCTTCATATGGAGCCTTCTTGGCGCGATCCTTGGGGCCTCTTATGGGGGAATCCGCGCGTTACTGGGATCGGTCGGCCTCATCGCCTTTGCATACGGTTTGTTTCGCGCAGGTGAGTTAAACGCCCGTGCCGGCTTTTGTCCCATATGGTGGGGTGCCTATGCGCCCCTGTTTCTGATGACGGCGGTTTGTTTATGGTGTGCCCTGCGGATGCAGATGCAATTGGCAGAAGATGCGAGAGGGTAAGCGGAGGGTGATTTTCAATCGGCGGGATTGGTGCAATATGCAAACACAGCATCCATACCAAGTGAGCGAATAGCGAATCGACCGCAGCGGTTATTCTTTCCAATCTGTGGAATTGCCCAACGCACATACGACGATCATTCCCCAATCCCGCAATTTGGCACCGTTATTCCACAGAGCGATCTCATCAAATCCAGAGATTGCCCAACGACTCCACCATACGCACTCCCCCATCCTGCGGATTCATAAATACACCACAGGCACGCGTTTCCGAATCCGCGCGTTTGCATGGAGGCGGGCTTTGAGTTTTTGGGGATGTGGGGGGATTGGGGGATCGCTTTTAGAGGGCGGTGGGGAGATTGGGCGACTTACGCTTCATCGTCATCGTCGTCATCATCATCGTCGTCGTCATCCTCAAAATCATCGTCATCGTCGTCGATGTCTTCGTCGATTGAGGTGGTGACGGGGCGCGGGGGCCTTTCGGGATCGCCGGGTGCGCGGGGTTTGGGTTCAACGGTTGCCGTCACACCGCCGCCTTCGAGCATGGGTGCGGTGGTGACGATGCCCACGTCGGCGAGTTGTTCCATGAGCTCGTTCAGGAGCTTGATCCAACGCTCGGTCACGGCGCGCTCACGGCCGCGCATACGCACCACAAAGCGGACGCGATCGCCGGCATCCAGAAACCGCCTTGCGTGGCGCAGCTTGGTTTCGAGATCGTGCGGATCGGTCTTTGGCCGCAGCTTCAGGATCTTGGTTTGGGCGCAATGGGGCTTCTTTTGCTTCTTGCGCTGTTCGTAACGGAACTTCCCGTAGTCCATGATGCGGCATACGGGCGGTCGCGTGTTGGGCGACACTTCGACGAGATCGAGACCTTTTTCAAAGGCCAGACGACGACCCTCATCCGGTGACATCACGCCGAGCGCTTCGCCTTCGGGCCCGATGACCATGATTTGAGGGATGCGGATTTGGTGATTAATCCTTCTGCGTTCTTCCAAGTTGAGCTGGACTCCCCATGTTTGAGTAAAATCTGGCGTTCAATAATGGCGCCGCGTCGTAAAGTCAACCAACTCGGCCCTTTATGCAAATCTTTGTTGGCGAAAAATGCCTTTGCCTTTATTTTGCGCCACATGAAACGTCTGATTGCCGCATTTTTAGGGATTCTGGCCGGTTGCTCGGCTTCGTACGATCACTATGCAAAGCTCGGTCGCAATGCGCTCGGTCACGGTGAATACCGGCAGGCGCTCGATTTCTTTGACCTGGCCGATGCGATGGCGCCTGAGGGAGTCGATTTTCAATCCCAGATGGCGGCTGTAAGCCGTGGGCTCGGGCAGCAGCAACTCGACCAAAAGCGATGTGACCTTGCAGAGGAGGCCTTCTTAAAGGCGGAGCGTACGGGGAAGCTCGATCAGGAGAGCAGCTTAATCGATCACCGTGCGCTGTACGACTGCTACCTCGATCAGGAAGCGGAGCCGGATACGGAAGTGAGGGTGCTGCGGCATTTGTTCCAACTGGGCGAATCGCGCATGAGGCTGCTCAACCGTCTCGCGCAACTCGAAGCAGAGACGGGCGGCGATACGGCGGTCACCCGCATGCTGCAGATCGATGAAAAGACGCCGCTCAACCATACCGATCGAGAAGCGCTGGTTGCGGGGCTGCGGGCATTGAGGCGCGATCCAGAAGCGCTTCATCACCAGGAGATACTGGTCAACGCCTATCCATATGAGGCGATGCACCGGCTGCAGCTGGCCGACATCTGCGAAAACGTGGGACAAAGGGAGAGAGCCCAGGGCATCTATGAGCAGATGTTGAAGGAATATCCCGCAAACCCCGCGCTCTATTTGCGCTATGGCGATTTCTTGCGCAGGCAGGGCAACAAGGCCAAAGCCCAAAGGATGAAAGACGAAGCCGATCGCCTGCGGGGCATCGACGTAACACCGCGACAACTGAGAGATCTCCCGAAGAGCCGCCGCTGAAAGCGGCTCTTTTTTTAAATGCCTCCCCTCACCCTTCTTTGCAATCCGCGCGTCTGGCGCACAGCCCCCCTGCCCTCATTTGCGAATCCCGCCATTTGAGCGGCGCCTTTAGGGCAACCGCTCGTAGTTCTTCTCCTGTTCGGATCCATAGAAGCTCATCTGTTGCACGCTGTAGGAGGATCGGTCATCGTAGCTCAGATCGTTGATGCGGAATTGGGCGTAATCGAAGGGGCGCTTCAGGATCATCGCGTACAACGTCATGTACATGTAGCCATCCGAGAGACCGGTCCCTTCCAAATCGGCCGGAAACGCGGGGAGCGCATAGGAGGTCTCTGTGCCAGGAGCGAAATGTGTCCAGATGGTCTTCCCCATATCGTTGCGCACGACCAGGTAAAGCACATCGGCGGGCTCACAGGGTGTTCCGTTTGCGGTGCGATGAAACTCCCAGGCCAGGAGGCGATCGGCCGAAATCGGACTTCCGGAGAGAGGCGATGTGAAGGCAACCGTCGGAGCGAAAGGACCGATGGAAATGCCTTCCACGGGATCAAACCGATGCGCGGTATAGAACGAATAGCTGTAGGGCAGCGCGTACGTAGAAGCGGCTGGATGCGCGAGGGCTTCGAAGTAGTAATGCGCATCGTCGGGCCATTGCGAAAGATCGGGCAGATGGCGCAGCGCCAATGATTCGGATTGACCGGAGACGGATCCGAGCTCGATGTAGCCGTCGGCGGATAAGTCGAGATAGCCATCTACGGTATTCAACGAAGGCGCGTCCTGGCCGGAGCCCGGGGGATCCTTCAGATTCAAGGGCAGGTCTAGATCCATCGCCTGATCGAGGGTGATTTCGACGTCGGTCAATACGGATCCGAGGCTGAGGGAGCGATAGCGCGAGAGGCCCATTGCGACGGGGACCACCGAGCGGCGCATGGTCCAATAGTTGATGATGTTGTTCTGGTATTTGGTGAGCATTTCGGTTTGAACGTAACCTACGACGGCGACCACCGCGAGCTGCCCGCCACGACTGGTGATTGAGAAGGGGCCGTCGCTGAAGAGGATCCCATATGGGCCGGGATTGGGGAGGCCCGTGCGGTTGTATGGACTCGTATGGCTGGTTTCGATAAAGGCCGCCATCTGCCAGCCGGGCTCTATGGGCTTTGGCCAGTCTTCCATGCCGTGGAGATAGCCCTTAATGGTTGCAGTGGTGGGTTTCGGTGGATCGCCTTCTCCGCCACCCTGAGGATTGGGATTCGGCGGATCGGGGATCTCCGGGTTAAAGGGATCCAAGAAGAGCGACAGGTTCTCGCTCGTTATCCGTTCGAACGACTCCACGGAATAGTCGGTCATGGCCGCCACCAGTTGCACGGGATTGGGCAGATCGAACTCCGAGAAAGTCACCAGACCGTTTTCATCGGTGGTCTTCAACAGGCGCTCTTCCGGCCGATCGGGGTGACTGGCGATGACCGTAGCCCCCACCAATGGCCGATTCGTGTAATTGTCGCGCACGCTGACGTTGACGGTCCATTCAATCGGCTCCCCAAAGGGGCCGGCGTAATAGCTGTAGGGCGTAATGTACGTATATGCGTCGGGCTCGAGCATGCTGTCCTGCTCAGTCCAGAGCCTTAATTCGGCGCTGCCGAGTGCGTTCTTTGGAGTCCTCGCGGTTGCGCGCTCGCTCGATTCCACCTGGATCTGTTGAAGCGCGATTCCGCCTAAGCTCCCCTGCAGGGTTTCGTCGAATCCGCGGCCCTGAAGAACGATAAGTGTTCCGCCTGCAATCGATCCGTGATCTGGGGTGATCGAATAGACGTCGACATCTTCGTAATAGACGGCATCGAGGGAACGGCGCTGACCGCCCTGCTCCACAATCACGGCGACTTGCCCCAAAGCGTGCGGCGGGGCCATGCAGGATAAAATGGAACAGCAGGTCTCGCTGCAGGCCTTTCTCGTGCAGAGGATCTCTTGCCCGTCGACTGTGACCTTTACATCTTCCAAAAAGCCCGATCCGCCGATCACGAAGGAGGTACCGCCCCGCTTTATGAATCGATTGGGGAGCAGGCTTTGTACGTCAAATGCCGGATTCTCCGGATCGACGTAGAGCAGCGCATCCTCTTTTGTGAAAGTGCCGTTTCTGTTGAAAACCTGCAGATCGACCATGCCCGCATCGTGAGCAGGGGTTTTGAACCTTAAGACCGTCCTTTCCAATTCCGAAGAAATGTCTGAAGCCTCGATGCCGCCCAGTTGCACAATCGAATCGCTTGAGAGGCCGATGCCGTTGATGGTGATCTCAGCTCCGCCGCTTGTGGGCGACCATTGGGGGGTCCAGTCGGCAATCAGGAGAGGTTCGGTGTAGGTGAAGCCGCCGTTTAACCGGACTGCGCCGTTTTCGTTTTGGACTGCGACGTCGACCACGCCTTCTCCCGCTGGTGTCAAACCGGTGATCGATCGCCCCTCTTCATCAATTTTGATTGAGGAGGCGTTCTTGCCGCCGATCCGCACAGTGGTCGAACTGATGAAACCGCTGCCCGTGATCGTAAACGCAGTCCCGCCCTTTGCGGGGCCCCGGTTGGGCGACATCTCTTCAATTTCTACGGGTACGTAGTAATGGAAGGCAGACTTTAAGACGATGGGCTCGGATTGGTTGGGCCATTGGATCACGACGTCCACATCACCGGCGGATTGACCAGAGGGTGCCTTGACGCGCAAATGGTTTGTGCTCTCTACCACATTGGCGGGCGAGAGGGCGCTGCCGAATCTCACGGTCATGCCCTCTTCAAAATCCTGGCCGATGATCAGGACTTCCGTTTCTTCGCTCACCGATCCCCGGTTCGGTCGCAAGCTGTTCACTCGAGGATCGAGCTCGACCACGATGCTGTCCTGAACATGAGCATCGGAAACCGAGCCATCGGCGCTCACTGCCGTATCGTGAAGAACGGGCAGTTCAACCTCGCCCTCTTCCCCTTCACAGCCCCACAAGGCGAGACAGAAGAGGAGCGCCATTTTGCAGCAGAGCGCAAAGCGCAGCATCGGTTTCAGACTCCCTTTCAAATCTTTGGTCATCAGCATATCCTTTTCAAGCGCAGTGATTTTATCCGTTCATTTGCAAGGCAGCGTTTACGCAGGTTTTCGCCATTCACGCGAAATGCTTCGATCGCCATTGATCAGCATTCATTCAACTCATCCAATTGCGCATCGACTGCACAAAAGCTGTTTTGCAATCCGTTCAGTTCCGTTCAACGCCTTTTGGCGTCATTGATTCAATCCGGCCGTTTAACGCGATCACCTTCGATCCACATCTGATCAATCCGTCCGATCATTGATCGCCTTTCTCATCGCGATTTACCAATCCATCGAATTGAATTTTCATCGAGAATCATTCGCCGCTCAATTCGCAGGATTGGGATCAGAGCCAAGAGTTTGCTCTCCTCAATCCCTGCGTCTTTGTCGATCGCTCTTCAGAGCCTTCTCCCCCATTTAAGAATTTCGCAAGATTCACAATTTTGGGTTTCGAGTCAAGAGAGCGCCAGCTGTAAATCGTCACAGGATTCCATTTTATCGAAGCTGCCGTTTGCGATCGACGCGATCACGCGATCCTTCTCCATCAGCCATTCTACGGCGTTGGTCTGGAGCACGCGCCAGCCCTTTTGCTTCAGTTGCAAAGGCCGGTGAACGTTCGCATCGTAGCTGTCCGGCTGTTTGTCGTCCTGAATGAGCACGGCGATCGGCGCTTCTCCCGGCTTTGTGAGCACCAGGGGGATCGTGAAGGATCCGATACCGACGTCTTTCTCGATCCGGTAACCCATGGGTTCGATGGATTCGTAGAGTTGGGTGGAGAGATCGACGTCGCCGGGTAACTCAACCTTGGGATTGAAGGGACAGGCGATCGAGCCGCCCTGCAGTTGTGCCTGCATTAAGGCATCGTTTAAGGCCCCCTGCGATCGGATTTCGTCGTCATGGGCGGCGGCGTACATATATTCGACGAACAAGCGCAGGAATTCGGGACCGAGGTTCTTCACGTTGGCGAGCTGAAGTTCCTCTGGGTTAAACGAGCAAACCACGGTGCATCGGTATTTCGCCCGCGAGATCGCGACGTTTAAGCGGCGCTCCCCGCCTTTCTGACCGATTGGGCCGAAGCGTGCGGGCACCCGCTTCTGATTGCTCCCCTTTAACTGAACGGCGCAGTGACCCAGTGAGAAGAAGATCGCGTCTCGCTCATCGCCCTGCACGTTCTCGATGTTCTTGACGAAGGGTCGGGCATCGGGCGGCGTGTCCTCGCTCGTCCTTTGGTTGTATTGCAGAGCAAAGCCCTCATCGATCCTCATCAAGTCGTCGATTGCGCGCTCAACGGCCTGACGCTGCTTGTCGTTGAAGGTGATGATGCCGACCGTCTCTTTGGGGTGCAGATCGAAAGACTCCGCCATGAGCTGAGCCATCTTTGCGGCTTCCATCTCATTTACGCCCTCTTTGTAACTGGCGTTCTCAACCTTTACAAAACGGAGCGTCCTTTCGGGATCATCTGCGGGCCGGTGATCCTCAATCGCCGCCTTTACGGGAGCGGGGATCGTCATCAGTCCGCCTTCGTAGCAGGCATAGTTGGAGAAGGCGATCAGGCTCTGATGCTGACTTCTGTAATGCCACGAAAGCCTTGTGTGGCTCACTCTCGAACGGGCCAATGTGAGCAGGCTCTCGGAGTCGAACACTTCGCAGGCGGAAGCTTCGTCTTCAGTGCGATCGAACTCGTCTTCCTTAATCCCCGCACTAAAGAAGCTCGAAGGCGGCATCTGTTTGTCATCTCCGGCGATCACGACGCGCTTTGCGCGCATCAATGCGGGCAAGGACGAGGATACGGTGGCCTGCGAGGCCTCGTCTACGATCACCAGATCGAATACGGGCGCACGGGGGAAGAGGGAGACCATCGATTCCGGCGACATCAGCCAGCAGGGCAGCACGTCGAGCAACCCATCCCGCGCATAGGCTTTGACCATCTTCCGAAGCGGCATGTGACGCGATTTCTTTGCAGACTCCTTATAGAGGGCCTCGTAGCGTTTCTGCGCTTCTGTGCGGTGAGCCCTGGGCTCCGGCTTTTCAATCCCGAGCAATCCGCGGTGCTTTAAGTCTTCCACCAGCCGCAATCGCCGCCATCCGCAAACCTGCCCCTCGAGGCGTTTGATCTCCTGCGCCATATAGTCGAGGGTCCCGAGAGGGCTTTCGCTGTAAAGCGGCTCCAAAGAACCATGGATCTTCGAGAGATCCTTCAGATTCTTTTCGTTCCAGAGTTGCAGCGCGCGCAGGCTCCAGATCAAGGGGCCCTCTTTGCCAAGAAGATTTGCAGAGAGATCGGGCAAGGCGCACCATTGGCAAACCAGGCTCCGCACGCAGTCGAGCGAAGACTCGCTGTTTAGAAGCATCTTCCGAAAACGATCTTCGGTTTCGGCCGCCTTCAGGATCGCCTCTTTAACGGGGTACATCGAATCGCGCAGATCCTTGTTAAAGCCCTGCACGAGCGCTTTCTGGAACGCGATATAACGCATCCCCTCTTCCACCATCGCGCCGTAATCCGTGCAGTTTTGAGGGAAGGGTTCGCCCAGGAGATGCGCTTTCATCCAGTTTCGCAGGCGCTTCTTGGTTGACCAGTAGCGCGGTAAAAAGAATCGCCAGAAATGGTCGCCGATCTCTTTCAGATCACCGGCGCATTCCACAGCTTCGCGCCATGGGGCGATCATCTTGGAGCGCACAAACTCGGTCTCCTTAAACTGGGTGTAAAATTTAAACCAGCGTTTGAGATCGGCCTCTGGATCGTCCTCTGTGTAATCCCCAGGATTGGGCAAAAGGTTCGGCTCATCCATCAATGCAATCTCGCGCATTGCCGAAAAGGCATCGAGGCAGGGCTCGCAGCGGTCGAAGAATGCGATCAGGCCCTGATCACGTTTTTCTTCAAAGGGCCCCTTTAAGCAGGAACGCAGATAACCCGATCGTTCCAATTCGGGGGCATAGTCGTAAGCTCTCTTCAGGGCCTGCATCAATGGTTTCAATTGCGCAGGCTCCACAGCAGCCAATGCTTTCAATTCGTTGGATTGAAGTTGCTCCGGTGTTTGCAGGATTCCTTTAGAAGAAACATTGGAAAAGAGCTTGCCATAGGCCTTTTGCGAATCCTCAGGATTGGCGGATTCCTGTCCAACAGCCTTTTGCGAATTCGCTCCCTTGCGATCCCATTTGCGGATCAGGGCTGCATCATACTGGGCGTAATGGCTGAGGCTCAGCTGATGTTGTTCGTCTTTGCATCCGAGCAGCTGGCAGCGATCGTCGAGCACCTTCACCATCCGCTCACATAGCTTTTGACTGTCGGCGATCGCCTCCTTTGTCGGCAGCTGTGGCGGGAGGCTGTTTGCGGAGGCCATGCGGGACGCGATCTTTGCGTAGAGGGCGTTGCGATCCTTCTCGCAGTGATGGACGATTGCACAGCTGTCGCCGAAGCCCCATTTTTGTAAGCGGTCGCCCACCACATCGATCGCTGCGCGCTTGTCGCTTAACACGGCGACTGTCTGACCCTTCTCGAGGGCATCGAGCACAATCCCGACGATCACCTGGCTCTTGCCCGTGCCCGGCGGTCCATCGATGACCATTGCGGGTTCCCTGCCTGCGGCCATCAGCGCAATCCGCTGACTGGGATCGAGATCCACCAGCGGCCATGCGCGCTTTTCGCTCACTTTCGAATGCTCGGCCCGGATGACGTTGCCCTTTTCGGCCCATAACGCCGATCGCAGATCTGCGGGCAACAGCGTTTCGATGCTGCCCAGAATTTCGGTCGAACTCTGCTCCCCCGATTCCAGCGCATCGATGATCTCGCCGTACTCGCGCAACATCTCACTCAGGGACTGTGAAAAGATCCCGATCACCAGGCAGGGCTCAATCCGCCCCCATGTGCAGCGGCCGTCCTCATCGAACGGCGCACGCTGGATCAATGAGATCAGGGCGCCATGGGCCTCCCCTCCTATCCCGTCGCTTGCGGGGAACTCGCCCGTGGGCTCCTCGTCTTTCTTGCGGATCAGCCCGAGCTCGCGGATCGCCTCCTGCAGAGCCGGCTCACCCTGGAGGAGCGCATCGCTGAGCTTTTCTTCGATCGCCGGCTTTAACTCGAAGCCCCCCTTCATGCGCCCCGCAATCATCCGCAAAAGCGCAAAGTTGACCTCGGGATCCTCTTCAGTCCGCTCGATCACAAAACCGCTGCTCGCCCCGGATTCCTTTTGAATGGCGACCGGATAGAGGGCGAGCGGTGCGCTGTAGCCGTATCCCTCCACTTGCCCCGTAAGGAACAGGCTGCCCACATACAAATCCGTGTGACCGGTCTCATCGAGGTTTAAGCGCGCCTGCCGATACAATTCTTCGAGATCGAGCGAGAGCTTGCGCGCCTGCTTCAACTCGCCACATTCGCGGGGGCTTACGAGCTCCACCTTCTGATTCGCGCAGAGATGCAGGATCAGCTGCTCGGCCCGCCCCTCTTTCACCGCGTTTAACGCGAAGAGATCGACCAGCTTCCCTCTGCGTTCGCGGCATCGCACGGTCCTCGATCGCCCGTCTCCGTTGATTTGGGTGGATTGCAGACGCTTAAAGGCGCGGATTAAGAGCGCAGTCGCCGAATCGATGGGCTTCTTTGCGCGCTTCTTTTTGATCTCGTCCACATGGGCGAGCGCCCTCAGGGTGATCTCTTCCGAAAGCGAAAGATTGCGCGTGATCGGCGGCGTCGCCTCTATCTGATAGTCCTTAAAATACTTTAAGAGCCTGACGAGCCCCATCTCTTTCTGATCGTATGTCAGGCCCATGGTCCGCAGCAGCCGCTCCAGAGACGTCTTTTCAAAACCCCAGCGGCAGAGCTGTTCGCAATAGAGCGAGATTGCGTCCCTCGCCTCCGAATCGATGATCGCTTGTTCGGCCTTTGCGCGATTCTCCTCCGACGACCAGTCCTCGATCACGCGCTCTGCGTCGGTCTCCTCATAAGCGTCGCTCCATTCGTCGCCCTCCTGGTCGTAAGCGATCTGCACGCCTTTTTTGACAGCGCCGTTTAACAAAGCCGTCGCCGTCTGGCTTCTGGCCTTTTGCTCCGCCATCTTAAACAGCGCTTCGCGCAGCGCCACCAATGGATCCCTTGCGGGCGGCACCGGATCGAGGAGGCTTTCCCTTGTGGTCCCTTCGGGCAACTGCGCATCGGGGATCCTCTGCGCATAGACGGCAAAAAGCCGCATCCACCGCTCCCTCTGCCCCACCAAGTCGCCCAGTCGCTGAAGCGCCTGCAGCTCCATTTTCTGGAATTCGCCGTCTGAACGGATCACCTGCCACAGGCGCATCCACAAACGGTCGGATTCGGCCATCGTCATGCGGCGCACGTTCGGCGAAAGCATCCGTAAGATGCGGAAGGCCTCGTCGAGCTTGAACGCAGCCCGGTAGTCTTGAAAGAGGATGCAGTAGATCGATTCGATCACCTGCGCCTCTTCGTCAGCGAAGTTCCCGTCGCAATAAGCGATGAGCACCGATGCAGCGAGGGCAAAGCGATCGAGATCCTCCTTTTCGCCCGCTTCGGCAGCCCCCCTGGGACAGACCGTTGCCGCAGAGAGCAACGTCGCCAGACTCTGGTTTAAAGCCTCCACGCTTTCGTGCGCATCGGGCCAGTGAGAATACCGCCCCCCCTCCGCAGTCTTCGCATATGCGATGAGGGCGTAAAGCCGCAGCCCCGGATGAACCGCCTCTTCGAGAAGAAACCCGTTCTGCAAAAATTCCGAACAGAGCGCTTGCGCCACAGCCTCGTAATCGCCGATGTCGTTGACGCAGGCATTGACCGCACAGCCCGCAGCCTCGCTCCACAAAAGGTTCAACATGCCCAGGAGATCGCCCGTGACCTCCAGCGCCATCCGGTCTGCTGCAAAAGTCTTGACGTAACGCTCCAGCCTGCAGCGCTGAATGGCGTCGCGGTTCTCTGCAAAGAGTTCCGGATGAAGCCCGTTTCCGCTCTCCCCCCCCAGAAGCCCCATCTCAAACAGCGTTCTCGCGTCCCGGCTCCAGGTCATGCGACTCTGAATCACCGCACTGCAAAGACCCGCCACGAGCGCCGCCCCCTGCAATCGCTC
Organism: Myxococcales bacterium UBA1238; assembly: GCA_002309015.1. Taxonomy (GTDB): domain Bacteria; phylum Myxococcota_A; class Bradymonadia; order UBA7976; family UBA1532; genus UBA1238. The sequence continues at coordinate 99,552 of DBWM01000070.1, read as the reverse complement.
CCATCGCTCCGCAGGCCACGCGATGCAAATGCGCCAACAGTCGTGCATCTGCGGCGGCTGCCAGTCGTCCTCTATGCAATAGAGTTCATAGGGATGATCGCTCAGATCGAGGGCCTGCAGAATCTCCTTCATCGCGCAATGCGCCTCGAAGGCCGCCTCCTGTGAAAGCTGCCTTGCGTGAGACATGCAGAAGGATCGCTCGTCCACCAGCTTCGATTGGGCGGCGGCCACGAAATCCTCGTCTGAATAGAGGGCCTCTTTGGAAAACCCTTGCAACAGGCAGGCATCGGATCCTTCTTCTAAAATCTGCATCAACGGTAAAGCGTTCAACATGGCTCTCTCCTGGGCTGCTGCCCTGGGGCAGGCCTTTGCAGAAGGCGGTCACCTGCAAAACTGCGGGGTGATCGCGAGGGTGGCATGGGGCAAATCAAAAAAAGGGGGGCAACCTTGAATTTGTAAAGACGGTGCCTTGAAAAACCGGGGGCGACGGGCCTCTTTTAACGCTCGGTGCGTTTCATGAACGAATGGCGCAGCTCCGCTTCAAACTCCGCGAAATTCTGGATCGTATGCTCATCGAACAGCGCAAGATCGGGTCTTTGACGGTGAAGGGCTTCGACCAGATAACCATCTCCCAGCTCATCGATGAGCTGCCCTGCAAAGTTCGATCGCTTACAATTATGTTGTCCGCAGGAGGGCGACTCGGATTTTAAGATGGCGGCGTCTAAATCGGGCAGCCTCGCTACGCGCTCTTCGCAAAGCTTTCTCATGGATTCCGTCAGATCGCGGCCCCGATCCCTAGTCCAGAGTTCCACGCTGTCGCCTACGCAGACCAGATCGATCGCCATTCTGGGGCAGGGCATGCCGAACTCGGTCTCCGGGCAAACGCGGTATATCTCGTAAGGCGCCAGGCGGGCCTCCAGCGAATCCACGCGATTGGATTGACCGTCGTAGCGGAACCCATCGCCCAGTAAACAACAACTGACCAGCACGCGCGGCCTTTGTTTTTGCATTTTGGCCTCTTCCTTTCCAACTGCGGCGTAATTTGCGCCCAAGCGGGCCGAAATCATAGCGCAAAACAAACGGGTGAACGCAACGCCGGCGGTGAATCCCGATGCGGGCCTGTCCGGGCTGCCCATGCTCCTCCATTCCTTCGCTTCGCCCAAAGCACCCGCCGCCGCGGAGACGGCTTCAAAAAGAAGTCGCCTGAAGGCTTGCAGGATGGCGCCCAGTTGGGCAAAAGACCGCCCGGCAAAAAATTTGAAGTCGCCCGCAAAGGTTGAACGATGAAACCACAGATTCCCCCAAAAACTTTATTGCATCTCGAATGGCCGCGCATTTTGGAGCGGCTTTCGGAACATTGCAGTGGCGCCGTGGCGACCCACCTCGCCCTGAACCTCGACTTTGCACAGAGTGAAGCGGAGATCCGGCAGCGATTGCAGCTGACCACCGAAGCCCGCGAATTGATAGAGGGTGGCGGTGTGCCCGTATTGGGTGAGCCTCCCGACATTGCCCCGCTTTTAGGAGCGGCGGCGCGCGGATCCGTTCTGGAGGCTGCGGATCTCAGGGCGATCGGCGTGCATCTCGATACGGCGGCGAGGCTTCGCAATTATTTTGCAAACCTCATCGATCGCAGTCCGGGTCTGGTTCGCCTGGCCGAAAACCTGGCCGACTTGCCCGGCCTTGCGCGCCAGCTGCTCGACGCCTTCGATGAACGCGGTGAGATCAGCGACTCGGCATCGGGGGATCTGGGGTATCTGCGATCGAAGGTGAACAACCTGCACGATCAGTTAAAGGAGCGCGTCGATCGCATGCTCAAGGACGAAGATCTGAAGGGCATGCTGCAGGACGATTACTACACGATCCGCGAGGATCGCTACGTGCTGCCGATCATCGCGGGGCATAAGCGCCATGTGCCGGGCATCGTTCACGGCTGGTCGGGATCGGGAGCCACGGTTTACATTGAGCCGCAGCCGGTGGTGGAGGCAAACAACAAGCTGCTTTTGGCCCAGGCTGAAGTCGATCGCGAGATCCGTCGCATTCTGGCCGATCTCTCGCGCCAGGTGGGCGAAGCTTCGATTCAAATCCGCCATTCGGTGACCGCACTCGATCAGATCGATCTCGCATTCGCCAAGGGGCAGCTCTCCAAGGAGCTCGATGCGACGGCGCCCATCCTGTACGATCTCAACGCCAAGCACCGCGATCCCGAGTTAAAGCCGCTGCATCTGCGATCCGCGCGCCATCCCCTGCTTTGCCTGGGTGGCGTGAAGGTGGTGCCCAACGACATCTCCCTCTCCCTCGATCAGCGGGTGCTGGTGGTCACGGGGCCCAACACCGGTGGTAAGACGGTAGCGCTCAAGACCACGGGGATCCTGTGCCTGATGGCCCTTGCGGGTCTGCATATCCCCGCAGCGCCGGAATCCGTGGTGCCATTGGTGCCGGGGGTCTATACCGACATCGGTGACGAGCAGAGCCTGGACGGTGCGCATTCCACCTTCAGCGGGCATATCGCCAACATCAAGACGATCTTCGACGCATTGCAACCGGGATCGCTCGTGTTGCTGGACGAGTTGGTGGTGGGGACCGATCCGCTTCAGGGTGCGGCCCTCGCGCAGGCGATCCTGGAGTCGCTGGCGGATCGCGACGCCTTTGTGCTCGTGACCACCCACTACGAGGCGCTGAAGGCGCTCCCCTTTGAGGATAACCGCTTCCGCAATGGCGCCGTGGGGTTCGATGCCGACAAGCATATGCCCACCTTCAAGCTCAGCCTCGATCTGCCCGGTGCAAGCTCGGCCCTGGTCACAGCGCGGCGGCTTGGGCTCGACGAATGGATCGTGCAGAGGGCCTCGGAGCTTGCGGGTCCGGAGCAGCGCCAGTTGGAACAGGTGATACGCCGGCTGGAGTCGGAAGCCGCCCAGGCAGAAAACGAACGCCGCATGCTGCAGTCCGAACGCCACAAGCTTGAGCTCGCCCGCAGCGAAGCCGAGAAGCTCGAAGCCAAGTTAAAGGAACGCCTGCGACAGGGACTGGCCCGGGAACGCAGCGAAGCTTTGGACGAGGCCCGCAAACTGCGCGATGAAGTCAAACAGATGCGGCGGCAGCTCATCGAGAAATCGAACGACAGCGCCTGGCTCGATCGCAAGCAGGGTCAAATCGAGAAGGGCATCACCCAGATGCTCGAGGGTCTGGAGCAGACCAAGCGGGCCGAGGCGGGACCGCAGGCGGAGATCTCACAGCTTCAGGTGGGGAAGCGCGTGTTTGTGGTGTCGCTGGGGACCGATGCGGAGCTGGTCTCGCTTCCCGACAGCAAGGGCCGATGCCAGGTGCGCGCAGGGCTCATCACCACCCGCGTAGAGCTCGCCGACATCCGCGTGAAGGGCAAGCCGTTAGGCGGCGTGGCCCCCGGACCAAACGCGATGATGCAGGCTCGCCTTCAGGCGGGGCTCAGGGCCAGCGCAAAGGAAGAGCAAGAGGATCTGCGGGCGCAATACAGCAAAAAGAAAAAGGAAGAGCCCAAACTCCCCGACAAGGGCATCCAGGTCGACGCCGAGGGTTTGCATGCCTCAAAGCAATGGGAGAAAGCGCTCCCGATGGCGCCCGACAACACGATCGACGTCCGGGGTCTCCGCGCCGACGAGGCGATCGACCGCGTCGAGGCCTTCTTGGATCAAACCGCCAGCCGTGAGCGCAACGCCGCCTACATCATCCACGGCCACGGCACCAACGCCTTAAAGCGCGAACTCCGCTCCTACCTGCCCAAATCCCCCTACGTCAAAGAAATCCGACGCGGCCTCCCCCACGAAGGTGGCGACGGCGTCACAGCGGTCCTCCTCTTCGAGTAAACGGCAACGCGTTCGCCCCTCACCGCCCCCCACCGCTTCATTCATGAATCCCCCATCGCCATTCCTGGAATCCGGTTCTCATTGCGCAGCGATCCCATCGCAATGGCGCTGGTATCCCTGAGCAACACAAAGCGACGTATCCACAACGCATCGAGGGTGAGGGGTCCATTTTTTGAGGGTGAGGGGTCTATTTTTTGGGGGTAGAGGGTCGATGCGGCGGGGGTGAGGGATCTCTTTTTTGATGAACCGACACAATCGCGATGGGCAGCAATGACAAAATGGCGGCGATAAGGCGAAAACAAGCGTTTTTTTGGAGTCCATTTAATGAAGGCTGAAAAGAAGTTTATCAACCTTCAAAAACGGCTCTTCTCTGTTCTCAACCAGGACCTGAAGGTTGCTGATCACAGCAGCGGATCTGGCTCCCTTTGCCTCAAGCCACAAAATACAGCACATAGACGGCGATGCTCGCGATAAAAAAGAAGATCGCGGCGGCGGCGGCGTAAGCGCGGGTTAAAAAATACTTCGTTTTGAAAGCTGCAAGGGTGCAGAGGGCGCTTAAGACGGGCCAGACGATAAAATGAGCGGTGTCTTCGGGGTGTATAAAATGGATGCCCGGCTCGGCGGCGAGGTAAATGTAGAGCCAGACGGACAAGAGGGTGACGCCAACGCAGCGTTCGCCGAATGAGCGGGCCCAGCTTTTCATTTCAGCGCCAAGAGGGCGCAATCGACCGATGTAACTGCGCATGGCAAAATAGAAGCTGAGCGCAGCGATGAGGCCGCCGGTTGTGATATAGAGGAAGACTTCGCCGCTTTCGTCTTTAAAGCCCTGGAAGAAGACCCAGAGGACGCCTGCAAAGACAAAAGCATCAACAAAAAAGCGCCATTTTTTCCAACGGTCGATGTTTTCTGGCTTGTGAGCGACCGATTCGCTCGCAATCCAAAAGAAGGTCATGTAAGCGATCAATCCTAAGACATAAATCCAGAGACCCATTCTGACGGGCAGCGGAAGTGCTTCTTCATCCATCGTTTTTAACCTCGCCTTGCAGCCTGAAAGCCCCAATTCCACCGCTTTGTTGCGGGGTTTCGGCTTTTACCGATTACGCTGCGCCCTTTCAGTCTTCCTCATCGGACTTTTGAATCAGCTTGCCGTGATGGAAAACCAGTTTTTGAATTTTCGATTTCTTTTCAAGACGTTCGAGGAGCGTTTCTTCACTGATAAAATCGATCGCTTCGCCCTGAGCCTGAAATTCGAGGATCTGTTTGACAAAAGGATCGAGCTTGTTTTTTTGCCAATCGAGCAGGCAGAAGGCGCCCAGAACCAGATAGCGAATGTTTCGGGAGATCCTCAGCCGCGCAGAGCCGCCTCTTTTGCGGATGCGATCCCTGATTTGCAGGCGGTCGCCCTTACGGATGTCCGCTGTAAAGCAAAAGAGCGCATTTTTGAGGGCAATCTGCTCGCTTTGAGGCGTCCCGTAGAGGGGATCGAAGCAGCGTTTGCAGAGATCGAGGATCCATTCCATTGCAGAAGGATCGCCTTCGCCCCTTTTGGCCCAGATCTGGAGCGCTTTATCGATCACGCGGCAGGGGAATTTCTTTTTGCAGTCCTCATGACCGGTCAGCCAGTCTTCCAAAGGCTTAAAATCGGCGCGCTCTACATGCGTTTTGGCCGCAATGCCCGCCAAAAGCGCCCAATATTCGGTCAATTCCCCCCAGGATTTTTGGGGGATCCAGTCACGCCGGCGCCTGATCTCCAGACAACCCGACAAATCATAGTCGTAAAGAAAGCGATCGAGGACGGGTTGATCTTTTGTGAGCGCTAAAAAGACGCTGGCGCAGGTTTCGGCATCGCTTTGAGGATCGTGAGGCGCATGTGCAATCCCAAACTCCTCAGCCAGTGCGCTCAGCGCAAATGAAGGCCGGCTCTTCAGCGTTGCCCGCGCTACATGGAGCGTATCGATGAACGTGATCACGCGCCCTTTGAATCCATAATCGCGAATACATTTTGAAAGCACGTCCAGATGAAAGGCCGCAACATGCGCCATCACCGCATCTGCACCATAAAAAAGGGACTCAAATTCAGACCAGAACGCCTTAAAATGGGGTAATCCCTGCACCATCTCTTCAGAAATATGATGCATCAACACATAATTGCCCGAGAACAGGCATTCCGGATCGAGCAGGACCGCTCCCCGCTCCACAATTTTTCGATCCAGGATCTTCGCCCATCCAAACCCGCAAACGCGGTCGTTCCAGGGATTCGGCGTCTCCGTATCGATGGCCAGCAAATAACCCATGACGGCATTTCTCCATTGAAAAATCGGTGTTTGCCGCTTCTGCTCGAGCATGTGCAGATATGGACGGTGATTGCAAGATCGATGTGAAGAGCTGCGGGGGTGAAGACTGAAAAAGCAGGATCTGATGCAGAAAAAAGGAGCCCGAAGTCATCCCCGCTGATGCCGGGGATCCGGGCTTCGCGCGTCATCAAAGGGGAACTGCAGCCAAAAGCCGGCTTTCCTGAGGAGCAGCCAACGGGATCCCGCCTGCTTCCGCTCTCCCTCCCCCTTCCTGAACTTCGATTTTCTCTCGTCACTCCGTCTTCGTTTGCGCGTCGCGCTTTGCAAACATCGCTTTCAGCGCTTCGGCCTGTAAACTCGGTGCTTTCGCGCGCTCTTCAACCTCCTCCTCCCCTGCTTCAACCGGAGGCAGATGGGCATCTCTCTTCATGAAGAGCGCTTTCATCGCCTGGGCGTTTTCAGGCACCGTCTCTTCCACGGGTTCAGTCTTCTTCAGCGCTTCCCAAAAGGCTTTCTCACTCACGATGCAAATCTTCCTTCCCTGCAATTGCCATTCACGGGCTTGCTTTAACTTTGAACCATAGCGGCCATAGGCCCAGCGGGGGCTGCCTTGGGCGCCTATGACCAGGCAGTCGGTTTCTGGGAGTAGGTTTTTCGTCACTGCGCCCCCCCTCGCCTCGATTTTACGCTGCACTTCTTCTTTTGGACCGCAGTCGAACTCGCCTGTAAGGCAAAAATGCCGCCCCAAAAACGGAATCTCGCGTACTTCGGGCAGAAAAGCGAGTGGATCGATGCAGCTTTTACAGATGGGAAACAGCTTCTCCCTCAAAGCCTCGTCGCTTTGATCCTCTTTGGGATCGCATGCGAGCGCTTTTTGGATGCAGTCGTAGGGGAATTGCCCCGAAAACTGCGGGTGCTCCGCAATCCAGCGTTTTAGAAGCGAAAACTCCGCGTCATCGAGGGCGCCTTTCGCTTCAATGCGCGTCAGGATCTCCAGGAGATCGTTCAAATCCCCCGTGCAGCTTTCGATGAATTCGGGCACAAAGCCCTTTTTTAACCGATCGATGCCCAAATCGTAGCGAGCCGGCGCGATGCCCTTCAAAAGACCCCGCGACTGCATCAAACAAAAGATCGCCGCGCAGGCTTTGGTGTCGCTCCCCGCCTCGTGATGGTCGAGCTCGATTTCAAAATGCGCGGAGAGATCCTCTAAACCGTACCGCCCCAGCTCGGGAAAGCAGCGTTCCGAAAGGGTCTTCGTATCAAAAAACGGCACAACCGTTCGAGGGATCCGATACGCCTGCATCACCTTCGAGAGCGCCGATAAATCCGAGCCCGCCCCATGCGCAATCAGGGCCTCGGCGTTTAAAAACAGATCCCCGTATTTTGCCCAAAACGCCTTAAAATTCGGCTTCCCCCGCACCATCGAAGGCCAGATGTGATGCGTCGCAATATTCCGCTCGCAAAACCGGCATTCCGGATCGATCAACTCATCCCAAAACGCCGTCACCTGCCCGCCTTCGATCTTCACCATCCCCACCGCGCAAATCCGCGTATGAAATAAATCGGCCGTCTCTGTATCGAATGCGAGGAGATATCCCATAATCCCTTTTTACCCCTTACTCGCCGCACTGAGGGCTTCGATGAAATCCGATTCGCAGATGATGCGGATCGGTTGGCCTTTGACCAGCCATTCGATGGCGCGCTTGATTTTGACGCCGTAGTTGCCGTCTTCGACATTTTCGTTGCTGCCTGCACCAATCACCAGGTAGTCGGTCTTTTTTAAGACGCCATCTTTGACTTCTCCGCCCAACTGCACGATTTTTCTCGCGATCTCATCTTTGGATCCGATCGAGAGATCGCTGTCGATGCAGAAGAGTTTGCCTTTAAAAGCCAGGCGTCTGTTTTCGGGGAGAGATTCAACGGGGTTCACGCAGGTTTTGAAGATTTCGTACATCCATTCGAGTTCTTCGGGCTCGATGATGTTGTCTTCGAGGATCTTTTCGAGGGCATAGACGATCACATTATAGGGGAACTGATTCTCGAGCTCGGGATGCTCCTCCATCCAACCCGCTAAGACTTCCAGTTCGTCGAGATCGACCACGCCGTCTTCGATGATGTCTTTTAAGCCACCCAAAAGCTCGATGATGCCCACCGGTTCGCGCTTGTTGCGGCGTTTGCGAATCCTCGAGCTCAGGTTGGGAGATTCAGTTTCGGGACATTCAGCCGCTGCAACAGGGGCTTCTATCTCAGAAGCGGGCGGTTCAACCTCTGGAGCGGATGTTTCAACCACAGATGCGGGCCTTCCGAGGATCGCTTCCAGATCATCGAGGTTCGAAAAGGAATCGAAAGCGTGCTCTGAGGGCACAGAAAAACTCGCTTTTGGCTGAGCAAACCGCATCCCCGGCGCATCGGAGGGCGTTGAAGGCACAGAAAAGCTCGCTTTTGGCTTGGCAAACCGAAATCCGGTCGAAGGAGCCGTTTCTGGTGGCTCTGCAAAGGATGCTTTTACGCTCACAGAGGGTTCATGCGTACTGATCGAGATTGCAGGCCGTGCCTCCAACATTTCAGCCTGCGGTGTGGGGATCGGTTCCGGCTTTTTGCTGCGCGCAGATGAGGTCTTCGATCGTTTGGGGCAGGGCTCGCATTTGGGTAAACCGGTGCCCTCGCGTTCATAGGGGTAGAGTTTGGTGAAGAGATCGATGTTGACCTCTTGCTCTGCCGCTTTGCAATAGAGCCTGGCGCAAACCTCAGAGTCGCTTTGGGCACTGTGTTGGTTCAAATCGAACCCTAAAGCTTCAGCCAGCATCTTTAAACCGTGTTTGGGCAGCTCAGGAAAGCAATAGCGCGCGAGTGCAAGGGTGTCCACATAGTGAAGATTGAAGCTCGGCACTCCGTAAGCCCTCAGGGTTTTGACTAAAACCGCCAAATCGAAGCGGGCGTTGTGGGCGATCACGTAATCGGCATTGATAAAATACTGGCCGAACTCGTTCCAGAACTCTTTAAAATTCTGTCGACCCTCAACATCTTCAGGGGCAATCCCATGAAGCCCGACGTTGAAGTCATCAAACTCGCATTCCGGATCGATCACCATCGCTGAAGAAAGGGTCACCTTTCCATCTTCGAGCAGCGTGATCCCAATTTCGCAAATGCGATCGTTATGCCGGTTCGGCGTCTCGATATCGAATGCGAGCAGATAACCCATAACCTTCCCTACTCTTCGATGGCGGCCTCGAGGGCTTTGGTTAAGTCGGATTCAGAGATGATGCGGATCGGCTGGCCTTTGACTTTCCATTCGATGGCGCGCTTGATTTTGACACCGTAGTTGCCGTCTTCAACGCTTTCGTTGCTGCTGGCACCGATCACCAGGTAGTCGGTCTTTTTCATGATGCCGTCTTTGACATCACCGCCCAACTGGACGATCATGCGCATGATTTCGTCCGGTTGACCGATCTTAAAAATACCGCTTAGGCAGAAGAGCTTTCCTTTAATCCCGATGATCTGATCTTCGGGTAAGGATTCGATGGGATTGACGCAGGTCTGAAAGATTTCGCATATCCAAACGAGTTCTTCAGGCTCGATGACGTTGTCTTCCAGGATCTTTTCGAGAGCATAGAAGATTAAATTGTAAGGGAACTTGCCGTCCAGTTCCGGATGCTCTTCCATCCAGGTGGCAAGAGCTTCCAATTCATATGTATCGACCACGCCGTCGGCGATGATTTCTTTTAAGTAAGCCAAAAGTTCGAGGACGCCCACCGATTCGCGCTTGAAGCGGCGCTTGCGCCTCTTCGTCTTGCTGGTTTCTTCCTCAGATACATCGGATTCAATGTCGGATTCCACAACAGGCGAGACCGATTCTGGCTTTGCAGTGTCCGATTCAATGTACTCAGCCAGCTCTTCGGGTGAAATCTGAATTTCATCGTCATCGGTCAGGGTATCCTGAGGCGCATCGAGCTCTTCTTCGACCTCTGGAGGCACCGGTTGGCTGCATTCGATCGCGATGTTGGCCGCTTTTAACGCCGCGATGAAGTCTTTCTCGACCACGATGCGGATCGGTAGACCTTTCATCTGATATTCAAGAGCGCGCTTGATCTTGGTTCCAAAGTTTTGGCAGAGCCAGGCGCCGTTGCCTTGGGCGCCTACGATCAGATAATCGAGCTTTTGAACAACGTCATCGGCGATTTGACCACCGGCTTTGGCAATGAGAAGCGCAGCATCGCCTTTTGATCCGAGATCGAACTCTCCCGTTAAGCAAAAGAGCTTGTCTTTAAAATCGATCTCGCGGTTTCTGGCCTGCGAGGAGAGGGGATCGATGCCGCTCTTGCAAATATCGTAGAGCCAGTCGAGCTCGGAAGGTTCGATGATGCCGTCTTCGAGGATCGTGTCGATCGCGTTTTTGATGATGTTGTACGGGAACTGTCCTTTAAATTCGGCGTGGTCCTTGATCCATTGCTCCAGGCGGTCGAATTCGTCCTGATCGATGATGCCGTCTTCGGTGATGTCTCTCAAAAGTGCCTGAAGCTCGTTTAAGACTTTGGAATTTTCGGAGAGATGCGCCTGAAAAGGAACGTGTTCATCCCAGTCGACATTTAAATCATAGTCCAGAACGATGTCATCCAGGTGGATATCCATCGCGATCATTTCAAGAAAGACCTGAGCGCAGGCTTTGGCGTCGCTGCCGGCTTCGTGATGGTTGAGCTCGATGTCCAGATACTCGCACAAAGGCTCAAGACCGAACCGATTGAGCGCAGGAAAGCAGGCTTTGGCCGCAATCTGGGTATCGATGTATTTGACCATCGGTCGTGGGAGCCCGTAGGCCTGCAGAGTCTTCGAGAGCACCGACAAATCGAAGCGCGCGTTGTGCGCAACCAGGCAATCCGACTCCGAAAACCAGGAACCGTACGTTTTCCAGAACTGCTTAAAGTTGGGCTTGCCCGCGACCTGCTCAGGTCGAATCCCGTTCTTCATGCGATTGACATGCCCAAATTCGCATTCGGGATCGATCAGGATGGAAGCGGTCTCCGTGACCCCCTCTTCGGTAATTTTGGCCAGGCCAATCGAGCAAATCCTGTTGTTTTGAGGGTTCGGGGTTTCTACATCAAACGCCAGTAAATATCTCATCGCCGTCTTCTCCCGCGCTCCTCGTCTTTTACCCCTTACTCGCCGCCCTGAGGGCTTCGATGAAGTCGGATTCACAGATCATGCGGATTTCAGATCCCTTCATTTGCCATTCGATGGCGGCTTTGACTTCGTCGCTGTAGTGGGCGGGGGATTCGTTTTCGTGGCAGAGGGCGCCTACGACGACGTAGTCGGTGGATTCCTGTACGGCGGGCTGGATTTCGCCGCCTAGGGCTTCGATGAGGGCTTCGACTTTGGCGGTGGATCCGAATTTGAATTCGCCGCTGAGGCAGAACTGTTTGTCTTTAAAGCGCAGTCTGCGGTTTTCGTGGTGGGATTCGACGGGGTGGACGCAGGTTTTGAAGAGTTCGTACATCCATTCGAGTTCTTCGGGCTCGATGATGTTGTCTTCGAGGACCTGTTCGAGGGCTTTATCGATCAAATTATAGGGGAACTGGCCGCAGAGATCGGCGTGGACGGCCATCCAGGTGGTGAGGCTCATCAATTCGTCGACATCGACCACGCCATCTTCGATGATATCGGCCAGTAAATCGATGAGGGACTCCAGACTACCATCCCCCTCGTGATAGTGATGTGCGGGTTTAGCCAGAGAGGCGGCTTTGAAACCGTAGTAATGGTAATCCGAGATCAGGTAATCGAGATTGAGGCCCATCTTGAGCGCTTTGCAATAGATGAGGGCGCAGGCGTGAGCGTCGCTCGCCGCATCTTCGGGCTTTAAGTCGATCTTTAAATATTTGGCGACCTGCTCGAGCTGATGCTTGGGCAATGCAGGAAAGCAGTAGCTCGAGAGGGCAAAGACGTCGATGTATTTTAAGTCGAAGGCGGGCACGCCATAGGCGTCGAGGGTTTTGGCGAGGACGCCCAAATCAAAGTCTGCATGCTGGGTGATCACGCAGTCGGCGTCTAAAAACAGCGGTCCGACTTTGTCCCAGAACTGTTTAAAGTTGGGTTTTCCGACGACGAGATCGCTGGTGACGCCGCAGGCGTGGCTGTTGCATTCTTCAAAGCTGCATTCAGGATTGATCAGCATTCCTGAGCAGCCCACCTCGTGTCCGTTTTCGATCCGCGAGAGGCCGATGGAGCAGATGCGATCGTTATGACGGTTTGGCGTTTTAACTTCAAATGCCAATAGATAGCCCATGAATCACCTCAAACTTCTGAGCATTTCAAATTGCGGACCAGATCCAAAATAAAAGAGCGCCTCAAACGGGCGCTCTCGTTCAAAGCGGCTTCAGCGACCGCTCAGAGGGCGGCGCTTTCGTCTTTTGCTTCTTCCTTATTGCTCTTGCGCGCCATGAAGTCGGTGATGGGGCGCAGCATGGTCTTCAAATCGTGGAACCTTGTGCCCATGGCGCTCAGAACGCCGTAGAAGTTGAGGAAGGCGTCCCAGGTTTCGCTGCGGCTGGCGCTGTAGATCTCGCGGGCTTGCTTGGCGAGGGCTTCAAGCTGGTTGACGGCGCTGCCGAGCTGGCGCTGAACCTTCATATTTTTCTTCATATCCTCGGCGTTATGGCCGGGGAGCACCACGTGAAACTGCTCCGCCAGATGCAGAATCGTGGAGAGATGCAAATCAAACCCCTTGCGCGGCTTTAAAAGTTCGCGCATGTCGGCAACCTGCTCGCCGTTGCAGACGGAGTTGATGATGTCGCGCGCTTCAGCCAGGCAATCCCCCAACCGTGCCGCCTTGTCGTCATCCAAAGGAACAAACTGATAACGGGCCATGACCCAAACCTTTCAAAAAAGGGCCCTTTTCAAACGAAAGGGGCGCGTTTCAAACGAACAGCAAAAGTAAAGCAGATCTTTGAGCGCCTTGCAACATGAATGAAAGCAAAAAATGAATCTGCCTGCTGCTCTGTGCGTTTGATGGACGCTTTTCTTTTGCCGCCATGCGATCATCAGCGGCGCCGTTTACGTTCCAAAGATTTCATCCCCCAAAATCAATCTCTCTTCTCCGGAGGCCTGAAGCAGCAGAGCTTTGATCACGAGGGGATCGAAGTCGCAGCGAAGCCAGTCGGCTCTGCAATAGGCGTCGACTACGAGAATGCGGCAGCCTTCGAGGGAGCGGTGATGAATACCAATCGAATTGGGCAGCCATTCAGGGCGAGTGCGGTCATATAAGGCATCTGCGAGCATACGCGTACAGGCGATGGGCCGCTTGTCCAGGGAGATCGATTCCCATGAAGGCGCATTGAAGAGCGGATCAAAACAGCGGTTGCAAATGTCGCGCGCCGTTTTGGGCGATATAACATTGTTGTTCCGGTGAGCGCGCAGGGTCTGAAACAAGCGGGCGATCACGTTGCAGGGAAACTTGTTGTAAGCTTTCGGATGCGCCTCGATCCAGTCCATTAAGGGCTTTAAATCCCCGGCTGAAACCGCCTGAAGTTTTGAGGCGGCCTTTAAGAGATCCCAAAATTCTTTTAAAACCGCAGAAGGACCGGTCTCGCGAACGCGCAAGACAAGTCTTTCTTCCAAAATGCCGCGAAGATCGAACCAGCTGCGCTTGTAAAAAAGGGGACCGTATGCCTTGTTGAGCGCTAAAAAGATCTTTGCGCAGGCTCCGGCGTCGCTTTGCGCATTCCAGTTTTTGTAGTAGATGCGAAAATGTTTTGAAAGCGAAGCCAACCCGAGCGAAATATGGGGAAGAATCAGTTCATTGGCCAAAAAGCAGCTGTCAAAAAACTGAACGGGTTTCTGTACAGATGCATTTCCCCTCATCTCTTTCGTTAAGAGCCTCAGTTGCGTTGCTGCATGATGTACAACGATGTATTCAGCCCCATAAAAAATGGGCTCAAACGGTTCCCATGCTCTCAAAAACGATGGCTGATCCTTCAGCAACTCAGGTGAAAGCCCATGCCACGCCAAAACCTGCGCATCCAGCTTACGGTTGGGATTGATCACTATCTGACCGCTCTCGATCACCCGATCTGAAGCGATCTTCGCCCAGCCGATCGCGCAAATGCTGCTCTCAGATCGATTGGGCGACACCAGATGAATCGCCAGTCCATAATGAAGCGGCTCCGATGGAGCGATCGCATCTGTTGCCTCCCCCTCTGTCTTCGCCACTGAATCCGTCGCAGAAAGCGCATCGTCACGCTTGCAAAGCTTTAAATCCTTTGATGCGCTTTCTGTTCCCTCGACCATGGTCTGTAAAAAGATGGCGGCGCAAACATCTGCGCCCTTTCCCCAGCTTCGAGCATCCCACCGAACTTCTAAAAGCTTCGCCAAAGTTTCAAAATCGTAGCGTTCAATCGAAGGCCAGGCGGATTGCGCCCAAGCGAACGCCTCGATCATCTTTACAGCAGAAAACGTTTGCTCAATGGTCTCGTTCCATAATCCATAAGCCTTTAAGGTCTTCTCTAAAACGCTCAATACAGATGCTTTATTCTTTAAGACCCACGCTTCAGCCTTTAAAAACAGATCCCCCCGCCTGGACCAGAATGCATCAAAATGGGGAGCTCCCAATACCTGCGCCGCATCGACCCCCTGCGCCCTGATGCCTCCTTCATCAAACCCGCATTCCGGGTCGATCAATACAGATCCCCGCTCCGCCACCCGCAGTCCCAGCATTTTAACCCAGCTGATGGCGCAAATCCGATCCTGAAGTCCATTCGGCGTCTCGATGTCGAATGCAAGCGTGTAAGGCATCCCTGTTTTTACCCCTCAGTCTTTGAAACTCTTTTTTGGGAACGAAACTTTACCTGCTTTCTTTTATATCCTTCGATCCTTTAAAATCGGGTTCTCAAAATTGAGCTCACCGTCGCTTCACTTCATCCATTTTTTGGCGATCAGTTTGTCATCTCCTGCGGCGAGGATGATCTCTTTTTTTTGATCGGCATCCATCCCTTTGGTCCCCAAATCGAAGGGTTGATTCCTTATCAGATAGTCATCTACGCTACAAACGATCTTTGCAGGGTTTCCGGCCACCACAACGCCGTCGGGCACCGATTTGGTGACGACGCTGCCTGCTGCTACGAGCACATGGTTTCCGATGGTCACGCCCGGTAAAATCAATGCGTTGCAACCTAAATAAACATAGTCACCGATCGTAATGCGCCCAAAGCAGTCGAAGTTCGGGTAAAGATCGCGCAGGACGGCGGCTCCGCCGTGAGTGAGCAGGCGGACGCCCTCCGTGATCTGGCAATGAGAACCGATGCGGATGAGATAAGGCTCGGTGCTCCAAAAATGGGACGCGATGAAGTTCTGTTCGCCCATCGCGACGCCCGCATCCCGTGCCTGCCGCTCAAGAGACCAGGCCAGTTTTTTATAAAGGGCGCATCCTCTCGCAAAGATCGCCTTTTCTTTTTTGAACAACGCCTTCAAATCGAACTTCATCAGGATTTGACCTTTCCCATTCAGTCCCAAAGCATCCTGTAAAAGAAATACCCAGCAGCGATCAGCGCCATCAATGCGCCCAATCCAGATGCGATGCGGCTCCATCTGCGCTTTGAGATCACATAAAAGAGCCCGCAGAAGACGATGAGGCCGATCGAGACCGCAAACAGGATCACGAACTCCAGATTTTGAACCGTATTGTGCATCGCATCACCTGTGGATTGAGATTGACCATCTGCGGTTCATCCGATTTGAAACCGCGCTTTCGATCACCTGAACATCCATAAATTCGTTCTGAATCCTGAAGCTCATCTTTTTGTTCCTGATTTCTGCCGTTTTACAGTTGGAACCAGATTCATGAACATTAAAACGCATTTCTTTAGGTCTTAAGTCTGTCCTGCGAACGCTGAATATTGTTTTACAAACCTTGAAGCTCGATTCTTCAGCCTTGATGAACCCGACTTCAACCTTGCAGTCGAAGAATGGATGCAATTCGGTCACTCTGAGCAAACGTCGAGCCTGAAACTCAAAATTTACACTCTCGATGGGATGGCATTCAATTTCGGGGCAGGGCTAAAAAAAAGGCCGCTCCTGATATACAGGAACGGCCCCAGCGCTTCAAGAAAAGAACGCGTTTTTTTGGCGCCCCTTTAAAAATTTATCTGCGGGGGCGACCTTTTCTGTCGAGCGCGACTTCTTTGGGCATCGGCTCGCCATCACCGTTGCGCAACGCTTTTGCGCGCTTGGCCACCTGCTGAAGGATGCGCAATTCCTCGGCTGTCAGCCGCCTCCATTTTCCAGGCTCCAGACTGCGATCCAATACAAGATTGGCAAACCGCACGCGGCGCAGCCTGATCACGGGGTGACCGACGCTCTCGAGCAGACGCTTGATCAAATGGTTCCGGCCCTCGGTGACCGTCACCTCTACCCAGGCGTTGTTCTCAGAAGATTTGGGGCCGCCGGTCTGATAAATCTCCACGTCCTGCACTACGGCGAGGCCGTCTTCCAATACGATGCCCTCGCGCAGGCGATTGAGCTCGGCTTCGGTGGGCTTACCCTTGACCTTCGCGCAATAAGTCTTGGGCACGTAACCGGAAGGATGCGTCAGCGCCGCAGCCATGTTGCCGTCGTTCGTGAGCAGCAGCAAACCCTCGGCATCAAAATCGAGGCGCCCCACAGGAAACACCCTGACCCCCACATCCTTGACCAAATCGATCACGGTCTGGCGATCAAACTCGTCTTTGGCCGAAGTGACCACCCCTGCAGGCTTATATAAAAGCACATACTCCCAGGTTTTCGGCTTTTCCAAAACCTGGCCGTCCACCTCGATCTTGTCTTTCAAAATATCGGCCGTGCTGCCCAGCTCTGTGACCAGCTTGCCGTTCACCTTCACCTTGCCCCCGGTGATTAAAAGCTCGGCCTTGCGCCTTGAAGCAAAGCCCGCCTGGGCAATGAGCTTTTGCAATCGTTCCTGAGCCATTATGCCTCTCCTTTTTCGTTCTCTTCCACGCCCGCTTCGGGTTCAGCCGCGTTCGCTTCGGATTCAGCTGCGCTCGCTTCGTTCTCTTCCGCCTTCGCTTCGGATGCTTTCGCGCTCGCTTCGCTCTCTTCCGCCTTCACCTCGGATTCAGCCGCGCAATTTTCGCTCTCTTCCGCCTTCGCCGGAGCCTCTGCCGCGCCCTCTTCTTCAACCGGCACGCCATCAGCCGTCAGAGGCGCAGCCCCCGCCGGACGATAGATGCAGGTGGGCGTCTTATGGCTCATCGCGATCCATAAACCGATGCCGCCCAAACAAATAAACGGCAACGACAAATATTGTCCCATGGTCAGGATCGACTCATCGGGCGAAAGCGTCTGATATTCCTTAAAGAACTCGACCGTAAACCGCGCCGTGAAATACAAAACAAAGAACAGCGATCCCAGCATACCGATGGGCCGCTTTTCCTTCCCCGCCAAACGATCGGCCAGCCAGAGCATCAAAAGCACGAGCAGACCCATCACAAATTCAAAAAGCTGGCTCGGATACCGCCAGGGCACGTTTGCAAGGTTGTAACATTGATCGCCCACGTAATCGCAGACGTCTTTGGCCACCTTCCCGCATTCATCGAGGCAGGGCCTCAGTGCTCTCCGGTCGTAACGGGGGAACTTCACCTTAAAGAAGCCGTCATTGATGCGCCCCACGATCTCTGAGTTCATGAAGTTGCCCAATCGCACGAAGGCCGCCGCAAATGCAGCGCTCATCGAAAACCGATCGAGCACCTCGGGAATTCTCATCTTCACCTTGCGCCCATATAAAAGGAGCGCGATCACCAGACCGATGGTCGCTCCGTGGCTTGCAAGGCCGCCTTCCCAAAAATAAAGGATCGTGATCGGATCGCTTAAATAGCGCTCGGGCTCATAAAACAGGCAATGCCCCAGACGGGAGCCGATGATGGTGGCTGCAACGCCCCAAATCAAAAAACCTTCGCCCACCTTCTTTTCATAACCGCCCCTCTTCACCTGCCAAAGCCACAAGGAATAGGCACCCATGAGCGCGAGCGCAAAAAGAACGCCGTAGTACCGGATACCGCGGCCAAAAAGCGTAAAAAATGTGGGATCGATATTCCAGACGAACATCGTCAGACGCCCTCCAAGCGTCATGCCTGCGCAAGCCTC
This sequence comes from Myxococcales bacterium UBA1238, assembly GCA_002309015.1. Taxonomy (GTDB): domain Bacteria; phylum Myxococcota_A; class Bradymonadia; order UBA7976; family UBA1532; genus UBA1238. The sequence continues at coordinate 81,296 of DBWM01000070.1, read as the reverse complement.
CCCGCTTTAAGCGCAGGCTTCTTTTGATGACTGAATTGCTGATTGAGTTAATGGGTAAAAGAGCAGCAAATGCGGAATGTTAAAGCTGAAGATCGGAGAATGAACGCTCAAAAACCGCGCATTGCCCTTCAAAAAATCCTATCTGCCCGTCCAATCCTTCATGGAACGGTTGACGCCGAACACTGCGCTCACCATATCGAACCAGGATTCGGGCAAAAGCGCCTTTAATTTGGGCGTGACCTTGACCATAGCGGGCGTGCAGATCACATGCTCGCCGGCACGAAACGCTTTATAGCCCTCATCCACCGCTTGCTCGGGCGTAAGCAGCGGAGTGAGCAACGGCGCCTTGGCACCTTTGAACAAGCCCGTGTCTACATAGCTCGGACAAAAGACTGAAACGTGAATGTTCTGATGGCGATCCTGCATTTCGAGCCTTAAAGACTCCGCAAACCCGATGACGCCCCATTTGCTCGCGGTATAAGCGGCCATGTAAGGCACTCCAATGAAGCCCGACGCCGAACTGACGAACAAAAGCGCCCCTTCGTTGCGCTCAATCATCTTCGGCAGCAACGCATGGGTGACCAGCATCACGCCTTTCAGGTTCACGTCGAGCACCGCCGCCGATTTCGCCATCGGTACCTGCTCAAAGGCGCCTCCAGCCACGATCCCCGCGTTATTTAAAAGGATGTCGATCTCTAAATGCGCCTCGGCCATCGCCTTTAACGCCTCATCGATCGACTCTTCCGAGGTCACGTTCACCTTATAGCCGTACGCCTCGATCCCTTCGGACTTCAGCTGCGCTACAGTGTCGTTCAGCGCCGGATGCAAATCCCAAATCACCACCTTTGCGCCGTCCAGCCCAAAATGTCTGGCCCAAAGCGCGCCCATTCCGCCAGCACCGCCCGTACATAAAACCGTCTTCCCCTTAACCGAAACGCCCGCCTTCTTAAACATGCATTGACCGAGCCGCTGACCCAGCTGCTGCGCCATCGAAATCGCACTCATGAAAAAACGTCCTTTCATTTTGATGGGTTGTAGAACTCTTAAAAATGGTGAACTCGCTTTTTTGAACGAAGCGTCCCCCTTTTTGAGGCCCGCTTTCGCCTTCTTCAACGCTCACCCCCGCCGCTCTCCGCACCGATGACCCCAAACCAACCCTGCAATGGGCCAGGCCCGGTTCCTTCGGCAAACTGTGAGCTTCAAAACGGTTTTTAGGCGTGAGCTTTTGAGGCAGGGCGCACAAGTTTTGAGGGCTTTTTCGTTTGATGCCTTTTTAGGATTCGAGACGCCTTTTTCTCCGACGTCTCTTTGCGGTTTTTCGGGTTTGAAATGCGTTTTTTCAAGCTTCAAAAAACTTGAGCATTGAGCCGTCCAAACGCGCAATTTCGCGAAATTTATCACAAAATCTCGCCATAATCACCCCATTTGATGCGCGTCGCAGAATTTCGGGACGCCCTGTCCGCCCTGGCGCCGCATCCCCCTTGCGGTGCGACCGCATTCTCACTACAAATCCGTGATTTCTCTCAGCCGCCCGGATTTGGCCCTGCACCCTGGATACGCTTCATGACCCTGCAAATTGCCCATTTTTCAGACGCCCATCTCCTCTCTCTAAAAGGCGCAAAGGCGCATCAGTTTCTCAACAAACGCTGGACCGGCGGCCTGAATCTTTTGCTGAACAGGGGTAAGCATTACCAACTGAGCATTTTTAAGGCGCTTTGCAGCAAGTTGCAGACCCTCTCGCCCGATCACAACGTCTGCACCGGGGATTTGGTCAACCTCGCTTTTCAGAGTGAATTCGATCAGGTCGCCCCGCTGCTCGCTCAATTCTTCGATGCGACGCAGCTCAGCATGGTGCCCGGCAACCACGATCGCTACATCCGCGAAGCGATGGGACGCTTTGAATCGAGCTTTGCACCCTACCTGCACCGCGATCTCAAGGGATTGGATGCCATCTCCTGCGCCTGCAACGCCACATCTCACGCCTGCAACGGTGCCTCCTGCAACTGCGACGAAGCCTCTGCACCCCTGCCCTGCTCCAATCCCGACGCGCATTACCCCTTCGTCACCCTGGGCGAAGGCTTTGCCATCGTGGGCCTCTGCAGCGCTGAACCCCGCCCCATCTGGATGGCCGACGGTCAACTCGGCAAAACACAGCTTGAAAAGCTTCGTCTCATTCTGGAATCGCCCGATCTCCAGGGTCGCACGGTCATCCTGGCGCTCCACCATCCCCCAAGAGATAACGGCATACGGAGCTTCGGCCGCGATCTTCGCGATACCCGCGCCCTGCAGGATCTCCTTTTGGGGCTTAAAGACGAGCATAAACCCTCGGTGATCCTGGCTGGCCACGATCACAAGTTCCGTATCGACCAGTTTGCAGGCATCCCCTTCGTTCAATGCGACTCCGCCGCAGACGACCGACGCGCCGGTTTCAACCTCTGCTGCTTTGAATCCAACCGTCTGACCGCCGTTCAACGCTATTTATGGCGCGATAACCAGTTTGAACTGATCGAGACGCATCCCATCGAGGCCCCATCGTCACCCCTGTGAGGGCGCATCTTGATGGCGTAAGCAGGGATCGTATGGGGTGTTCATGGGTGTTTCAAGCCAACAAAGCGGGCTTTCAGGGGTATCTGCGAATGGTTGGTGAGCTGAAATGCCTCTCATCAAGCCATGCTATCCCTGGTTTAAACGCCTCAAATCTGCATGTACACCCCGTATAAGCCCTATGAATCGATTGAAAGGCCGTATGTATACCCTCACTCGAACGCATTTCGTTCAATCAATGCCCCTTATCCACCCTAATCATGCTGCCTTTCAGCCCGTGAGCGCTCGATCATGATCAAGCGAATCCTCCGTATCGTCGCTATCGGCTTTGCCATCATGGCTGTATACAGCCTCTATCAGGCGTACATGGCCCGATCGCATACCTGCACCCTCGTCTACGAGAACACGCACGGCGAATTCTCTGCCCGTATACGGAACACCGAAGGCCAGCTGATTCATAGCGTCTCGTTTGGCGAGCACGCCCCCAAGACGCACCAGGTTGAACTCCCCCTTGGAGATTACGCCATCGAGCTTCGATGCGGCAGCGAACCCGTGAAACAGTCCCTCTCCATTGTGGGATCGGGTGAATACACCCTGCGCTGCCCGTGATGCAGCGGTTCAAGGCGATCTCTACAGGGTGGATCGAAGGCGTTTTTGAGCTTAAACCAGGAGACTGAAACCATGAACGTTCGCCTTGAAGGCGTATCTGGTCGCGCAACACTCCATGGATCCCTGCGTCTCCCGAGCTCAAAGTCTGAACTCCAGCGTCGTTTGCTGATTGCAGCCCTGGCAGACGGCCCAAGCCGGTTTGAAGGCGCGCCTTCCGAGTTTGAAACGCCCGCATCCGATCTGTGCGATGCGCTCCGTGTGGTCGATGCGCTCGGTGCCCGGGTGGAGATCGCGCCTTCCTCGCTTACAGTGTACCCTGGTGACCATGCGGATCGCGATTCGATCCAGATCGAGGCCTCAGCTACAGCCCTGCGCCTCTCGATCCCGCTGCTGCTCACCCGAAATCACCCCTTTACGATCACCGGAAGCGATCAGCTCGCCCATCGATCCATCGATGCCTACCGGCGTTGCTTCGCCTCAACGCAGGCTCCACAGCCCTTACTCGATGCGCCCCAGGGCCTAAGCCTGCCCCTGAAGCTCTGCGGTCCCCTGCTTCCGGGAGATTTTGCCCTCGATGCCACCCATTCATCGCAGTTTGCATCGGGGATGACCCTCGCCCTCCCCCTGCTCGAAGGGCCTTCCACCCTCGAACTCCTGGGGAGCCTCCCTTCCTTCGGCTATTTTGCCCTGACGGCGCGCTGTCTCACCGAGGCTTCGGTCGATCTCCCCGAAGTCTTGCAGCATCTCATCCCTGGACAAACGCTCTCTACGCCCTGCAAGCTCGCCTTTAAAGGGTGCAGTCGCTTCAAAGCGGTTTCAAAAAACCTTGAGCCCGACCGTTCTCTTGCAGCTTTCTGGCAGATCGCGCAGGCCATACAAGGCGACGACGGTCTCTCTCTGGGCTTCGACGAATCCTCTCCAAGCCTTCAACCCGACGCCCGCGTCCGTGAAATCCTTAAAAGCAAGCCTGATGTGATCGACTGCGCCGAAATCCCCGACCAGTTGCCTACCCTTGCCGTCTGGGCTGCCGTCTGCGCAGGGCATGTCACAAGGTTTGATCATGCAGCTCGCCTCAAAGGAAAGGAAAGTGACCGCTTTTCTGGAACCGCAAAACTCCTGGAAGCGCTCGGTGTACGGGTGGAAATCTCGGCTGATCAGCTTGCGGTGTACCCTGTCAGGGCCTTCAACGGCGCAACCCTTTCGAGCAACGGCGATCACCGCATGATCTTTGCCGCCGTTCTCGCCAGCCTGGCCGCACGTCAACCCATCGTTGTGCAGGATGCAGAAGCGGTTTCCAAATCATACGCCCCATTTTGGCGCGATTTTATGGCGCTCGGTGGTCAATCCACCCTGGTTTAAGCGCATTTTTCTCTTTCAAGGCTTCGACGCCTTGCTGGATTGCCCATGAATCCCCTGATCGAACCGACCGCTCAAATCTCTCCCTCAGCCCAAATCGGCTTTGGAGCGGTCATCGGTGCCCATGCTGTGATTGGTCCCCATTGCGTGATCGAGCCTTACGCGATCATCGGTCACTACACCACCCTCGGCGAGGGCTGCAGGGTCTCCTCATTCGCCTCCGTTGGCTGTGCGGCACAAGACCGATCCACCCCACCGGATGCGCCTACCCAGCTGATCGCGGGCCGTGACAACCAGTTCAGAGAGGGTTGCACCATTTCAAGGGGCAGCATCAAGGGTGCAGGCATCACGCGGATCGGCGATCAATGCCTCTTTATGGCCCAGAGCCATGTAGGTCACGATTCGCAACTGGGCTCACAGGTGACCCTGGCCAACGGCGTCGCACTCGCGGGACATTGCCAAATCGGCGATCAAGTCACCCTCGGCGGCTACGCAGGCGTCCACCAATTCGTGCGCATCGGGCGTCTCGCGTTTGTGGCGGCCCATGCCATGGTCTCACAAGACATTCCCCCCTTCAGCCTCGCCGCAGGTGACAGGGCCCGATTGCTCGGTTTAAACCATAAAGGCCTCGAACGCGCCCTGTGGAGCAGCGAAACCATGCGGGAAGTCCGGATCGCCTGGCGTAAAATCCTTCTCGGCAGCCAGCGACGCGCCCTTGCAGAGGGTTACCTGGGCTCTCCCATTCCTGAAATCGACGAGCTCGCCCGGTTTATTTTACAAGACGGCCGCGGCCTGGCACGTATACAACATGACTACGATGAATTGGAGGAAGAAGACTCATGAAAGCATACCTTGTTATTCCGACTCTCCTGCTCGCATGGGGCTGTGAAGAGAGTGCCGACACGTCGCACCTGATCCTGGATGCCACCCCAAGACAGGAAGCCGATGTTGAAGTTGTAGAGAAAGACGCCGAAGTGATCCCCGTACTCGACTGCGAAACCGGCTTTGAACAAGGCCGCAACGATGCGGATGCGTGGGATTGCCTCGATGTGGACGAATGCAAACAGGGTGTAGATTGCGGCCCCGGCGGCGTCTGCGAAAACAATCCGGGTGGCTACAGCTGCAAATGCAACGATGGCTACGAGCTTGTAGAGGGTCTCTGCGCCGACATCGACGAATGCAAGCTTCCCATCACCCCCTGTGGAAAGGGCGGCGACTGCGAGAATACCGAAGGATCACACCATTGCACATGTCATAACGGCTATGAATTGAGCAAAGACAAGCTTCACTGCTACGACTTCAACGAATGCGGCGCCCAGGAGAACCCCTGCGGCCCCGGCACCTGCGAAAACAACGACGGATCCTACGACTGCCTCTGCAACCCCGGCGCCCGATCCTGCGTTCCCCCAGAGTGTGATCACATCACCTGCATTCCAGAGTGAGAGGGTATCCACCCTGTACAGATGCCCTCGCAAGGCTGCGAGGAGGCATCTCCAGGCAGAATCCAACCGTAGAAAGGGTTGGCGCCGCAGACTTAAAAAAGGACGCTTGTCAATCGGGATCAGCCCGCCTGCTTTGAGCGATCCCCAACTTGTTGAGGCGACATCCTCTCAACGTGATCTCATTTTGTAAAATGGATCCTCTTCCGTCACGCGCTCTCTACCGAATCAAAATATAGATACATCCATCCATTCACCTTCATCCCGTCTTTCAGCTCACCTTTTCACATCCTCTGAAATCTGTTCAATCCATATATGCTCAATCATTGATACTCTCTCAACTCATCATCCCATCATTCCACTCTAACCGATCGCAGGCGGATCTGCGCTGTGCTACATGCAACGCATCCTCTATCGCTCGAACCGATCACCTCATTTTACTTTGAAGTATCAACTGTGATTCCATTTAAGAACGATCTTGTTCTGGCGTCCACCATCGATGATGCTCTATTGCATATGCTGTCATCATCCGGCTCTCTTCATTCATCGATGTTTCAACTGCATGAAATCGTTCTACCACAGGGTTTTCCCGTTCATCGACATCTGATCATACGAGTGCATTGCCGTCTCATATCGTCAAAAGGATCGATTGTTCACGAATGGCTGCAATGGTGATCGGTTTAAAAATGTAGTGGAATCCCCCAATATGCGCCTTAGTTCTATCTTGATCGTTCATTTCAGGATCGATCACCGATGGTGATTTTGATTCATCAACCGGGTAAGCGTTGCTCAACCAATCGATGTTTATAAAACAGATCGGTCTGAAAGAGGCATCTGACATTGATGGTTGCTGTTTAAAACCGGATGCACCGCTGGATCACCATTTGAGGCTTTGTGGTAGCAGAGATTCTGAGGCTGAGTCAACGTTGGGGTGCTGTTTGGACAGCTCTTTAAAAATAGAGGCATCAATAGAGCGCCGTTTAAAACGGAGTTCTGACTTGGGCGCTTTGATGGTAGCTCGGGATTGAATGCGGGTTGATCGATGCGATCACGCTTTATGGCGAGCCATCGAACCTGCATCAAGGAGGCGATCACCGCTGCAGCTGCTGTTCGATCACTGCGCTGAAGGCTCCACCCCGGTTCTGATCGAACCCTTACATCGCCTTTTTGAAGCGCGCTCCGTTGGTGACCGGCTTTCAGCATCTCATCGCGCTCGCGATCTCTGTTTGATCTCCACCCTCATCAGCTCGTTTAAAACTGTGCTTCATCCCGCATTTGGGGCCTTACCTCAAAAAAATGCGTTCATCGTTCTTTTTGGTTTTACTTTTTTGCAATCTTCCTTACACTCTGGCTGGGGTTTGCTTGTTTTGAACGCCTTTGTTTGAAGGCCCAACGCTTTGGAGCTCGATCATGGTCTTTAAGATTACGCGCGTCCGCTATCTTTCGCTGCGCCGTCGCGAGCAGCATACGTTTAACGATCAGGCGATCCAGATTGTGGAGCAGTTTGCACCCAATCAGTCGCGGTTTTTCACCGCTTTTAAAGCGGCGTCGGCCAAGTTCTCGGCCCTGATTCAAAGCATGGTCTACAAGCCGAAGAAGACCGTGAGCAATCAGGATGAGGTTGCGGATCGCGCCTGGTCGGCCTTTAATTACCAGGTGAAAGCTTCGCTTTTGAACAGCCGCGACGAAGTGCGCATTGCAGCCGAGCAGGTCAAAGAGGTTTTTAACCATATTAAAAGCCCGAACCGCAAGGCGTTCTTCCATGCACACAGCGATCAACAAACGTTGATCCAGGAATTGAAGTCGCTTCCGCCCGAAACATTGGAGTTGGCCCATTGCACCGAATGCCTGGCGCAGTTTGAAGAAGCTGCAGCCGCCCTCGCCGCAGCCTCGACCGACGCGTTAAAAGAGCGTCCCGCCAAGAAGGTCAGCGATATGAAGGCGGCGATCTCTGAATGCTACCAGACCTGGCAGTCCCTCGCGCGCTATCTCGAAATGAAGGTTGAAGAGGGCGATTTGCCCGGAGCTGAGGAAGCAGCGCAGCGTTTGAACACGCTCAATAATCTGCTCAACAGCAAAATCAAAGCGCGCTCGAAGATCAAAGATAAGGATAGCGATAAAAAGAAGGATGACGACGATCTCCTCGATGACGGCAGCGAGCCCAATCTGGTGACCGTCGCGATCGCCGAAGCCAACCAGAGTGCTGCAACGGGTACAACCGTCGTCACCGAGGATGAACCTGTCAGCAACGATTGATTCCGAAGCTGCGATCGAATCTTTCATGGGGCTCACAAATTGTGGGCCCTCTTTTTTGAACCTTACGCTTCAGGGCAACGCCTGTGATGGGCTCTTTTAAACCCTGTTTTTGGAGGATCATACATGCGCGCCGTCGTTCAACGCGTCCAGTTTGCCAAGGTCACCGTCGATGATCAGACTGTAGGACAGATTGAAAAGGGCCTGTTGGTGCTTGTGGCTGCAGGTGAACAGGATAACGAAGCCTCAGCCGAAACCTTAGCCGACAAGATCGTCAAGCTCCGCATCTTCAGCGACGAGAAAGGTCTGATGAACAAAAGCCTGATCGACGTGAATGGATCCTTGTTGGCGGTCTCCCAATTTACGCTCTTTGGCGATTGCAGGCATGGGCGCAGGCCTTCATTCTCTACGGCAGCCAGACCTGAAATTGCGCGCCCACTCTACGATCACTTCGTCCAGGCGATCCGCAATCTGGGCGTTCATTGCGAAACCGGGATCTTTCAGGCCGACATGCAGGTGACCCTCCAAAACGATGGCCCCGTCACCCTGCTCCTCGATACGACAAAGCTTTTTTAACGATTCAGGCATCAATCACAAATTGAGGTCGCATCATGATCAACGATTTTGAAGATCTTTCACAATCTGAGCTCGATGAACTCCTCGCTGTTCGACATCATCTGCACCGTAACCCTGAACCCTCGTGGCAGGAATTTGAAACGACCCAATATTTAAGGTCGCAGCTCGAACAGATGCCTGGGGTGAAGATCTATGAAAACGGTCTCGAGACCGGACTGCTCGCTGTGATCGAAGGCTTTTTGCCCGCCGAGGGCGAACCTGTAACGGTCGCGTTAAGAGCTGATATCGATTCGATCGCCGGGACCGAACTCTGGAAAAGCGACGTATGCAGCCAAAAGCCCGGCCTGATGCACGCCTGTGGACATGATTTTCACAGCACCGCACTCCTTGGCGCCGCCAGACTGCTTTTGAAGCACCAAAAAAACTTTGCGGGCAAGGTCCTGCTCATCTTTCAACCCGCAGAGGAAACCACCGACGGCGCCCGCGCACTCATTGCAAAAGGCCTCTTCGATCGCTTCCACCCGCGCGCCATCTTTGGTTTACATAACCGCCCCGAAGTGCAGACCGGCCAGGTCATTGTGCAACCCACCGCCCTCATGGCGGCCAAGATCAATTTCGAAATTGAAGTCTGCGGTGTGGGCGGCCATGGATCGATGCCCCATAAATGTGTGGATCCCCTCGTCTGCGCTGCTTCGATGATTCAAACGGTTTTGACCATCCCCAGCCGCAACATCGATCCCATGAAAGCACTTGTCTGCTCCATCTGCTCCATTCACGGCGGCACCCCTCAAAACCTGATCGTCGACCGCGTAGAGATGACCGGCAGCATGCGCTACCTGGATCCCGAAGTGGGCAAGCGCGCTTTTGAACGATTGCAAACGATTGTCGCCTCGACCGCAGACTGCTTTGAATGCAAAGCCACGTTAAACGTGGTCGAGAAAGTGCCCGCCGTCATCAATCACCCCTTGCTCTACCCCATAGCCCTCGATGCTGCGAAGCAAACCTACGGTGAGGATCATATTTTGCAGAGCGATCCCTGCCTCGCTACAGAGGATTTTGCCGACTACATGCAGCAGATTCCGGGATTCTTCTATTGGGTGGGCAACTGCAAGGCGGGGGATCACCCCTATGCATGGCATAATGCGCAGTTCCACGTCGACGACGAGGCGCTTCCACAAGCTGCGAAGCTGCTCGCGCTCTCTGCGTTGAATGGAATTGAAGCTTTAGGCAGGCGGTAGGAAGGGCTTACTTGCGGCGGCGACGGAGGGTGGCGAGGGCGGCGAAGGCGAAAAATGCGGGCCAGGCACCGTTGTGACGGGATCCGGGGTTCACGGCGCAGCTCGAATCATCGCCTTTGTCATCGTCTTTGTCTTCGGTTCCAGCGTCGGCCTCAGGTTGTGACTGACCAGCATCCACGCTGCTGTCGCCCGATGCATCGCTTTCAACGGTTCCGGCATCGCTTGATCCAGCGTCGCCAGCATCTGCTTCACCGCCATCGACGGGATCCAAACCGCCGCCATCAACCGGTGCAATCACGGGCCAGTCGGCGACGCATTGCGCTGTACCTAATGTGACGACGCAGGTCTGATGGAGCGGGCAGCGCAAACCATTGCAGGGGTTGCTGATGCATTCGCCGCGATCGCAGATCTCAGCCGGTCCGCAGGTGATCGCTTCGCAGGGATCCGTCACACATAAGTTGTTGATGCAGGTTTGACCCTTTTCCTGGCAGCCCACAGGACCACAGCCCGCGCTCACGCAAAGGCCATCGACGCATGCAGCCGCTGCAGGACAACTGACTTCAGCACAGGAGAAGACGCATTCACCATTGCGGCAGAAGCTTGTACCCGTGGTGCCGCAGTTGATTCCCTGGCAGGGATCCACTTTGCATCCGTCGGATGTGCAGATTTCACCCTCTTTGCAACCCGTGTACTCGCAGTGATCCTCGACGCAATCACCTTTAAAGCAGACCTGACCCGGATCGCAGATGACGCCCGCACAAGGTTTGGTGCAGCCTGAAGGACCGCAAACTTCGCCTTCTTCCTTGCAACCGCTCTGTAAGCACCAGGGCACGCAGATGTTATCAGCGCAGAACGTATCTTTGGTCGCGCAGTTTCCTTCGATGCACTTTGGTAAGCATTGCCCTTGATAGCATCCGCGGTTGGGACCACAAATGTCGTCACCTTCGTCGATCTGGCCGTCGCAGTTGTCATCAATGCCGTTGCAGGTTTCGGGAGGCAGTTCACCGCAGGTTCCACAACTGTTGCGCACGTCTTCATCGACGATGCCATCGCAGTCGTTATCGATGAGATCGCAGACTTCCTCGGATGGGGTGACCAAAGGTACACAACGTGTAGATCCACCGACGCATTGCCATTCGCCGACTGCACAAACACCTGAAAGGCCTGTCGAGCAGCTGCCCGGTGTAACAACAGGTGTGCCGTCCATCAACATATCGACTAAGCCGTCGCAATCATTGTCGATGCCGTCGCAAACCTCGGGTCCGCCATCAGGCGTACATGGTGAACGATCGCAGGCATCGCCGACGCCGTCTTGATCACTATCGCTTTGATCGGGGTTCGCGATCTTGGGGCAGTTATCACAAGCGTCGCCAATGCCGTCATTGTCTTCATCGCCCTGATCAGGGTTGAAAACGAACTCGCAGTTATCTTTGGGGTAGCAAGCACCATCTTCATCGACATCGGAGCAAGGCAGACCCACGCCCCAGCGCACAGCGTAGCAAACCTCTTCAGTCTGCCCCACATCGAGAGGACCTACATCGAAGCGCAGCGCGAGGGTGACGTCGAAGCCTCTGTCCGTAATGAGATCGCCGTTGCGGTCGATGTTGGACGTATTATCGTAGTAATCGTAGTAATCGTAACTGCTGTCTGACCAGTGAATGTTGTTGCGCAAATGCTGGCAGCCGCCGTAGGTCTCGGAAAGAAAGTTTTTCTGCTCCGAATATTGACCGATCTCCCATGAATCCAAATATTCGTCTGCGCTGTCGAGGCCCTGCAAACCCAAAAACGTGGAGGGTTCTGACGGATCATCGCCATCATCGAACTCCCACAAAATTTTAGGCGAACCATTGGCCGTCGCACCGTAGTCATCGCTTAATACAGGGCTGTCGCCGAAATAAAGATCGCCGTCGATGTAAGGGGTGATGGCCACCTCGTTCATGATGCCCGAAGAAGTGTTCGTAAAGCTGTAGCAATGCTTCAGGATGGTGCAGTCGAGCTCAAATCTGGCGTCGATCTGCAATCCTCCATACGAGAAACTGCTCCGCAACAGGCCATCATCCATGCGAGAGGAGATCGCGCCCGTCATATTGCTTTCCGTTAACCAAGTGCCTTTGGTTTGCCCGCCCTGCGTATAACAAAGGAAAGGCCTCGACTCGAAGACCGTATCCCGATAACCGTTGCTGAATCGGGTATCGTTGGGATCGAAACAAGCATCACCTGCAGGTGTGCTGGATCCGAAGGTGCCGCATTGATCGATCGACACCATCACCAGCCCCTTATCGGGATCGCAGCTTGAGTCGGATCTGAACATGCTGTCCGGTCGACCCGTACGCTCATCGCAATCGCCGTAAGCCCATACGCTCTGACTCGCGCAAAGCACCACACAGAATGCGAATAATTTACTCCAACGCCTGGACATCTCACCCTCCTGAAAAAAAACAAAGCTGCAATGTAGCACAAAGTTGTGATTATATCGAGATCTTTTTGGCGCTCATGCAGTGCAAAAGCTCGCCCATGCCTTTCGAAGCATCTGCCGAACCCCGCAATGCGCCTGCCCAGGGGTTAAACGCCGCGGATCTTGAAAAAATGAGTTAAGGAAGGATTAAGAGAAGAAACAGGGAGGGATTACCTGCGCCGGCGCAATGTGGTGAGGCCGGCGAAGGCGAAGAGGGCGGCCCATAAACCGTTGTGCCGGGCTCCGGGCTGAACTGCGCAGCCCGAATCATCGTCGCTCTCTTCTTCATCGCTTCCCGCGTCATCCTTTACCTGACCCGCATCACCGGCGTCGCTTGTCGCTGCATCGACGGATCCGGCATCCGCTGTCGCTGCATCGATGGCTCCGGCATCGCTTGTCGCTGCGTCTTCTGCACCGGCATCGCTTGTCGCTGCGTCTTCTGCACCGGCATCCGCTGTCGCTGCATCTTCTGCACCGGCGTCGCTTGTCGATGCGTCTTCTATGCCGGCATCCGCCGATTCCTCGCAGGCATCGCCCACGCCGTCCCCATCTGCATCGCCTTGATCGGGATTGTAGACCGATTCGCAGTTATCGTCGGGGAAGCACACGCCATCCCCATCGGCATCGGAGCAAGGCAGCCCTACGCCCCAGCGCACTGCGTAGCAAATCTCTGAGGTCTGCCCCGCTTCGAGGGGACCAGCATCGAAGCGCAAAGCGAGGGTAACGTCGTAGCCCCTGTCGGTCACGAGATCGCCGTTCCTGTCTACGTTGACGATGGACGTAATGTCGAAAATATCACCAGCCCAGTGAATATCGTTGCGCAAATGCGCACAACCGCCGGAGATGTCTTCAATGTAATACCTCTGTTCCGAGTATTGGCCGATCTCCCACGAATCCAGAGAACGATCGTCGAGGCTCTCTAAAGCGATAAAAGGAGCAGGGTTCGAAGAAACTTCGTCGTCCGTCATACCATCGAACACCCACAGGGTTTTCGGTGATCCACTGGCTGCGGCACCGTAGTCGTTAGCCAAAATCGGGTCTTCTCCGAAATACAGATCGCTGTCGAGATAGGGGGTGATGGCGATCTCGCTGATGGTGGCTGAAGTGGTGTTCGTAAAGCTGTAGCAATGCTTCAGGACGTTGCAGTCGAGCTCAAATCTGGCGTCGATCTGCAATCCTTCATACGAGAAGCTGCTGTGCAGCACGCCATCTTCCATGCGAGAGGAGATCGGACCCGAGATGTAAGACGAGGTTGCACTTCTGCTTTCGGTTAACCAGCTGCCTTTGGTGTTCCCGCCCTGCGTATAGCAAAGAAAAGGCTTCGACTCGAAGACCGTATCCCGATAACCGTTGCTGAATCGGGTATCGTTGGGATCGAAACAAGCATCACCTGCAGATATGGAGGATCCAAAGGCGCCGCATTTGTCGATCGACAACATGACCAACCCCGTATCGGACTTGCAGCTTGGGTCGGATTGAAATATACTGCCAGATATTCCAGTGCTCTCGTCGCATTGGCCGTGAGCCCATACGCTCTGACTTGCGCAAAGCACTGCACAGAATGTAAATAAAGAACTCCAACGACTGGACATCTCACCCTCCTGAGCCAGCAAAGCTACAATGCAGCACAAAAAGCTGCATGACAGCGATCATAGATAAGCTACAGCACAGGAAAGCTAACAATCCTGCCCTGTAGCGCGAAAACATTTTGAGAATGTAGTACGAACTTTTTGCAATTATATAGTGCAAAATACTGCACTTTTTTGCGATTTAAACTTTTTTGCCGCTCAATTTTCTGCCCAGGGTTCAACGCCGCTCGATCCGGCTTTTCTTCTGAAGCTTCAATCGATCCACTCCCAATACCCCTCCAATCATCGTTTGCAAGAATTCGATCCTTTTCTGACTATGATCGGGTTCTTGTGGGAATGAAAGCGATGCTTCCACAGGCATCAAACGGTTCTTCTGCAAAAGAATGCTATCTTAAAGCGCACATCCATCGATCGCAGTCTGGATGAAAGGGAGGATGAGACAGCAAAGAAAGGGAGATCAAAAAGGAGAACGGCGTCGCACCGCTTAGAGGAAGGCGTTCATTTGCGGCAGAAAGGCTTCTTTCTTCTGAGCCGGAGCAATCCCAACAGGGAGAGAATTCCAATGGCAGAAGCGTTTGATCCTGGGGTTGCCGAGCAGCCTGCTTCGTCTGAATCGGATTCATTGTGAGGTCCTTCGACACCACTGTCTTCATCCGTCGGGGTATTCTCGTTTGAGGCTCCGTCAGCACCACCTTCTCCGCCGTCAGCACCGTCTGTATCTTCCGCATCGATGCATTGAAGGCGCGCAGTCGCAGCGTCGTAGCCGCAACGTTGATGCTTTAATGCGCAGTCGATGATCTGAAGCTCGCCGTTTTCGCAACTTTTGAGCAGGTTTTGATCGCAAAGGCTCTGGGCAGGAATGCCATCGCAAGGATCGCCCGATGCATCGGTGACGTCGTTATCCGGGGTTCCACCATCAGGCACGCTCTGTTCATGATCGCAGGCATCCCCTATGCCGTCGCCGTCTTCATCGCCCTGAGCAGCGTTCGCAACCTGGGGGCAATTGTCGCAGGCATCCCCTATGCCGTCACCGTCTTCATCGCCCTGAGCGGGGTTGTAGACCGACTCGCAGTTATCGAAAACATTGAGGGCACCATCATGATCAACATCATCGTCGAGGTACGCGACCCAGCGCACAGCGTAGCAAATCTCTTCAGTCTCTCCCGCATCGAGAGGTCCAGCATCGAAGCGCAGCGCGAGAGTGACGTCGTAGCCATCGTCCGTAATGAAATCGCGGTTGCGTTCCATGTCGATCACGCTCGAAGTCGACCTGCAATCCATGAAACGTAAAGCTGCTGTGTAACACCCCATCCTCCACGTACGTAGAGGGTTGCGACAAAGCGCTCTCCCATGCTTCGGTGCCTCTCCTGGGCGGGCCATCCCTGAGCCACTCTCCCCTGGCTTATCCAGCCTGCGCGTAACAGAGGAATGGCATCGATTCGAAGACCGTTCTGCGATAACTCCCGTTGATGAGCTCGTCGCGGGGATCGAAGCAGGCATCTCCTACTTTTGACTTAAATCCAAAGGCGCCATACGGATCGATCGACATCGAGAGCCGGCCCAAATCGGGATTGCAGTCCTCGCTGGTCTGAAGCATCGCGTCGGCTCGCCCCGTTTGCTCCTGACAACCATATGCCAAATCTTCAGCTTCATCGGCCCATACCCCCTGACTGGCGCAAAGCACGATATAGAACGCAAGCTGTTTACTCAAAAATCTCGACATCAAGCACTCCTGTAAAAAATTCAGCCTCGCAATCATCACGAGGCATATGGAATTTTTACGTGATGTCGAATATTGCGGATTGATTCAATCCGGCTCGCGTTTTTTGCCCGGAAAACTGCTTACACGCGGAACGCCGCCCGATAACGCGCTCTATTTGTCGCTGCCAGAGTTGCGCGCTGCATTGAGACTGAGCTCGCCTGGCATAATAAAATCGCCCACATGGATCGAGCGATCCCCGAGATCGTTGTTGTCGCAAAGCACCAAAGGATCGCGGGCCTCGACCGAAGACTGCAGCTGATCGTGCAACTCCTGCTGATGCAGGCGCTCTTCGAGTTTGGCCCGCAGCTGCACGTTCTCGCTCACCGAACGCAAAGGCTTAAACGCCGCTCCCGATCTTGAAGGCTCACCCTCAAACGCCTGCAACCCCAAAGCCGCAGAGCTTGTCTCCAGGGTATCACCCGGATCCCCTTCTCCCGACAGGCTTTGCGCCGGAGGCGGCACCGACAGAGGCGGCAGCGATCTCGTGGGCGGTCGCGGCAAACGGGGCAACGGCATCGACAACGGCCTCTGCACCGGCGCGATCGACATGCTCGGCGAGCGCTTCAACGCATCGATGTCGCGCTCCACTTCGTCAAACATCTGACTCCAGCCTACGGAAGACAGGGTGAGCTGGTTATCGATGCCCGATCGCAAATTGCGACCCTCCGACGACTGAAAATACGCCCGCCATGCGCGCTCTTCGGGATCGACACGCGATTTGCGCCGCAACATCCACAACATGCAGCCCATCGCTTCCGCCGAAGGCAAACGCTCTTCCACATTTAATGCGAGGGCCGCTTCCACCAGCGCCGCGAGCATGGGCGCAACGTTGGGATTCAGCTCGCGCAGCGGCGGCGGCGGCTCACCATCCACAAAACGCCTGAAGATCTCTGCGGAATCCGCCTGCTTAAAGGGAATATGCCCCGTCAGCATCTCGTACAGGGTCGCACCCAAAGAATAGACATCGGCCAAAGGCGTTGCGGCCTCGCCGTTAAACTGCTCCGGCGCCATGTACCAAAGCGTGCCCACGTTGGCCCCATCTACGGTGAGCCCCGGATCGCAGTCGACGCATTTGGCGATCCCAAAATCGGTCAGCTTGACAGATTGCGGATCGGTGCGCTCGCGCAGCATGAGGTTGCCCGGCTTCACATCGCGGTGAACGATACCCTTTTTGTGAATGAAAGCGAGGGCTTGCGAGGCGTAGAGCGCCACTTCGATCGCAAAGGGAATCGGCAGAGGACCGCCCGCCTCCCGCAACGCATCCTCGATGGTGCCGCCCGGCAAATATTCCATCACCAAAGCCTGCCAGCCGTCGGACTCGAGATAATCGAACAGGCGACAGATTTGGGGATGCTCGCAATGCCCCTGCAGGCGCGCGCCCTGACGAAAGCGCTCGTCCAGAAGCGGATCGTCCGTACCCGGAAGACCATATTGTGCATTCGCTCCGCGCATGCGCAGCTTGATCGCCGCCTCTCTGCCGAGGAACTGGTGACGGCCGTATGCGACCACACCCATGCCGCCGATCCCGAGTTTGCGCTCAATGCTGTACGCACCCACATGGCGCGGAACGCTCACCGTCATTCTTCGTCGTCCTCACCATCATCGAAGCCGTCGTCAAAACCGGCTTCATCCGCATCGTCCATACTGTCGTCTTCGTCTTCTTCGCCTGCGCCAAAGGCGGACTCCAGGCTGTCGTCGGCGTCCTCATCCTCTGCGTCGCCGCATTCCTGACGGGCGATCACGCCAAGGCGCGCAGCATCCCGCATCATTTGGGGGGCCGTCAAGGCGATGTATCCTTCTTCGCGACCTTCGCAGTAACCGAGCAGGCGATCAAAGTCAAAATCGCTGAACCTCGCGGTCATCCCCTTCCGGCCCATCAGGCGCCAGTAGAACAGGCGACCTGCAGGCGGCTCCTCATCGTCGTCGAGGCTTAAGGGATCGATCACAGGCAGCAGGCCCGCACGCTCGCAGAGCGCGATCGTGTCTTCATCGGTCATCTCCCACAAACCTTCGGGAGCCCAGGCCACTACACAGGGCGCCTTGTGGGTTTCAAAGAATTTTACGATCGCATCGCGGTTTTGGGTCGAAGGCCTGAAGGACGCATCGGTGCGCAATAATAATACGGGTGCCTTCAGCGCCTTCACGTCGGCCAGCGCCTCTTTCCAGAGCTCTTCGGCTTTTTCGCCCACAAACCCCGTACGACCGAGTTCTAGGGAAGCCACCGCTACAAACTGGCAATGTTCGGGCGCTTCGCGGCGCCATTTGGAAAGCACGCGCGTCGAGATCCCTTGTGCGGGCTTCTGCACCTCAATGAAATCGAAGCGCTTCCAATAGTTGGCAAGCTGCCCCACATGCCCGGGGCAAAAAAGATGGAGTTTCACAGATTCTCCTTAAAGTGATCGCCCGCCTTCGCCACAGATTGCGGCCTCATTCAACAGCTGCGGGGCGATCGATCGGAACAGGTTTAAGGCCAAAGCGGTGCAGATGCGGGCAAAGCGATCGGTCCGTAAAGCACCATGGGACGCGGCGCCGCAAACATTTGAATCAGAGGATTGCTTTGCGACATGGGGAAAAAATGCGTCCAGTCCAAAAGCGAAGCGGGTTCCTCGTAGCGCACCACCTTAAACGACTGCCCTTCGGCCTTATCGCGCAGGCGGTTGAGCGCTTCTTCGGGATACCCGATCGCATCGATCAGACCGGCTTCCCGGGCTTTGGTCGCCGTCAGCAGACGACCGTCGGCAATCTCCAGCAGCTTTTCGCGATCGAGGTTGCGGCCTTCCACGATGAGATCCACAAAGCGCGCAAAGAGTTCGTCCACCACTTCCTGAAGCAGCGCCGCCGATTCCTCGTTTACGGGCCGCGTCGCGCTCATCATCATTTTATGTTTGCCGGAAGCGATCGAGACGTCCGAAACGCCGTGTTCGTCCAAAAAGCGGCTCACGTTGATGCTTTGCACCAATACGCCGATGCTGCCCGTGACGGTGGTGGGCAGAGCGACAATCTCGTTTGCGGCGCAGGCCACATAGTAGCCGCCCGATGCGCAGATATCGCCCATTTGAACCACGACCGGTTTCCGCTTGGCGCGAAGGCGCTCGATGCGCTGGTGGATCAATTCGGCATCGGTCACCGATCCTCCGGGAGAATCGATGGTGAGCATCACGCCCGCAACCGCGGGATCTTCCAAAGCGGCGTCGAGCATGGCGAGGGTGTTTCGGGTGACGCCTTTGCGAAGGGAACTGCCGCCGTCGAGCATGGCGCCGCGCAATTCGATTTGCACGAGTTTGCGCTCCGCCTTGAGATCGCCGGAAACGTAAGTTTCGATCAAATCGCGCCCGGAAGAGGGTTGTTGAACGAACACGAGCACCATGCCCGCAAGGCCGAATCCCGCGAGCAGCAAAAGCAGCAGGATGAGGCAGCCGAGCCCCCGGTTTTTAGGCGGAGGCGGCGGCTCAAAGCGCAGGGCACCATGAAAAAGCGGTTCAGAATCAACAGGTTGAGATTGAGGGTCGTTCTGTTCGTTCACAGCGGGCAAGCTTTCTTTTGGGGGCACAACGCCTTTTTACCGCGCCCCAAACGGCGTTTCAAAAGAAGGGCTTTTATCACAATGCGCGCGCCCTTGGGGAGATCTTTGAGGGCAATCGCATTCAAACTCGCAGTTGTTCCCGGTCATGAAGGGTGCTAACAAGCCTTTGGCCGGCATCGACCGCAAACCCGTTTCATCAACCCGGATTCATAAGGAAGACATGATGCAATCCTCTCTTTGGAATGAAGATCCCGAGATCGCCGAACTGATCGATAAAGAGACCGCAAGACAACAGGATGTGCTGCGCCTGATCCCTTCGGAGAACTACGCCTCAAAGGCGGTCATGGAAGCTACCGGCAGCATACTCACGAACAAGTACAGTGAGGGCTACGCGGGCAAACGGTACTACAACGGACAGGAAAACATCGATGCGATCGAAAGGATCGCGATCAAGCGCGCCAAGGATCTGTTTGGGGCGGAGCATGCAAACGTTCAACCCTACTCAGGATCGCCGGCCAACCTCGCCACCTATTTTGCATTGATGAAGCCCGGTGACTGCATGGTTTCGATGGCATTGCCTCATGGCGGGCATTTGACCCATGGATGGCCGATCACCGCTTCGGGGACCTTCTTTAAATCCTACCAATATGGCGTCCGCGAGAGCGATGGGCGCATCGACATGGATCAGGTGGAGCAGCTCGCAAAAGAGCATCATCCCAAGATCATCGTCTGCGGGGCCTCGGCTTATCCCCGGATCATCGATTTTGCAGCATTCAAACAAATCGCCGACGAGGTGGGAGCAAAGCTGATGGTCGATATGGCGCATATCGCGGGGCTTGTGGCGGGAGGCGCGCACCCGAGTCCATTGCCTTACGCCGATGTCGTCACCACCACGACGCATAAAACCCTTCGTGGTCCGCGAGGGGGCCTGATCTTGTGCAGGAAGGATCTGAAGAAGGACATCGACAGAGCGGTCTTTCCCTGCATGCAAGGGGGTCCTCACAACCATACGACCGCAGCGATTGCCGTTGCCCTTAAGGAAGCGGCGACGGATGAATTCAAAGCTTACGCGCATCAAATCGTTGATAACGCCAAGGTTTTGGCATCGAGGCTGATGGAGCACGGGTTTAACCTGATTTCAGGCGGCACCGATAACCACCTGATGCTCATCGACTTAACGAACAAGGACATTGCGGGCAAGGTGGCAGCCACCGCATTAGAGCGCGCGGGGATCGTCTGCAACGCCAACAGCGTTCCGTTCGACAAGCGCGGACCTTTCGATCCCAGCGGGATTCGCATCGGAACGCCCGCGATCACCAGCCGGGGCATGGGCAAAGATGAAATGCTTCGCCTCGCCGACTGGATCGATCAGATCATTCAGAAGCCCGAAGATGAAGCTTTGGCTCAAAAGATTCGAGCCGACGTGAAAGCCCTTTGTACCGCCTTCCCGGCCCCCGGATTCTGAGATCATCATTCGATCCTGCCCAAAGCATCCCGCCTTTCTTCTCCGCATCGATTCACTCTTCACACGGCTATGACGTGATCGCTTTCCACAGCGATGCGATCATGCTCGCCAGAGGATCCATTTCTCGCTGACGATGATTCAATCGTTGCAGGACTGCGTTTCGATCCTTCTGCAGCAAGACGCGATCCTTCCAAAAAGGCGATCGCATCGCGGTAAAGGCATCATTCGATCGTGCAGGGGTTAAAATGAATGGATTTTCAGGGAGGATTTCAGGAAGGCTTTAAGAGGAAGGCGTTTACCTGCGGGAGGAAGGCTGCTTTCTTCGGAGTCCAAGCAGTCCTAAAAGCGGGAGGATGCCCAAGAATCCATTGGAGGATCCGGGCGTTGCCGAGCAGCCCATCGCGTTGGCATCGGGTTCATTATGTCGTCCGCCGACACCGCTGTCGGGATCTCCCGAAGGGATTTCTGTTGAGGATCCGCCAGCACCTGCAGCTCCGCCGCCAGCTCCCGCTTCTCCACCACCAGCTCCCGCTTGTCCGCCACCGGAACCCGCTTCTCCGCCACCAGCTCCCGCTTGTCCGCCGCCAGCCCCGCCTTGTCCGCCACCAGAACCCGCTTCTCCGCCGCCAGAACCGCCATCTCCGCCGCCATTGAGACAACGATAGCGTTTGAGCGATTGATCGTATCCGCAGACTTGATCTCTTACGGTGCAGTCAGCGGTGTGAATCTCGCCTCGCTCGCACCATTTGAGCAGGTTCTGATCGCAAATGCCGTATTCAGAAATGCCCTCGCAATGGTTGACCGATGCGTCTATGACTTCGCTGTCCTGCGGTCCGGAATCGATCACATCTCCATCCTGCTCAGGACCCGAATCGCTCGTGCCGCCGTCGTCTAAACCGGCATCTACTCCGGCATCCTCCCGCTCCACGCATTCGAAGGAATCGGCCTCGCCGGCACAAGTCATACCAAGCTCACCGCAATCCTCGCGGTATTCGCCATAATCCGGATCGCAGGTGACGATAACATCACCCTCGCAGCGATAGGTTCTGAACAAGCTCCCGCAATCAACCGCTGGTCTGCAGCGAAAACCGTTATCTGTCAGCGCACAGATGTTATTGAAGTCATCGCAGTTTTCGGTATAGACGGTGCCATCTGAGCACCATACGGCCTGCTCCCCATAACAAGCGCCCACTTCGGTCAGAGTCCCGCAGGAAGTATCCTGAACCCCATATGAGAGACAATCGTATCCTGTCTCTTCATTATACCCGCATACTTTTCCATCGTCGCAAAAGAGCGCTTTCACCTGATGTTCATAGCAATAGAGCACCGCATTGCCCACACAAACACCTTCATATTCAAGGCCCGCACATTGGTCTGCTATCGATTCGCAATAGTTACCATAGCCGTCATCCCTGTGAACGCAGGTGGAGTTATCCCTAAAACAATTTCTTTCATAAATGGTTTCTGTCTCTTCATCACACCAATAAGCGACGTTGCCTTCACAATATCCCTCGTTGGGAATGCCACATGAGCTGACATCCTTCTCAGGGTCACGGTGATCGATCCAATTGGCAAGTTTGTCGAGTCGGGTCATCTGATCATCATCAACGCAGCTATACGAGCCACGAGACTCGACTGCGACCACAGCGACCGAACCATTGATGGTCCACATGCAGGGGCCACCGGAATCCCCATCGCAAATCCCTTCCTCGCCTTCACCATCAACCGTGATCTCCTTGTCATCGAAATCCGTCAGCCTGACTTCGGCAAAGAAGCGACCGTTGTTGTAATCCGAGCCATGATTGCCTTCATTGTTGCCATAGCCTGCAACCTGAACCTTCTTCCCCTTCTGCTGCCGCAGGGCGCTGTCGCCCTCACGGTTAAAGGGAATCGGCGTTAAACCGCGAACCGCCTGCGTCGCATCCTCCGACAAAACCAGCAGGGCCGCGTCGGCTTTCATGTTGTAGTAGATCTGCTGAACATCAAAGGTATAGGTGGGACTCCTGTTGGTATATTGCCCGATGGAGAACTGAATTTCGTCAGGCTCGGTATCGGGTTCGCAATCCCCGTCTGTGATCACTTCCTGAGTCTCATCGTCACTGCAGTTTTTATCGTCGTGAACACAGTGACGTGCCGTCACCACCAGCCATGGCGTGATGATGGTCCCCGTACAGAATTCTTTCTCAGGAGTGCCATAATGATGCAGATAACCCAAAGCCAGCAGCTGCCCGCTCGTGAGATTGACGATCGAGGGATCGAAGTCCCGCGAGCCATGAACGATGTTATAGCTCCGGGTATCTACGGTATATTTTTCGGTCGATTCGTTGGAATGACAGGCAGAAAAGGCTGCACAGGCTGCAAGGAAGAGTCCGATGTGAGAGCGCATTTGTTTTCTCCCGCATTTGCATGCTTTTCAGTCCGCAATCAAAGCTCAAATGCAAAAAGCATGATTGCGTCTTTCTCGCTCAGCACCTCATCGCGGTGCGGCAAAAATGCATCGTTAACCAAGCAGAAACCGGTGGACTTCTGAAGAGCAAAATGTTGTGCGTCCCAAGGATCCGCTGAACCCCATAAAAGCAAAGCTTCATGCCCAATGATCGAATGTTTTCTCTCAAAAGGAGAAAGCATTCATGGCATCGCAAGCTTCGTTTTATCTTCAACGCATGATCCTTTTCTTCTTTGAAAGCCATTCCGCTCTTCCCAAACCCCATAACAATGCAAATGGCTCGCTCGTATCAAAGCTTTTGGGGCTTCAAGCCAAGCTTACTTCCGGATTTTGATGGGAAAATCGAGGGCTTTCAAGCCTTCTGAACGCCCGGAATGCCCGAAATGCGCCGCGAATCTCCAGATCCCCTTTGCCTTTGGACCTCAGGTCGTTTATAAGCCCGCCGCATCGTTAACCCAGGAGATTGGCATGGCCGACGCACCCCGCGCAGCTGAATTAAACGGGCGCATCAACGCGCTCCGTTCGCGCCTCCTCGAACTCGGGAGGTATCTTTGACGCCCGAGCCAAACGCGAACGCATTGCAGAGCTCGATCATCTGAGCGCAGATCCCGCCTTTTGGAACAATCAGGAAAAAGCCCAGGCTTTGCTGAGCGAGCGATCCCAGCTGAAAGACAGCATCGACAAGCTCGATCGCGTTGAGGGCCATCTGAGCGACGCCGAAGTCATGATCCAAATGGCCGAGGAAGAAAACGACGCCGATCTTTTGCTCGAAGCGCAGGGATCCGTCGACGAAGCGTCCCAGAAACTCGACAAGATGGAGTTCGAGCGCATGCTCGGCGGCCCGCTCGACAAGGGCAACTGCTTCATCGAGATCAACTCGGGCGCCGGCGGCACCGAAAGCCAGGACTGGGCGAACATGATCCTGCGCATGCTGACGCGCTACGGTGAGCGCAAGGGCTGGAACGTCGAACTGACGAACTACCTTGCGGGTGAAGAAGCCGGGATCAAGTCGGCCACCATCGAAGTCGAGGGTGAGTACGCCTTCGGATACCTCAAGGCCGAAAACGGCGTGCACCGGTTGGTCCGGATCTCGCCTTTTGATTCGCAAAAGCGCCGTCACACGAGCTTCGCGGCGGTTTCCGTGCTGCCCGAAGTCGACGATTCGATCCACATCGACATCAACGAAGCCGATATCGAGATGGCGACGTTCCGCTCGTCGGGCGCCGGCGGTCAGCACGTCAACAAGACGAACTCCGCGGTGCGTTTGACGCATATCCCATCGGGTGTGGTGGTCGAATGCCAGGCCGAGCGCAGCCAGCACAAGAACCGGGCCAAAGCCCTCAAGCTTTTGCAGGCCCGCCTCTACCAGATCGAAATGTCGAAACGCTGCGAAGAACGCGATGCGCTCTACTCCGGAAAGGCCCATATCCAGTTTGGAAGCCAGATTCGCAGCTACGTATTGCAGCCTTACCAGATGGTGAAGGATCTGCGATCGGGATATGAGACCAGCGACACCGCAGGCGTGCTCGACGGCGATCTCGACAAGCTCGTCGAGTCGTTCCTTTTGATGACCGCAGGCGAAGATCCCAACGCCAAAACCTGAAATCAGGGCTTCCCTCTGCCCCAAGCAAGCCTGCCCATTTGCCCCTTACATCTTCCGCAGCCTCAGGGTCGTCCGCAGTTTTTCATGAGGACCGCATCGATCGCGGAGCGGACGCCCGAAAAGGCTGCCAGAACTTTCACCAAATCTTCACATCCATCGTAACCGGAGTCTGCTATACCGCCCGCTTCCCGCAGGAGGGTGTGCAGCAGGAGTGAGTCTGACGATGTCGATCGATCAACAGTTTCAGCAAGTGAAATCAGAGGTTGCGCAGCATGCGCTCGAGTGGAATGAACGCGGAGCGCTGCCGGGTGATCTGATTGCACGCCTGGGATCCCAGGGATTGCTTTCCCGGGAGCAGAGCGTATTCGAAATTTTGACGCAGGTTGAGAGCATCGCACAGGTGGGACCGGCGGTCGCCTGCGCATTGGCGCTTCAGGGGCTGGTGGCACGGGCGGTTTTGCAGTCGGAAGGCCCTGAGTCCGGCGACGCATTGCAGGATTTGCTCTGGAGCGGCGAGCTTACGGCGACCTTAGGCTCGAGAGAGGGACTTTCACCCCTGATGCTCGAGAAGACCGGGGACGCCTTTACGCTGACGGGAGAATGCAACTCGGTGCCGCAGTCGCAGGCGGAGCTGATCGCGGTCTTCGCACAGGATGAGGACGGGGTGATCTCGGCGTTTTTGCTGCCGCGCTCGCTGCCGGGGGTCGAAGTTTTGCCGGGGCGGCGCATGACGGGGCTGACGGCGCTGGGGCTTGCGGACTGGACGTTCGATCGCTGCAGGATCGACGCTTCCGCTTTGCTCGGATCTTACGGTGAGGGGCTTAAAGTATACGCTCAGCTTTGCGAAATGCGACGCAGGGCCGAGGCTGCGGTGCAGCTGGGACTCGGTCGCAGGGCTTACCATCTCGCGCTCACGTTCGCCAAAACCCTCGAGAACGGCGGCCTGCCGCTCACCCGGCAGCAAAACGTGCAGTTTAAGCTCGCCAACATGGAGATGGATCTCGATGCGGGCGAAGCGATGATGGAAGCGGCGGCGGCATTAAAGGGAGAAAAGCGGAGTCTGCGCAGTGCGGAGCTTCGCCTGTTCGTCTCAAACAAGATGGAGCAGCTCTTCTGCAACCTGCGCGAGATCGCCGGCATCGAAAGCTCGATCGAAGGCAGCGCATGCGAGCGCCTGATCCGCGATTTTGAGGCCACCCGCGCGCTCTTTGAACATGAAAACGCGCTCTGCCAGGCGATCACGAGGCAGCTGACCGCCCATCTTTAAAGATCCCACCATGTGCCCACCCTTGATTCAAAAAGAACTTTTGCCGAAGGGCATCCTGCGCATCACCCTAAACCGCCCTGAAAAGCGAAATGCGCTCTCTCTCTCGATGCTCGATGCGCTCGAAGAGGCGGTTTTAACGCCTTGCAGCGAGGCGCGGGTGATGCTTTTGCAGGCCGCCGGTCCGGGCTTTTGCGCGGGGGCAGACTTAAAAGAGCGCAGGAGCATGAGCGATGAAGAGATCAAAGCCTTCCTCGGGCGTCTGAATCGCTTCTGCTCGGCCCTCGAAGATGCGGAAATGCCCGTACTGGCGGCTCTGAAGGGGGCCTGCATGGGCGGCGGGCTCGAGATCGCGCTCGCCTGCGACCTGCGGCTTTGTCAAAAGGACGCCTTCTTTGCGTTGCCCGAGACGAAGCTCGGGATCATTCCGGGGGCCGGGGGAACCTATCGGCTGCCGCAGGCGGTGGGGGTCGCTCAGGCGAAGCGCCTCATCCTGACGGGCGATCGGATCGACGCGAACGAGGCCTTCCGCATCGGGTTGGTGCACCAGCTTTGCGAAGATGTGAACGCAGAAGCGCTCGCGTACGCCGAAAAGATGGCCGAGGGGGCGCCGATCGCGCAGAAGCTCGCCAAGCGGGTCTTAAATGAGAACGCCCTGCGACAGAGGGAAGCGGCGCTTGCGGCCGAATCCGCCGCCTATGCGCAGACGCTCGGCACAAAAGATCGCCTCGAGGGCCTGCGCGCCTTTGCCGAAAAGCGGCCGCCCGTTTACCAAGGAGAGTGACGTGAATCCTACAGAAGAGATCGCTCAGCTTCGGACGCAGATCGAGGCGGGGGGCAAGCCCAAATACCACGAGAAGAACGCCGCACAGGGCAAGCTGTTTGTGCGAGCGCGGATCGAGGCCTTGTGCGACGCGGGATCCTTTGTGGAAGACGCCTTTTTTGCCAACTGCAAGGCGGCGGATCTCCCGTCGGACGGCGTGGTGACGGGCCTCGGGCAGATCGAAGGCCGGACGGTCGCGATCCTGGCCAACGATTCCACGGTGAAAGCCGGATCCTGGGGTGCGCGGACCGTAGAAAAGATGCTGCGCATTCAGGAAACCGCAAAGAAGCTCCTCTGCCCCATCTTCTATCTCATCGATTCGGCGGGGGCGCGCATTACCGATCAGGTGGAGATGTTTCCCGGACGGCGCGGCGCGGGGTTGATCTTCAAATACCAGGTCGAGATGTCGGGTTTGATCCCGCAGATCTGCCTGTTGTTTGGTCCTTCGGCGGCCGGGGGAGCCTACATTCCCGCGTTCTGCGACGTGGTCGTGATGGTCGATCAGAATGCGTCGATGTATCTGGGCAGTCCTCGCATGGCCGAGATGGTGATCGGCGAGAAGGTGACCCTCGAAGAGATGGGCGGCGCGCGCATGCATTGCAGCGAGTCGGGCTGCGGCGACGTTTTGGTGAAGTCCGAACAGGAAGCGCTCGAATGGGGCCGCAAATATCTGAGCTTCATGCCCCAGAACGCGCTTCAGATTCCTAAGCAGGGCACCAGCCGCACGGCGCCCGAAAGTGACATCGAAGCCCTTCTGCCCGATCATCCCAACAAACCCTGCGATGTGAAGAAGTTTTTGCGCGCTCTGCTCGACGACGAAAGCTTTCTCGAGATCAAAGCGAAGTTTGCGCAGGAGCTGGTGACGGGCTTCGGACGTCTGGACGGGTATCCGATCGGGGTGCTCGCCAACCAGTCGAAGTTTAAGGGGGGCGTCCTCTTCGCCGACAGCGCCGACAAAGCCGCGCGGTTCATCGAACTCTGCGACGCCTTCAACATTCCTTTGCTCTATTTAGCCGATGTGCCGGGCTTCATGATCGGCTCAAAGGTGGAGCGCCAGGGGATCATCCGCCATGGGGCCAAGATGATCTCTGCGGTTTCGGAGGCCTCGGTGCCGAAGATCTCGGTGATTTTGCGCAAAGCGTACGGTGCGGGGCTCTATGCGATGGGTGGTCCGGCCTTTGCCCCCGATTGCACGATCGCGCTGCCGGGCTCGATGATCGCGGTCATGGGTCCCGAAGCGGCGGTGAATGCCGTCTACGCCAACAAGATCGCCGAACTCCCCGAAGAAGAACGAGAAGCTTTTGTTTTAGCGCGCCGTGCGGAATACGCCGCAGATGTGGATGTGCTCAAACTCGCCTCTGAGCTCGTCATCGACGACATCGTTTCGGCCAAAGATCTCCGTCAGGCCCTGATCGCACGCTTTCATTATTACCGATCCGGCTATCTTGCGCCCGGCGCAAAGAAGCACAGCGTCCATCCCGTGTAACAGGTGAACCGATGTTTGAACTCAAAGAAGATCATCAGATGCTCTGCCAGATGATGCGCGATTTCGTGGCCAAAGAGATCGAACCGCACGCCGCAGAGTGGGATCAAAAGGCCGAATTTCCGCGCGACTTATACCGAAAGCTGGGCGAACTCGGCATCATGGGCGTCTGCATTCCCGAAGCGTACGGCGGATCGGGCATGGATCTGCTCTCCCTCGCCCTCGCAGTAGAGGAGATCGCCAGGGCGGACGGCAGTGCGGCGCTCACCGTAGCGAGTCATAACTCGTTATGCTCCGGTCACATCGCCCTTGCGGGGAACGAACAGCAAAAAAAGAAGTACTTACCAGCACTGGCGTCCGGTCAAAAACTCGGCGCCTGGGGCTTGACCGAACCCGGATCAGGCAGCGATGCGGCGGGCATGCGCACGAAGGCGGTCAAGACCGAGGGCGGATGGATCCTCAACGGCTCGAAGATCTTCATCACCCAAGGCTCGGTTGGCGATATTGCGGTCATCCTCGCCTCGACGGACGCTCAAAAAAAGCAGCACGGCATCAGCGCATTCATCGTGGAACTCCCCTGCAAAGGCTTTTCGGTGGGCCGCCATCTCGACAAAGCCGGGATGCGCGCCTCCGACACCGCCGAACTCTTTTTGGACGACGTGTTCGTGCCCGATGAGAACCTCCTCGGCGAGCTCAATGCCGGATTCACCGACACATTAAAGATTCTCGATCGCGGTCGCGTGACCATCGGCAGCCTGGCCCTCGGTCTGGGTGAGTCCGCATTGGATCACGCGATCAAATATTCGGCCGAGCGCAGGCAGTTCCAAACCCGCCTCTGCGATTTTGAAGCCCTGCAACAGATGATCGCCGAAAGCCACGCCGAACTTGAAGCCGCCCGACTGCTGTTGTTTAAAGCCGCCGACCGCCAGGCCAACGGCCAAAGCTTCTGCAAAGAGGCTGCCGAAGCCAAACTCCTCGCCAGCGAAGCCGCTACCAGAGCCTGCAACCGCGCCATCCAAATCCACGGCGGCTACGGCTACTCCAAAGAATTCCCCGTAGAGCGCTTATGGCGCGACGCCAAACTCTGCGAGATCGGCGAAGGCACCAGTGAGATCCTGCGCTTAGTGATCTCCCGCCGGATTTTAAAGGGTGCATAGCGCCCAGTATCCCGTAAATCCCCACCATCCGAGCTTCCATCACACCCACCCACAACGCAGATCGCGGTTTTCTGGGCTTCGATCGCCACACGCACAACGGAGATAGCGGTGAGGAGGATTTCGATCACCCTCCGCACGAGCCTGATTTTGTGATCCACCTCCCCCTCCAGCCGCTGCACGGCCATCAATAGCTACTGGGACAGCTTTCGATCCTGAATGTATGGGGGATTTTGACCTGATCGCGGCTTCGATCGCTGAATGTTTTTACTCCTTCATCAAAAGATCGCCTTCCGCACGGTGATCGATCAACATCTTTTGTTCAAGATCACCTTCCGCACGGTGATCTTTTGAACTCATTACGTAACATCACGTCTTCCGCACGGCGATCTTTTAACTCATTTGCTTCATGGACTCCAAACTTCACGCGATGTAAGCCCTGATCTTTGCCGATCAGCTTCTCCATCCAAAGCATGACCTTCAAAAAAATTTAAAAAACTTTCTGGACAGGCCGCCGGAGGCTTTGCTATAAACTTTTTAACCTTAACGTTCACCGTTTTTTGAAAGGTGGCCCCAATGAAGATCAATACCTTCCCGATCATCAAGCTTCGTCAGGCTGAACTTTACGGGTACTACAACGAAGTGCGCTGGCAGATTAAGACGATTTTTGGCAGCGTGCCGGAATGGGCGGAGAAGTTTCTGGAATCGGTCGATAACCTCGACGAGTCGCTGAGCCCCAAAGAGGATAAGGCGAGCACAAAGCTGCTCGATAAGGCCGACAAAGAGGCCGACGATGCCTGGGGTGGTGCGAATGCATTCTTCCGCGCGATGGCCCGACACCCTGATCCGGCCGTTCGCGAGGCCGGCGAATATTGCCTCTCGGTCTTCGCGCGCTACGAGAACCCCACCGCAAAGGGTTACGCATCGGCCTACGCTCAGATGGAACGCCTGATCACCGCCCTTTACAACATCCCGCAGGCGTACCGCGACAAGATCGGCGCCGATCCCTGGATCGATCACCTGAAAGCCTGCTGCGATCGCTTCTCAAACCTTTATCGCGACCGCGTGCAGAGCATCTCCGAGCGGCCCGTCGGCTCCTCCACCCAGTCGCGCAAGGATTCGATCGCCGTCTACAAAAAGATGATCGAGCATATCAACGCCCTCCTGCTCGTCTCGCCCAGCGGCAATCTCGAGCAGCTCGCCATCCGCATCAACAAGCTGATCGACCAGAATGTGGTGAACATCAAGTCGCGCAAGACCGCCGCCGGCAACAAAGACGACGAAGAAGAGAAAAGCGAAGAGTAAAGCTTCCTCTGCCTCTTCCCTGCCCCTTTCAGCCTCCGATCCCGCTTTCCTCACCCAAAGCAGCAGCCCTGATTTCAAAAGATGAGGGTAAAAAAAAGCCCGCGAGCGGTTTGCTGCGGGCTTTTTTCGGGATCGATCGCGCGCTAGCGGATCAGATCCTTCTTCAGGAAGCGGACCAATATGCGCATCGCCTCGAATTCGGGCATGCAGGAGATCGCGATCAGATCCTCGTAACTGGTCAAACCGTCGATCTGGCTCAGCAGGAAGCCGGACTTATGGTCGAGGGACTGCCAGGTGAGCTCGTTTCTGGAGATCTTTAAGCGCGGTACCTTTTGAAGCGAGCCTAAGTTCGAGAGCAGGAGGCTCTGCAGGCGAACCTGGTTTTCGCTCATAAACTGCTGCGCATCCTCATCGGCGGGCAGGACCTGCTGAATGTCATCCCATTTGAGGTAGGCGCCGTAGAGATCACCCTGCAGCAGGCATTCCTGAGCTTCCTTGCGCCATTGCTCGCAGTCCGCCTGCGTATATTGAGGCTGAACTTTGGGCTGCGGCTTCTCAGTGGTCGCATTGCCGAGCGCCAAATCCGACATCCCCGCGAGCTCTCCCTGAAGGAAGGCGTCCAAATCCGACATCGCGACATTCGACGCGCTTGCGGGCGCCTGGGTTTGCAGATCGCTCGGCTGATGCACCTTGGAGGGCACCTTCGCAAACGGATTCTGCGCGCTCGGCGGCGGGTTGGAAATCGTGTTGAACTTCCCCGAAAGCGGCGGCAGCGAGAGGCTCGGCGGAGTGGGCGGATTGGAGAGCGGCGATCCAAACGCCGAAGTCGAAATCTGCGACCGCGAGGACTCCGAAACCCTGACCGAAGGCACGTTCGGCACGTCGGCGGGCAACTGCTGCGGGTGATCAGGCGGCGCTGACGGCAAAGGCATCTCTGGCAACGGCGCCGAAGAGCGATCTTTTTCTTCGATGATCTCGACCTGATCGACCGGAAACTCTTCCTGGCGCCCGACCGTCTCTGCGGCCACAGATTCCTGCGCTTTAGCGCGCTTTTGAGTCTCCGCTTCCTCCGCCTCAGCCCAGGGATCCTCGCCTTCCTTCCATGGATCGAAGCCTCCAAGATCCTCCATCAGGATTTCCTGGGCTTTGGCCTGGCCCGAATGCTGAGCTTCGAGGGATCCATGGATTGAACTGTTGAGCATCTTGCCGAAATCGTTCTCAAACCCCGCCATCTCGCTGGCAATGCCCATCAGATCCGGCGAAATCTGAGGCTTCGGCGCCAAAGGATCGCTCGAAAGGAAGCCCGCCGCACTCCAATCCACGTCGGCGGGCGGCGGATCGGTCAGCGACGCACCGTGCACCGATGCTGCGGGCGGCAGAAATCCGGAATTGGCGGGCGCCGGCGCGGGTGCGGGCGTTAAAAATGCCGCATTCTTCTGAATCGGGCGCTGATCCACCGGCAGGCGCGCCGACTGTTCGGACTTCTCAACACTGTTGAACGCCCCATTGGACTCCACGCTGCCCATCGGCGGCACCACCGAAGATTCCCTCGGCAGCAACTGCGGCTTCGGACCCGCGATCGAAGGCCCATTCTGAAGCGATTGCGCCGGCGACGCATTTCCCGAAGGCAAGCTTTCCAGAATGCGCGCCTGGATCCCCCCGCTCGAAGGCTCCATGGGCCAGTTTTGAATCGGCAGGNNAGCCGTAAGAAGAGATCGACCGTTTGGGCGTCTGAACCGGCATGCCCAAAGAAGGCTTCGACTTCAAAAAGCGCTGTGGGATCGGCGGCGGCACCGCAACTCCCGTTCGGGTAGAAGTTGCGCGCACCGTTGAAGGCGATGATCCCGCAAAAGCAGACTGCGCTCCCCCCGCCGGAGGCGCCTTTGAAAGCGATCCCGAGGGATCCTGACGGCTCTGATCCAACGAAGAGGCGGGCATCCGGGCACCCACCACCTGCTGCGATGCGCTCACCGGCGCCTTCGAGAAGTTCTGCGGCCCGAGGTTTCCCCGATTCGCCCCCAATCCCGGCTTCGATCCCGAATCCTCTGCCCTCACCCGCGATGATTTGGAGCCTTCACCCTCGAACAGAAGCTCGTATCCGCCCGTAGCGAGCACACCGTTGGGCCCGCCGATATGGATCTCTTCCATCGCCCCCGTAGGCAACCGACGCCGCTCGCGCGCCGGACGCTGCGCCAGGGTTTCGAGCATCGGTTGCGGGGCATCCGGCGCCTTGGGCTCGCTGAAGTGACTCGTAGGCAAAGCCATCGGATCGATGTTGACCATCTCCCGCTCTGCACTCTCGAGCAACTCGAGGCTTTCGTCGCCTTCCCCCAACGGTGCGCCGCCCGGACGCGCCGCTTTCGCTTTGGCCTCTGCCTCACCTACAGCCTCCTGACCCAAAGGCGTGGGCTGATCGAAGGCGTTGTAGAGCTCCACCTCGGGCCCCAGATCGATCGGCGGCTCATCGATCTCCTCCACATGATCGGGCTGAAGCAGGGATCCCAGCTGCATATCGAGATCGGGCGCAAACCCCGGCAACGGATCCGGTGCGGAAGGCCTGATTGCGGAACTTGCGCTCTGCTGCACGGGTGCGGAAAGCCTGACGGGATTGGGCGGAGACGGCGGTGGCGGTGGTTCAAGGGGTGCTGCGATCTCAGGAGGCGGCATCTGAGGCGGCTGAGACACCGATGTGAGCCCCTCCATGTTTGCGGCCGCCGCTTCAGCCGCTTCACATTGCGCGATGGCCTCTTCAACCGTGATGTTGAAATAGCCCTTGATGAAATCGATGTATTCCTGCGCTACTTCGTTGTGCGGGTCGAGATCCAATGTGCGCTTCCAGCAGCGCAGCGCATCGTACAAATAGCCCTGTTCGTAGAGTGCGGCCCCCTGCTCCAACAGCGCCTGTGCTTCATCTTGTTGTGCGCTCATCCGCCGATCTTCTGCAAAACACCTTTGAACATGTTCAAGGTGCGAGTCAAAGCGTCATGCGTCATTTTGAGAACGTTCGCGTCGTTGACGCTGCAAGCCGCCTGCGCCCTTTCGATGACCTGATTGGCCTTAAAAAGCGCATCCTGACCAAACTGAGACCCTGAAAGCGCCGCCTGCACGCGCGGATACAGCTTACCCATCTCGATCAGCGAGCGCTGCAAAGCCGTCTTTAACTCCTGCACCTCTTCGGTCTGGCGAACGTCGACCATGTAATCGCGGTTTTCGCGGATCATCTTCTCGACTTCTTCTTCGCTCAGGCCCGAGGTGGCCGTCACCGTGATCGACTGCTCCTGTCCGGTCTCCAGATTCTTGGCGCTCACCGACACGATACCGTCGGCGTTGATGTCGAACGTCACTTCGACCTCGACCTCACCCTTCGGTGCCGGCCGAATGCCCGTCAGGATGAACTCACCGAGGAGCTCGTTTAACTGCGCGTCGTTATGCTCACCCTGCAGCACGATGATCTTTACGGAAGTCTGGTTGTCGCGCACCGTAGTGAAGATGTGGCTCTTCGATGTGGGGACCGTCGTGTTCTGCGGGATCAGCACGCTGAAGAAGCCACCGTGAATCATGATGCCGAGGGATTGCGGGGTGACGTCGAGCAAGAGCACCTGCTGCTGGCCCGAAAGCAAAGCCGCACCCTGGATCGCCGCACCCAGCGCGACCACTTCGTCGGGATGCACGCCGCGCTGGGGCTCCTTGCCGAAGAACGCCTTCACGCGCTGCTGAACGAGCGGCATCCGCGTCATACCGCCCACCAGAATCACGTCGTCGATGGGACATCCCGCGTCTTCCACCGCCTTCTGGCAGATCTGGATCGTCCGCTCCACGAGATCGATCGTCAAAGACTCCAGCTTTTCGCGCGTCAGGATCTTCTGAAGATGCAGCGCCTCGGCTCCCGGCTGTGAAATGATGAACGGAAGGTTGATTTCGGTCTCGCGCACGCTTGAGAGCTCGCATTTGGCCTTCTCCGCAGCGTCCCGAAGCCTTTGCAGCGCCATCGGATCGCGCCGCAGATCGATGCCGTGCTCGCGCGCAAACTCGACCACGAGCCAGTCCATGATGATCCGGCCGTCGAAATCCTCGCCGCCCAAAAAGGTATCGCCCGCCGTGGCCAGCACATCGAAGACGCCGCCCGAGATTTCGAGGATCGAGATATCGAACGTGCCGCCACCGAGATCGTAAACGGCGACAGTGCGCTCCAGATCCTTGCCGAAACCGTACGCCAGCGCCGCAGCCGTGGGTTCGTTGATGATGCGGATGATGTCGAGTCCCGCAATTCGGCCTGCATCCTTGGTGGCCTGCCTCTGGGCGTCGTTAAAATACGCCGGCACCGTCACCACCGCCTTCTCGATCCGCTCGCCGGTGTATTCTTCGGCGATCATGCGCATCTCTTGCAAAATGATGCTGCTGATTTCGGGCACCGAATAGACGCGATCCCGCAGCTTGACCCGGGCGTCCTGATTCTGACCTTCGACGATCGTAAACGGCACCGTCTCGATCATCGTCTTTACGGGCGCCGACTGCCAGCGCCTGCCCATCAGCCGCTTGACGGCGTAAACGGTGTTCGTCGCGTTGGTGACCATCTGGCGCTTGGCGATTTGCCCCACCAGGCGCTTACCTCCTTCGGTCACCGCTACAATGGAAGGCGTCGTCTTGTAACCGCTCTTATTGGGCAGCACCACCGGCGTTCCGTTCTCGACAATGGCCACGCAGGAGTTGGTCGTTCCAAGGTCGATCCCGATGATCCGTTCCATAAGCCCCTGATTCCCTTCACTGCCGCCCGCCTCTTGGGGCGCAGATTTCGTTAATTACGGTCGGGTTAATGCCTTAAGCGCCTTTTTGACCCCTTCGTTCTTGGGATCCAGTTTCAAAGCGCGCTCGTAGGCGGACTGCGCTTTTTTCACCAGCTTGGCCTGCTCGTAAACCTGGCCCAAAAGCTGCCAGTGATACGCCACGTCCGGCTTTTGATCGGTCGCTTTTTGCGCCAGATCCGCCAGATAATGAAGATCCGTCGTGCGCGGCAGCAATATCTCAACCAGATGCGTTAAGTATTCTGCCTTGGGATCCAGTTTGATCGCCTGCTGGTAATATTGCACCGCATCTCGCAAAGAACCTACGGATTCCTGCACCTTACCCTCTTTCCACAGCGCCTCCGCCTTCGCGGCCTGCGTCTGCTTCAAACAGCGATCGTAGGCTTCCTTATACGCAGGCGTGCTCCCGTCGTACAACATTGCGCGCTGATAAGACGAAACCGCTTGTGCGACGCTGCCCGACTGCTCGAGCTTCTGGCCTTCTTCGTAGGCCGCTTTGGCTTTTTCGTTGCGCTCCAGAATGGGGCTCATCGCCTGCTGCCGTTTGCGTTCGAGCTGGGCGTTCAGTTTCTCCTGCAGCTCCAGTTTGCGCGCTTCGGCCTGCATCCTTTTGGCTTCGTACGCCTGCTGTTGCTGCGCGAGCCGCTCGCCTTCGAGCCGCTGACGGTAGGCTTCATTGCGCGCCTTGATCGCACGGGCGTAGGTTCTGCGCAGCGACTCATCCTGCAACAGATGTTCGTAACGCGCGGTCACCGACTTAAAGATCTTCGTGATGAACTCTTTGTAGCGCCCAAGATTTTTACCGAAATAGGCGTCGGGGTGCATCTGGCGGCTGAATTGAAAATACGCCTTCTTGAGCTCTTTCGGATCATCGGTGGGTTCCGTTTCGAGCAGCGCAAAGAGATCCATATCGTCAAAGCGCGCATCGGTGGCCAGAAGCTTTCGCCTCTGCTCGATCGAGAGGTCGCAGCGTTCGAGCAGAATGTATTTATCGAACGAGATGCCGTAATAGCGGCCGTCTGCAAACGAGACCGGCTCGCCCGCAACGTACCAGTCCTTGCCCAGGGCCTTGAGCGCGCGCGCATCGCGATCTTCCACGCCAAAAAACGGCGGGCATTTGATTTCCAGAGGCAGGCCGTTCGCGGTCACTGCAGCGGGAACCGGCGTGTGCGCTCCCGTGATGGGGGCAGCGGATCCCTGCAATCCGAGGGCCGAAAGATTGGGATTCGTGGCCGGTTGAGCGCTTCTCGCCTGAAACCCCGTCGCGCTGCCCAAAGACTGACTGCCCGCCAGCTGTGAGCCCTGCTTCGGAAGCGCGCTCCCAAACACCGGACCGGAGGCTCCAAAGCCAGACCCCGTAGAGGCAAACGCAGGCCCTGAAGGCATGGGCGTTTTAGACGACAAAACATTCTTTGTGCGCCAGTTTCCCGGCGTGTTGTTCTGAGTTAAGCTATTTTGCGCCGCTGATTGCCCCATCGACGTCCGGGCATTCGGAAACACAGGCGGCACGATGGAGTTTGCGGGCGAAGCTTTCGGGCCTGACGGCGGCACGATGGAGTTTCCGAGCGATGCTCTCGGGCCTGACGGCGGTACGATGGAGGCTGCGGGCGAAGACATGGAAGTATACGCCCAAAGATTCGTCGATTGCGGCGCTGGCTCATCCTCAACGATCACCAACCCCTTCGCGATCAAAAAGCGCAGGATCTCCAGGGTGTTGAATTCAGACAACCCCGAGATGGAACAGATGTCGGACACCGTTGCATGGGGCTCAATGCGCGTCCAGACAAAGATCTGCTCGCGCGTCAACGCCACGCGCATCGCTGCCGCATCGCGTTTCGCTATCAAATGACTTTCGGGTAGTAAGGCCACCGGCAATCCTCGAACCAGTTCATTGTTTCAAATTAAATCACAGTTGAGCGCTCCACAAAAGACTTCTCTCACAATCGCCCCCCATTCTCACCTCGCGTCCAAAACCTGAGCCGTAACGCTTGAATCTTTACCCTCAAAAGGGCCACTATGAGCCGTTTGTTTCATTCCATGGAGCGCACTGATGACGCGATCGATTTTTGTATGCCTGCTTTGCCTATGGCCTTTTACAGTATTTGCTCAGCTGCAGCCTGAACCGACGTTGAAAGAAGCGACGATCAAGCAAGAGCCCGGGACAGACTCTCCATGGACGCCGCCAGCCCGTCCTGAAAAACCATCTCCCGGGGTTCAGCCCGATTCGCCCCAGCCCAATCCGGCTCCAGTCACCGAAAACGAAGAATCCCCTGCCCGCCCCGAAGAAAGCGAGCCTGCCGACAAAGCCCCGCAGCTTGCCGGTGAAGCCCTGATCGAGCCTGCCGCAGAATCCCCTTGTGTGGACGGAAACCTGCTCAGCCAAAAGAGGCCCATGCGCTCGCGCGGCGTTCAAAATGAGTTTCGCATCACCGATAACGTTGTGATCAGCGAAGGTGGCGCCTGGAATTCGCAGCAATCGGCCATCTTTACTTCTGAAGAAGCCTACGCGGTTTACGATTTGGGGCAGGTGCAGGAAATCCAGCTTCTGCTTTTTCAGGGCGATAACAACGACGAATACGAACTTTCCGTCTCCATCGACGATCAGACCTACCAAAATCTCTGGACCGTTCCGGTGCATCCTCAGGCAGGCATGCGCCAGAGGCTTCATCACCTTGATCAGACTGTACAGGCCAGGTTTATCAGGATTCAGCCCAGGGAAAGCGACCATTTATACAGCGTAAGCGAGCTTCAGGTCTTCTGCAGACAGCCTCAGATCTGGCCACCGGCGCTTGAGGTCAAACAAGCGGTTCAAACAGACAATGGAAACAAGAAGAAAGACATCGAAAGCAGGCGAAAGATCGTTTTAGGGCTGCTTGGACTGCTCACTTTTTGTGGGATCTTTCTTTCGCACAAGCGAAAGGAGCCGAGATGGCAGGCTTTGGCCGTTTTGGGCGGTGCTGCATCCGTCATTTACGTCGCCACGCGCACCGAAGGCGACGTATGGCTCAGCCGCGAAACAGATGCATTCGTGATCGCTCTCATCGGTCTCGCTGTCTGGGCTGCCATTCTCTTAACGCGCAGGATCATGAAGCGCACGCTCAGAGCCACCATCGAGCGCGGCGCTCTCTTATGCATCGTTTTTGCTTCCGCATACAGCTGGACCAACTGGGGTGTCTTTCACGGCAGCAGAGCAGTCCATCTTTGGGATACCTTCCACTATTACGTCGGTTCCAAGTATTTTGATGAGCTTGGTTATCACCTGATTTACAAATGTGTGGCCGCTGCCGAGGTTGAAGATGGCTACGAAAAAGATGTGATGAAGCGCCAGATGCGCGACCTCAGCAATAACGACCTGCTTCAGGCCAAGGATTATCTGGCCGATGTCAGCGAATGCAAAGCGGCATTCAGTCCCGAAAGATGGGCCGCTTTAAAGCAGGACATGAGGCTTTTCCGGTCGCTCATGGGTGAAGGCTGGTGGGCCAAGATGTTTAAGGATCACGGCTTCAATGGGACACCGATCTGGGCGCTCTTTGGCTCGCGCATCACAAATTACAACTGGCAATCCTGGGTTCCACCAGAAGGCATGGAGAACTCACCGCTCAATTTAAAGAATCAGCCAGAAGCCGTAAAGGCACAGATCAAGTCGCGCTTCAGGCAAGACAAGATTGACTTCGAGCGCTACTTAAATCGACTGGCCTTAGTCGACGCGAGCTTCTATGCGATCATCTTTTTAATGATTGGATGGGCGTTTGGCTTAAGAGCGATGGCGCTCGCAAGCTTAATCTGGGCGTCAGGCTACCCATGGGCTTATTTCTGGACTGGTGGATCCTTTATGCGCGTCACATGGCTCTTTGCGGCCGTTGTGGGCGTCTGTCTTTTAAAGAAGACCCACAGCGTTTTGGGTGGCTTCTTCGTCACGCTCTCTGGCCTGCTCAGGATTTTCCCCTGTGCACTCGCGGGCGGCGTGACCTTACAGATTGTTTACAATGCCATAAAGAAGCGGACCTGTTCCATCAATCATCGTAAAATCATGTTTGGCGCTATTTTAGCGGTTGCCTTACTCATTCCGCTCAGCGCCCATATGAGCACGCGCGGTTATCCGGTCTTTGAAGAGTTTATTGGCAACTCGCTCAAACACACCAGCACGCCTTTAACCAATAACATGGGTCTTCCTACGCTGATCAGCTACCATCCCAAATACATTGCGCGCAGGACGCGCACTGACAAATACGCTGATCCGTTCCATAAATGGAAGCTCGCCCGTCAAAAGACCATTAAAAACAGAGCTGTACTCAACTACGGCCTGCTACTGGGCTTCTTTGCCATGCTCTTCATCATCGGCCGCAAAGTGGAGGACTGGGAAACCACTGCTTTATCCGTCTGTCTGCTGTTCGGCATCTTCGAGATGACCTGTTACTACTATTCTTTCATGATCCTGCTCGCGCCCGTCGCTCTACGACGCTGGCGTTACGTTGTAGCAGTCTTAGCGATGACGATCACCACTCAGGCAGCGCAGCTTCGGATCAAATGGTACGATGAACAATACACGCTTTGCTCGCTCGCGGTCTTTTTATGCCTTGCCTACATCATGGGCGACATGACCTATCGCGTGCTCAAGAAGAAGCCGCTCTCTTACAGCGAAGATCCGGAAGAGATTGAAGACGTCAAGGCTGCCGATCAGGAAGAAGCCTTCGATGAACATCTTGAAGACATCTTAACGGGTCGGCCCGAAAGCATTCCGCCCGTTGAAGAAGAAGATGAAAGCGAAGAAGAGACGCCCAAAAACCAGGAAGCAGAGAGAGATGAAAAGCTTTCAGATGCCCCCTGCGAAGTCTTACCCGCTGAACCCACTCTGGTGCGCACCAAAAAATAAGCGCACCTTCCTTTAACCCCTCACCCACCCTTCAAAAAAGATGACCCATAAAACCTTCCTCCTCTGCCTTTTTTTGTTTGCCTTAAGCGTCATGGCCCCAAACTCTGAATGCAAGATGAAAAGCTTTGTAGAACAGCAGCTCGCCTATGATCGCGTCAAATCCGCCCACGACTTCTATCACGACGCCCTTGAAGCGGCTCTTGCAAGCAAAGGCCTGAGCCTGAGCACCCTTGAGATCGCCCTTGTGGTCTATAAAAATGAAGGCTTCATGGAAGTCTACGGCAAGGCGATCACAGGCGATCGCTTTCAAAAGCTCGGTTACTTCAACATGACCGCCAGCTCGGGCATCCTGGGCCCTAAATCAAAGGAGGGCGATCTTCAAATCCCCGAGGGCCGCTATGAAGTGGTCAAGTTCAACCCCAGAAGCAACTTCCTGCTCTCTATGG
The DNA here is from genome assembly GCA_002309015.1 of Myxococcales bacterium UBA1238. Taxonomy (GTDB): domain Bacteria; phylum Myxococcota_A; class Bradymonadia; order UBA7976; family UBA1532; genus UBA1238. The sequence continues at coordinate 40,288 of DBWM01000070.1, read as the reverse complement.
GCATCAATTATCCGAACGCAGACGACAAGAAGCGCTCTAAAGCCAAGCATCTCGGCAATGCCATCTTCATTCACGGCGACAACAAGAGCATCGGCTGCATCGCNNGCCATCGGCGACACCGCCATTGAACAGCTCTACATTCTGGCGATCTACTCCCGTCAAAACACTGACCGCCCCATTCCCGTCCATATCTTCCCCTTCAAAATGACAGAAGAGAACATCCGCCAGGCTGAATTCGCCTACCGCGACTACGATGCAACCATCAAATTCTGGAAATGGCTCAAGCCCATCTACGATGAGGTCACCGAATCCTACGATCACACCAGCCTCGAACTGCTTCCCTTCGTTAAAAAGAAAGAAGCCCCCAGCGACAACAAAGAGTGAGTCTTCGTTTTTCTTAAAGCATGCTGGTTTAAAAACAGAACTGCTCAACAAAAACGCCGACTGCATCAGGTTTTAAAATAGAGTTGCTCAGCGTAAACAAAGAAACAATCTGGTTTTCAGCATGAATCCGTTGCTCAAAAACTCAAATCTCTTGAGTTTTTGACATAATACACTCTTTCTTTTGTGCGAATATGTCTTTATTTTCAGCAAGCGATCCAAAGTTAATGGTGAGTCATCCAACGATGACTGTAAATTATTCGAGTCAACAACATAATTCATTCTTTCATTTCACTAAATTATTCACTCAAAAGACCAAATCTCAGATCTTTTTTTACCCTGCGTCCCCCCAAAAACCTGCCCCGATGCGCCTTCCGCGCGGGAGATCCCTGCAATAAAAGGACTTGCTTTTTTCAAAAAAAGGCGTAAAAGGCGGCTTCTACGCGCTTGCGTTTTTACTTGATGAAGCGGCCTTTCCTTTTCCTCCTTGGGGCTCGCTTGATTGAATGAGAACGTGAGCGCGTGCCTTTTTTTGAGCTGATTTTTAAAGCTCAGGCCAGCTTTTGCTGCTGTGCTCACCGTGCAATTCAGGTGTTTTTTCTCCTTTTTCGCCTGGGTTGAATCGAAATGAGTGGTTGTGGGTACAGCAGCGCCTTTTTTCTCTCCGCTTCGGGCATTCAGCGTTTTTGATGGCGGCGGCGTTTTTTGAGTCTGCGCGGGATTGGGCGCGTTTTTTTGAGACAACTGGGTTTTGATCGCCAGGAGATGCGCTGGTGCCCGGGGAAACGTGACTTCTCCTGCAAAACAATGGGCTGTTTCCCGGGTCAACGCAGCTTTACTTGACAGGATAAGGCAAGATCGCGCGCAATCTTATACATCTCCTGCAAAACAATGGGCTGTTTCCCGGGGAAATGGGGCTTTGATCGCCAGGAGATGCGCTGGTGCCCGGGGAAACGTGACTTCTCCTGCAAAACAATGGGCTGACAGCGCAGGCCTCCCCCACAAAACGGGGGAGAATCTCAGTCTTTGATGCAGCGCACCGTCATTTTGGTGCTCGCGCTCGTGTAATTTCCAAGCGTCACCGATGAACCGTAAGCTGAAAGCTCTAAGGCATATTGATCGCTTTGGCTCCAGAATTGCGCGCCCCGGCCAAAGCTATAGAACCCGCTCTCGCCAAAGATGACGGGATCGTAATAGCTTTCGGGAAAAGCCCCAAAGCCGAACTCATCTTTCATTTCGCCGGTCACGGACTCCCATAAGGGCGAGTTCGAAATCAGGGACAGGAAGTTGCTTTCGCTCGTCCGATGGTCGCTTACGTAAGAAATCAGGCTTTCAAATTCGGAGCGGGAAGGCAGATGCCAGCCTTCGGGGCAAAATCCATCGGCCGTCGCAGTCTCATAGCTGTAATAGAGCCCATAAGCATTCGCATCGATGTGAAATTCGCCCACTGGACGGCGGTAGTTCTCGGCCATCCAGGTCTGATCGCCGATTTCAACCGTGCGGTAGAGATGGCCCTGCGGATCGGGCACCCAACCATAGAGCCTGCAGTCTGGCCCGTAGCCTTTTTCGCAAACCGTGCAATCATCGCCTTCAAAGCCGCCCGCACAATGATCGCAGTTCGGTCCCGCAAAGCCTTTGTCGCAATCGATGCATTTGCCGTCACCCAAAACGCCGCTGTTCGGAGTGCCGTGTTCGCAGGTGATCGGCCGATCGCAGTTTTCGCCTGCAAAATCGCCGGTGCATTCAGAGCATTTGCCGTCGCCTTCGGGTCCATTTTTGCAAACGCCATGCGCGCAGCTGCAGGGTTCGCAGTCCGCACCAAAACTCCGCTCGGGGCATGCAGCGTCTTCTTCTGCGGTGGCGTCTTCAGCTGCGGCGTCTGCGGCGTCTTCAGCGGTCGCGTCGGATTCGCTCGCGGCATCTGAAACGGTCGCGTCGGATGCGCTCGCGTCTTCAGCAACGGTCGCATCGGATTCGCTCGCGGCATCTGAAACAGCGGCGTCTTCAACTGTCGCATCGGATTCACTCGCGGCATCCTTCAATGGCGCGGCGTCGGTTTGAGAAGCGGCATCTGCGGCGGTCTCAGCATCGATGGAGCCGTCCGTCAGCGGCGCATCGTCCGAGTCATCGCAGGCGAAGGCTCCAAAAAGAGAGGCACAAAAAATGATCTTTTGGCAGGTTTGCAAGGCGGATCCTCCATGCTTCAGGTCTGATTGCCTGTATCCTTTTTTTAAAGGCGTTCGGCAATCCCCATGCGCGAAGCGTGGAGGCGAGGTTTAAGGCGGGAAATTACGGCGTCGCGTCTTTGATGCAGCGGACGGAATATTTCAAATCGCTGGAGGGCGTATCGTGGGTCCCGAGGGAGACGTCTTTTGTTCTGATCCTGAGGCTCTTGTCGCTCGCATAAGCCCAGAATTTGTATTCAGCGGCTTTGTAACTCAAAGCGTTCACGCTGGTATTGAGGGGTTTCCGAAGCTTTGCGGAGAATCCAAATTCGTTGTTGCCACGGTATTCATATTGATTCCACTCCCAAATCCCCGTTGAAGCCTGATCTGCGAGCGCGAGATAGTCGCTTTCGCTCGTGCGGTGTTCGGCCACGTAATCGAGCATCTTCTGGATTTCGCCGCTCCAAGGCAGATGCCAGCCGTCGGGACAAAAGCCTTCTGCGTTGACGGTCTCTTTGTCGTACAGGCGGCCATAATCGCCCTCGAGCTTGTTCTTTTCCTGATCGGTCACGTTTTCACCCACATCCCGGTCATAGTTGCTCGCCATCCAGATCTGATCGCCGATTTGAACGGTCTGATAAACATGACCATCCTGATCTGTGACCGTTCCATAAGCGGTGCAGTCTGGCCCATAACCGCCGTTGGCGCAGGCGTTGCAATCGTTCCCGCCCCAGCCTTCTTCACATAGAGGCTCACCTCCGGCGTCCTTTGTGCAAAGACCATTGCTCGAATCGCACAAGCCATGCACGCAGAGGCAGGGTTTTTCACAGCTTTCACCCCAGCGATCTGCGGGGCATTCCGTTTTTTTGATGCAGCGCACAGATAAATATTCCGAAGTCTTATAGCGCATGTATTTTTTGGTAACGGAGTCAATCTGAACACCAAACGTAGCAGACTGTTTTCTGTTCATATCGTCCGTATACATTTCCCAAAAACCAGTCTCGCGACCAACGCCCGTCATCGCTCCATCGCTCTGATACGACACAAGCCCCGCCGGGAGCGCGCCAAAGCCAAATTCATCCGTCCCAGGATAGGCGGTTCTCCCCTGATATTTGCTGCCCCATTGCCATAGAGGCGAGCGAGCCTGAAGTGCCGAACTGTCGCTTGGACTCGTGCGATGCTCAGCCACATAATCGAACAGCTTTTTCACATCCCAGGTCGTCGGCAAACGCCAGCCTTCACCGCAAAGCGCCTCAGCTGCGGCATAGCCATACAGCAGTCCGTAATCGGCAGCCTGCTCGGGGACCAGGACTTTGTTTGCATTTTCGGTGCCAGCGAGATCGTCCCGCATGTTTTCAGCCATCCAGGTCTGATCGCCGATTTCAACCGTCTTATAAGTGATGTTGTTGATCGTCACCGAACCGTAAGGCTTGCAATCGAGGCCGTAACCTCCATTGGCGCAAACATCGCAGTTTTCACCGAGCCAGCCTTCTTCACAGATGGGCTCGCCGCTTTCGTCGGTTGTGCATTTGCCATCTCCCAAAAGACCTCTGTTGCAAGTGCCGTGCAGACAGCTGCAGGGAATGAAGTCTTTGCCGTATCGCTGCTCATCGGGATAAGGCGCATCTTTGACGCAGCGCACTGTGTTTTGATAATTCGAGGCATCAGCACCATAGCCCTGAAGACTAATTGTATAATAGAGGTCTCGGGTATCACTCAGGTGAAAACAACGATTCTCCGCGTCGATCCAGAAATGCGCCGCTGTCCCCCGATTTTTTACGGTCGAATTCGAAACGGAATAGTACCCCGCAGGGAGAGCTGCAAAGCCGAATTCATCTTTTCCGCGGTATAGCGTCCATAAGTCGGAATGGGCATTGAGCGCCAGGTCGCAAACTGCCGGATGGGTGTAAGCGATTTCATCCGTGTAATAGATGCATTCGCGATCGACGCTCGTCTGATGTTCGCTCACGTAATCCAAAAGGATTTCAATGTCCGCGCGTGAGGGCAAATGCCAGCCTTCGGGACAAAAGCCTTCGCTCTTTGCTGTGTCGAGGGCGTAAAACAGACCATACTCCTCGCCGGCGTCCGTATAAGTGCCGATGGGGCGACGGTAGTTTTCCGCCATCCAGGTCTGATCGCCGATTTCAACCGTTTTATAGCTGTTGCCCGCCAGATCGGTCACAGAGCCGTAAGCTTTGCAATCTGAGCCATAGCCGCCGTTTTTACAGGTTGTGCAGTCCGGGCCTTCAAATCCCTCGTCGCATGCGGAGCATTGGCCGTCGCCTTCCAGACCGTCATTGCAAGTTCCGTGGAAACATGAGCAAACCCTGCAGCTTTCACCAAAATGCCCGTCGGTGATGCATTGGCATTTGCTGCCGTAATGCCCTTCGGCGCATTGATCGCAGTTGGGCCCGTCGAAGCCTTCGTCGCATTCAGAACATGTGCCGTCGCTCTGAGGGCCGCCGACGCTCAGTCCATTCGCGCAGCCGGGCGTCCGCTCGTCGCAGATTTCACCAAAGAAGTTGCCGCTGCAGACCAGGCATGAGCCAAAAGCGTCAGAGCTCAAAACGCCGTTTCGGCAAGGCTCATCGTAACTGCAGTTCGAGCCGTAATAACCTTCTTCGCATTCCGAGCATTTGCCGTCGCCCTCAATCCCGGCTTTGGCCGTCCCGTTTTCGCAGGTGATCGGCTGATCGCAGTATTCGCCCGCAAAATCGCCGGTGCATTCCAAGCATTTTCCGTCACCCCCGATCCCGCTGTTGCAGGTCCCATGCTCGCAACGGCAAGGGGTGCAGTCCGCGCCATAGGTATTTTCGGGGCAAACGACGGCGTCAGAGGCATCGGCTTCCGCATCGCTCGCGTCAGTTTCCGCATCGCTCGCGTCGCTTTCCGCATCGCTCGCGTCGGCTTCCGCATCGCTCGCGTCGCTTTCCG
>DBWM01000070.1:0-34745 GCA_002309015.1 Myxococcales bacterium UBA1238 | reverse complement strand
GCATCACTCGCGTCGCTTTCCGCATCACCCGCGTCGCTTTCCGCATCACTCGCGTCGCTCTCCGCGGTCGAGTCGCTTGCATTTGTGGCGTCGTTTTGGGGGGTTGCATCTGCAGTCGATGCATCTTCGGTGGGGGTTGCGTCCGTTTGCGCATCGCTGTCCGAATCGTCACAGCCAAAGGCGCTGAAAAGCGAGACCAAGAAAAATATCTTCCTGTGAATTTGCAAGGCTGATTCTCCATGCCTCAGGGCCAGATTGGGGCGCGAGTTTTATCCGGTTTTTAAACAGCCACGCAATCACAATGCGCAGAAAGTTGTTTTCGGAAATGTTCGATTTCGAGCACCGTCATTTTGATGGATGCTTCACCCGAGCTCAGGTGGGCAAAAGTTCAAAATGACGGTGCTCGCTTTTGACTCGGCGGGAAAAAGTGCAAATGAACGGTGCTTCCTTTTGCATCGGGCAGCAAAAGTGCAAATAGACGGTGCTTTCTTTTGCATCGGGCAGCAAAAATGCAAATGAACGGTGCTCCCTTTTGCAATGGGCTGCAAAAAACGCCATCCGCATACAAAAAAGGCACCGAAGTCAGCGGGCCTTGCACCCCGACCTCGATGCCTTTTGAACGGCTAGCAAGCCTGAAGCTTATGCGTCTTCAAACTCGGCGTCGATCACGTCGTCTTTGCCGTCCTTCTTTTGTGCGCCCGCGTCAGCGCCCGCACCGGCAGCACCCGCACCGCCAACGCCTGCGCCGCTCGCCTGATAGAGCTTTTCGCCCATCTTTTGCGCCGCCTGGTTCAGTTTCTCGGTAGCCGCTTCGATGGCCGAGATGTCGTCGCGCTCCAGGGTGGAACGGAGTTCCTTCAAAGCCGCCTCGATGGGGGCCTTGTCTTCGGCCGTGAGCTTGTCGCCCAGTTCCTTCAACAGCTTCTCGGTCTGATAGGCCAGGCTGTCGCCGGTGTTGCGCACTTCGATCGCCTTCTTCTTGTCCGCGTCGGCCTTGGCGTGCTCTTCGGCTTCCTTGACCATGCGGTCGATGTCCTTCTCGTTCAGGCCCGAAGAAGCGGTGATCGTGATGTCCTGCTTCTTGTTGGTCGCCTTGTCGATGGCCGAAACCTTGACGATGCCGTTGGCGTCGATGTCGAACGTGACCTCGATTTGAGGGACACCGCGGGGTGCCGGCGGAATGCCTTCAAGGTTGAACTTGCCAAGGGTGCGGTTGTCGGCGGCCATGGGGCGCTCGCCCTGCAGCACGTGAACGGTGACCGCGCTCTGACCATCGGCTGCAGTCGAGAAGACTTCGCTCTTCTTGGTCGGGATCGTGGTGTTGCGCGGGATCAGCGTGGTCATCACGCCGCCCAGGGTTTCGATGCCGAGGCTCAAAGGCGTCACATCGAGAAGGAGGATGTCCTTGACTTCGCCCGAAAGCACGCCGGCCTGAACCGCAGCGCCCAAAGCGACGACCTCATCGGGGTTCACGCCCTGGTGGGCCTTCTTGCCAAAGAACTTTTCAACTTCCGCGACGACCATCGGGACACGGGTCGAACCACCGACGAGCACCACTTCGTCGATATCGGAAGTGGACTTGCCGCTGTCCTTCAACGCCTTGCGGCAGGGTTCCAGGGTCTTGGCGACCAGATCGCTGATCAGCTGCTCAAACTTGGCGCGGGTGAGCGTCAGGTTCAGGTGCTTGGGGCCGGTGGCGTCAGCGGTCAGGAACGGCAGGTTGATGTCGGTCGAAGGCACGGCCGAAAGTTCGATCTTGGCGCGCTCGGCGGCTTCCTTCAAACGCTGCAGAACCATGCGGTCCTTGCTGACGTCGATGCCTTCCGCCTTCTTAAATTCGGCAATCAGGTATTCGATGATGCGCTGGTCAAAGTCGTCACCGCCGAGGAGCGTATCGCCGTTGGTCGAAAGCACCTCGACCACGTTCGCGCTCACTTCGAGGATCGAGATATCGAAGGTACCACCACCAAGGTCGTAAACCGCGATGACCTCATCTTCCTTCTTGTCGAGGCCGTAAGCCAGAGCGGCTGCGGTCGGCTCGTTGACGATACGCTTGACATCGAGGCCCGCGATGCGGCCGGCGTCTTTGGTGGCCTGACGCTGAGCGTCGTTGAAGTAAGCAGGCACCGTGATCACGGCCTGATCGACCGACTCGCCCAGGTAGTTTTCAGCGGCGCGCTTTAATTTCTGCAGCACCTTGGCCGAAATCTCAGGCGGAGACAGGCGCTTGTCGCCCATGGGGAATTCGACGCCACCGTTCGAGGCGCTCTGCACCACGTAAGGCACGCGCTTGATTTCCTCGCCCACTTCGTTGAAGCGGCGGCCCATGAAACGCTTGACGCTGAAGAACGTGCGATCGGGGTTGGTGATCGCCTGACGACGGGCGACCTGACCCACGAGGATGTCGTCGTTCTTATCCCAGGCGACGACAGAAGGCGTGGTGCGCGCGCCTTCTTCGTTGGTGATGACCTTGGGTTCACCGCCTTCCATGACGGCAACGCAAGAGTTTGTTGTACCTAAATCGATACCAATGATTTTGCTCATAACAACCTTCCTAATTGATTTTTTTCTTGTTCGTTCTCAACGCGCAGGAAGTTAAGCACTCGCCTTTTGCTGTCAACCGCGGGTCCCAAAATTTTTAGAAAAAAGGAGCGCACTCAAAACCCGCTCGCCCCCAAAAATCAGCGCAGGCAAGGCTCGGCCCGTTGCAAACGAAGTCTCAGGCTGAGGTTTTGAACGGAAGGGGATCGAAATCGAAGCGAGGAATTGAAAAAGGAAGGATGGGTCGATCAAAAAGGCAGGACTTTACTTCTGGGCAGGAGGCTGCTCGCCACCAGGACCACCGCCGGGCTCGCCACCGGGACCTTCACCCGGATCACCGCCAGGACCGCCGCCAGGTCCGCCACCGGGGCCGCTCATGCCGCCAACGCCGGCCGTGACCGATTGAACCGCGCTGCCCGCAACCGAAGAGCTGCTCTCCAAAATGACGTCGCTGAAGAGCGAAGCGCAATCCGCAAGCTCGGCATCGGTATAAAGATTGTACGACTCCCCTTTTGCGATGCTCGGTGCGAGGACCATGATCGTCGCTCCGCCTTTGTAATCGCTCGGCACTTTAAGGGCTGCGATCGCCTCATTGTTGCTGCCCGATGTGAGCGCAAGGGTTTTGCCTGCAAACTGAGCGCCGTTGCTTCCGCCGCCAGGTCCTGCCTTAAAATTCTGAGCCTGACCCAGGGAACTGTAAACGAAGCTGCCCACAGTGCCATCGCCTTCGGGTGTATTCTGACTGCCACCGATCGCAAACACAACGCCGCCCTTGTAAGTGAGACGCGAGTTTTCGTCGCAGTCAATCCCGCCTTCAGGTTCCGAAGCGCCGAGTGCGCCCACGATACCGCCGGCTATCAGAATGGTGCCGTTCGAGTCGATCGCGTCGTTGGCCGATGCATAGGCGACGACTCTGCCCCCGTTAATGGTAATCGCGTTCTTGGCGTTGATCGCGTCGTCCGTGGTCACAATGGAGAGCTCGCCTCCGTTGATCGTCACGTTCCTTTTACCTTCCAAGCCTTCTGGACTGAATGAGCCGTCGGCATGATCGTCTTCTCTGGGCGTGCCATAGGTATGGATGTCGATCACTCCGCCGTTGATGGTCACGTCTGGGAAAGGATCGTCGTCTGTTGCATCGCACGTTTCACAGTCATCTTCGATGTCCCATCCGGCAGAAAATGCTTTGGCGTCGCTCTCAATTTTGATGACGCCGTCGTTGACGACAATGTAGCCCTTCCCTTTTCCGTATGCGCTGTCTTCCCCGTCAACCTTCAGGCCGCGACTTTCGTATCCGTAGATACCATCGCGAGCGGTGATGTTCAGTTGGCCGCCATCCATGACGAATCCGTGAGTGACCTTAACGCCAAAGCCCTTCTCATCGTCATAAAGCTGAGCGCGCTCTACAGCCACGTTGACGGTGCCCGATGCGATCGTAAAGACGTCATCGACCGAGATACCGGTCTTGTATCTGGAGACGACGTCGAGGCTGCCGTCGCCAACAATTTTGAGGTTACAGCCACAGTCGAGTACCTTTTTGCTGTTCTTGGTGCCTGCACCCGCAATCCTGTTCTCGCCTTTCAGACTTACGGTGTACGTATTTCCTTTCTCTTCATTGGAAGTCTTCAGGCTGAGCTTCGCATCGAAAGCGTTGCTCTCGATTTTTACACCATCGAGCGTCAAATCCACATCGACGTCGTTCTTATTCTTAATCTTAACTTCGCCATCAAAGGCGCCCGTTAGCTTTAAGCAGGCCTTCTGTTCCGATTTTAAGGTGATCGCTATGGATGCATTGACCGCATCTTCGGTTTCCGTAGCCGCGCTTCCCTCTTCGATCTCGATCTCTACATTTTCCAAACCATCGGCCTTTGGATTTGAAAGATCGATCTCTGAACAGGCAGCGCCAGACTCAGAATTGTCACCAGCATCGTCCACAACGGCAGCGTCGGACTCAGGTTTTGAAGACTCGCCACCCGAAATCACATCGTTGCACTCATATTTTTCGGATGCATCAGCAGATTCCGAGCCACCTGCATCGATTTCGGTCTCAGCTTCTTTAATGTCATCGCACGCGATTAAACTGAAAGCCGCAAGGTTTAAAATCAAAGCTTTTGAATAGGATCGCATGATGTCCCCCTTCAGAATTGAAGTCATGGATTCAGTATCAGAAGCGCAGATATGCGTTACAGTGAAAAAATCTTCGTTCACAAACGCGATAATGAAGGATGGGGCAAGGAGGGAGAAAAGAGAGGAAACGCGGCCGGTCTGAAAACTCAGCCGCGCGGTTGGGGATCAGTCGTTGGAGGTTTCAGTGACGACCGCCGTGCAGGTATGATCGGGGTTGAGTTCGCCCTGGCTTTCCGGAACCGTAAAGGCGCAATCGCCGTCGGTCACGCAGTTCGCACCGTTTGCATCACAAATCTTTCGGCATGCGCGGATGGTGCCCGCTTCCGAAGTCGCCTTTCTCGTCTGGCAGCGCGTCAAATCTTCAACCGGCCTGCCATTTTCATCGGTGACCACGTTGCCGTTTGCATCGATGGGCTGTCCCTGATCATTCTTGACGCAAACATCAAATTCGATCTCGCTCGTATCGCATTTGCCGTCGCCATCCTGATCGATTTCGTTTCCATCCTCATCCTTCTGGCAGATGGGGAAAGTCGCGCTCAGCGTTCCATCCTTTAAGGTGTCCACCTGGAGATCGGGCAGGCGATCCTGATAAACCGCATGGCCGTTCAACTTTAAGGCGGGCAAATGCTCGTTGAGATCGTTCAGAGCGCCTTCCAGACCATCGCCCACCTTGCTCGTCGCGGTTTCGTAGCAGAGATCATAGAGCGATTCGCGGGAGATAAAGTCGGAAGCGCAGATAGACACAAAGACCGTAATACATTTATCACCTAACCAACCATACACCTTGTCTGCAAACCAGTTACAGGGCAACCAGGACTGGAAGAATTGCTTGAAGGTGATCTGCTCGCACATTTGGCCGGAAGCGTTTTGATACTTGTTGCGCATAAAGAAGGGGATCACCCATCGCTCTAACGCGCCAACCGCCAGCTTGCCGTAGACGATCTTCATATTGTGATCGCCGAGCGCCATATAAGGCACATCGGGATACTCGTTGTTAGGATCGTCAGCCGTTCCCTTCTTGCCATCTTCGAGACGGGCATCGAAATCCGACTTGAGCACTTCGGTAATGCCGAGCTCTTTAAACGTAAAGGTCTTTTCCTTCGCGCAAAGGGTTTCCTCGTCGTTATCTGTGCAAGCGGCCGCACAGGCAGCTTCAGCATCCGGGTCATCCTTGTTGTTGCAGGCGTTTTCCCAATGGAAGGTCAGGCGATCCCAGATGTTGGTGTTCGTCTGCAGAAGTTTGTCGCTGTTCGGAATCTGCTGAGGGAAGTTGAGCGATCCAAATACATGGAGATCAGAGATGATCTCATAGACATCGCCGATGCCATCCAACACTTTGATGACACCATTCGGGAGCTTATTGACAAAACCCTGAAGCGTGCAGGCCAGGTCATCGGATTGAATCATACCCACGGCCGCAGCAACGGCGACATCTGCCACGGTTTCATTGGAGATCTTCTCACGAATAAAGCCTTCTACATCCACATATTCCACGATCAAATCGAGCGCCGCTTTGCCCCGGCAGCAATCACCTGTGTAGGTCTCCTTAACAGGATTGCCTTCTTCATCATAAACCTGGTTGCCATTTTCATCGATCACATCGATCTCAAACGTGCCAGAAACATTGCACGAATTTGCATTCGCGCCCGCGATTCTGCCTACACCATCGATCACCTTGCCGGTCGTGCTGGCAGCAGTGTTCTGATAATTCTTTAAAACACCGAGGATATTGAGGCGCTGCTCGGAGTTGTAATATTGCTTAAAATTGAGAGGCAGATCGACAGGCTTCAGATCATCAACGATGACTGGATCGTTGTTGTCAATCCCCCGCTGAATGTCGACATCAGGCTTGCAGGTTTCAGCCAGAATGACGCCCCGCTCCCCTTTCAAAAAGGCCGAAACTGCACCAGGGCGGCCATCCAGGCCCCGCCCCGTGAAAGTAATCGTCTTGCTGCCTCCCGTGAAAGGCTCGCTCTCAACATGGGCCCAAATGTTATCGCGAACGTCCGTGTGACGGGTGTCACAGGTCTCGGTGACTTTGAGCTCTACTGCCTTCAAATCAGCAGCTGAATATCGATTATCTGCCGCCAGAGCGCTGACTGCAGTGGCATATGTCACTGTTGCTTTGATCGTTGCTTTTGAAGCGCTGGTGATGTCTACAGGATGACGATAGGGCTTGGCCTGATGGCTTTCGCTGAACTCTTCATCATCATCGAATTCGATCATGACGCTCGTATCCGCAGTTCCCGCCGAAAGCTTAAATTTTACAATCCCTTCTGCCGAAGTCGACGCGGAAGCGGGGGCCAGCGACGTATTACCTGTCGCGATATTCTGCTCCACAGGATAGTAATCCAATACACCGTTAACTTCCTTATACTCCAGCAATCGCGCATGAATGGCCTGATCGCGAAGAGGCTCGCCATCTTTCGTATATTTCAGCTCAAAGGTAAGCGTTTCTTTATACAGAAGGTTCTGAGCAGGTCTCTCAGGATGTTCCTGATTCACCACATTAACGAGAGAAAGCTCAAAAACCGGCTGTACGTCAGCGGCCACTTTGACTTTATATTCAAGCGGTTCTGCGGCGTCCGGGCCATCATCGAACACAATCGTGACTTCAGTCGCAGCCTGGCCGGCATGCAACGTAAAGGTCGCAATTCCGCTGTCATTAGTCTCTTCAGAGCTTTTATCCAGCTTGGTGCCATTGGAGCCCGTGTCGGTGACGTCCTTATCGCCTTCCATCATGCGCGCGGTGATCGTGTGACCGTCAACGAGCATCCGATCCTTGGTGTATTGCACCTGAATGGTGAGCGTATCTTCAAATTTGACGGCATGCAGGGTTGAGATGGAAGAAAGCTTGTAAACCGTCAGAGGAGGCACATCTTCCTCTGTGGCCCCATCACCCGCGTCTGTCTTCGCATCGCCGGAATCGGCGTCCGCCGCATCTACTTGAGTTGCATCTCCCAAAATAGCAGCATCTTCCTGAAGATCACCGCTATCCGGTGGCGGATCATTTCCTCCAGCATCGTCGTCGCAGGCTTGCAGCCAGAAGAAGGGCGCTAACAAAATCAGGCTGTTTCGAAGAGTCGTTTTCATAAATTCCTCACAGAAGAAAAATGATCTCCCCAAGTATTACAAACTCTGACGCCCAAAATCAACGATTCCGCCCCGGCACTGAAGGCAATCCGAATCGGGAAATCCATTTTAAACCCGCAGGTTCAGCGACGCCCGTTCCAAAAAAAGTCTTTCCCGCCCTCTTTCGTTCCACGGAAGTTGAAACAAAGCGAAACGCTGTTATCATCGCCGCGTTCTTTTACGTGGCCAATGAGGAGCCTTTTATGAACAAGCAATTCACTCTTTTGGCAGCTTTAGCTGCGCTCGCGCTTTCTGCTTCCGGTTGCAGCAAAGGTGGATCCGGCGGCATCTTTGATTACGTCCCGAACGACGCCATGGCCGTCATCACCGTCAACGGCGATGTCCTTCGCAATTCCGACCTCGGCAAGAAGCTCATCGGTATGAGCGGCGAAGTCACCAACGACGAGACCTACAAGAAAGCCGTCGCCACGCTCGGCGTCGATCCCATCAAGGATTTGAAGAAAGCGGCCGTCTTCTTTGGTCCCGACTTCGTGGAGCACCAGGATCACGCCTGCATCGTCGCCGATTTGCCCATCAAGAACGAAGCCGTCACCAAGCTCGCGACGGATTTTGGCGTGAAGTTCGAAGAGAAGACCATCGAGGGCCAGAAGGCGATCGTGCTCGAAGGTGCGGCCTTCGCTTCCATGGGTGGCGTGAGCCTGATGTGTCAGGAAAACGTTTTGCCGCTCGCCATTACCGCCAAGAGCAAGGGTCTTGCTGCCGAGAAAGATCACGCAGCGCTCAAGGATTCCGGCGACAAGATGCTAATGGTCACCGCCAAGGTCGACGCGAACGCTTCCGCGATGCTGGGCGCGATGGCTCCTGTTGAGCAACTCAAAGATCTGAAGAACGTCGCCGTGAGTTTAAAGGCGAACGGCCAGGATTTGGGTCTTTCGGTCAATGCAGGGTTTGGCAAGAGCGAGAATGCAGCCTCTCTTCAGGCGATGGCGGCCGGTGCGGTCTCTGCCATGGTTCCGGATCTCGCTAAAAGCATGGGCCTGCCCCTCGATGCAAACGACATCAAAATCACAAACAGCGGTGCAAATCTCAAAGTGGACGCCACCATCCGCAAGGCGCTCATCGATCAGGGCATGAATATGGCGACCGGCATGCTCGGTGGCGGCGGTCACGACCATCCTGTCGTTCATGAGCCTGAGCCGGCCAACAATCCCACGCCTGCACCTACGCCCGAGCCTGTCCCAGTGCCGATGCCCGTCGATCCGGTCCCTGCGCCCGTCGATCCTGTGCCTGTCGCGCCTGAACCGGTCGTTCCCGGCGATGCACCGGTCGTTCCCGGCGATGCACCTGTCGTTCCCGGCGTTGCACCGAACGCTGCAAACAACAACGCAGAGCTTCTGGCCAAAGCCAAAGCTGCGGTCGATCCGTTCTTTGCCGAGAGAACCGCTGACAAGCCCGCCGTTTTCGATAACCTGCTCAACTACGTGCCTGCTTCGGCCGGTACGGTCGTTGCCGTAAACCTGGATGCGATTCGTAACTCCGTCTTTGGGCCGCTTTACCTCAAGGCGATCGATGAAAACCTCAATCAGGATTACGTCGACATCGTTCAGACGATTAAGAACGACCCCTTCAAGAACGGTAAGAACTTCGTGCTCTTTACCAGCGACAACTTTGATCCTGACAAGCCCAGCATGTGCATTCTCTCGGAGTTTGTTTTCAGCAGCAGTGCCATGATGGACAAGTTTAAGGAGATGGATGGCGCTGTCGGCAAGCTTTCGGATGTGGGTGGTGTGAGCGTTTACAAGTTCAAGGATGCTGCGTTCGCTGAAACCAACGGCGTCAAGATGCTTTGCACCCCCGATATGATTGAATCGGCCATCACCGCTTCGACCGCGGGTCTTGCCAAAGACAAGTCACACAAGGCTGCCCTCAACAATGTCAACGCGCGCATGCTTGCACTCTCGATGAAGGTGAGCGATGCCATTCGCAAAGAGCTTCCAACCGACGGTATGCCTTTTGATGCCAAGGATGTTCAGAAGCTGACCCTGGCGCTCGGTCTTGAGAACCAGGTTTTTGATGTGACCACCACCGCCAAGTTTAGTAAGCCTGAGGCGGCCTCTCAGACGGCCACTCAATTGAAGGCGCTGATCGGCGAAACGCTGAAGGATCCCAGCTTCGCCGCCTTCGGTATCAAGGAAGACAGCGTCAACGTTGCGGCCGTCAAGAGCACCCTTGCCATCAACGGCAAGCTGCCTGAGACCACGCTGAATCAGTTGGTGGCGCTCCTTCAGGGTCTCCTCGAAGCCGACAAGTAAGGCTTTTCAGCCTTCGACCTGAGCCCTCTTTTTAAAGAGGGCTTTTTATTTTAAAAGCCTTCTGTTCTTTTCAACCGGCGTCGATGCTTTGCATGAAAGGATGCATTCAGGAATTTCATGCGGGCTGCGCCGGTTTTTTTTGACGCCTCTTTACCAAAGAAAGTGCCCTTCGCGATGAAAAAAGCCCTCATCTGCGTTGCCCTGGTTCTCGTTCTGGCCGCCGCTGCCGTTGTCGTTTTAAAAGCCAACCCAACCCTGCTCAGCGCTGAACCAGCCAGCCGCGTCTCACGGGTGCTTCCATTTTTGCCCCAGAATCCTTCTTTCTTCATCCTGATCGACCTCGAACATCTCAGGAAGAATGCACTGGGCGCCCGGGTTCTGGACTTGCTCAACCGTGAGATGGCCGAAGATGATGAAGCACCAGCCAGTTTTCAGATGTTCAATCCCGATAAAAAGGCCAGCGTATTCTCCCTCTGGAGCGACTTTTCCGACAAATTGCCCAGAGATCACAGCTGCATCGTGATCGATCTCCCTGTTGATACAGAAGCTGTCCTTCAAAAAAATAAAGCAAAGGGCAAAGAGGTCAAGCAGCGCAAAGAAGGCGAAGAGACGATCTATTCTATCGATGAGGCCGATTTTATAAAGAAAGACGAATTCTTTTGGGGCTGTAGAGGCAGCATGAAAGATCGCCTGTTGCATCAGCCCGCCGCTCAACCGATTGCAGATCCGGAGCTTGCAGCGCTCTTAAAAAAGGCGCCCGATCGCATGGTGACGATGATGATTTCATCGAAGGCGATGCTCAAATCGCTGCTTCCGTCGACTGAGATTCCGCTCAGCCCAGAGCCCATTCAATCGATCAGCATCTGGACCAACGACGAAAAAGACAGCATTGTCACCGATTTCAAGATCCGCTTCGCGAATGAAGAAGCAGCCAAAGCTGCGCTCGATCAGCTGAATTCCGCCCTCGATGCGCTCTTTTTGAGCCAGGGGGCCCTCCTGCTGAACCTGAAGCGCACCGACGCCACGCTGGAACAAATCGGCGCCGATCTGCATCTGACCTTCACATTAAGCGAGCTTTCCATCCGAACCATTGTCGCCTTCACGCAATTGCTGCTTAAAGACGCCCCCCAAAAAGATTCGGACAGCCCTTCCAAAGACGATCTGAGCGCTCCCCAAGTCTCGGTCGAAGCCAACGAAAACCCGGTTCAGGCGGACGCAGAGTGATCCTTTGCCTGCGCTGAACGATTGCTCAAACACCTGAACTTCATTCACAAAAAGAAAGATCCTTTGACCATGAAAACCACATTGACCACCGCAGCCCTCGCCCTCTCCCTCGCATCCACTGCCCATGCGGGTGATGTGACCAAACTGCTTCAGTATCTGCCCGAGGATTCCCAAATCATCGCCACGATCGATCTCGATCGCGTCAAGGCGCATCGCTTAGGTGAATTTGCCTTTAAGCTGCTCGACCAGCAAATGGGGCCTCAAAAGCAGGAATTCATCCAGCAGCTCGGGACCGATCCCTTAAACAGCCTGAAATCGATCGGCTTTTTTTCAAACATCGACAGCATGACCAAAGCCCCATACTTTTGCGTCGCTGCCGAGATTCCCGTCAAAATGGATGTGGTCTTAAACAGCCTGAAAGCCTCTGGCGCTACGGTGAACACACATCAGGAAAACAAGATCGATATCCATCAAATTGAAGGCGGTGAGTTTGCCTACGCTGCCCCCTTCTTTATCGCCTGCAACCAGCCTCAGGTTTCATCTGCATTAAATGCCAAAAAGGTGAAAGCAAGTTCTGATGCGCACAGAACCGCAGTCTTAAAAGCGGCGCCCCAGAAGATGGTGGCCCTGTCGATCTTAATGGACGATAAGATCAAAGCGATGATGCCCCTCGATCAGTTCCCTGTTGAAGCCAAAGAGTTCCTTGCGCTCTCCGGCACATTGGGCATGGACGGTAAAGATCTCAGGCTCGATTTAAAGACCAGCTTCAGTTCACCGCTTTCGGCCAAAAAAACCGTTGAAGATCTCAACAAAACCCTCGATCAGCTCTTTCAAAATCCTTATCTCACCGCCTTCGGCCTGAAACGATCCGATGCGATCACCAAACAGTCTCAAAAAGATGCTGAGCTTACCTTTACCATCAACGACACCATCAGCACCGCTCTTATCGGACTCATGCAGCTCGCTCTTACAGTCAGCGAAAACAAAGATGCATTCGAGCAAATGCAAGGACAAGACACCCAAAAACAAAAAGTGACTCATTGATTTTAAAGAATGAATCAGCGTTCAAAAAGAACGGCCCGCCGCAAACAAAGAACAACTCACCGCGATCAAAGAATCACTCCATGTTTTCAAAGAATGATTTGAGTTTTAAACTCAGGTGATTCACATTTTTCAGCGATTCATTCTTATTCAAAACCTGAGCAACTCATCGTTTTTCGCGATTAATTCAAGTTTCATTCAGGAAATACTCACCATTTTCTAATCATGATTTGAGTTTTAAACTCAACCTATTCACAAAAATCAGAGACCGCTTCATCTTTTTTACTCAAATCCCCTCTGAACCCGCCTTCCGACTTCAAAAAAACGAGCCCGGGCCCTGAGACTGCATCAATCGATTGACCTTGCCGCCAAACTGCCCCAAACTCGATTGAACCTGAATTTTTGGAAGCCTGCGATGAAGTATTGCCCAAATTGCCACGCGCCCTATTGGGAAGAAAACCGGCCTTGTTCGGAATGCAACTATTTTGAACCCCCAAAAGGGCGGCAAGCGCTTGAAGTCCAGACGACGCTCAGCGGGCAACCCAATCCCCAAAAAGTAGAAGAGCTGAGCGGCTTGCACCAAATCGACGATCTTTTTGATGCGCCCGAACCTTCGCCTGCAAGCCATCGCCCAAACGCCCCGGGCCATGCAGTCAACGACTCCATGAACAGCGGCCTGCTCGACGAGACCATCAACGAAAACGGACTCGCCCCTCAGGAGACCGCCTTCAGCGTGGCGCCGGTGCCGCAGAATCCATCGATCACCTCGCTCGACAGCTTCAGGCCCACATCGCAAATGGCGCCGAGCCATTTTAAGGTTTCGGATCAGGAAGAAGCCCAGAACAGCGTCAGCGAAACCCTGGCCGGATTCCCTGCGATGCAGTTCTCGGAACAGGTGGCCCGAAACGAAGCGCAAACGATCAGCTCCCACAGCCCCAAAGAAGAATTCATCGCGCCGCCGCCTCCAAGACAGCCCAACAATCGCCCATCCGCGCCCGCATCGGGATCGAACGACGAAAACGCTGCTCAATCTCAGGTGGCCGCTCTTCAGGCCCAGCTGGCCGCTCTTCAGGCCCAGTTAGCCGCTGTGCAACAAGGCGCCATCGCTCAGGCCCAGGCGGAATCCGCTGCCAAGGCCAAAGCCGAAGCTGAAGCGAAAGCCAAGGCCGAAGCCAAAGCCAAGGCCGAAGCTGAAGAATGGTTTGCATCCGAAGCCAAAGCTCAGGCCGAAGCCGAACTGCGCCATCACGCGGAAGAAGCCCAAAAGCAAATCGAGACCTATCAACGCCAGGTGGAAGCGCTCCCATCGAGAAAGCCCGAGCCCTTAAGCGACGCATCGTTCAGGCAGACCCCATCCCCGATGGAAAACGCCGGGCAAAACGCCAACGCCCCCCTGCAGGCCGCGAATCACCCTTCGCCCCTGACGATGCCCATCGAATCGTTTAAGGAAGAAGCGCCGCAGGCCGCATCCGATGCAGTTCCCGCAGCCCATGCGTCCAATCCCACAGCACAAGCTTCCTCGTTTTCAAACTTTGGAGCCCCGTCTGCAGCGCCTGAACCTGCATCCGCGTCTCACATATCCTCGCAGGATCGCGCCGCGATCACCGCAAACAACAAGCGCCCTCAGATTGCGCAGCCTGCACACAACTCCGGGCATCCTTCAGCCACCATCGATCCCAAAGCCCTCGACGCCATCGAGCGCTTCAAGCGCGAAGCCTTTAAGATGGAACGCGAATCAGCCAGAGGGAAGCGTGCGGCCGCTGTCAAAGGCGTCATTTTTGCTCTTTTGGTCCTCGCTCTCCTTGCCGGTGTGGCTGCATTCTTTTACTGGCGCGACTTAAACGCCTTTAAGGTCTTCTCTCAAAACGACGTCACCCTGTCGCAAAAAAAC
Organism: Myxococcales bacterium UBA1238; assembly: GCA_002309015.1. Taxonomy (GTDB): domain Bacteria; phylum Myxococcota_A; class Bradymonadia; order UBA7976; family UBA1532; genus UBA1238. The sequence continues at coordinate 20,519 of DBWM01000070.1, read as the reverse complement.
GACACCACGCATCTCACCTTCAAGCTTCAGGCCACAAAGCCCGGCAAGCTGAAGCTGATCGATCCCGATCTGGGTGAAAAAGCCCCCATCCTGGAATTCAAAGCCACAGGCCTGGAAAACAGCGTTCCCCTGAGTTTTGATCTGCCCACAAGCCGCCTCCAGGTGGGCCCCAACAGCTTCACCTTTAAAGCGACCAACGCCAAAGATCCCGAAGATCAGCTGGATCTCGACCTGGACTTTACGGTGAATCACCAGTTTGCCCGCGGCAACATCGAAGCCCCAGCCCCCGGCGAACCGCTGAATATGCCCATTTCGTATCTCGCAGGATGGAAGCTTGCAGAACCCAGCGATCCCAATGCCCCCAAACTGGACGGCGGATTGCTCACCATGAGCTCCGATGCCTTCTTTGCAAAAGATGTTTTAACCGAAGAAGAAAAGCGCCTGATCCCCGTGAAGCTCACCTTCGTGGATCCTCAGGGTGGACAGCATGAGTCGAACGATGTGGTGATCGTGGACGGCCCCAAACTGCCCTTAAAACTGACCGAACCGCCCCATTCCGGGATGGTGGGCCCCCTGTCGATTGCAGGTGAAACGGAGCCCAACGCTGAAATCCAAATCATAATCGACCAATCGCCGAACCCCATCGGTCTCAGGGCCGATAAAAACGGGCAGTTTAAACATAACGAAACTCTCGCCCCAGGCGGACATGTCATCCGCGTCAGGGCCCTACAAAACGGATGGCAGTCCCGCAACGACTTCTTCGACGTTTTCCGCTTAACAGATGAGGAGTTAGCGAACGAGCGCGCGCTCTTGCAAGGCAAACTCGACGAAGCCGCCAGGGGTCAAACGCCTTTGCATTACGCTCAATTGAAGCGCGGCGACAACAACCTGAAGGATCGCCTGGTCAACATCAAAGGCAAAGTCACCCAAATCAGGCGCGGCGAAGGCGATGATCCCAGGCAGAAGACCGATCTCATCGAGATTCAGGCCTGCCGTCAGGGCTGCCCCATGTGGATCGAGCAGAGCGAAGAGACGATCGTTTCTGTGGGCATGGAAGTGATCGGACTCGCGAGTTTCAAAGCGTTTAACGCCGAAAAAGACCCCATCCTCTACAAAGCGATCGCCATTCTCCCTGCTCAGTAACCCACCGTTTTCATGCCTTCCATCTGGTATCACGGCGCATCGGTGGGCGATGTGGCCGCCCTCTCACCCCTCGTCAAAGCCTTCAACCGGGAACGCCCCGATCTCCAAAGCTGCGTCTCTGCCTTAACCCGCGACGGCGTCAAACGCGCAAAGCAGATTTATGGATCCATCGCCCGCCGCGCGCCCTTCTTCTGCGGCCACGCTTTTCGAACCAGCGACGTAAAGCTCTTGATTCTCGAATACTTAGAGCTCTGGCCCAACGCGATTCTTGCAGCCCGCAGCCGAAAGATCCCCATCGTCGTGGTCGATGGCCATATCACTCAAAAAAGCCTTCGTTTTCGCACAGTTCTGAAGTTTTTGGCTCAAAGGGTGGATCTCTTTTGCGCACAAAGCGAACAGGATGCAGCCCACGCAGAGGCGCTCGGTTTTCCAAAGGCCGTGGTCACAGGAAACGGCAAATTTGATTTGGAAAACAAGACGTTACCCTTGCCTCAGGAGCTCACCTCCGGTCTGGGCCCGTTCGATTGCGTTTTAGGCAGCCTTCATCCCGACGAGGAAGCAAATCTGTTTTCGGCGCTGCCCGATTTCTTAAAGGCTCACCGGATGCTCTGCGCGCCCCGCTATCTTTCGCGCGTGCCCCGGCTGCTTGCCCTCGCCCAAAAAAAGCATCTCTCCGTGGCGCTCAGAAGCGAACTCAGCAAAAACGGTGAACCGGCCCGGGTGCGCGATGCTTCGCTGGTGATTTTAGATACCATTGGCGAACTTGCAGCCGCCTACGCGCTTGCGCCCGCAGCGATCATCGGTGGCAGCTTTGGAAGACGCGAAGGCCAGAACATGATCGAGGCGGCGAGGCAGGGCTGCTTTTTGATTCACGGGCCGCGCACCCAAAACATCGCTCTCGAAGTTGCCGCCTTTCAGCACCGGCAAAAGGTGGATTGCATCAAAGATGCGCTCGATTGCGTTTCAGGCGCCAAACGCTGCGACCACAGCCCCAAAATCGCTGAACTGCAAGGCGCCACAAAGCGAAATCTCACTCAAATCCGGCCCTGTTTACCCGATCGCTAAAAAATTTTTCATGCATCTCTGTCGACCTCAAGCCTGCGGACGGGTATACTCTTTTTTATGAGTAAGATAGCCATTCATCAAGCATTCGCAGGTTGGTTCTCCAACGCCCTTTGCACCCTTCTCGCCTGCGCGGGACTGGCTCAAATCGGTTGTTCCACGGAAGAGCATCCCTGCTACTCCAACGATGATTGCCCGAGCGGTTACACCTGTGATCGCGGCGTACTGGAAGGCATCTGCATCCAGGAGATTTACGTTTTTCGCTGCGGCCAAAGCTTCTGCCAGTATCCGTACGAAAAATGTGTCGACGATCTCTGCGTAGAGCGCACAGGACTCGATGACTGGGAAGATACGCCTCCCAAAGACGCCACGCCGCATACGGTCATCAAGCTCGATTCGGGAGTCGTCGAAGAGCTCGACGCCGAGCAAAAGCCTGAGACCATCATTTACCCCACGCCGCTCATCACCATCGAACAGCCGATCTCCAACTCGCTGATCACCGATCAGGGCATCACGCTGAGCGGCCAGGTGTTTAACCTGCACGAAAGCGCCCAGGCCACCTATCAGCTGGATCACTACGATCCCCGCTCGATTGAACTCGACAGCAGCGGCCGCTTTATCAAGATTTTGTCGGATTTGAAGCCTGGACGGCATGAAGTGATCATCTCCGTGCAGCAAGGCGATCAGTCGAGCGACGCCAGCGTCAACTTCAGGCTCGACTATTCCGTCAAGATCCAATCGGGGCAGCTGACTCAAAACGGCAATTTCTTCCGCTTCATCGGTCTCGATGTGCCCGATCTTTTAACCGACGCCTGGGCTTATCAGACTTCGCAAACCACACAGGATCGCGTCAAAGAGATCATGCAGGAAGCGGTCCAGATGGGCGTTACGGTCATCCGCACCCGCGCTTACGACGACCGCCCCACCGCATCCACTGCGATCCAGCGAAATCGGGGAAATTACAGCGAAATCGGACTTCAGGCCCTCGATTACATCATCGAGCAGGCGGGCGAATACGGCATCAAGCTCATTCTGCCTCTGGTGGGCGGAAGCGACACATACGGCGGCGTCCGGCAATATCTTTTATGGCACAACCTGCCGCTCACCGATGAAAACGGCAACGAAGATCTTTCGCAATACCGCAAATTCTTTACCGAAGACGAGCTGCTGGAACATTACAAAGAGCATATTCTCAATCTGCTCACACGTAAAAATTCCATCAACTCCATTCCCTACAATCAGGATCTCGCCATCCTCGCCTGGGAAATCATCGATGCCCCCCAGACCGAAGGCATTTTTGTCACCGCCACGGGCGAAGAAATGAATGCCTTCTACAGCACCATGGCGCATTTCATTCACAGCAACGACAACACGCATCTGGTGGGCACCGGCGAGCAGGGCTTCGACACCAATCACAGCTACTACAACTCGATCTACAGCGACTTTGACAACGCGCGCATCTACACGCCCTTTGACGGCACCTACGCGAGCAGCTGGAGAAAGAATCTCTCTATCGGCGAGAGCGATCGCCCTGGCATCGATTACGGCGGCATTCAGCTCGATCCCCGGGAAATTGGCATCGAGCAAAACCTCCTCGATCTCTCGAATCTGGGTGCCGATTGGATCACCGGGCACGCGCAGCTTGCGGCCCTCGTACAAAAACCCCTCGTAGTGAGCGCCGCCCGCATTCCCACCAAAGGCAACATCAACACCACGCAGCGCCGGCAAATCCTCAAGGCCTGGATCGATGAGTCCACTCAAAACCGCTCCAGCCTTTTGGTGGGCAACTTCTACAGCGACACCAACGAATCGCGCACCCACGACGACGCCAGCTGGTGTGTTCAAAACGGCACCGAAGTTCAAAACTCCGCCAACATTTTTGGCGATCTGATCCGCGACGCCAACTGCACCATCCAGCCCAGCCTCTGCCCGTAACAGGCGCCCTCCCCTCAAATTTCCAGTTTCTGCCGACTCTCCTTCAAAGCGCCCTCGCATCCTCTGTACCGCAAGCGAAAAGAGGTTGAACCGATCGCATCGATCCGATGTGGCTTGTTCGGACAAGCATCGGCCAGAAACCGCTCTCTGTTGGTTGCTGGAGCAAGAATCAGAGTTTATCGCTCAGCTGAGTGATCTGGTCTCCGTAAAAATCAAAGTCCGCTGCACCGTCAACCAAAGTCGCCTGCGCAGGCAAAAGAGTCCGATGAAAATCATCTCAAACAAGGCACTCGATGGAATAGATGTTCATCAGTTCGTCATACATTTTCACAAATCTGTCATTCATTCACCATCACGTCATCAATGGATGTCTGCAAATAAAGCAAAAGAGTCGCTCGCTTTGACTTTCATTCCCGATGACTGATAGAATCATTGTCCATCGCTTCGACGATTTAATCCACATATTCAACAATCGATCCCGATTCGACCTGAATCTCATTTTTTTGCAATAGTACACAAAAGCGCAGTTCTTTCGGAATCGATTGCAAAAAAATCTATTATCCGGTAGTCGCTTTCAGATCGTTTCCAAACCGAAGCGAAGGTCATAAAAACGCCCTTTTTGTGATCGAGCGGCTTTGGTTTAATGACAGCCACAATCTGAACCACAAACTTCACAAAAGAGATGAGGAGAAAAACCGCGTGAATCCCTTTTTTACCGCCACCGCACGACATCCGAGGGTGGCGATGGCGCTCATGAAGCAGACCGCCCGAAATTTAAAGCGGTTTGCCCGGTATCTCGATCAATCGATCGACCAGACCCGGTTGTTGCGGGCGCGGACCCAGTCGGAATGGGCGGCGCTTGTGGCGGCCGAGAATGAAGCGCGCAAACGATACGAAGCCGAAGCCTGGGCCATGGCTTGCGATGCGGAATCCGAGTTTGACGAGGAAGCGATGCTGGCGGAAGCCGAAGGATCGGCCTCTGTGCAGGCTTTAGATGACGAGGACGAACAGAATCAGGCCGAGGCTTTAACCGCACATCAAGAGCGCGATGCCGCATTGGAGCGCCATCAACGCCATTTGTTTTTGCAACGCCGAGCGATCTACCAGCTGCGCGAAGCTCCGCTCCCCCATCAACTGGGCTTGCTGCGATTTTTTGAACTGCCCGACAAGGCGATTTGGCCCGAAGTCCATCCCGCGCCCGTCGAGAAGTGGTTCTCGCCCTTTAAGCTCACCGATGACCAGAAGAGTTTTGTGCAAAAGGCCCTCGCGACCGCAGATTTTGCGTTTCTCGACGGCCCTCCCGGTTCAGGCAAGACCGCCGCGCTCTGCGAACTGATTCACCAGCTGGTCTCCCTGGGCCAGCGGATTTTGTTTTGCTGCGCCAACAGTACGGGGCTCGATCAAACCCTCGCGCATCTCGCACAACAAAAGGCGCCCGTCTCCATCCTGAGGCTCGATCGCCCCGACGACGAAGACGGCATCCGAAACCGCATTCAAACCCTGTCGAACCTTTGGTGGAGCCTGCCCGCCATGAGCCATTACAGCGATCGCGAGATCGATTCGATGGCCGAGCGCATGGTGGTCGAGACGGCTAACTTAACCTGCGCCACCTTCCAGCATCCGGACTCGACGCTGGGGGCCCACCCGGTCTTTAAGGATCGAAGCGACAACCGGCCGCTGACTTCGATGCCGCGATTCGACGTTCTGATCGTGGACGACGCGCAATCGATGCGTTTTCTGGAGTTCCTGCCCCCCGCGATGACTGCAAAGCGATGGATCCTGGCGGGGGATCTGCAAAGCGCGCCGCTCATCGATCACCGAGCCCTGGTCGACAGCCTGAGCCATCTGGCCACACCGCCCTCCAAGGATTCGATGGGTGGAGCGCCGCTGTTTCCTGCGGAGCATCAGCGGGCCTGTCTGGTGATCGATCGCCTGCTTCAAACCAAAGCGCGGCAGCCGGGCATGAGATGGCTCGTCATCGAACCGATGCGCGTGCTCGATTGGATCGTCAAAGAGATGAGCGCGGAGCCTTACGCCGATTTGGCGATCGCCCGCGTGAGCGGATACGGAGGCACACCCAAGGGCAACAAACTGACGCTGGCTCAGCTGCGATGTGGAAACCGCTCGGTGCTGCGCCTGCTGACGGCGGACTGGATCCTGATCGATCGCACCATGCTGATCGACGCCGCCGATCTGTTGCCCGCAAACCTGCTTCTGACCGGTCCTCTGCCCCTGGAAGACAGCCATCCGATGGTGATGCGCCAAAAATGGTGGCTCGCGCAGCAGGATCCGAGTTTTCACGAAACCGAACTCGAGATGCAGAGCTGGCTTCAGTCGCACAACTGGGCCCAGGAAATCGCGCGCCTTTTAACGAAGCGCCGCACCTTAAACCGCTGGCAGCCCGACTGGCCCCAATCCTCCCGCGATTCGAGTCCGCATTCCGCCGCACAAAAAAAGAAACAGCTCGCTCAGCAATTGGAAACGATCGAGCAGGAAATCGATGCGCTCTGCCCGTTTGCCATCGATCTCTCTGCCCCCCTGGCCGATATCGAAGCGCTCGCACTGCCCAACGTACTCGATTTGCTGCTACAAGGCGTCGACAACGACGGAGAAAGTGCATTGACGCAGGGACTCATGAACAGCCAAATCGATATCTTCACCGAACGCTTTGAATTGTTAAGCCAGCAGCACCGCAGTCACCCCACCCTTTCGGGACTCGCGCGCAAGCTCTTTTTTGGCGATCACACTTCCCGGGATGCAAAGATCGAGCTCCCGCAATGGAATACCCATTTGTTTCCCAACCGCTGCATGTGGATCGAATGCCCATTGGATCAAATCCAGGAAGAGATCCGAGCGCTCCTGCGCGCCATGCAGGCCTGGATGGAGGCTGCCCCAAAGAACAACACGTTGCCCCAGATCTCAGCCGTTTGCATCTGTAATGACCTGAACAAATTCTTCGAGTTTCCCGAGTTTGCAGCGCAGATCGCGTTTCAGTACAGCAGCCTCGAAGCGTTTCAGGGATGCGAGGCCGACCTGATCCTGATTGCCCTTGAACCCGATGCCCTGACCGCCGAGCGGTTGAGCGCAGCGCTGACGAGAGCGAGACAACAGGTGGTCTTCCTGGGACCCAATACGCCCGAGCGACAAGCGACGATGCAGGCTCTGCAAGCCTTCCCGCTCAGGAGCGCCATTCCTCATTACCCGGCAAACCCGCAAAGAGATCAACCATGAGATTGACATTACAGTCTGAACTTTCCGTGCGTTGCATCGCGGTCTTTGCAGAAATGGCCTGGATGGAACGCAGACCCGAACTGGGACAACTTTGCAGGGCCGCCTGTGACAGCGGTCTGCTCGATCGGGATGCGATCGAGGCCGTCCTGCCGGGCATTCCCGATCAGGGGGTCGATCATTTATTGAACGCCTGCCTCGAATGGGGGCTCTGCGACGATCAGTTTCACCTTACCCACCTGGGCGAACGCCTGGCCGAAACCGACGAAGCGCCGATTCCCGAACAAGGCCTCTACAAGATGTGGATCATCGATGATCCCGCCGTGGGCTGTCAGATACTGGCGGTCGAGCGCCTTTCTTCATCGTGGGATCTCCGCTTCGAGGATCCGCATCCATTAAAGAACCCGCCGCCTTGTCACCAGGTGTTCACCTCGGTGATCGATGACCGCAAGTTCATGGTGCGCGGTTTCCCGGCCAATCACGATGAGCTCGAATGCCTCGAAATGCCCACCGAGGCGCATTGTCAGCTTCTCCGCGTCTACGACTTTGAACAGGAGCGGCAGCAAACCCTATTGACCGGGCAGATAGAAGCGCCTTTGGGCCGCGGACTTTGTCCCATTCAGCAGGCGCCGGAAGAGCGCTCGATGCCGTTGTTCCATTGGGTGGAGCATTGGGATTTTGGCACGCAGGGAGAATGGGATCCCAAGCATCACTGGCTTGCGGTGCCGCTTTCCACCCTGAGCGATCGCGAGAAGGACCATTTTGAAAAGACGATCACCCTCGATCTGATCGAGATCCCCGAACAAGGGATCTTTGAGAACGTGACTCTGGAGTCGGTGCCGCTGGGTCCGCAGTCGGCGGCGGCGGCTCAGGTGTGGGCGATGGATTGTTTTGATCGCGCCCTCGCCAAGAATGGATCCCCGCTGAGTTACAGCGCCATCTGCGCGCTCTTCGATCGCTTTACAGTGGGGACGCCACTGGAACCCTTTCACCCGAAGATGCCTTCCAAGGAGGAGCTTCTCCAAAAGGCGCAGGCGGAAGGAGATTTGTCGCAATACTGGGGATGGGCGGCCGCATTCGATTTGGCGCTGGACCAGGAGCCCGAGATCAATCTCGACGCTTACTTTGAAGAAGACGAGGCCCTCGAAGAGCAAATCCCTCTCGAAGAGGATCCCATGCAGCCCGGACGGCATTATTTGTCGCCGAACCTGCCGGATCATCTCACGCTGTTCTGCAATACAAGGCTCGCGATGCAACAACTGGTCGACTTTTTGGTGCTTGGACACAAGCCCCGGCGGGTCTTGCTTTGCGACCGGTACGTCCGTGAAAACTTTGCGCAACTGAAATTATTCGTGGCGGCGCTGCGAAACATTTCAAGCGATCTCGAGATCCATATCTGGACCCTCAAACCCAATGAAGACTACGCGGGGGAAACCTTACTGGCCATCCAGGAGATTACAGGTATCCCGGCGCAGAATTATCCCAAGCTGTTTGGTCCCAAAAAGATGCACAGCCGGTATTTCTTTGTCGACTGCGGCGAGGGACAGGGTTTCTGCTGGGCAATGACACACAGCCCCCTGCATGGAAGGATTCGCGACGCATGCCCCTATCCTGGACCCACCACACCTCTATTATGGGACGACATGCAGGCTTACCTTCTTTGTGAAGACGAGATCGAACCGAGGCTGCAGCAATGGTTTAAGGAGGGGCAGCGATGATGCAAGGACCCATCAGGCGGATTACCAAGGAGCATACCCTTGAAAGGAAAGACGCCCACATCGCCTATGGTTGGGCTGCCGCAAAGGAACCGAAGACCTCCAAACCGTTTTCAGGTCGATGGCTGACCCACAATCTTTCCTTCGAGACCGATGATTCAGAACCCCTGATCGCGGTGATCGGAAGCGCGGGGGCGGCTGCAAGAGATCTGCTCTTAAGCTTTGCAGGTAAGAGCAAGCGAATGTATGCGCTCGTCGGGCCGACATGTGGAAAAAACGCGGGCGACTTACCTTTATTGCGCGCACAGAATCTGTTGTTGCGCAGGCTGCCTTCGGTTTCACTCTCGGCCATCTGTGGATCAAGGGGGGCCATTCTTTGGATCGGGGGAGGCCTGACATTACAACTCGACGATACCCAGAGTGAAGATTTGCGCCATCTCTTTATGGACATCTTCTGGCATGAAACCATAGAAGAGGCGTGGAACGATCAATGGCATCCGGTCCCACAAATCGAAGTGGAGCTGCCGCCGATCTCATTCGATGCGACGGTGAAGCATTCCCATGAGCGCATACCCGAGCCGCCCGAGGGCGCGTTATTGCATTTAACCGGCGACTATTTGCCGGAGCATACGCCAGCAAGATTATGGTACCCGGCGGGGCCTGATCATCAGGAGCGCCTCTGTGAACTGGCCATGTCGGGCTGTGAAATCTTGTGGGAAGAGCGGAGATTGCCCGAACTCATCTTCAATGGAGAACAAGGCGAGCTCTATTTACCTCATACGGGCGGGCATCTTTATATCAAGCTCAACGCGGGTCAGACCTACGACTTCACGAGATTGTTGTCGGCCGATGCGCCATGGCATTTCGTGACCGACCTTCCCCTTTCAAAGGCCGAGGATCTTCAAATCTGGTTGCCCGAAGAAAAGGAACCCCGCACGCTGGTCGATCTTCAGGAGCTCACGTTGTCTCCTCAAACGGCGGCGAGCCTTCGCAAGATGCCCGACAGTGTATTCCTTCCCGGCAGCGAGGCCGATCCTTTGGCCCGGAAGGTACATTATTTCTCGACCATTCTGCCTCCGAGGCTGCCCGTCAATGCAATGGAAGACGGTCTCGTGGCCCAATGGAGAATCTTCGACAAGGCCTGGTTGGACCGTCTGGGGAGATTTGGAAACGACCTGCAGGTGTTGGGAGCCGAGGTCGGGATGATCGATCGTGCAAACACACTTCGAAATACCCAGCCATCGACCTCTGGTAATGACGCCTCGGTGTTCTTAAAGCAAATCGAGTCCCTGGAATCAGAGATTAGGAAGATTAAAAAGATCAACGCCGAGAAGGCCTGTATGTTACGGGTCGAGCATGCAAGGACGGAGATCTTCCATAAAAAGGATCTCCTCGCGGCCACCGAGGTATCACTCGCGGCCATTGATGACTTCCATGCGGTGCAGGCATTGCAAAAAGCCCACGACGAGACCAAAAGAAAGGTGGGCCGACTTATAACAGAGATCGATGCGAGAGAGGCTCATTTCCAGATATCCCAACCTTTATCGACGAGCTTTAGAAACAATCTCTCGCAGAATCCAAACCAAAGTTCCAACTGGTCGAACCTGGAAACTGAAGCGGAACGAACAGAGGCGGAGTTCCAAAAAATCAAAGCCCAGGTGACCGAAGAGTTAAAGCACACCAAGAATGAAAAGGAACGGAAGCGACTGTTTGCAATGAGGGACGAGGCGTTAAAGGTTCGCGACGCGGCCAAGACAGCACTCGAGAAGCAGAACAAGCTGAAAAAGCAGCGCATACAAGGGATGTTCAACCTCATTGAAGCATCGCCCTCCAATCTGCATCACGATCCCAACGAGAAGGAACCACCACCACCCGCTTCCCGTGATCCGGAGTTGCGCGCCAAAAGAGCAGAACTCGAGACGGCCGAGACCCGTTTAAAGATGCTCGAAGAAAAATTACGCGACGCCCAGCAAATGCACGGCCTGGTCTGGACTCCTGAGATGCGCGAAAAGAAATTGGAAGAACACCGCATCTTCAAGGCGAATATCGAGAAGGAGATTGCAGAGCTCGAGAAGGAAGCAGAGGAAGAATTCGAATACCAGGATCCTCCATTGGAAGCCTGCGATCGGGTCAAGGCTCCCACCGAATTGCTTCCCAAACTCGGCAAGTTGTATTGTTACAAAGGCCACCGCTATTTGGTCATCGAGAATTGGGAAGATCTCGACGAAGGCGAACAAATTGCCGAGAAATACGGCGCCGAATTAGTGGCCCCCACTGAAGCATAAAGCTCCCGTCCAGGATCCATTCCTCCCCTCCCCGCCTTTACATCCCCATCCCGCAAACAATTTTCTCAGCAAAATCGACTTTCATTTAACTCGCAGCGCATCATTTTGTCAGTGCAACGGAGATTAAATCACCATCATCGCGACAAAAATGTCAGAATCATGGTGATTTAATCATCATTTTTCAATGAATCAATCAACAAAGATTGGTGATCTGATCTCGCCAGTTTCGTAAACAAAACAGGTCGAGCCTCAAATGATTTCACTAAATCAAGGGGATCAAAAGCCGTCCCCCACGGGGAAGGTGGCCGCGCAGCGGCCGGAAGGGGACGTGTAAATCAAAATGGGTCACCGAGAGAGAAAGATCCCAAATACAAGCGCTCAATAAAAATCTCTCCTCACTCGAGAACTGATCTTTACCAACACCTCCCCTTCCGTCATTCGCTTCGCGAATGCCACCAACACCTACGGGGACGGCTTTTCTCTCTCGTGGCCTCATTTAAAGATAGGCAGGTAAGATCAATTCGCCAGCAGTTGTAAATTTGCTGCTCCCATAAACAAAGGGATCGCTTAGAGGCGGGAATTAAAGAAGGCGGGGCCGCAAAGGCATCATCACTTGGTGGGCTGCTGACATTTCGGATCGTTTTCCAGATCAGGATCGATCTCGATTACACCATGCCCGGAGTCTTTAACACCCAACGATTCGTCGTCAACGGTTTCAATCTTGGACCATTGATGTTTACCCAGATCGCTGTAAGCCTTGCCCATGTTGGCGGGAATTTCGGACTCAGAGGCGAATTTGTAATTCACGCAGAGGGCCTTGCCATCAAGGGGCGTACCATCCTCATTCTTGCCGGTGCAGTTATAAACAAAGGCGTACTTGCGAAAATCACCCACGGTGGGGGCTTGTGTTGGATCGCAGCTCAACTTGGTTCTCAGCGGGTCGAAGTTATCTCTCGCGACGCAGTTGATCACTTTACCGTCGTAAGTAGCCGCATCGACGCCGGCTTTGTCTAAGATCACGCTGAAGGGGATCGCTTCCGCACTGATGTCGTTTCCGTTTTTATCGTGACCGATCAAGTCTTCAACGGGCGTACCATTCAGTTTCACGGCAATCGGATCTGCAGTGGGGCCCACCTTGACCTGCAATGTATCGTAGGGCCAGTTAGCCGTCTTCACGCCGGTGTCTTTATCAACCTCGGTCGTAGGACCGGCATCGAGGGTGCCGGGATCGATCTTGTCGTCGTCGTCATCACCACAGGCAGCCATGAAAAAGCAAACCGGGACCATCAACAAAAGAGACCACATGCGCTTCATTCTATCTATCCTTCATGAGAAAGGGATTACAGTTCAAACCCCAACCCAAGTTGAATCATTCGACCCGGGAGTGGGTAGTAACCACCCTGATTGTAGTTTGTGTCCAAAAGATTTTGCGCGCGGGCAAACAGGTAAGCGACGGAGTCGTTCTTTAACCCAAGCTTCTTTAAAGAAAGTTCCTGCCTCGCGTAAGCACCCAACAGGAAGAAGCCGTCAAGCTTTTCATGGTGAACGGTCGATCCATCAGCCCAGAAACCTTCCTGTCCGGAGAACCATTGACCATTCAAAGACAGCGCCAGGCCGAAGGGAGCATCGTAATGGAAACTCAGGGCAGCGCTGTAAGGGGATCGATAGTCGAGCACGCGGTCTTCGGTATCATTGTGCGCGTACAACCAGGTAAAGTTCCCCTGTGTTCTGAAGTACTTTGCGAAAGCAAGGGAGCCCGAGAACTCGACACCGGCCATGGTCGATTCGGCCACATTTTCATAGCGATCGACCTTATCGATCAGGTTCTGCACGTCATTGTAAAACAGGCGGAGCGTCCATTTATCCTGCAGGCCAAACAAGGATTCAACGTCGGCACCGAGTTCATACATGTAGGCATCTTCAGGTTTTAAGTCCGCATTGCCTCCCACTGCTTTGGAATACAACTCCTTTAAAAAGGGGAACCGTGTTTTATGACCGAAGGCGGCGAAAAGGCGAACATCGTAAGGCAGGAAAGCTTCAAGCATGCTGCGATAATCGTGAGCCCCGAGCACGCGATCATCGGTCAGAAAGTCGAGATGGCTTTTTTCTTCCTTGTCCAATGTATGACCGCTCCAGGAATAACCGTTCACCCAGCGGAAGACACCGAATCTTTGGCTGTCTTCCAAGGCAACCGTATAGAGCGATGACTGATAGATGTCCCAGGGGGCATAGGTTTGATTGATGGAGTCCGCACGAACAGGGATGTCGTGCTGTTTGTTTTCGTCCTTGCGGTATCGCGCGCTGAGCTCGAGTTCATTGCTTGTCCAAAGGTTGAACGATGCGGTCACAGCGCTGCTGAATGTATAGTTGTCGTAAGAAGATTTCACAAACCAGGCGAGCGTGTTCTTTGTCAGATCGCTGTACGAGTCATCCTGATAATCGGAGATCGTATCCTTGTGATCCATATAAGAAGCGACCGCGCGGACGCCAGTAAAAGCCCAGGTGGAGCGCGGTGATTTGGGTGTAAACTTTAAAGTGATCCCGTAAAGATCGGTATCGTAATCGGTGAAGCGCCAGAATCGGGTATAGCCGTAGGACTGCATGATCGGCACGCCGCGGTCTTGCATAAAATGATGGTAGTGCAAGGCAACTTCGCTGCCCTCTCTTGGAATCCACGCCGCTTTGGCATGCAAAGTCAGCTTCTCGGAGTCACTTCCAACCCGGAGAGCACCTGCCTTGCAGTTCGATCCGCCTCTGCCATTCCCGCAATACTCCATGTTATCCTTCGTGGGCTTCCAATCATGGGACAGCTGCCAGCCATCACTTTTGCTGTAACCCGCCGATGCAAACAGGGCAAACGAACCTGCATTGTCCGTCTTTAAAAGACTTGAGACCTGCCCCGAAACACCCTTTTCATTCATCGGGTGGTCATCAAGATTGGCGAAGTTCCCCAGATACCCCTGAAGCTTGAGTTCCAAAGGCTTCACCGGCGTCTTTGAATGCATGTGGACGATGCCACCCATCGAGTTCGGACCGTGAAGCACAGACGAGACGCCGCGATCCACTTCAACCGACGACAAACCCGAAACCAGGAGCGACGAGAGATCAAAGCTGCCCGAATAGACTTCGGTAATCGGGATGTCGTCCATTAAAATCAGGACCTGAGTGCGATCGAAGCCGCGGATTTGAATGGCATCGCCAGCCTTGGGGTGACTGCTCGTCTCCACGCCCGGCAACTGAGACACCGCCTCGGGCAATGTTTGTGCATTCTGCCGCTCCATCATCTCCTCGGTCACGCGACTGACCGAACTTCCCGCCGCCTTGTTATTGCCCACCACGACCACCTCATTCACCTCGCCCTCGTCAAAAGAGTCCGCCTCCTGGTCTAAACTTTGCGGCTCAGACTGCAATTCAGCAAAGGCACAAGGTGAAGCAAACAACAGCGGAAGGAGAATCAAAGAGGTGGAGCGCGACATTTAAAATGCAACCCAATTGCAAAAAACCGGCCCCGATTTAAACAGGAAGCGCCAAAAATGCAAGTGAATTGCAAAAATCGGGGTCTAAATGCCGGATGGAGTGAGAGGATTTTGATGGAGATGATAGAAAGGATGGTGAGATTGAAGAAAATTTGAATGAGGATGGAGAAGAAGTAAAGGGCATCACAACGAAAAGCGAGCTCTCGCGACTTCTTTTTATTCTATCGCTATGCTTTTTTGATTCTGATCATATCTTTGGCCTTCGGCGCAAAAAAAAAGGCCCTCGCGGGCCAAAAAACGACATCTGATTTGATCTAAACGGAAATCCGAACTTGCAAATGGATTTTCACCTGTGTTTTAATCCACAGCGTTTTGAGACGAAGGTTGGTTCGTTCAAAGCGAATTTTAAACCCGTTTTTTTAAAGGACTCTCCCATGCAAAACCGCGTCAATCAGCCTTTAAGTGAAGCCGATCGCAACGAAGTCAAGGATCTGATCACGAAAGTGGAATCCAAGCTGCGGCCTGTCTGCACCATTATGACCGCAAACGAGCAGCATGAACTGCCCAAGCCGCGCCGCAACTTCGATAACCTTTTGCCTTTGCTCATTTCGATCATTGAAGAAAACCATTTGGACATGCCTGAAACCCCAATGGCCGATCTTCAAAAGGATTTGATCGTTCAAGAGCAGATGCACGCCTTTATGTTGTCGCTCGAAAACCTTCACATCATGGCACAGGACACCTATCGCCTCGCAAGGGCCGAGATTTGGGACGCCTTCCTCAACTATTACGGCGTCTTAAAAGCCATGGCGAGCCGAAACCCCGCCCTGCTCTCGCGCTTAAAGCCCATTGCCGATTTTATGGCCAACGGTCCGCGCCGAACCAACGCCAAAGCCAAGGCCAGCAAAGAGGATTACGAAGAAGAAGCGTGATCGTCCGCGCGAGCAAAAGCGCGATCGTGAGCAAAAAAAAAGCCTTCCCGATGAGGAAGGCTTTTTTATATCGTATTGATGATTTGGCACCTATAACCGAAGGTTGCTTTCGTTTTATCAAGTCGCCTCTCCTGGTGACCGAACTCCCCTTCAGACTGCTACGGCGCCACCAACATCTCCGGGGACGGCTTTCGATCCCTTTAGCCTGGGGGATCCTGCCGACTCAACCAGCGTGCTCTCGGATCATCGTGAATATCACTGCGACTCAACCAGTGCTCTCTCGGAGCATCGCGATATTCCACACGAAGAAAAAACCGCTCGCAGATACCGATCGTTTGAATATCGATGACCGAAAGCGCGTCGCTTAGCAAGTTCGCGCATATCCGCGCGAGCGGATGACGGCAGAGGATCATGAATCAAGGATGCCGTCCTATCGCTTCCTGTAAAATTTGAATAATTCATTTGAATCATTTCATAAAAACAATTATACGACGCCCATGAATCACGAATCGCAATGTAAAATGATGCATGCCCCTTCCAACGATCGCCCGTTTCAGCTGCCCGTCTTTGTATTATCGACGATGCTCTGTTTTTTATTGATCATACAACCCGCGTTCGCGTTACCAAAAAGCCCATTCCTGGGATTAAAGGCCGATTCAGCGTCAGGCGATTCATTATTGCAACCAGCGCCGTTTGAATCGCAGGCAAGCGAATTTTTATTGACGAGCAAGCCATTTTTATCGTCGCCATACGAGCTTCAGTTAAACGGACTGAACAATGTAGCCCTCTTTCATTATAGGTGCGATAACCTCTGCATGATAGAGATTTGTTATATGGCTTTAGTCACCCCCATCCTGCTTTCGTTCCTCATCATTGGACAGGCGAGCGGAAACGATGCTTGGCGTAATGCCAGCAACATCGGACTTTATCCATGGCTCGTCGTGCCCCCTGCATATTTAGGCTTTGAGCTGATTGCTCACGCTTATCAATATCCGGAGAATTATGAAGTCGATGACCTTCTCATGACGCTTTCGTTTGTGGGCACCGCTTCCGGATTGATTTTAGCAACCGTAGGGCAAGCAACCGATAATCATCGAATGCGCGATACCGGAAACTTCACTTATTTGGGCGGAATGTTTTTCGATCTGCTCGCCATGGTGGCCTTTTAAACCCAAAGGAACATCGATTTGATAAGAGATGGCTGTCCCGGCCTTCAAACAGCTTTGGAGATGTTCAAAAATGCATTTCGGCTTTGATCTACATCGTCGCTCGCTATCAAAATTTTTATTCTGCTCAATGCTTTTTCTATCGCTCGCATGCTCGCCAGCATTCGCGTTACCGAAGAGTCCATTCCTGGGATTCGAACGCGAATCAAAACTGAATCACGTTCTGTCACAGGGATCGAACTTTCAATCCTCAGCGAGCGAATTTTTATTGCCGAGTCCATCCCTTCAAATCTCTCCATCAAACCTTGAGATCTCGGGATGTTTCAATACCGTCTTTTTTGACGCAATCCGAGAATCCGACTACAAATGGATCTACCATCTTTATATCTTATTGACACCCGTCGCAGCGGTCACCGCTACCGCCGGTCACTTTTTTGATAACCACGTGATGCGCAACGTCAGCAACGTTTACCTTTATCCATGGCTGCTGATGCCCGCGCTTGACGCCTTTTGCAACAATTATCAGGAAGTATGCCGGTCCAATGTCATCGCAGGCGATCGCGATTACGATATTGAATTTTTCGTCAACTGGATGGGCTTTTTGGGTACGACCGCAGGACTCATCCTGGCGACCGTAGGCCAGGCGACCGATCACCATCGATTGCGCAATGCCGGGAACTTCACCTATCTTGGCGGCTTAGGGTTCTTGCTCCCGTTCGATCTCTATGTACTGATGCATTAACGGAACCGGATTCAGCGAGCTATCCCGTTCAATCACCGCAGGCGACGCATGAATCTTCCGACATCATATTTTGCTCAAACCGACTCAACGGTGATAAAAAGGGATCAGACTTTTGATTGCAAAGATTTCATTTTTGCTCTCGTCGACCAAACGCTTTAACCATCAACCCCAAAATAAGAATGGAGGTCAACCAAAATGCATTCACCTTTAAGCGCGATTCATGGATCCTTCTTTAAATTTCTGTGCGCCTTTATGATTTCCTTTGCGATCGCGATACAACCCGCGTTCGCGTTACCGAAGAGTCCTTTTTTGGGGATGGAAGAGGAATCAGCGCCCAGGATACAGCTTCTGCAGCCGACGTCGGTTTTGTCTCAGGAACGCGACCCCCTTTTCGGCGATAGCCTGTTTATCGCGGCGCCAAAGAACATCGGGTTTGCATCGCTGAACACTGTAGGACTGTTTCATGATCCCGCCGGATACGCAGCACTCGGTGCAATCGTCATCGCCGGAGGTGTCATCCTCGTCTTACTCCTCACCGGTGCCATCGCAGGGGGCGCCTATGCGCTCTCGCATTAAATAGAGTCCGGCGGATCATCCCTTTCAACAACGGCCATCCCCAGGCGTTCATTTTAAATGGCTTGATATTTTTCTTGCGCGCATTTTGTATTTTCTGTAGATTCAGGAGAACAGATTCGATAGGAACGATCGATGCGCGCATTCATTTCCCTTTTAACCGCCAGTCTTTTTGCTTCAGGCTGCATGCTCGGTTGTGCAGAAGAAATCGTCGTTCGGAAAGGACCACTACCGGTTCAAAAGACGCCATTGGAACGCAAAACCTGCAGTATCAAATGGAAATCCGGCAGCGATGAAGTTTTGGTCCAGGACGATCCCCTTTGCGTCGTGCGGACCGAAACTCAGGTCACCGTTTACGATGTAGTCGATCCCACCGCAGCCTTTTACGCTCAGATGTTAATGGTGCCCCTTGCCCTTGCAGGCGCCGGCATTGCCTTCAGAGGAGCCGACAAAGGCGAGCGAGCATGGACCTATACGGGCTTAAGCCTCGCCCTCGGTTCTGTTACAATCGCTTCTTTCATGGAAGTCTTTTCCAGAAGCAAAGTCTTTGGACATGATGAAACCCGCACCGAAGAGGATGAAACATCATGCGAACAGGCCTACGCCTTAACCAAAAAGCCCATCACGATCCATTATTATCAGAACGACAGCGATGAAATGTCATTGATCGGCAAGCAACAAGACTTCACAGACAGCGAAGGTCGATTCAAATTGGATCGCAAGATCTTCGCTGAGCATAAAGCGCAGTTCTACAAGATCGAAGTTCAGGTCGACGGTTACGAACCTTGTTACGACGACATCCATCAAAGTAACCTGCCCAAAGATTAATCCTTCCGCTCGCTCAATCTTTCATTCACAACCAATCTCAATTTGGTCCCGGCGACCAAAATTCGTATTCTCCCCTTTTCTTTTTCATTCATTCTCTTTAAAATTGCGTCATCGATTCATCAAATGAGGTTCGCTCCGAATGATGCGTCATGGCTTGCTTTTGGTTTTTCTAACGCTTTTTATGGGATGCGTTTCTGCGCCATCCAAATATTTTAAACTGGTCAACGAAGTCGAAACACAATACATCGACGAGGGCATTCAGGTTTCAAGCTGTTGGTCGCCAGATTACAACCAGCTTAACCTTTGCAGCACGCTCGTATGCTACGATGCGGAATTTGTAGATCCCTGCGAAGGCTGTAAATCGATGCAAAACCAAGTGGTATCGCTCATCTATACATTGGGTGAAAATCATATCCTCGCCGATTCGGGGCAAACCGACGAGAAAGGCATGCTCGCCTTCGATCGCTCGCGGGTCTTAAACGCTTATAAAAAATATATCGCATCCCTTGGGCTGCCCAACAGCGATCCTTCAACCTGGAAGGCCAAGATTCAAATCTGGGCGAATCAGATATTGATCTCTGAAACCAGCTTACCGCAGGAATTCTTCGACTTAGAGTTCAAAGTCGAACCCCTTGCGGAAGGATCGCTTTGAGGAGGCAGCGCTGTGAACCGTTTTTTGCCTCAAATCGCCGTGCTTTCAGCCGCATCGCTCGTTTGCCCGGGCTGCTTCTCGTTTTATGAAAGCGTCACCTCAAAGGATGAACTCCAAAGCACCGAGCATCTGACTTATAAGACCAATCGCTCGGCCTGCAGCGCCCAATGGTTGCACGAATCGGCGCAGATTGAGCTCCGAACCGCCGATCGCTGCATCGAATCGTACCAGGATCGCTACCAAAGGACGCTCACATTCGAGCGCAGCCTCTCCAAAACCGACTACGTGCTCTACGCGATCGACGGCGCCCTCGGCCTATTGGGTGCAGGCCTGATCATTGCCGCGCCTTATTTCTCAGATAAACCGGGACATGATCCCGAAACCGGCGAAGAAACCGGAAGCTCCCGGCAAGGCGCCTACGTCATGGGCGGATTCTTCGCTTCTTTCGGTCTCTACGCGCTTCTTTCGATCCCCATGGCCTACAAGTCGACGCGACCCACAACAAGATCGTATGAATACAACGGCCCATTGGAGGTCAGCGACTATCTTTGCGGCGAAATCAAAGTTTTATCGAATACACCGATCGCCGTC
Organism: Myxococcales bacterium UBA1238; assembly: GCA_002309015.1. GTDB lineage: Bacteria > Myxococcota_A > Bradymonadia > UBA7976 > UBA1532 > UBA1238. The sequence continues at coordinate 191 of DBWM01000070.1, read as the reverse complement.
AGCTACAAGATTCAAGGAGACTCTATCTTTACCGAAGCTTTGGTCACCGATACCGAAGGCTTGATTGCGCTCAATCCAAATGCGCTCAATCAATACCAATGGACCGATCCCAACGAGCGCGTCTCCCTTGAAATCAATGCCGGAGACGCTGGCCGCTGTACCCTCGATCTCCCCCTCGATCTCTTCACCAC
>DBWM01000064.1 GCA_002309015.1 Myxococcales bacterium UBA1238 | reverse complement strand
CCACCCCCGCAGTCGCCGCACCGGCTTCCGACGACCACATCTTTAAATTTACGATCAGGACGTTATTCCCCTATGCACCAGATACGGTCGAAATCCCCGTCGCGATCAATTTGGTTGATGGCCAATACCCCGTCAAATACGACCTCGACTGCGAAGGCGACGGCGAATTTGAGTACCAGGGCCTGACGAAGAACCAGGCATGTGTTTACAAGAAGAACTCGGGCAATCATCAGATCTGGCTTCGCGGTGAAATCCCCGCGCTCTATTTATGCCCAGAGTCTGATCGCCATGAGATGGCCGTCGTCTCGGTCGACAGCTGGGGCAATCTGCCATGGAAGAGTATGAATAAGTTTGCCGCAAGATGTGAAGCGCTCAACAAACTGCCCGAAGACAGCCCGGATTTGCGTCAGGTCAAAGATATGAGCGGGATGTTTTTTAGGGCCGTCGCGTTCAATCAACCCCTCGACAAATGGGACGTGTCGAACGTCAACAATATGGGAGCGATGTTTTATGAAGCCAAAGCGTTCAACCAGCCCCTCGACAAATGGAACACGGCGAACGTCACCGATATGAGCTACATGTTTTTGGGCGCCGAATCGTTTAACTCGCCGATCAACGCGTGGAACACGTCGAACGTCACCAATATGGAGGCGATGTTTGATAAAGCCGCAGCGTTCAACCAGCCCCTCGACGGGTGGAACACGTCCAAAGTCGCCGACATGAGCAAGATGTTTAATGAAGCCGAAGCGTTCAACCAGCCCCTCAATGCGTGGAACACGTCGAACGTCACCAACATGAGCTCCATGTTTTGGGGCGCGACCGCGTTTAACCAGCCCCTCGATGCGTGGGATACGTCGAACGTCAACAACATGAGCTACATGTTTACGGGTGCAGAATCGTTCAACCAGCCCCTCAACAAATGGAACACGGCGAACGTCACCGATATGAGCGAGATGTTTCGTGTAGCTCTGTCGTTCAATCAGCCGCTCGACAAGTGGGACACATCGAAGGTCACCGATATGAACACCATGTTTTATGGCGCCGAATCGTTCAATCAGCCCATCGGAAACTGGAACACATCCAATGTCACCGACATGAACTGCATGTTTAACGGCGCGACCGCGTTCAATCAGCCCCTCAGCGCGTGGGATACGTCGAACGTCACCAATATGAGCGGCATGTTTAACGACGCGACCGCGTTCAATCAGCCCCTCGGGAGCTGGAACACGTCCAACGTCGAAGATATGAGCTGGATGTTTTCCGGCGCCAAATCATTTAACCAGCCCATCGGGAGCTGGAACACGTCCAACGTCGAAAATATGGAGGGGATGTTTGGGGGGGCGACCGCGTTCAACCAGCCCCTCAACAAATGGGACGTGTCGAACGTCCACCTCATGAGCGACATGTTTGCGGAGGCCAAAGCGTTCAACCAGCCCCTCAACAAATGGGACACGTCCAGCGTCTACGAGATGCGCGAGATGTTTTCCGGCGCCAAATCGTTCAACAAGCCGATCGGAAACTGGAACACGGCGTACGTCGAAGACAAGAGCGATATGTTTAAAGGCTGCCCCTACAAGTTCGAAAAGCCGTGACCGGAACGGCTCGCGCGCGCTTTCGCGCTACAAAATGAGAGCAGGGCAGGGTAATCAAAAAGCCCCGGCATCGATGAGCGGATGCCGGGGCTTTTTTTGATGCAGCGAATGCAGGAATGAGAAAGACGAACGGATGGGCTTCAGTCCAGCGGCCTTCTCAAGGTGAGCGACGTGAGCCGCGAACCGTTTGCTTCCTGTTTCGGCGATCACGAAAAGCTTAAAAACTTCAGTACCGGTCTCCATAGCTCTTTTGCGCTTCTGCCGTCCATTTTGAGATGAACTCTGTCTTTGCATCGGTATAGGCATCCCGGTCATGCTCATATCTTTTCTAAAGCTGAAGCTTCAAAGTTTCATATTCCTTTGCAATTTTCGGATGCTCATTCAGGTAATCGCGGAAATAGAGCTCCGCATTGTCTCCGGCAAATCGCAAATGGAGATGATAGACTTTCTCCGAAAATCCATCCTTCGTATAGCCCAGATTGAGCGAGATCCTGTTTTCATCTTCAGACATCCTGCGGAATCCGTTCTGCTCCAAAACGCGGGCCATCGCCTTCATATCAGCGTTTTTTGGAAGCTCGACCATCACATCGACGATGTTTTTTGCCCAGATATGATCGATCGCTGTGCTTCCGATATGGCTCACCCTTTCTACAGGATCATCTGGCAAAAGCTTTTTGAGCAAAGCCTCCATTTCCCTGTAGTCTTCGCTCCATTTGTCGTTGTGCGGAACAAGGAAGATGGGAAACAATGCCCATAACTCTTCCAAGGTCATTTCCGAGAGCGCTTTACCCATCTCATGCCCATAAACAAAAAGAAAATTCTTGTGCAAATTTACTGGGGCGCTGCCCCAGGCCAAGCTCTTGCGGTCTTAGGCCCTTGAGAATCCCTTCTGTTTTGTTCGTCGCCCTGACGAACAAAATCCATAAGGAATGGCGCCCCAGTTTTCCGCCTCCCTTTACAGGCTTTCCTTTAGGATTTCCGCCACATCGGCCTTTGTCAGGTTCAGATAACCTGCGGGATAAATCACGGTCGTCTCTGTGATGCCCGGAATCATCTCGGCCGTCGCGCCGAGCTCGCTGATGGTCAGCGGCAGACCGATTTCGAGCATCCAGTCCTTCAGTGCCTCTAGCCCTTCTTCTGCAATCTGCTCGTCCGTCAGGCCTTCGCCGGAGATGTTCCAGACGTTCTTCGCGAAGCGCACGAACTTCGGCAGGCCATTCTTCATTGCGCGGCGATAGTAGGCCATCGAAACCGAAGCGAGCGTAAAGCCGTGAGGCGCATGGGTCCAGGCGCCAAGGCTATGGCCGATCATGTGCACCATCCAGTCCTCTTTTTTGCCCATCGCGATGAGGGTATTGAGCGCCCAGGTGGCCGTCCACATGATGTTCGAGCGGGCGTCGTAATCCTGCGGGTTCTTCACGGCGATGCGGCTGCTGTAAATCAGGGAGCGCATCAGCCCCTCGGCGATGTAATCGCTCGTGTTGTCGTCGAAGTCCGAGAAATACTGCTCCATGATATGGTTCATGATGTCGTAGATGCCCGACTTCATCTGGTTTTCGGGCACGGTCATCGTGAACCTGGGATTTAAAATCGAGAACCGGGGCATCAGGCGGCTGTCGAACACGTGACCCGCCTTAAAGTGATGCGCCGCATCGGTAATCACCGTGCCCGCATTCATCTCGGAACCGGTCCCGGCCATCGTCAGCACGCAGGCCACGGGCAAAAGCCTCTGCTCGGCTGCGGGCTGCTCCTGCCTGATCCAGAACTTGTCCCAGTAATCGCCCTCGAAATACGCCGATGCCGATACGGCCTTCGAATAATCGCAGACGCTGCCTCCGCCGAGGGCGAGGATCAGGTCGACTTTATGCTCGCGGGCGATCCTGACGCCTTCGTTCAGCTTCTCCAGCGTGGGGTTGCTCATCACGCCCGGATTCTCGATGACCGTCTTGCCCGCATCCTTGAGAATGGAGATGACCTGGTCGTAGATGCCGTTCCGCTTTGCGCTCCCGCTGCCGTAATTCAGCAGCACCACGGGGCCGAAGTTTTTTAACTCGTCCTTGAGGAAGTTCAGGGAATCCTCGCCGAAGTAAAGCTTGGTGGGGTTATGGTAAGAAAAGTTTCCTCGCATGCAGATCTCGCTTTGATCGATGAAATGATCTGATCTGGGGCGATCTGTTTCAGGTTCGACTTCAAGCGATCGCCCGGCTGATGCCTTTGGTTGAATCTGGCCATCTTCCTGGCAGGGTGAGCGATGACCAGGCCTGAATTTTGATTCCTTCGCCCCAGGCTTCGTCTATAGCTGCGGCGTGATGAACGCCATCACATATTTTTTCCTGGGATCGACGGCATCGGTCGGCTTTACGGCCATATTTTCGCAGGTGAGATAGAGACCGCCCACCTTTGAAGCCTTTGGCATAGCTGAGAGGATGCGGTTGTCGTCTGAGAGGGCGAACGCATTTTCGTTCTGATCGACGAGGGTTTGCCAGGTCGCGAATTCGGGCACGGAATAGCGGTGGTTGCCGACGATCACGGATTTGACGAGCACGGTCGGCTGCGATCTGGACTGCTTGATCTGTGCCTCGATCTTCTCGTAGTCGGCGTTATGCAGGGCGGCCAAAGCTTCAAGCTCGGGGGCGGCATCGGTCACGATGAGCGCGTTGGTCAGCTCCACGTAGTCTGCGAACTTTTCGTCCATCGCATCGCGGGCGGCCTTGAGTTCGCCCTTCACGCGCTGCGCTTTTTCTTCGGTGCGCTGCCTCATCAGATTGCTGATTTCTGTGGTCAGCTGCGCGAACCGAGCGTTCACCGTCGTGAGCCCCATGGCGGCGAGATCGGCCTGAAGCTTTGGATCCTGGAACCGCTGCTCGATGTTCGTCACCTTTTCGTTCTCGGCCACCAGCGCCTCGGAAGTTCTGAATCCGATGTCTTTAAACACCTGATAGACGCGCTGCCCATGCAAAGCGAGGTTCGCGTCGGGCAGGCGGCTCCATTGCTTTGAAACCTGCTCGAGCACCTGCCCGTAGAGATCGCGCTCGACATTCTTTTCGGCGATCGCCTTGGGCTCAAGGGAGGCCTGCGATCGCTGGTAAGCGTCGTCGAGCGCCTTAAAGGCCTGGTGAAACTCCGCAGTCTTGTCCAGCCATTGCGGGTTCTGCGTATCCTGATCGGAAATGCGCTCGTCTGTGGTGCGCATCGCGGCAACGTAAAAAGCGTTGGGCACGCCCTTCCAGCCGTTCCTCTGAATTTTCGTCTTCGCCATCATTCATCTCCGTTGTCGTGGGGGATGGAAACCGTTTTATCCGCGTTCCGGCTCCATGCGAGCCCCAAAAGTTTTTGTTGATGCAGCCAAAAGCGCCTTTACTTGTCCAAAGCTTTTCAAAACTCCGTCGAAAAGCGCTTTTGCTGCGCCTTTAAAAAATCTTTGGCCTTCGAAAAGCGCCTTTGCTGCGCCTTTAAAAAATCTTTGGCCATCTAAAAGCGCTTTTGCTGCGCCTTTAAAAAATCTTTGGCCGTCGAAAAGCGCTTTTGCTGCGCCTTTAAAAAATCTTTGGCCGTCGAAAAATGCCTTTGCATCTCCTTTTAAAAATCTTTGGGCCACGCGAAGCGTTTTGCGATGTATAGGCGGAGGCTGAAGACCATTCGACGGGCTCGAACTTTTAATCTCTCCACACGCCCGATGCTGCAAAACGACTTTTTGACTTTATATTCTTTTTTCACGTCAAACCAATCAAAAAACGATCGAAGGCAAATTTTTACCTCCGCCCGCTCAGCAATTTCCTGGTCAATCGAGATATTTTGGGAAAATGTTTTTCATCCTCATCAGGACATCGCTCAACCAGGCGAACTGGGCGCCCCATTGAGAGCGCATTTCAAAATCAACATTTTTGCGAATCACAATCTTGCTCGCCTTCTGATCAGGGAGTTCTTGCCAGTCAAACGTAAGCTTTGATTCCCGCTCGATCTCATCTCTATGGTCCAGGAGTGAATAAAACAGCTCTTTCTCACGAACATACAACCCAACCTCCAGATCGTGATGCTTACGCCTTTGATGAACGATCAGATGATACCTTGGGCTACCGATCCCAAAATCCATTACATGACGAGGAACAGGTTTGTTTCTTCTAAACATTGAACAAAACAGGCGATCTTTATAAGCCTCCTCCATAAAGGCAACCCAATACTCATAGAGTCTCTGCTTTGTTTCTGTCATCGAATCCGTTTGCCTGATTTCTTTTGCCCAATCATTCGGCTCTTCGATCACTTCAAACTTGACCGCCGGATCGGAATCGCCGATGCGATAGATTTTCACTTCACAAAGGAAAAAGCCAACCCTCTCGTCTGTATGACGGTTGAGCCATTCAATGGCGGCCCTGTGTTCTTCTCTCGCTCTCCTGACGATCCAGATTAAAACTTCAGCAGATTTGCCAGAAGCATAGGTAATCAGTTTCCCAAGATGGTCGTGATTCGTATCTTCAAGCTGGTTTTCGATGACAATTCTGCGACCCGTTTCTGTTTCAGAAGCATAGATATCTACACTAAAGCCGCCCACAGAGGATTCTGTTTCTTCGACCGTCATCTCAAGGCCGATCGCCTCTCCAAGAAGTGCAATATTCTCTTCCTGAGCGAGCCATGGCGTGAAGTCGTGGGCTTCATGAGGCCATATTTGTCTTAAATCCTGTATTTCTTCCAGTTTGCCCAGTTTCTGCATGCCTGATTTTTCCTTCGGTTCCTTCTCCTGTACCCTGATGGGCCGCCTTGAGAAGCTTGTCAACGATCCGAATGAAAGTACATGATTCTTGATGGCATCTTTCGTGGCATCTGCACGGCGGCCCTATAACTTCGCGTGATCAAGTTCGTCCGGGGATTGCAAACTTGCCTGGATTTGTATTTCTTGCGCTGATTCGGCATCCAGGTATCATAATCAAAATCATCCCATGTGCCCTTTGGGCATCCCGATGCCCATTTCGGAGCGTTTGATGCCGTTTGCAAACCGTCTTGCCTTGTTTTCCGCCGCAGCGCTCATTTCTGCCTGTACCCCAAAATCCGCGCCTTCCGCCGAATCCCCCGATGCTGCACCCACCGCAGCCCCCGCAGCTCCAGCCGCAGCGCCTGAAGTCGCACCCAAAGTCGCCGCAGCCCCCGATGCTGCACCCGCTGCAGCCCCAAAAGTCGCCGCAGAACCGGTATCCGACGACCACATCTTTCAATATACGATCACGACCGAGTTCCCCGATGCGAAAGAGCAGATCGAACTCTACGTCCTGCCTCATTCGGTGGAAGACCCATCACCCGTCAAATATGACCTCGACTGCGAAGGGGACGGCGTATTTGAGCATCAGGGCCTGACGGATAAGCAGAAATGCGTCTACCCGAAGAACTCGGGCACCCATCAAATCCGGGTACGCGGTGAACTCCCCGCAATCTATCTGTGCGACAGAACCATGCTGCGCCCTCCATGTCCAAAGCGTACCCGCTGCGAAAACCCCTATGCGGACGACGCTCAAAACGCGGTCGTCTCGGTCGACAGCTGGGGCAAAAACAGATGGAAGAGCATGGAAAAGTTTGCCTCAGAATGCGCTGCACTCCGCAAACTGCCTGAAGACAGCCCCGACCTGAGCCAGGTGACCGACATGAGCATGATGTTTGCCGGCGCCAAATCGTTCAACCAGCCGATCGGGCATTGGGACGTGTCGCATGTCACCAACATGAGCCAGGTCTTTGCGTTCGCCGATTCGTTCAATCAACCCCTTGAGGACTGGAATACTTCGAACGTCACCAACATGCACGAGCTGTTCTGGCGTGCCCTTGCGTTTAACCAGCCCCTCGAAAAATGGAACACGTCGAGCGTCACCATGATGAACGGGCTCTTTGACAGCGCCGTGCATTTCGACCAGCCCCTCGGGAAATGGGATACGTCGAACGTCACCCATATGGCCAGGATGTTTTATGATGCCCACTCGTTCAACCAGCCCCTCGAAAAATGG
>DBWM01000023.1 GCA_002309015.1 Myxococcales bacterium UBA1238 | reverse complement strand
ACGAGCCCACAAACGGCCTCGATCCGGTGCAGATTCTGGAAATCCGCGCGCTCATTAAAGAGCTCGCAAAGACGACCACGATCATCCTCTCCACCCACATCCTCTCAGAAATCGAAGCGGTCTGCGATCGCGTGATCATCTTGATCAACGGCCATTGCGCAAAGGACGAAAAACTCGACGCGCTGCTCTCCTCGACGAACCTGCGGGTGAGCCTGGCGACCGAAGAAGACTTTTTGGAGAAACTGAAGGCGATCGAGGGCGTGGAAGCCGTGCGGCGCGAGCAGGGGAGCTATGTGGTGGAGACTGCGGAGCAGAGCGCGCTCTCGATGCGGATTTTAAAGCAGGCGGCGGAGCAGGGCTGGCCGCTTCAGGAATGCGCGTTTGAAAAGCCGAGCCTGGAGCAGGTGTTTCGCGATTTGATGGCCGAGCACGCAAAGCGCATGTCTGAAAACGAGGAGGCTTCCAAATGACAGCGATCAAGCCTGTGTTGCGAAAGGAGCTGCGCGGTTATTTTCTGTCGCCGGTGGCCCTCATCTTTTTGGGCATCTTCCTGCTCGCCACGCTCTTCATCTTCTTCAGCCAGTCCAAATTCTTTGCGAGAAATCTGGCCGACGTGCGCCCGCTCTTCAGCTGGCTGCCGCTCCTGCTCATCTTTTTGGTGGCGGCGCTGACCCAACGGCAATGGAGCGAGGAGCAGAAGATGGGTACCCTCGAGGTGCTGATGACCCTGCCCTGCAAACTGCGGGATTTGGTGCTCGGCAAGTTTCTGGCGGGGCTCTGCCTTTGCGGCCTGGCGCTCGCGCTGACGCTNNTGCCGCTGCCGATCACGGCGTCGCTTTTGGGCGATCTGGACTGGGGCCCGGTGATCGGCGGTTACGTGGCGGCGCTGCTTTGCTCTGCGGCGTACCTCTCGATCGGCCTCTGCGTCTCTTCGCGCACCGACAACCAAATCGTGTCGCTCATGGTGACCGCCCTCATCTGCGCCTGCTTCTACCTCATCGGATCCGACGGCGTGGTGGGGCTCTTTGGCAACGAGACCGGCGAGTTTTTGCGCAAGCTCGGCACCGGAAGCCGCTTTTGGAGCATCGAGCGCGGCGTTTTGGATTTGCGCGATCTGATCTATTACGCCTCCATTTGCGCCGTGTTCTTGACGCTGAACGTGACCTTTTTGGAGCAAAAGCGCCTGCAGGGGCAGCCTTCAAAGGGCGCACCGCATCACAAAACCCTGATCCTCGTGGCGTTGAACGCGCTCGCGCTCAACCTGTGGCTCGCGCCCTGCTCGGTGCTGCGCGTCGATTTGACCGCCGACGGCGAATATTCCGTGAGCCCGGTCACCAAGCAGATCCTGCAGGATCTGGAAGAGCCGCTGACGATCGCCGCCTATTTTTCTGAAAAGACCCACCCGCTGCTCGCGCCCCTGGTTCCCCGCATTCGCGACTTCTTAAAGGAATACGAGATTTACGGCAAAGGCAAGGTGCGCCTCGTCTTCGCGGATCCCGGCAAGGATGAGGAGCTCGAGACCGAAATCGGCGAGCGCTACGACGTCAAGCCCGTGCCGTTCCGCATCTCGGGGCATCACGAGGAATCGGTGGTCAACTCGTATTTTCACGTGGTCGTCTCTTACGGCGATCAATATGCGGTGCTCGGTTTTGAGGATTTGATCGAGCTCCACGCCGACGAAGAGGACGTGAAGGTGCGCCTGCGCAACATCGAATACGATCTCACGCGCTCGGTGAAGAAGGTGACCGAAGGGTTCCAGAGCATCGAGAGCGTGATCGGCCAGGTGGAGACCCCGCATCACCTGACGGCCTATCTTTCGGCGAACCTGCCCGAAGATTTGGAGAGCGCGCGCGAGACGATCGTGAAGCTTGGCCGCGAACTCGAAAAGAAGAGCGGCGGCAAGTTCATGTTTGAAACCATCGAACCCGACGAAAACGCCGAGCTCAGGCAGCAGCTGGTCAGGGATTACGGCATCCGTCCCATGATGGCCGACCTGCTTTCGGGCAAAACCTTCTACCTGCATCTGGTCTACCGCCAGGGCGAGCATGTGGAAGTCATCTATCCCCAGGGCGAGATCACCGAAGCTTCGATGCGAAGCGCGATCGAGGGCGCGATCCGCAGGGCGACGCCGGGATTCTTAAAGAAGGTGGGCCTTGTGACCGAAACCCCCGAGGTGGATCCGCGGCTTGCGATGTACGGCGAGCGGGCGGGACGTCCGGATTTTCAGCTGCTCGAGCGCCAGCTTTCGGAGGATCTGACGGTGGAGCGCCTGGATTTGAAGGACGGCGCGGTGCCCGGCGACATCGATGTTTTGATCGTGGCCAAACCCGGCAAGCTTTCGGACAAGGCGCGCTTTGCGATCGACCAGTATCTGATGCGCGGCGGTTCGGTTTTGGCGATGACCGGCGCGTACGACATGAAACCCGGCTACAGCTCCATCGACGCGATCAAAACGGACGAAAACTGGCTGAAGCAGCTCGAAAGCTACGGCGCCAAGATCGAGCGCGGCTTTGCGATGGATCCCCACAACACGCGGTTCCCCGTGCCGGTCACCGAACGCCGCGGCGCCTTCCAGCTCGAGCGCATCGTGATGATGCCTTATCCCTTCTTCCCCGAAATCCGCCAGCAGGGCTTTGCCAGGGGTCACGTGGCGCTCTCGGGGCTCTCGTCGATGGCGTTTACCTGGGGCAGCCCGGTGGAGCTTGAAGGCTTAAAGGAAGGCGTGAAGGGCGAGGTTTTGCTGAAGTCTTCGGATGAAAGCTTTGTGCGCCATTCGATGTCGACGGAGCCTGATACCGACAACATGGAGGATCCGTTCCCCAGAGGCGATGCGCCGATGCGCTCGCTGCCGCTCGCGGTGACGCTGGTGGGGTCGTTTGAGAGCGCCTTTAAGGATCAGCCTTCGCCGATCGCCGGTGAAAAAGCGGCCCTCGCTTCGCAAAAACTCGACGCCGCAACTTCCGATGCGCGCCTGGTGGTGATCGGATCCTCTTCGATCGCCTCGGATCTGGTGCAGCAACTGGGCGCTCAGATGGGTAACGGCAGCTTTAAGGGCAACAACGTGTTCGTGCGCAACATGATCGACTGGGCGATGTCGGACATGGATTTGCTGCAAATTCGCTCGGGTGGTGCCTTTGCGCGCACCCTGCGCTCGATGACCGCCGATGAACGGATCGCTTACGAGATGGGCAACTACGCGATCGTGATCTGCGCTCTGATCGCCGTTTTGGTGATCGCGCGCTCCCGCCGCCGCATGATTCGCCCCATGGTTTTGGCCGCAGAGGAGGCTCAAAAATGAACAAGCAGCACCGTATTCTGACCGCCCTTCTGGTGATTCAGCTCGTCCTCGTGGCCGTCTTTTGGACCACCCGCACCGGCACGCCCGGCGTGAAGGCGACCAAGCCGCTGCTCGAAATGGATCGCGAAAAGGTGGTCGCGCTCGAAATCGAGCAAAGTCCGGAGAGCGAAGCGCCCAAAAAGCTGACCCTCGATCTCAAAGAAGGCCACTGGCGCCTGTCCTCACATTTTGATTACCCCGCGGATGAAGCCAAAGTCTCTGATTTTATTGATAAACTGCTTGCCGTGCGTGTGCGCGATCCGCTCTCTCAAAGTCTCAAGGCGGCCGCTCAGCTGAAGACCAGCGACGATCATTACGAGCGCAGGGTGACGCTGAAGACCGCATCGGGCCAGGAGACGCTCTATTTTGGAGCGGGCCAGAAGGCCGGCGCTCTGGTGCGCCTGAAGGATCACGACGAAACCTACGTTGCGACCTCGATCAACCTTTGGGCGCTCAATCCGAACCTGCAAAACTTCATCGAAACCCGCCTGGTGCCGCTCGATGCGATCAAGGAGATCACGCTGCAAAACGCCTTCGGCCAAATCGCGATGACGCAGGATGAAAAGACCGAATGGCATGTAGAGGGCCTGGATGGGCAGAAGATCGATGACGACCTGGTGCGATCCTTTGTGTCGACGGCGCGCTATCTGACGGTGACGGCGCCTGCTGGCAAGGGCGAGAAGCCCGAACAAAACCTCGGTCAGGCGAAGCTTCTGCTCTCAAATGGCAAAGAGACCGCAAAGGTGCTTCTGGGCGGCAAAGCCGATGAGGAAGGCGAGAGCTATTACGCAAAGGTGGAAGGCAAAGAAGATGTGGTGACGGTGCCCAAATATGCGGCTGAAAAGCTCTTGAACCAAAAGCTCGAGGAGTTCGTGGAAAAGCCTGCGCCCAAAGAGGAAGCAGTCCCCACGCTCGACAACAATGCGCTCTTCAACCTGCCCGCGATTCCTGAATAGGGTTTTTGGGCAGAATGGGTTTTATTTGCGCGCAAAATATGGATAATGCCCCCATTTTTGGATTTGGTTGCCGCAAGGCAAAGGAGTTTACGGATGGCCCGCGTCACCGTTGAAGATGCTTTAAAAAAGATGCCCGATCAGTTTGCGCTCGTTCATTTGGCGGCTTTGCGTTATCGCCAGCTGCATCGCGGTGCGAAGCGCCTGATCGATTCCAAGAACAAAGACATCGTCACCGCATTGCGCGAGATCGCTGCGGGTCACGTGCATTTTCGTGAGAATGTGGCCGAAGCGGTGATGGCCGCCAACAAGCGCCATCTGCAGGCTACGCCCTCTAACGATTTCAGCAGCTTTGACGACAGCGCTCTGGTCTGAGTCTCTGAGCCCGGGGCGTTAAAAAGAAGCCTTCCCGTTGTGGAAGGCTTTTTTGTATGCGGTGTTGGGGTGTTGGGGGGCTGGAGGCGGGATTACTTGCGGAGGGAGGCGATCACCTGCTCGGTGGTATGGCGCAGGCTCTCGTCGTTTTCTTTGGTTAAATGTGCCTGCAGACGGGGCAGGGCTTCTTTGCTGTTTAACAATGCAAACGCTTCGAGGGCTGTGCGGCGTACGCTCGGGGCATCGTCGTCGAGGGCGGTCGCGATCCCTTCAATGGCCGACGCATCACCGCTCTTGGCCATGGCGAGCAGCGCATTCTGGCGCACCTCGATTACCGGATCCTGCAGCAAGGCCGAAAGCGCCGTCTGCACGCGGTGATCGTTGACCAGAAGCAGGCCGTCGATGGAGAGCTTTCGCACTTCGCCGTCGTCATCAAACATGCGATCGCTGAAGAACGAGAGCAGAGGCTGCTTTTGCTCCAAAGTTTCGCCCAGTTGCACCAGAGCCCGCGTCGCTTCGCGTCGGACGCGCACATCGTTGTGACCGAGCCGCGAGGTGATCAAATCGAGCGCCGCTCTCTCTTTCAGCGCCCCGAGTGAACCCAGAGCGTTGGCCAAAAGCTGGGGATCGTCTTCTTTGGCGTAAGCGAGGAGGTGATCGACGCTCGACTGCCCGGGGAATGCGCGCAGGCTGTGAGCGGCAGCGCGCTTGACCTCGATGGCCTGATCCGACGCCAGAGCTTCCATTTCGGGTTCGAGGGATTTATCGGCCATCAGCTCAAAGCTTTGGGCCACCGCCGCCCGAATGTTGGGATCCTTCGATTGCGCGAGGGGACGCAGAACTTCCTGCGCGTCACGCTTGACCCATTTACCCTTTTGATTGCGCACCAAATCGCCCATGGCCGTGATCGCAGCGCGCTTTTGAGCGTTGTTCTTGCTGCGGATCCCCTTCATCACAAAATCGATCTCCTGGCTGGCATAGATTTGCTGCATCGCCGTGAGGACCGCATCGCCGCTTTCCGCGTCGTCCACGTTGGCCTGAGCCAGAATCTCCAGAGTTGCGGGATCTTTTTGAGCGCCCAGGCTCTTTGCGGCTTCGATGCGGAGCTCTGCGTTTTCGCTCAGGCAAGCTTTGCCGAGGGCGCGCTGTGCGTTGGCATCCTTGAAAGCCGCCAGCTTTTGCGCAGCAGCCATCGATTGCGCGTGATCGCCGTGTGCCAGCAGGTGAATCAATCCCTGCTCCGCACTCGTGCGATCTTTATCCTGAGCCGCCAGCACCTGAGCCAGCTCGTTGCTGTTTGCGGAGAATTGCGGATCCTTCAGGGCATCCACGATGGCCGAAGTTTCGTTGCGCAGCATCAGGCTTTCAGCTGCCGCCTTGCGCACGAGACCCGAATTGTGAGCGAGGGCTGCCTTTAAATGCTGGTTGGCTTCCTGTTGCTTGCTTTGGCCGAGGGTCTTTGCAGCCGATGCGGCGATCGATTCATCCTGGCTGCGCAATGCGTGGAACTGAGCCGCCACCGCAAATGCGGGATCCTGGGACTTGCTGAGCTGTAACGCCGCGAGATCCTTCACTTTTTGTTCGGGATCCTGATCCATCACCTTGCGGAGTGCGAGGTTGACTTCCTTTTGATCGAGGCCTTCGAGGGCACCGATGGCGGCCGTCCGGATCGCGACGTCGGCGGATTCAAGCATGGGCAGCAACCGGGTAGAGCGGCTTTGCAGAGAGAGCGCTTTGGAAGCCTCGATCACGCGCAAAATCGCCGTTGAGGGACCCGTTTGCAGGTAGCTCCAGAACGGATCGCTGTATTCGGCTTTTTCGGCTTTGATCCCTTCGAGCACCTGGGCCAGGGGCAGGCGACGGCCATCGGGCATCACCACGTTGGAGGCGGAAGCGGCGCTCGGCGGCAGAGCTTCGTACATCTTCATTTCGAGGACGTAGGCGTTAAAGGGGACGTCAGCGCGCGTCCAGCCCTGAGGCGCCGCCTTGGGGAAAATCACCTTGGATGCGCCGTTTTCGGTGAAGGTGTAGACCGTCTCAGCCATCACGATGGGGTTGTACTGGGCTTTGCTCTCGTCGAGATACACGTAGACGATGCCGGTTTCAGCGGCGTCGGGCTTGAACGCCAGGCGCGCGTCGCCGTAGCTGTTGCGCTTGTTTGAAACCAGCAGGGTAAAGAGCTCCCGGATTTGATCCTCAAACTTCTCGCCCTTGAGCTGAGCGGACTGAGGCAAAAGGAGGAAGCGGCTCGGCTCGCTGCGCGACCATTTGGTGTAATCGTAACGGACGGTAGCGATGGGATCGGCCTGCGCCAAAAGGGGCATCGCCCAACTGACCAGCAGCATTAAAAGAGAAGAACGCTTCATCGATCACTCCTAAAAATTTCAAAAAGGGGCATTTTGCAGATCAGGTATCGTGGGTGCAAGCTTTTTGTTAAAACGTGAAAAGAAATGCACCGCAATGAGGGTGATTGTGAGGTGACCGAGGCGGGGAGAATGAAGCGCGATGCGATCAAAAAAAGCGGCTTTTGAGGGCCGCTTTCTGAATAAAAACGCAGAGTTACAGATTATTTCTTGCTGTCTGCATCCTGATAGAGCGTGAGGCTCGGGAACGCGAAGTCCCAGCCTTCTTTGTCGAACTTTTCTTTGCAGGCCAGGAAGACTTCGCTGACCACATCAAAGTAATCGGCGGCGGGGGTGACCCAGAAGAGCATGCCGATGTCGATGGAGGAGTCGGCAAATTTATCGATGCGGACCGAGAAATCGTCGCGGACGCGCGGGTTGGCTTTCAGGATTTCGCGGATCGCTTCCATGGCGTCCTTCAGCTGCTGCGTGGTCATGCTGTAGACGACCGAGAGGCAACCCAGGTAGCGGCGATCAGGGCGCATGGTGATGTTTTCGATGGGACCGCCCACCAGCATCGCGTTGGGGTAGGTGATCAGGGTGCCTTCGAGAGTGCGCAGGTGGAAGGTGCGCAGGCCCACGTCTTCGACGGTGCCGATGGTGCCGCCGATGGAGATCATGTCGCCGGTCTTGAAGGGTTTGTCGGCAAAGAGCGTGACGGAACCGAAGATGTTGGAGAGCGTATCCTTGGCCGCCATGGAGAGGGCCAAACCACCGATGCTCAAGCCGGCGATCAGGGAGGCGATGTCGACGTCCAGAGTGCCCGCAGTGACCAGAGCGCAGAGTATCCAGACGATGGCTTTTAATGTTTTCTCAACAATATTCGCAAGTTGCGGGTCGAGCTTGGTCATGTAGTTGGTGCGGAGAGCGCCCACAAAGCTGTGAAGGCTCCAGGCAATAAAGATCATGAAGATGATGGTGAACGCCTTGCTCACATAACCGGTGAGATTGCCCAGGCGAATAAAGCTCAGCGAAATATTGAAACCGCCGGCGAGCACGAACCAGTAGACCGGCTTTTCGAAGGTCATCAGGATCAGGTTATCGAGGTTGGTTTTTGATTTCTCGACTAAGCCCTTTAAGACCTTGCGGAAGAGTTTTTGGACGAGCGAGGCGACAACAAAGGTAAGGATGATGCCGACCGCTAAAAAGATGAAGCTTTTGACCGTATTTCCGGCCCAGATATCGCGATTGAGAAAATCCATGTTGACTCCCGTGAGCAGTGAAAACCCGAGGCTTGGGCTACACTACAAATTGAAAACCTGCAAGAGTGTTGCTCCAAAAGATCCCGTGATAGAGAGGTTGTGGAGGTATTATGAGAAGATTTATGAGGATTGCAGCCCTTGTAGGGGCTGGATTACCGGGTCTTGCGCAGGCGAATTTATTTGATATTCACGGTGCGGGAGCGCGCTCTCAGGCTTTGGGGGGAGCAGGGGTTGCGGTGACGGCGGACGCTTACGCCACTTATATCAATCCTGCAGGTTTAGCCCATGCGCCCAGGATGCTCGATATGGGGATGTCGGGCGCTTTTAACCGCAGCTCGATCACGCTGATGAAGCGTCCTTCGGGTTATGACACCGATACTTACCGTTCCTTGCGCAACCCTCGCCAGGATACCGAAGACGATGGCAGCAACATGGGGTTCGGCGTGGGCCTTTCGGTGCCTCTTTTCATCGAGAATCTGACGCTTGGCGGGCTGGTCTTCATGCCGCTTTCAGGGTTTGCAAACGCGGACACCAGCTTCTCCGACGAGCGCCAGCAGTATTTTTCCAACCAACTCAATTTTGAGATCACGGGCGATCGCGTTGAGGGCGAAATCTTTGCAGCCGCCTTGGGTTACCGCCTGGCGGATTGGATCTCGATCGGCATCGGGCTTTTGGTTTTGCCCGAAAACTCAACGAATACCGAGGAATACGTCAAGAATGCGGCCGATATGTCCGACATGGACGTCAACGTGAAGCTCGATCAGAGTGCGAGGCGCGCGCTGCTGGGGGGCGTGATCGTCAAACCTTTGGATTGGCTGCGCGTGGGCCTTTCATTTCAGGACGAAATCTATTTCAGGATTGGGGTGCGCAACGTGATTCAAATCAGCGGGCAGGAAGGCGATGAACCTTCGCTGCTTGAAATCACGGCGGTCGAGCATTATGTGCCGCCCAAGGTGAGTCTGGGGCTCGCGCTGATCGATCAGCGGAATTCCTTCATCAACATCGAGACTACGTGGCGGGGCTGGAGCCGTTATCTCAACAATCACGGCGAGAAAGCCAACTTTAACGATACCTTTGAATTCCGTTTGAACGGGGAATATGGCTTTGAAAACTACGGAGTCCTGCGTGCAGGCGTAGGTTACGTGCCCACGCCGGTGCCCGATCAGACGGGGCGGACCAACTATGTAGACAACGATCGCTTGTTGTTTGCGCTGGGGGCTGGTAGAGACTTCGAGTTATTCGGTATCGACCTGACGATCGATTTTGCCATGCAGCTGCAACTTTTATTGCAGCGCGATACGTACAAGAAGCAGCTGGCGCAGATACCGCTTTGTGCAGAGGGTGTTGAGGGGCTTTGTGACGAAGTCAGGGATGATGCAGCGTCGCCCGAAACCCTTGGGTTGCAGACCGGTAACCCGGGCTTTCCCGGATTTTCGAGTGGTGGTTACATCTTAGCGGCCAGTATCGACTTGAAATGGAGGTTCTGATGCGTCGCCTGCAGTGTTTCTTGTGGTGCGCTGGGCTTTTGGCCTGCCAGGATCCGGAGCGGCTTGAGGGGCATTTTCAGGATCAGCAGGCTGTGACCGGTCTGGATGCAGATGTATTGACGCTTGAACCCGGGCAGGCCGTCGACGACATTCACAGCATTGAGGGAACATGGGCCCTCTTTCTGCAGGATCGCCAATGCATGCATTCGGTGGGGACCATTACGGAGAGCATCATCTGGAGCTGGTATCTGCTCGATGTGCATGAGGACGCCGATTCCGTCGGGAACTTTAATGCCTCCTTTGTGGCTCAGACGCGCGTATGCCACGAGGAATTGAGCCCTCTGGTGCTCAGTCTGACGACGATGGTGCCCGACATCATCCCTGCAGCCCAGCCTGTGCGCGAATCCACGGGCTATTTTCTCTCTACGGAACAGGATGGAGGCTTTGTGCTCTCCGAGATCGTGGAGAAGTGGGGGGTTCCGGGCATATCGATCGATGAGGAAATGCCCTCGAAGCCGGATGATCAGCGCGTTGTCGATCAGGACAGAGACGGTTATCCCGGCGTCACCTTTGGTGTATACAATGTGCTTGGCAAGCTGGCCTGCGAGGTTCGCGTGGTGCAGCGCAAGCGATTGCGCATCCGGGGGCATGTCGTGAACAGCGCGCGCGTTGAAGGCGAATTGTGGTCCCGTATCGACAAGGTTGTCCTGGAATCAACCCAGGCTCTGTGCGAAAGCAATGCTGAGTTTAAGGTGAGTCCCAATGGAAGCCATTTTGTGATGGTGCGTGTGGATGGCAGGGAAGGTGGGTACAACTTTGATTTTGACGAGGATGGCGCGGTGACCTGTGAGGAACTGAACGACAATCTCGAGCTTTTCATGTCGTCCCATCAGCTTGTGCTCCCCAAGCCTGACAATGAGTCTTGCCGTGCAGCAGAGTGAGGCGCTTTCTGCGCGCCTGGATCACGTGCGTAAAGCATTGATCGCGATCGATCAGGCGCATGTTTTAACCTTTGCAAACGAGCTCAGCAGCGAAGCGTTGGCTGCTTTCCTGGATCAGATCGAGGGATTGGGGATCCATCGGCTGGCTTCGTGGGCGAAGGAAGCGGTGATCCAGGCGAATGCAACGGTCGATGCATTTGAGCCAGCGCAATATCGGGCCCTTCACGATCGCGATCGCGATGCGGATCAATATCGATCCATTGGGCAGGATCTCCTGCGTGCAGGCAAGGTAGCGGCGTTCGTGGTGGCTGGAGGGCAGGGTACGCGGCTGGGATTGGAGGGACCAAAGGGCATGTTTGCAGCGACGCCGTTGCGCAAGCTGTCTTTGTTCCAGTCCTTTGCCGAGCAGCTTTTGGCGGCCAGGCAGCAGTATGGGGTTTCGGTGCCCTGGTACGTGATGACAAGTCCGTTGAATCACGATCAGACGGCGGGATTCTTTGCGCAAAACGACTTCTTTGGCCTTGATCCGCACGATGTTTTCTTTTTAACGCAGGGCGTGTTGCCCAGTTACGACTTTTCAGGGCGGTTATTGCTGTCGGAGCCGGGTTGTCTGGCCACGCATCCGGATGGGCATGGGGGATCATTGAGGGCGTTGGTCGAGAGCGGGGCGATCGAAGACATGCGAAGGCGGGGCATAGAGCAGCTCAGCTATTTTCAGGTCGACAACCCATTGGTTTCCATCCTGGATCCCTTGTTTTTGGGATTGCATGTAGCCGCACCGAACTCCTCTTGCGAGATGAGCGCAAAGACTTTGCGGAAGCGCAATGCCGATGAACCTGTGGGTGTATTTGTGCAGCAGGGGCATCAGACGCGCATCATCGAATATTCCAACATGCCCAAAGCCCTTCAGATCGCTTGTGACAGTCAGGGTCACCTGCTTTACGATGCGGGCAATCCGGCGATCCATTTGCTGAGCGTGGCGTTCATTGAGCATTTGATGGCGCGCGGCGATTTGGGATTGCCGTTGAACCGGGCTAAAAAGATTGTGCCCCACATTGATCTGCAGACGGGGGCGCATGTAACGCCTTCTGCACCCAATGCAATCAAGCTCGAAGCCTTTGTGTTCGACGCGTTGCCGTTTGCAAAGTCTGTGGCATTGCTTGAGATCGATCGTTTCGAAGAGTTTGCACCCATTAAGAACAGCATGGGAGCGGATTCACCGCAGACGAGCATGGCGTTGCAGGCGGAACGAGCGGCGCGTCATCTGGAAGCCTATGGGATCAGAATGCCTCGTAAGGCCGATGGCAGTCTGGATTGCGTGATCGAAATCACCGCCCAGGCGGAGCCGCAGTTGCATCAAATCCAGAACGATGAGGCTCATCAGGTCTTTGAATCGGGTGCACAATATTTACTGTGCGTAAAGGAAGGCCGTCTCCAGGTTGATCGGCTTTTGTGAATGTGTTTGTAAGGGCATCTGCAAGTTGTCCATCTAAGGAACGCGCAGGGCAGCGCGTTCATGGTTAGGAGGCCCGTGTGGTGATCGTACTGCACGCTGCTGTGCTTCAGGGTCGTTTGGTCCTTTGGGCGGAGCGTTCGCTCGCGCCTCACGTGACGTTACGCGTTCACAAGCGGGGTCGTCACAATTTATCACGGGGTGTAAAGCCGCATCCATACGCAGGGGACGCGAAGGATCTGGCGCGCGCTCTTTGGGCAGTGGGGCTTGATTTCGAGTTACCCAAGCAGAAAGGGCCCACGGTGCAGGCTGTGTTGCCCTCGATCGCATCTGTACCATGGCCATCATCCCACCTGATCGCCGATCCACCGCTGACGCGAAGGCGTCCCATCCTCCAGGTGTTCACGGTGCCCGTGCTGCATTTGGCGATGGATGCGGCTGTGGAGCTGTTGTGCCATTGTGCAGCGCGCCCGGTACTGGCTCCGAGTCTGGTTGTAGGGCGTGATCTGGCCTTTTGGGCGCGTGCTTTGCGGTTTGTCGCCGGGTTGGTCATCCGTCAAAGGTTCCTGCCTGCGTGTGACGCGGAGCGATCAGTGGCTTTGTGGGAGCCGGCCCTCGGTGCGCAGGATTTGGAAGCCCTGAACAGCCTGCTCGAAGCGATGCCTGCATCCGCGCGATCGCTCACCTTTGATGCCCGAAAGCCGTTATGCACCAAGCGAGAGGCGTTCGATGCGTTTGCGCAGTCGTTGATCGATCATTTTGTGCGTGAAGCCACCAGGCACCACGTGATGAACGATCTTGCAGGAATGCAGAGGAACCGGTTTGCAAGCCTTCACGATCAATGGCTCTATGGTTTGCAGGCTTCCGAACCGCAATTGCGCGCGCCGGAAGAGGAGTTGAAGCAGCTTGAACAGCAGATTGCAGTCTGGAGAACGCCGCTCGATGTGACCGAAAAGTCGGCGTTCCTGTTGCATTTTGTGTTGGAGGAGCCTGCAGAGAAGAGTGAAGTCTGGTACGTGCATTATCTGGTGCAGGCGGTGGAGGATCCGAGTCTGCGCGTGCCCCTTCAATTGATGTGGCAGACCAATAGCGCGGAGTTCCAGGCCCTTTTGAGGTGTGGGGCAGACCCTCGTCCCTGCGTGTTAGCGGCTTTAGGGCAGGCCGCAAGGGTTTCTCCCGAAGTGGAAGCGAGCTTAAGGGCGCCCGATCCCACGGGGTTCGCGCTGGATGCAGCGGGGGCATTCGCTTTCCTGACCGAAACAGCGCCGCTACTCGACGAGTTTGGGTTTGGTGTGTCGTTGCCTTCGTGGTGGGGGCACAGAGGAGCCGAACAGGGGCTCTCTGTCCGCGCTGTGGTGAGGGGCAATGTGCCCTTGAAGGGCAATTTAACCTTAAACAAACTGATCGACTTTGAATGGCAGGTGGCATTTGACGGCGAGGCATTGACGCAGGAGGAGCTTGAAAAGCTTGCGCGCATGAAGGTGCCTCTCGTTCGGGTGCGCGGACAATGGATTCAAATCGGGCAAAACGACCTCAAGACCGCCCTGGCCGTATGGAAAGCGCGTGAAACAACGACCGTAACCCTGCGCGAACTGATGCATATCTCTTTGGGCATGACCCCGAAGGGGCTTGGACTGCCCGTTGACGGTGTGGTCGCGACCGGTTGGATCGCCGAGATCATCGAACGACTGGATGGCAGGAGGTCCATAGAGGAGGTCGAAGTCACTTCGGACTTTTGCGGAAAGCTTCGGCCATACCAGCAAAGGGGCTTGTCATGGCTTGCATGGCTTACGGGACTCGGGTTGGGCGCTTGTCTCGCCGATGACATGGGCCTTGGAAAGACCATCCAGACCCTTGCACTCATCGACAAGAACCGTGCTATGGGCGAGAAACGCCCGGTGCTTTTGGTGTGCCCCACGTCGGTGGTGGGTAACTGGCTGCGCGAAGCCGAGCGATTTACGCCCAAGGTGGTTGTGAGGCTGCATTACGGCAGTGCAAGGGCCAAAGGAGACGCCTTGAACGAGGATCTCGCGGGCTGTCACCTGGTGGTATCGAGCTATGGAGTCCTTGTGCGCGACCAGCAAATGCTCGAAGGCATCGATTGGGCGGGCATTGTTCTGGATGAAGCGCAGAACATTAAGAACCCCGACACCTTGCAGGCCAAAGCAGCGCGCGCACTACACGGCGACTACCGTATTGCGCTGACGGGTACACCGGTTGAGAACCACGTGGGAGACCTTTGGTCGATCATGGAATTCCTGAACCCGGGCCTTCTCGATACCCGTGCAAGCTTCAGAACGCGGTTCCTGTTGCCCATTCAGATGAGTAAAGATCCTGAAGTGGCCGATCGGTTGCACCGAATGACGAAGCCATTCGTGCTGAGACGCCTCAAGACCGACCGCGACATCATCGACGATCTGCCCGAAAAGAACGAGATGAAGGTCTTTTGCGGTTTGTCACGCGAGCAGGCGAGCCTCTATAAGGCTGTGGTGCAGGATGCAGAGCAGGCATTGGATGCATCAGAGGGCGTCAAGCGCAAAGGCGTCATTTTGGCCACGCTCACCAAGCTCAAGCAAATCTGTAATCACCCCGCGCAATTCATGGAGGATGAGCATCTCGAACCCGAGCGCTCAGGTAAACTGACCCGTCTGCTCGAAATGCTCGAAGAGATCCTGGCGGTGGGCGAGAAAGCCATCATCTTCACGCAATATTCCCGCATGGGCATGATCCTTCGGGACGAGCTGCAGGAGAATTTGGGCTGCGAGGTACCATTCTTGCATGGGGGTGTGAACCGCAAGCGCCGCGAAGCATTGGTCGATCGGTTCCAATCCCCCGACGGTCCGCCGCTGTTCGTGCTCTCTCTCAAGGCCGGTGGGACCGGTTTAAACCTGACAGCTGCCACTCACGTGTTCCATTTTGACCGTTGGTGGAATCCGGCAGTCGAGTCCCAGGCGACCGATCGCGCTTTCCGCATCGGGCAAAAGCAGTCGGTGCAGGTTCATAAGATGATCTGCGCGGGTACCATCGAAGACACCATCGACCAGATGATCGATCAAAAGCGGAGCATCGCCGAAAACATTGTGGGTGCAGGCGAGAGCTTCCTGACGGAATTGCCCAACGAGGCGTTAAAAGAAATCTTTGCATTGCGTACATCGGCAATGGGAGGCTGATATGAGCGATGATGAACAAAATGAAATCGCTCAGGAAGGCGATTCTTCATCTCAATCCCCGGAAGGCAACGGGGGTTGCATCCGCACCAAAAAGCGAAGATCGGGCAGCAGAGGCAGAAGAGGGCATAAGGCAGAGGCTTCGCTGGAGCAGCAAGCTGAGACCGAGGCGCCTGTGCCTGTGCCTCCAGTGGTTGAAAAGCCTGTTCAGGCCGCCCCTGAGCCTGTTCGCGAGCAGAGATCCACCGCTTTGCCCCAGACTCCGCTGCCACCCGCTCCCAAGGTATTGGTGTTGCGCAAGTCTTCGAGTCACCCCGGCGAGCGGATGATCGAGAGCAGAGCCCTTGAGAACACGCCTGCCGCACAGGCTGCAACGGCTCCCATGGAGCGCCATCAGCGAGGGATCCGCGCGCAGGGGGCGTCGCTGGAGCATTGGTGGTCGAAGCGCTGGATGACCTTTGTGGAGCAGTTCCATGCGGGCCAGAGTTTAACCAAGGGCAGGAACGATGCACGCTTTGGGGCCGTCGTTAAAATTCAGATCGACGTGGGTTCGGTGACCGCGACGGTGCAGGGCGCGCTGGGCGAAACCTATGAGGTGGGCATCGGACTCGATCCCATCGACGACGACGCCTGGGACAGGATCCTGGAACGCCTTTTGGACGAGCCGATCTTTGCGGCGAGGCTCCTTGCAGGCGAGTTGCCCGAAGAGATCGAGGCGGTCTTCGACGAAGAGGACTGCACTTTATTCCCGCGACAACCGAGCGATCTGGTCACCTTCTGCTCTTGTCCCGACGGCGATCACTTCTGCCAGCATATGGCGGCGGTCTATTACCTTTTGGGCGAGGAGTTTGAACGCGACCCCTTCCTGATTTTCAGGCTGCGCGGACGCGATCGGAACGACCTCATGGAGGCTTTGCAGGACGATCTGCCGCCGGAGGAGGGGGATGAAGAGCCTCCGATCGCGCGGAACGGTGCCAACGCATTGCCCTGGGACCCCCGTGCCTTTTGGGGATACAGCCTTCCGGCCCTCCCTCCGGACTCTGAGGAAGACTGGAAACTGCCGAAGAACCTGGCTGCAGGCCTCGCGCGCCGTCTGGGCAACTTCCCCTTCTGGCGTGGAAGCGAAGCGTTCTTGGATACGATGGACGGCATCTACGCCACCGCCTCGATCACCACCCTCGACACCTTACTTCGGGAACGGGTCCCACCCGATCCCGAAGAGCTGGCCAGGCGTCTGGCCCAGGACAAACCCAGCCCGCCCATGTTTAAACGCCACGGCCACCCGCCCGTGAGGCGCATTGCAGAGCGCAGAGAGGAAGATCGATCAGACGATCAGCGCGATGAAAAACCGGTCAAGACCGTTCGCAAGGTCATCGCCGGCCGCTCGCAGATGAATCAACCCCCAAGGCTCTACCGCTCAAGAAAGCATACCACCCGCCCCACGAGGCACGACTGAGGCTCCGGAAGGGGAGTAAAGGTTTTTGCATGAAGGGAAGCGGGATGCTGCAGACTCGGATCGAGCGTTAAAGAGTAAAGGATGCGCATGAAAGACAGGTTTCACGAGATGAAAACGGGCTTCGATCCGGATGCGGGTATGCTTTCACGCCGTGAAAATCATGTTCAAAGCGCATTCAGCGCCGTTTTGACGACAGGGAATATGCGATCGATGCGTCCAAAATGCAGGTTGATCGCGGTGAGATCGCCGATCGTTCCGTCGCGATCGCCGATTTCAATCTGTGAAACTGTGAAATGACTTAAATGAGAGAGGCTTTCGCCAGATGAGATCACGGTTCGATGCGCAGCGATGCGCCCTTACATTTTGTGTAACAGGCGTTCTGAACGCATCGGGCAAAGGTTTCGCTCGCTGCATCCTCTGCGGACGCAGGCTTTAGAGCTTCCACAACGCGAGGGTGGTTTCGGGGAGGTCGGTCGTCTGCCAATGGCCATTCAACTGAAGGCTTTGCGCCACGAGCTCAAAATGGGCCATCGCGATGCCCAAATCGATATCCTGGAAGCTGCCCGTGTGAGCGAGCGCAAAGTGAAAGCCCTCTTCGGTCATCTTGATGCGCCAGGGCTGGCCGTTCGAGGCCGATGGAGCCAGCCTTACGGCCTGAAGCGGTTTGGCCCATTCGCCTGCGGCCTGCTCCGTGAGGGGATCGCCCATGGCGTTATAGAACATCGATTCAAAGGGATGGCGGGTCTTCGAGCGGCTGACGAAGCAAAGGAGCTTATCGACCAGACGTTTTTTGGGCGCTTCGTGGCCCAGAGGCGATACGGCGGGCAAAAACTCGCCCGACTTCAGGCCCACGGCCTGTTTGAAAGCGCTCTTGCTGAAGGTGCCACCGAGCCAGCAGCTGCCGAGACCGAGCTTCGTTGCGGCGAGAATGGCGTGCTCCATCACGTAACCGTAGTCGGCCAGTGGTTTGGTGCCCCAGCTGACCGCACCGGCCAGGTAATACGGCGCCTCATTGATGACTCCATAGGTGCCCAGACGCTCGCCCTTCAGCTGCAAAGCCTTTGCGTCGAGCATCGTCAGGCGGACTTCGCCTCCAAAAGGGCCCTTCGGAAGTTCCGAAAGGGCTTCTTCCATCTGCGAAACCTCGTCCCTGGTGAGCGATTCGTTTTTGTAACTGCGAACGGAATGTCTTTGGGCGATCAGATCGAGATCGACCGGAACTGAAAAGGCCATGAGAGGCGAATCCTTTCTGTCTGTATTGAGGGATCATGGGCGATCAGCCCGCAATAAGAGGCTTGTTTTCAGAATGTAATCTGTAAGCCTGTGCATGTAAAGTCATTTTTTGGGGAATCGATCGAAAGGCCGGGCCGCCTGCATCAGAGATTGAAAAGGGAAGTTGAGCATAATGAGTGATCTGGATCGGGTCTTGCAATGGATGAAAGAGGGGTTGCTGCTGCCTCCCGTCAGCGCGCAGACTGGATTTTTGGATATGGTCCGGGCTCTGGGGCAATCTCTCGGCGCGCCTCTGCGATCCCAGGCGATGGGTGGACCCGTTCCACAGCATGTGATCTTCTGCCTGCTCGATGGCTTTGGCTTAAACCAGCTTTCAGATGCGCATACGCCCTTCCTGAAACAGCATTTGTCGCGCGAGCTGCGGGCGCTGTTTCCGTCGACCACGGCGGTGGTGCTGACTGCATTGGCCACGGGAGCCTGGCCCGCCCGGCATGGCATCCCGGGATGGTGGACTTATTTAAGCCCGAACGAAGTCTTAATGCCGCTCCCTTACGCTCTGAGGGGGCATTCAGAGCCGTTTTCGCAGAGCATAGAGCAGGTGATGCCCCTTCAATCCTGGTGGCCCAGATGTCATCGCTCCTGGCTTTGCCTTCAGCCTTATCATCTTGTGGGGACAGTTTATTCCACATACCTCTGCGGGGGCGGCATACAGCGGGGATACCGCGATTTAAGCGACGCGATCGATCTTTGCGCATCGTACATTCAGCGATCGCACCGCATGCGAAAGGCGACCGCCACTTATCTTTACTGGCCAAGGATCGACAGCATCAGTCATCGTTACGGTCCATCGGCCAAAGAGACGGTTGCTCTCTTAAAAGAAGCGGATGCAGAGCTCAAACGGCTCGCCCTGCAGCTCCCTAAAAGCGCGATCCTCTTCGTCACAGCCGACCACGGACAGGTTGCATCAGAGCTGTCATTATGGTTGAAGGCGGATGATCCGCTGCTTTCACTGCTTGAAACACCACCCACAGGCGAACCCTCCGTCCCGATCTTTCACGTCAAACAGGGTCATAAGCAGGTCTTTCTGCAATTGTTCCACGAGCAATTGGGGCGTTATTTTGCCCTTTTAACGCCTGAAGATTGTGAAAAACTCCAGCTCTTTGGACCGGAAGTGAGTTCACCGCTGCTCAGAGCCCGTCTGGGCGATTTTATTGGCATCGCACAGCAGCCGGTGGGCCTTTATGTTGAAGGAATCTGGGATGGCGCACCGCATAAAGGGATCCACGGAGGACTCAGGTCGGAAGAGATGCGGATCCCCTTTATTGTGTACCGCAACCAGACTCCGTTGCGCGCGGTGAAATCACCCCATATGCCCCACAAACCACCCATTGCAGGAGGTGAACATTGAGTTGCCTTGAGCTCATGATCGCTTTGTCGCTGCTCCTCATCCTCCTCGGGGTCATCGAAAACATTTTGCATCTGCGCGCAAGGGCGAAGATTCCGATTCGGATTCACGTCAACGGCACGCGCGGCAAGTCGAGCGTCGTCCGATTGATCGCTGCAGGCTTGCGCGAAGGCGGAAAGGTGACGGTGGCCAAGACGACGGGCACCCTGGCAAGGACGATCCTTTCGGATGGAAGGGAGATTCCCGTCTTCAGACCCGCCAAGGCCAACATCCTGGAGCAGATTCGCATCGTGCGCGCTGCCGCAAACGAGGGGGCTGAAGCCCTGGTGATCGAATGCATGGCCCTGCAGCCCACCCTTCAATGGCTCGCTGAAGATAAGTTCGTCAAGGCCACACACGGCGTGATCACCAATGCGCGCCCCGATCACCTGGATGTGATGGGCCCTACACCCGATGATGTCGCCCTTGCACTCTCGGCCATGATCCCTCCAAAGGGTTTGTTGCTGACTGCAGAGCGCGATCGACTCGACATCTTAAAGCGTTGCGCGGCGGATCGAGGGGCAGAGGTGATTGCGGTCACCGATGACGATGTTGCGCAAGTGACCGAAAAGGAGCTCGATCGCTTTTTGTATACCGAGCATGCAGAGAACGTGGCGCTTGCTTTGCGCGTCTGCGAGTCTGTAGGCGTGCCCCGTGACGTTGCCCTGCGCGGGATGTGGAAAGCAAAACCCGATCCAGGCGCCATGACCACCCATGTGGTCGATTTCTTCAGTCGGAAGCTCATCTTCATCAACGCCTTTGCAGCCAATGATCCCCAGTCGACGGCGTATCTCTGGAAGCTTGGCCTCGATGCACATCCCGAAGCGACCACCACGATCGCCCTTTTCAACTGCCGCGCTGACCGTGCAGACCGCAGCCGACAGCTGGCCGAAGCCTGCGCAACCTGGACGCGCCCCTCCCACATCGTTCTCATGGGATCCGGTGGCTATAACTTTGCCCGTCCGGCCATTTCTCACGGCGTGCCATCCTCGATCATCACCTATGCCGAGAGTCGATCCGTCTCTGAAATCTTTGAAACCCTGATTGGCCTCTGCGGTCGCACCACGCTGATCATGGGTATGGGCAACATCGGAGGCCAGGGACTCGAAGTGGTCCGCTACTTTAAGAACCGTGAAACCCTGATTTCAAACGAAGCAACGAAGGAATAAGCCTATGGAACAGCTCTTGCCCATGTCGATCGGTGTGGGCCTCGTCGTCAGCCTGCTCTTTACCGAGTTCTTCGGACTTGCTGCAGGCGGCATGGTGGTCCCTGGGTATCTGGCGTTATGCATGACCTCACCGTGGCGGGTGTTTTGGACATTGCTGATCGGCTTCGTCACATTCGGCATCGTGCGCGCTTTCTCGACGGTCATGATCCTTTATGGTCGCCGTCGAACGGCTTTGACCATCCTGATAGGCTATGTGCTGGGGCTTCTGTACCGCATGATCACTGAATACATGGGCTATGGAGGCGCCGACCACGATGTGATCGGCTACATCATCCCCGGTTTGATTGCCATCTGGATCGCTCGTCAGGGTGTGATAGAGACCTTTTCGTCGATTCTTACGGTTTCGGTCATGGTGAGACTGGCGTTGATTGTGATTGCAGGAGAGGCGGTGGTACCGTGAGAAAGCTTTATTGGCGCCCGCATAAAGTTTCCAAAGTAGAACTCACGTTCGTGGTGCTCTGTGCCCTGTTGGGCCTGTTTGCAGTCGAGCATCTGCGCATTCAGGAAGATCAGCCCTACATGCACGAGAAGCTTGAAGCCGCCCATTTGACCAAGCGTGCCTTTGAAGCTGTCCGTTCAGAACGCATTGCACATCATTTTCCCATCGATCCAACAGTGGATCCTGCGAATAGTGGGATGATCGGTCTGCAGCTTTCGCCTGTCACGTCGAATACGGGGCATTTGCCCTCCAAGCAAACCTCCGTCAATCCCAACTTTGCAGCCCTGATCGTGTCGTATTTAAAGGAAGCAGGCGTTAAGGAGGGCGATCTCATCGCGATCGGGACCTCCGGTTCGTTCCCTGCACTCAATATTGCCGTGCTCGCAGCGGTGAAGACCCTGCATTTGGAGCCCATTACCATTTCGAGCGCATCGGCCTCACAGTATGGCGCCAATCTTCCCGGATTCGTCTGGCTCGATATGGAGAAGATGCTTTATGAGCGTGGCATCATCAGCAAGCGGTCTGTGGCGGCTTCGATCGGCGGTATGAAGGATGTTGCAGGCGGCTTGTCAACATTGGGCAAGCAATTACTGGAAGAAGCCATCGCCCGAAACGGCGTTGAACGCATTTATCCCACCGATCTTCATGATTCTGTTGAGCGTCGCATGGCGATCTTCGAGCGGGAGGCGGCTGGCAGACCCATTGCAGCCTATATTAACGTCGGCGGAGGCGCCGCTTCGGTGGGCACCCATGTGGGGAAGAAGCTCTATAAACCGGGCCTGAACCGGGTTGTGCCGCGCGGTGCAGGCGCCGTCGACTCGGTCATGAACCGCTTTGCCTACAAAGGCGTGCCGATCATTCACTTAACCGACATGCGCGTCCTCGCAAAACAGGCCGGGTTTCCCTTTGCGCCTGAGCAGATGCCTCAGGTGGGCGAGGGGATGATCTTTATGCGGATGACCTATAACCGGATTCTGGCCGGCGCGATCGGCCTCCTGCTCATCCTGATGCTCTTTGCCGTGATCCGCACCGACTGGGGCTATCGCCTGAGGCGCATGTTCGGCGGCGCGTCGCATCAGAAGCCGCCGGAACCCATGGTGTAGTCATGGATGTCGATCTTCTTTCTTGCAGTCTTGAGCGGTGTCAGTAAATTAGGCAATTTCCAAAAACAGTGGCATTCTACGCCTATTGGTCTGGACCTAACGGAAAGCATCCATGCCTGAACAGAAATATCAGATACTGAGCCGCGTGGGCGAAGGCGGTATGGCCGAGGTTTGGAAGGGCAAATCGGTCATCCAGGGCTTTGAAAGGGTGGTTGCCATCAAGCGCATCCTGCCCAACATGGCCAAAGACGCGAACTACGCGGAGATGTTTCTCGACGAGGCGTGCCTTCTTTTGCATTTGGCACACGCAAACATCGTCCAGACCTTCGATGTCGGTGAATCCGGCGGCGCGTTCTTCATCGTGATGGAATGGATCGACGGCGATAACCTCAAAGTGATCCTGCAGAACCTGGCGGCCCGCGGGCAGAAGATGCGGACTGAAATCGCCCTCTTCATCACCGCCGAAGTCTGTAAAGGTTTGAACCACGCCCATCACCGCTGCGATCTCGACGGAAAGCCGCTCCACATCGTGCACCGCGATGTGTCTCCGCCGAACATCGTCATCAGCCGCGAAGGCGAAGTGAAGCTCATCGACTTTGGTCTGGCGAACTCCAAAATCCAGGTCAACGTCACGCCGAAGAAGGTGGTCAAGGGGAAATTCAGCTACCTGAGCCCCGAACAGGCGATGGGCAACCCCAAGGAATACCCCGTAGACGGCCGCACCGATATTTTCGCGCTCGGCGCCGTGCTTTGGGAAATGCTCTCGGGACATCGCCTGTTTGAAGGCGACAGCCCCAAGAACACGATCCTCATGGTGCGCAAATGCGAAGTGCCCTCGCTTCAGCCTTACGGCATCGATGCAGAGCTCGACGCCATCGTTCACCGCGCCCTGACCCGCAGTTCCGCCGATCGCTATCAGTCTGCGGAAGCCTTCGGTCGCGCGCTCTCGGCGTATTTATTCAAGCACCAGCTGACGGTCACCAACTATGCGCTGGCGGATTGGGTGCGCGATCTCTCCAGTCAGCAGCCTCGCGCCGAAGTCAGAAAGCCTGCGGTCGACCAGTCCTCCACCAGCGTCAACAAGACGGTCCAGAAGCAGCTGGCCGAATTCAAACCGCTCTCGCTGGAAGAACGCCTTCAAAAGCTCTCGGAGCGCCTCGACAACCTGCAGCACGGCGAATTCGTGCCGATGATGGAAGGTGGGGATGAGCAGCCGCAGATGCCCTTTACGGAATCGCTGCTCGGAGAACCGCTTGCAACCAACATTTCGCCCTCATCGGGGTTCTATCGCGATTTTATGGCGACCCCGCGAACGGTGATGAAGGACACTGCGGCTGAACTGAAACGCACGGCCAGCGCGCTGCTCTCGAATGTGGGCCCCGTCAGCATCGGGCCTCCAAGCCTGCCGCCCCAGAGTCTCGGACCGAAAGGCATGGCACCCCAAAGCCTGGGACCGCAGGGGATGGGTCCGCAAAAGCCCGCTTATCCAAATTCCGTGCTGCCCAACAGGATTGCTCCCCGGGGCACCAGCAGCTTAAAACCCGATTCCCTGGCTGCGCCGAGTTTTGGACCCAAAGACATCGCGCCTTCCAGCCTGGCCGAAAAGACCAAAGCGCCTCAAAACCTGTCTTCCGAAACGGAGAAAGCGGAGTCTCCCGAGCCTGCGATCATGCAGACGCTGGATTTTGTGCGCACGACGGACGCCTATGAGCCTGTTCCCGGTCCGCAAAACGAACAGGCGGAAGCCATTCACAAATCGATGGTGGCTCTGCTTTCGGATGCGACGTCGGACGTGGAGCTGGATGAAGCGCGCGCACAGCGCCGTCAGCGGGCTTCGGAGCTCTCGGCTTACGTGCGGGATGCGATGAGCGAAGAGGGCGTCAGCGCTCACATGATGGTGGTCTTTTTGGCGGTGCTCGGCGGGGCTCTGCTCTGCGGGGGATGCTTGTTCTATTTCCTGATGTAAATCAAGGCGTTACAGTTGCGCGGAGGGCGGCATCCCGGAGGGCTTCCGCAAGGGTCGGGTGCGGATGGCAGCATTGTGCGATGTCTTCGATGCGGGCTTTGAGGCTGAGGGCGAGGGTCGCTTCGCTGATGAGATCGCCGGCTCTGGGACCGATGATGTGAACGCCCAGAAGCTGGTGGTTTTCGGCGTCGGCCAGGAGTTTGACGCGGCCGTCGGTCTGACCGAGCGCGTGGGCTCTGCCGTTCGCCTTAAAGAATGAAATCCCTTTCATATAAGGGATTTGCGCAAGCTGCAGGGCTTCTTCTGTAGCGCCCACCGAGGCGATCTCGGGCGAGAGGTAAGAGACCGCCGGGATGAATTCGGGCAGATGTCCCGGCAGGCCGCACATGCGCTCAACGGCTGCGCGCGCTTCACATTCAGCGCGATGGGCGAGCATGGGACCGGGGATCACATCGCCGATGGCGTAAATCTCTGGAATTGCAGTACAAAAACGGCTGTCAACGCGGATCCTCTGGCTGGGATCGAGGCCGATTTTTTGCAGATCGAGGCTGTCGAGAGCGGGGCGCCTGCCTGCGGCCACGAGCAGGCGATCGGCCTGAATCAGATCGCGGTTTTCAAACTGGATGGCGAGATCCTCACCCGAGGTATCGACGCCTGACACCTTGGTTTTCGTAAGGATTTCAAAGCCCTGGCGCTTTAAGAGGCGGCCTGCTTCGCGCGCGATCTCTTCGTCGGTTCCGGGGAGAATGCGGCTTTGGGCTTCGATCACCGTGACGCGCGATCCCAGCCTTCGCCAGACACTGCCGAGCTCGAGGCCGATGTTGCCCGCGCCGATGATCACCAGATGTTTGGGCGGTTTGCTGTAAGAGAGGGCGGCGGTCGAGTCTCCGATGCGCTCGTCGTCGAAGGGAATGGAGGGCAGGGCGATGGGCTTGCTGCCCGTGGCGATGAGGACGCGCCTGGCGTGAACCGTGCAGGCGGAGGGCTCGGAGATAAAAACCTCCTGCGGCGAAATGAACTGCGCCTCGCCTTCGTACAGCGCGATCTTTTGTTGAGTAAAAAGCCTTGAAATTCCGGCACTTAATTGCTCAACGACGCGCGCTTTATGGGCCATGAGGGCGTCGAGCTGAAGGAGCTGGTTTTGCAGGCCCGGCGTCGTTTCGGTTGCGCGTTCGGTCGCTTCCAGAAGGATCTTCGATGGGATGCAACCTACGCGTAAGCATGTGCCGCCCAACAGTTTTTCGCGTTCAACGCAGGCGACATTCATGCCCAGTTCGGCGGCTCTGAGCGCAGCGTTGTATCCGGCGGGACCTGCACCGATGACGAGCAAATCGTATGAGAGCATTGGGATTCCTTTGATGAAGCGTTATGCGGGATCGCGGCGGACCAGGCGGTCTTTGAGCGCGAGGCAAAGGGCGTCGGCTGCGGCTTTGACGGGCTTTGGATCTTTGCCCTCGATGGTGATGCGCAGGCGGTAATCGAGCGGGGAGTTAAAGATGGGGTAGCTGCCGATTTGAACGCCAAACTCTTTTTCGGTCTGGCCCATGAGATCGGCGATGCTGCCTTCGTCGCTGTTTAAATAGAGTGTGTGGAGGCAGAACGGCTCGCTTCGGAAGACGTCGGCCAGGGCGTCGATCTTGATGCGGAAGAGCTGGGGAACGCCTGGTAAGATATAGAAATTGTTGAACTTTGTGGTCGGAAAGCCGAGATCACCGCCGGGCACCAGAACGGATCCTTTGGGCAGTTTGGCCATGCGGAAAACTTCGGGCTTGATGACGGTTTCTTTGCGGCTCTTGCGGATGCATTGCTCGATTTCGGCGTTCATCTCGAGGGGCACGCCGAAGGCCGCTGCGATGGCGTCGTAGGTGACGTCGTCGTGGGTGGGGCCGATGCCGCCGCTGGTGATCACAAAATCGAAGGCGTCGCGCACAAGTCTGACCTCGGAGGCGATGTCTTCGATGCGATCCTGAACGATGGCGATGCGCGCCAAATCGACGCCCCATTCCCGAAAGCGCTTGATGAGATGCTGCGCGTTTAAATCCTGAACTTTGCCGCTTAAGATCTCGTTGCCGATCAGAATGAGGGCTGCGCGTTTGATGCTTTGCATACAAAACCTCTTGTTTTTAAAGCGGAAACTTCACGTTCTGCAGCGTATTGCTCTCTTGAAGATTGATGATGCGGAACTGGCTGCCTTTTTCGGTGCGGACGGTCATTTTGTATTTGCCCGGTGAAATCGAGATCGTCATGGGCAAGGGACCAATTTCTTTGTCGTCGATGAGCAGGGTCGCGTTCTTGGAATGCGTTTCGATGAGCACCTTCACCTTGTGACCCGTGTTGGCTACAGGCGGCTTTACGGGCGTGACAGGCTGTGGCGGGTTATCAATCTTTTGTGACTGTCGCCTGATGAGTTCGGCTTGCTGTTCAGCCAGCTTTTGTTTTTCGCGTTCAGCCTGCAGTTCGGCCTGTTTTTGTTTTTCGAGAGCGGCTTGCTGCTCGGCCAGCTGTTTTTCGAGAGCGGCCCTTTGCTCGGCCAGCTGCTTTTCGAGTTCGGCCTTTTGTTCAGCCAGTTTTTGCTTTTCGAGCTCGTTCTGCTGTTCGGCCAGGCGCTGTTTTTCGAGGGCGGCTTGCTGGTCGGCCAGCTTCTTTTCGAGAGCCGCTTTTTGTTGGGCCGTTTTTTGCAATTCCCGCTGCTGCTGATCCTTGATTTGCTTCTCTTTTTGGAGTTTGGCCTCCGCTTCCTTGATTTTTTGCGCGATGAGCAGCGCTTCTTCAGAGGGCTGATTCTGGGTTACGGAGGACTGCGGCTCTGGATCAGAGGGCTTTTTCAGCAAAAAGACGCCCACGATACCCAGCGCGATGACCAAAACGGCCGCAGAAATCCCCAGAAGCAGGGCGCGGTGACGCGATTCGCCGTGTTCTGAGAGGTTTGCAAGCTGCGTCTGAGGCATGAAGCCCGTAGAGGTGAGCATGCCGAGCTCGGGCGAGACCGAAACCAAAAGCTCGAGCATCTCCTGGGCGGTCTGCTGGCGCTCGTCGGGATTCTTTGCGAGCGCTTTTAAGGCGATCTCTTCAAGCTTCGTAAAGATTTGAGATTCAACGGGATCCAGCGATCTCGGTTCGATGGGATCGGGGGTGGCCGCAAGATGCTTGGTCATCATCTCCATGGGCGTTCCGGCTGTAAAGGGACGGTGGCCGGCGAGCATCTCGTAGAGGATGAGGCCCATGGCGTAAATGTCGCTGCGCGCGTCGATGACCTGGCCCTTGATTTGCTCAGGCGACATATATTGCGGCGTACCAAAGATGGCGCCTGATTGGGTCAGCGCTTCCTGCTGAGGATCGCTGTCATCCACATGCAACACTTTGGCGATGCCAAAATCGAGCACCTTTACGAAGTCTTTGATGCCCCCGCGCTCGATCAGCATGATGTTTTCGGGCTTGAGATCGCGGTGGATGATGCCTTGCTTGTGCGCTTCGGCCAGAGATGCGCAGATTTGCGTCATGATGCGGCAGGCCCGGCTGGGAAGCAGGGCATGCTCTTTTTTGATGACGCTTGCGAGGGAGTTGCCCACCAGCTCTTCCATCGCAATGAACAAGAGGTCACCGTCCTGGCCAAAATCGTGAATGATGACCGTGTTGGGATGGCTCAGCTTGGTGATCGCCTGCGCTTCCCGTTTAAATCGGGCCACTTGCTTGGCATCGCTCGTGAGCGCGTGGCGCAGGAGTTTTAAGGCGACCATGCGGCCGATGGGCATTTGCTCGGCGCGATAGACTTCGCCCATGCCGCCTTCACCCAGTTTGGAGATGATGCGAAAGCGACCCGACACCGTGCGGTTTAAGCAGTCATCGTCTTTCTTTT
Organism: Myxococcales bacterium UBA1238; assembly: GCA_002309015.1. GTDB lineage: Bacteria > Myxococcota_A > Bradymonadia > UBA7976 > UBA1532 > UBA1238. Next base: position 16,992 of record DBWM01000023.1, on the reverse strand, counting down.
CAAAAACGTGATCGCAAAACAGGCAGAAGGATGCGCTGTCGTCGACAGCTTTTTCACAGTTAGGACAAATTTTCATGTCGCGAGTTTTAGCATGATTGGCGGAGAAAGACCAAAGATAAGCGTCTGTAATTGAGGGATTTTTTTATGGAAACTTTGCGCTCCAAAGCCTTGAGAGGCGATTCATCTTCTGTTAAATAAAAGAAACGCAATCAAACATCCATCGACATCAGCAATCCGCGCGAAGTTTCGCGAGTTCGATTCTATTTTTTGGAGACAACGTCTTGAGTCTGAATCCGTCGAACCGTAAGCGCCGGCCCACAGCTGGGACTGGGCGCAACAGCAATTCGGCAGCTGAAACACAGGTTCCCTTCATGTATGGTTCTTCTTATCAGAACTATTGGATGGACGATCCTCAAAAGTTTTGGGCCAACTCCAATGCCCGGCTGGGCATGGATCCCGAAATGGGATTGACCTCCAATAAGAAAAGTAAGGTCGGATTTGAATATCCTTGCGCCATTTGCGGTGCGATGGTGATGGTCGAGCGCAATCCCAAGCATCGTTACGAAGTGCGCTGTGAACGCTGCCGTCAGGATCTGGAGAGCATGCTGACGCCCGAGGAACGCCAGTATCTGGCCGCCGAAGCGCAGCGCATGACTGCAAGTCGCAATGTGCGCGACGGTTTGCCGGAGCTGACTGAAGAAGATTTGGAAGCGATCAGCGAAATGCGCGCGAAAGCCACCATGGGCAATGGGCGTTCAGGCAATGTGGCGGCCCTCTTCGTGCAGGAACAGAACAACTCCGGCGAAGAAATCTGCGACGATGTCGATGATCTGGATAATTGCAATTCTGTTTTGGACGATTTGATTTCGGAAGAGTGAAGCGCTTTCTTCCCTTCAAAAATCCTGTCATTCCCTTTTCACATTGTTTCAAAGCCCGGCACCTCTTGCTTCTGCGCTGCTTTTCGGCGAAAAGGAGCGCTTTATTGAGATTGTGGGGAGATTGAAACAGTGAAGCCTCTTTTTGTGGCCTGTGCATTCCTGGCGCTTTCTTGTTCCGATGAAGAGATCGGTCAGGCGCCACCGGCGGATGCGTTTTTTTCTCCGACAGGCATCGCTGCACATCCCGACGGACAATATCTTTACGTCGCCAATGCTGGTTTTGATCGCCGCTATCGCTCAGGCAGTCTGCAGGTGATCGATGCGTTTGCAGGCGATATCGGGCAGGTCGTGCCTGAGTCTACGGTCGAGATCGGTCTGTATGCCGGTGAACTGGCGCTGCTGAAGGCGAAGTCGTGCGCATCGGAGCCTTGTGCCGTGCAGGGTTTGGTGCCCACGCGCGACGACAGCCGCCTGGTGCATTTTACGGTGGAGCAGGCAAAAATCGATTGCCATCAGGACGGGAAGACTTGCGGGAACGATGCTCTGATTTCGGCCTTTAATGACGATCTCGAGATGTCGAAGGGGCCTTACAGCCTGGCGATCGATGCGGACTGGCTGGCAGTGAGCCATGTGGATGAGGGCGAAGTTTCGTTTTGGCGTTTAAACGCGGAGGGCCCTGAATTTGCCTGTTCGGGCCTGCTGAGCGGAGGGGCGACGAGCGTCGCGTGGCATCCGGTGGCCCATCGGCTCTACGTGACCGATCGCTATGGTACTTTGGTGCAGGTGGTCTCGCCTCAGCTCTTCGATCATCGGCGTCTGGAGGTCAATCAGACGACCAGCTGCGAGGTTGTGGGGCATCCTTCGATTGCTGTAGGGGCTTTTCAGGACAGCGGATTTTCGCGCGGCATCGCTTTGAGCGCTGACGGCAGTTTGCTGTATGTGATCGACAGCTCGGACGGCGCGCTTTGGATTTACGACAGCTCGCTCGATGAAAACGGTGAACCGAGACATCTTCCGGTATCGAAAGGGATCCCGGTGGGGCGGGGGGCCAACCTGGTGCGCGTAGCGGGGCTGCGTCCGGGAGAATCGCGCCTGGAAGAAGCCTGGGATCGCGGCGCTGCGGGCCAAATCATCGACGAGAAGGGCGGAGGCCTCGTTTATGTGAGCGCGCTCGACGATGGGCAGATCGTGGTCATCGATCCCACGTTAAGGGCGGCCATCGCGCATATTAAAGTTTGCCCGTCTCCGCACGACATCGCGTTTTTGCCCAATGCAGAGGGCCAGTTGCGCGGTTATGTGACCTGTTTTGAAAGCGATCGCATCGCGGTGATCGATTTAGAGCCGGGTTCCGAAACGCGGTTTACCCATCTCGGTGATATTCAATGAGCGTTCGTGGTAATTGGAGAAGGCTGCTTACATTGCTGAGCGGCTTAGGGGGCGTGTTTGGGGCCTGTAGCGAGGAAACCGCCTTTTCGCAGGCCGATCTCGTGAGCGCAGAGCAGCTGGCGTTTCGTTGTGAGAGCGATGCGGGGGGCCTGCCCATCGATGGCTGCGGTTGCACGCGGCGCGTTTTTGACGCCGAGGGCCATGAATCGCTGCACCGCATGGGGCGCGTGGAATGCGATTGCGTCTGGCTCGATCCGAAAACCGGCGGGCTCTACGACGTAGACTATGTGGCGGCCAACACCGAGGCCTGCGAGCCGGTGATGAAAGATGGCTGCGTGGTCGACTGGGATTGTCCCGCCCTTTACGACGAAGAGACCGGAGATTTTGTCCCCGCTTCAGCGCCGCCGAAGTCGAACAGCAAGTCGGCGGATTGCGCCGCAGGTCCCGCAAAGCCTCAGGCGATCCGCTGCATCGAGGCGCGGGACGGCGTGGTGCGCGGTTACGTGGGGAGTTCGCAGCGCGGTGAGCTTGCGGTCCTCGATCTGGAGGGCGGAAGCCGCGAGGTGCTCGATATCGACGAATCGATTCCCGGCATTACGGCGATCTATACGGGCGATGTCGTCAGCGCGGTCGAAACCCATTCTCACGGTCTGTTTACGTTCGCAGTGCTTTCGGGTTCGGGGCGGCTTGCGCTGATCGACGATGCGTTTGAGGTCAGACCGGGGCTTTATCTCGATTTGGATTACGGGCCGCTGTTCGATGCGGTGGTCTGGCCGCCGGTGGAGCGCTCAAAACCCGATCTTTCGCAGCCTTCGCGCGCTTACGTGGGGGCTTTGGACGAGCATGCGCTGCTCGAGATCGATTTGGATCTCGCGGGCCAAATCCTCACCTGCACCCTGCGCCCTTACGAGAAAACCTGCGTCAATTTTGATCCCGAAGCGGCCAAAGAGGACGTGATCCTGCAGGTGTTGCCGCTGATCGCAGCTGAGGACGGGGGGATCGAGCCCAAACCCGGGGCTTTGGCGATTTCGGACGACGGGCATTATTTATTTGCAGCGCATCACCAGGAAGCGGCGCTGACGAGCTTCGATTTGTGGGAAGGCACGGCGAAGCGCATCGAGCTCGGCAGGCTGGAGATCTGCGAGGACGGCTGGCGGACGCGGCTTCTGGAATTTGCAAAGGACGATCGCAGCTGCGAGGACGGCCTCGACAACAACGGCGACGGCGCCATCGACGCTGATGACGAGAGCTGCAGGCTCTGGGGCACGGAATCGCCCAATCCGCAATGTATCGAGCTGAGCGAATGCGCGGACGGCGCAGATAACGACGGCGACGGGCTCATCGATGCCGAAGATGACGACTGCAAGCCTGAGAATTGCAGCGGGGATTGCGATCTGGCCGTGTTTCTGGCGTTCGAGGGGCCGGTTCCCGCCTGCAGCGACGGCAAAGACAACGACGGCGACGGCTGGATCGACCGCGACGACACCGGATGCGTAAACGAGCGCGACGACGACGAGCTCGACGAAGTGGAGCGCTCCACCTGCGCGGACGGCGAAGACAACGACGAAGACGGGCTCATCGACTGGGCGGATCCCGATTGCCGGGTGAATCTCGGCGGGCGTCTGATTCCCGAAGAGGGCATCGAGAACGATCTCTGCACGGACGGCCTCGACAACGACGGCGACGGGCTCATCGACAGCGACGATCCCGGATGCAGCGACCATTTTGCGATCGAACGCTTTGCGGATTTTGAAGTCTGGCCCGCCTGCAGCGACGGATTGGACAACGACGGCGACGGAAAAACCGATTACCCCGAGGATCCGGGCTGCTATGCGGCGAGCGATCGCACCGAACAGGATCGCGCCTCCTATGGCCCCGGCCAGCTTCAGACCGTGCGCGCGATTTTGGACGGCGTCGCGTACGATTTCCTCTACATCCTCACTTCGAGCGGCGAGCTCCATTACATCGATTTGAATCCCGAGGGCTGGCCCGTGCGCCGGCTGAATCTCGATGCGCCCGTGCTCTCGATGACCGCGCGCCAGATGGGGGCGGAGGCTTCTTTATTGGTGGTGGCTTACGACGGAACGCTGCGCTCGGTCCAGGTGACCGCGCCGGTTCAGCTGACGACGGCCGACGGAGCGCCGGTCTTTGCGCGCATCAACAGCGATGCGAACCGGATTCTGGGCTATTACGCGGTGGCCGACGGCTTTGCCTGGAAGCTGCCCGATTGCGAGTTTCCCGAAACGCGGGCGATCGATCTCGACGCCCTGCCGCTGGAGCTGCCCTTTGAAAACCCGGTGCTCAGCTACGCGCTGCCGCCGCTTGAGGAGCGGGTGCCCTTCGATGTGGTGCAGAACGATTACCGCAATTACGGCGCCTACGATCCGCCCGTCTACGTTGCAGGGGCTCATCAGTTTTTGCAGGCCGAGCTCAATACGGCCCAAAGCGCCCTCAGACAGCAGACCCATGTTTACGAAAACCCGATCCTGAGGGTGCGCGGGAGCGTCAAGCAGATCGATCCTTCGAGATTCCCCGTGTTTTGCCGTTTGCCTCAGCCCACAGAGGAGCAGGCGCAGGGCGAGCCGGCTTGCGCATCGAACGCAGAGGAGCCGCTGACCGAAAAGCAGGCTTCGGAAGAAGCGGAGCCGCAGGAGGGCGAAGGGGCCTCCGGGGAGGGCGAAGAGATCGCGGTGGAAGAGGATCCCGTCTGCATTCCCGAAGGCTTCGACGAATCGGGGCGCGGGGAGTCGAAGGCCGCATTCCAGCAGCGCAACAGCTACCGCGTCAGCGAATATTCGGCGATTCAGGTGATCGAAACCGATCCCCGCAAGGTGCCCGCCGGCGAATATTCGATCGCTTACGAGGGCGAGCTTCCGAACTCTTTCAGCAAGACGGGTCAGTTTGCATCGCGCGAAGACGACGATCACTGGGCGATGCTCGATTACGACGCCGATTTCTGCGAGCTCGGGGTTGAGCCCGGCGACGTGCTCCTGGTGGAGGTCTTTTTGCCCAAAAACAACAAGGCCGCCCTCCAGCCCGCCTGCAAGGCCCTCGAACGCAAGAACAGCGATCCCAACCAATATCGCGAACCCCGCCGCTACCGCATCGCCGACGTGAGCGCGCACAGGCTCTCCCTCGAACGCGAGGAGCGCCAGAGTTACGATCCCCAGCTGCCCGAGCGCGATTCCGGCCGCCTGCCTCAGCTTTTCTCTGCTCCCGACGCGCCGCTTTACGACTGCGCCGCCCAGGGCATCCGCTATCGCATCCGCGCAGGCAACGACCAATGGCTGCTCACCGGCGAATATTCGGGCTACCGTCACCCCTGGCGGAACCGCGCGGGCCAGTGCGAGATCGATCAAAGCCGCCTCAAAGCGGGTCGGGTAGGCCGCGTGAAGCTCGGTCAGGTTTTTGAAAACGAATGGTTCCGCTTTCATCTGGGCAGCCTCAAAGCTGAAAACTGCCCCAAATGCCAGGCCCAGACCGCCGTGCCTCAAAGCGCCGAGCCCCATCTCGTGGACGATGTCTTTACGTTTAAGGTGCAGTCCGGCGCGCAATACCGCCGCCTGGGGCTCTCGGTCCTCTCACCTCAGCAAATGCGCTGGCTCCCCGCCGACGATCACCTCTATGTGGTCGACAGCGGCTAGNNCGGCTACGAAACCGTCCTCGAGGTCTCCGGCACCGACGTCTACCGCCACAACATGGTCTTCGTCCGCCGCTACCGGTAAATTCCCGCCTGCCTCAGACCCAAGCCCCCGCGATTCGCGAGCGGTCTTCGGGGGATGCCTCCCTCCCCAAAAGCCCCCAAACAAAACGCGCAGGCTGTTTTCATTTTTCAGCAGCCCAAATTTTTTCGCGCGGGGCTGTTTTCATTTTTCAGCAGTCTAAAAAACATGTGTTTTGGTAAGTTTCATTTTTGAAAATGCCCAGATTTTTTTGTGTAACCCCCAAATGATTTTGAAAGCCCCTTATTTTTGCCCATTTGGCCATTTTCAAAATCGATCGGGGGTTTCGCGGTTCAAATTTGGCGTTTTTAAAATCGATCGGGGGTTTCGCGGTTCAAATTTGGCGTTTTCAAAATCGATCGGGACCTACACAAAAAAATGGGGCCATTTTCAAAATCATTTGGGGGTTTCGGAGGTCGCGTTTGGGCATTTTTAAAATCGATCGGAGGTATTAGAACCCTTCGTTTGGGCATTTTTTAAATCGATCGGAGGTATTGGAACCCTTCGTTTGGGCATTTTCAAAACCGATCGGCGGTTTTTGAACCCCGCCAAAAACCGTTTTCAAAATCGATCGGCCCCTTTTGGCCTTCGCCGGAAGGCCTCTTCCAAACTCATGCTTTGAATGGCGTATAGAGAGAAAAAAAGATGAAGGATCAGTCTTTGGTTTTGGGGCGGGCGAAGGCGGCAAAGGGGTTGTCCTGGGAGGCGCTGGGGGCTTCATCGAAGAGGGGCGTGATCTCTTGCGAGAAGGCGGGGAGCAGGCCGAATTCCTCGCAGGCGCGCTGGGATTCCGGATCGCGATCCATCGGGAGGACGGTTTCTTCGGCGAGCGCAAAGCAGGTGGCGCCCATGAAATGGCCGTTGTTTAACAGCGGCTGGATTTTGTTCTGGGTGTGGATCGGCCCGATATGTCCGACCCACTGGCTGCCTTGCCCGGCGATCGCTTTGCGGTAAGCCGCCTTCCAGTCGTCCTGACTGTGCGCCTGTTTGACGAATTCTTCCGCCTGGGGCCAGCGGTCGGGATGGTTGACCATCGTGATTTGCAGATCGGTGTTGATGATCCAGATGAGGGGCGTCGCGTTGTCGGCTACGGTCTGAAGCAAGGCCTCGGCGCGCTCCAAATCCGACTGGATCTCATATTGCTCCGTCACGTTGCGCTGCACGTAGATGACGCTGTTCTCGATGCCGCTCAAAACCGGCGCCACGTAGCAGCGGAACAGCAGCGGGTGACCCTCGGGGCTCGCGATCCATAAATCTTCGTTGTGCGACTGCCCCGACGTGATGACCCACATGTCGGCCTGATGTTCGCGGTTGCCTTCGGCCTCTCCAAAAAGCGTGCTGTGGCTCTTGCCGATCAGATCCTCGGGATTCTGGAATCCGTAAAACTGAGCCCAGGATCGGTTGCACTGCAAATAGACGCCGGCGGCGGTGCGGAGGGCCACCATATCGGGCAGGGCGTCGAAGAGGGCGTGGGTCAGCGCCTGATCGCGCTCCACATTGCGAAGCCGGTTAAAAACTTCGCGCTCTTCGCGCTTCTCGGAGGTGATGTTGGTGATGTCGAAGAGATAAAGCTTCCGGCCTTCGTCCTGAAGGGGCTGAAGCCCGAACCGCAGCTCTAAAATGGGGTTCCCGTTTTCCTTTTGACCCATCATCAGGCGCGCGCGCCGTGGAACAGCAAGGGCGGTGTCGGTGCGCATCACGTAACGGAGCGCGGTAAAGATGGCGCAGGATCGGCAGGTGAGTGTTTTTCCGCAAAAACTGCCGCTCACGGTCGCGGTCGCGCAGCCCAGAACTTTTCCAATGCAGGGCGGATCGTCCGCATCTTCCTGAGGTTCCTGGTTCCCTAAAGCGTAGGCGGCTTTGTTGGCGTATTGCACGCGGTATTGATCGTCCACGAGCAGGAGCGCCTGGGGCAAAGCTTCGTAAATGGTGCGAAAAATCGACATACTGCGCATCTTTGATGAGATGATGATCGGCAGTGTAAGGTTTGGAAGCGGGATTGAAAAGAGACTTTGAAGCTCAGTCGAGCAATACGGCAGGGCGAAAAGCAAGGGGCAAAAGATCGCCAAAACGGCAGATCACCCGGGCGCCATCGGTGTTGACCAGGGTGATCGGGAATTCATCGTCGCAAAATTCCGCCAAAAACTGACGGCAAAGGCCGCAGGGGCCCGAAGGCGGGTTGCTCTGGCTCGCGATCACCAGATGCGTAAATTTGCGGCAGCCTTCGCTGATGGCTTTGGTGGCGGCCACGCGTTCGGCGCAGATGGTGCCGCCGTAACTCACGTTTTCTACGTTGCATCCCGTAAAAATGCGGCCGTCTTCAGCCTGCAGCGCCGCGCCCACTTTAAAATGACTGTAAGGGGCGTAAGCGTTTTCGCGTGCGGCAAAAGCGGCTTTTATCAACGCCTCGCTTGCAGGTTTTTCGGTCACTTTTCTGCCTCAAGTTTTGCGCAAATGCGGTTCAGCGAAAGCTCCACCAACTTGACGAATGCATCGCGGCTGCGATCGGCGGTCTCCTTGACCTCGGCGTGATTCAAAGCGGTCTTCGAGATGCCGGCGGCGAGGTTGGTGATGCAGGAAATGCCCACAACCTTTAATCCCGCGTGGCGGGCGGCGATCGTTTCGCAGACGGTCGACATGCCCACGGCATCGGCGCCGAGGACGCGGAGCATGCGGATTTCAGCGGGGGTTTCGTAGCTCGGTCCGAGGAGGCCGGCGTATACACCTTCGCGCAGGGTCTGCTTCAAATCGGCGGCGGCACCGCGAACGATGTCGCAGAGTTCGGGATCGTAGGCGGTGCTCATATCGGGGAAGCGGACGCCCAGGTTTTCGTCGTTCTTGCCGATGAGCGGGTTTTTGCCGGTCAGGTTCAAATGATCGGTGATGAGCATCAGGTCGCCGGCGCTGAAGTTTGCGTTGATGCCGCCGGCCGCGTTGGTGAGCAACAGGCCCTTGACGCCCCACAATGCGAGGCTGCGGAGCGCGTGAACGACGTCGTCGAGGGCGTGACCCTCATAAATATGAACGCGTCCGGCCAGAACCGCGATGCGCGGGCCACCGCCGGGCAGGCGACCGAGCACCAGCTGACCGGCGTGACCGGTGACGGCGACGTTGGGGAAATTCGGGATATCGGCGTAGTTGATGCGGACGGCATCTTCGAGCGTATCGGCAAAAGCGCCGAGTCCGCTGCCGAGAACGGCACCCATGACGGGCGGTTCACTCTTCTGGCTCAGGTAATCGGCGGCTTCTTTGGCTTTGGAATAGGCGGTCATCTTCAGCTCCTGCGTCCTTTTTGGACGTTACGGGTTTGCGGTCTTTGCATTGCTCCATGTTTGTGAACTGCATTCGTTCATTTGCGCAAGATCTTTTTTTGTCGATCTGCTTTTTGGGGGCAGCGGTTCAAAAACGCGGGCTTTTTGCTTTTGTTTCCTCCTCTCTGAGCGCAAGATAGGCGCGGTTTTTCAACAGAGGTACGTCATGAGCGACAGCGACAGCATTCTCGACCAGATTTCGAAGGATTTAAGCGAGCGCGGCTACAATCTTCGCAGAAGCGGGCTCATTTATCAGGCGTTTCACAAGACGCAGTGGAGTTTTGAGTACGATCGCCGCGTGGGGGGCATCATGTTTCAGTGCTTTGTGCGCATTGAAAACAAAATAGAGCCCGAACGTTTGCTGACATGGATCAATGATTTGAACAGGGACTCCACGGTTGCGCGGTTTTACATCGATGAAGAGGGCGACTTCGCCTACGAATCCTGGTTCCCGTATCTTTACGACAAAGCGGCCTTTACGAGTTTCATTGAGGCGTGGATTCAGGACGGATTATTGGCTTCCCGCCATCCGGAGACAGGGCGCATTTTGTGATCGAACCGCCGCTGTCTGCAAACATTGAGGCTTCTTTACACTGTAAAGGCTGAATGTTTGCAGACATTCGCGGATTTTGAGTCGTAAAACGGCATCCTTAAAGTCAGCAGGGTCGGATTTTTGAACCCTAAACCGCAAATGTTGGCGAACAGGATCGGAATTCTTTAAAAATAACGGGCGCTGTCTGCAAACATTAAACCATTGTGGTCAAAAGAACCCAGAATGTTTGCAAACAGCGTCGCATTTTGTTCATCAGGACCCATAATCGCTGCAAACATTGCCCCGCTTTTAAAGGCTCAACCGCAAGAGGCAGCAAAAACGAAAGGATCTTTTCACATGGAACGGGTACAGAGCGTTAATTTTCAAAGATTGCACAACGAAGAAGTCAACGGTCTTCTGGGACAGGTGGTTTCGCATATTCCCGAAGGATCGCTGTTGGCGGAGCGCGCGGAGTTCGGCGACTTAAAGCTCGCGCTGTCGAACTACAACGACGCTCTGGGCAGCGGGGACGTCGAGCATTCAAAGGAGCTGTCTGGTTTAGACAAGACGGTCGATCAGAATTGGTCGGGGCTGAAGGCTCACGTGAAAAACATGCGCAATTGTCCCGACGAGACGCTCCGTGGTTACTCCGAAAAGATTTACGCTGTGGTGACAAAGGAGGTTAAGCCGACGAACCTCTCCTACAGTGAGCAGTATTCGGTGGTTGGTCGACAGCTCGAAGCGCTGGAGTCCCTCGACAGCGCGATGCTCGAGGCCACTTTAACGTCAGTGTGGCTGAAGGGCCTGCGTAAATCCTACGATCAATTCGTGGAATTGCGGAAGAAGGTGGTTGCCAGGAAGGCGGCAGTGGTGTCGGGCAAGGTCAAGGAGGCTCGCGCGCTCCTTGTAGCCGCGTATGCGAAGTTCATCGAGTATGTCAACAGCCTTTCGGTCGTAAAACCGAGCGAAGATCTCGATGCGATCATCTGCGAACTGAACGTGTTGATCGACCATCAGAAGTTATCGCTCAAGCTGCGTCAGGCGAAGCGAAACAGCGATAAGGAAACGCCCGAAGAAAAGGCTGCCGCCCGCGAACAAAAGAAGGCTGAAGCCGAAGCAAAGGCCGCCGCCCGCGAACAAAAGAAGGCCGAAGCCGCAGCAAAGAAGGCCGCCCGCGAACAAAAGAAGGCCGAAGCCGAAGCCGCCAAAAAAGCCCGCGAAGAAGCGAAGAAGGCGAAGACGGAATCGGGCAATGTTGCGGAACAGCCCGCATCCGGCGCATCCAATCCGCCGGCCTCCGGTGAATCCCCGGCGTCTGCCGAAAAATAAACCGGCGCTGTCTTTAAAGCCCCACCGTTTTTTGCCCCGCAACCCTGCGCTTACCGCAAACCATAGACGTTCCCGCCGCATTCAGCCCGCAAAGCCTTAAGCCCACAGGGGTTCTCTGCCGTTTCTTCGATGGATGTTGAAAAAAGAGGAGGGTTCGGTGCGCCTGAAACGCGCAGTCTTAAGCGGAGGGGCCGGTTTTTAAAGGATCATTCGTTCGGGTAGAGCAGGCGCTGGACGGTCTGGAAGTCGGCGGCGGGGAACTGGTACTGGTCGAGCTCAGATGGAGCGACGAACCGCCAGTCGTTGACGCGGAGCTTTTGCAGATTTTCGCTCAGCAACCTGCAGCTGTAGACCACGAAGTCGAGTCCGTAATCTTCGTAATCGTGATGCAGCTCCATAGAGAGGCCGTCGATCGCGATCTCAACCCCCAGTCTCTCCAAAATTTCGCGCTTTAAAGCCTCCTCATCGGTCTCACCTGGCTCAACTTTGCCCGATGGAAACTCCCACAACAGCGGAAATACGGCGGAGGGACGACGTTGCGTGATTAAAAACTGGCCCTCTTTGTGAATTTCGGCAGCAACGACGCGAACCGTTTTTTGCTCTGTCATCGATTTTGCCCTTTTTTGTGAGGGGGGCGCTGCGGATTTTGGCGGCGGCGCTCCATTTGCAGGCGAGCATGCCCGCTTCTTTGCAGAGGTTCAAGCGTCTGCGCCCGAAAAACGCGTCATTGACGTCTGTGGCAGCGATTCGTACAGTGTCTTACATCTTTTTTGAAACGACAAAGGCGGTCTCTATGCGCAAAAAACGGGCGTTGTTCCTCTTTGCAGCCGTTTTTTCTGCCTTCCTGCTCTGCTGTTGCGAAACATCGGCCAAATCTTCCGATAAAGACGGCGATCTTCTGCAAAAGATCGAGGCTCTCGAAAAAAAAATCGATCGCCTTGAGCGGGAGCTGGCCCTTCGCCCCCTGGATGTGAGCGCTTATTCGCTGCCGGAAGAGGTTTCTTTTTGCGGCGAGAAGGTGAATCTGAAGGATCCGATGATTCGCGAGCGGATAGAGCGCGAATTTTTGGTGATACTGGGCGATCGCGCGCAGGTGATCCTCTGGATGAAGCGATCAGGGAGGGTTTTTCCGGCCTTTGAACGGGAGCTGAAGGCGCAGGGCGTCTGTTCCGACTTAAAATATCTGGCGGTGGTCGAAAGCGGGCTCCGTTCCAGCGTCACCTCAAGGGCCTCCGCCCACGGATTCTGGCAGTTCATGGCCCCCACAGCCCGCGATCTGGGGCTGACAGTGGACGATGCATTGGACGAGAGGGCCGATCTTCAGGCGTCAACGCGGGCTGGGATCACCTATTTAAAGCAATTGTACGAGCGTTTCGGCAGTTGGCCCCTCGCGATGGCTGCCTATAACACCGGACCGAACCGGTTAAAGAGCGCTCAGGACCAGCAGGGTTTAAAGGATTACTGGCGTCTGATGCTCATTCAGGAGGCGGAACGCTACGTACCCCGCATCATCGCGGTGAAAATCGTGCTGGAACATCTGGACGATTACGGTTTCCATTTTGAAGAAGAGCAGGATGTCTGGCCAGACGTGCCTCAAACGGTGGTCAAACAGAAGATGCCCGCAAACAAGAAGGTGCTGATGCTCGATTTAGCGCGGCTGTCGGGCGTCGATTACCGTGTTTTGCGCCATTTAAACCCGCAGTTTACGAGCGACGCCCTGCCTCAGGACCGCGAAGTCAAAATCTCTGTGCCCATCGGCACCGATGCGCTCGTCACACGCGCCCTGCAATCGGCCATCGCCGCTGCCCCCGAGATCAAACCCCCAAAGTCCGAAAACAAAGGGAAGTCCGCCGGCAAACCAACCGCTGCCGCTTCCAGACAACCCGCGTCCCAAACGCAAAAAACCGGCAGCAGCTCCAAACAGCAGGCGTCCAAAACGGGCAAAACGGCCTCTGCCCAAAAACAACCGGCGTACAAGACGTATAAAGTGAAAAAAGGCGACAGCCTCTCCGCGATCGCCGAGCGCCATCAGATGACTGTCAGCGAACTTCGCAAGTTAAACGGCCTCTCATCCAGGAGTCAGCTGCAGGCAGGACAGGTTCTCAAGGTGAAATCGAAGTGATGTTTCGGAAAGCGCGGGGTTTTTGGGCGGGAGCAGGGGAGATGTCGGGTGAAGGCGTCGGTTAAGCGACGTTGGCGATGGCCGTCTTCACCTGAGCGAGCTGGTTCCCCTTAAAATGAAGATCGACCTTCCCGAGCCAGAGGCCGTCGTGCCCCGCCTGAACGATCGTCGTCTTGTGACCGTCCATATGTGTGACTTCGAGCGCGTTCTCCATCAGCGTATGGCTGTGGCCCCCAACGATGACATCGATGCCCGACACGAGCTGCGCGAGCTGAAAATCGCTCATCTTCGACGGTGTGCTCGTGGTGCTGCCTGTGTAACCGAGCCCCAAATGCGTGATCGCGATGATCGCGTCCACGCCTTCGCCCCGCAAACTCCTGATCGCGCGCTGTGCCGACTCTACGGGATCGAGCCATTTGACGCCCTTGTGGTTCTTTTCGGCGATGAGCCCGTCGCAACTGACGCAAAGCCCGAAAAATCCGAGTCTGCGGCCCGCAACCGTGCGGATGTCGTAAGGTTTCACGCGGGTTTTGAGCGTCGCATCGGTGATCTCGAGGTTCGACGAGACGAAATCGAATTGGGCGTAGGGGAGCATCTCGCAAAGCCCCGCTGTGCCGCGATCGAAGTCGTGATTGCCTAAGGTGGCGAGGTCATATTTCATGGCCGACATGGCCTCGAACTCCACCTTGCCCCCAAACTGGTTGAAATACGGCGTCCCCTGAAAAATATCGCCCGCATCCAGAAGCAGGCTGTTCGGATTCGCCAGACGCGCGTCTGAAAGCAGTCTGGCACGCCTCGCAACCCCGCCCTGACCCTTGTATTCCCCCTCGGGAAACGGATCGATGCGCGAATGGGTGTCGTTCGTGTGAAACAGCGTCACCTTGTTTGCTGCATTTTCGGCGGCCAAAAGCTGTGAAGGGCGCAAAGTCGCGGCGATCGCACCGGCTGCAAGCGATGAAACGAGAAATTCGCGGCGTGTAAACATGGGTGACCTCCTTAAAACTGGATGCGATCGTCCATATGGGCGCGCATGGGGGATTCGGCCTTGCGGAAGCCTTCGATTAAGGCATCCCGCATGAGCGAGCCCGTATATTCGATGGGGACCTGATTCAAAACCTTGTGGATGAACCCGGACTCGGCCAGGTAATCGGAGGTTCCGATGCGGTAAGTCTTCGTGAGATCGAGGGGCTGGCCACCCACCTTAATGTTTTCGGCCTTCTTTTCGTCGATGGTGAAGGTGATGTGCGAGACCGGCTCGCCCTTGATGGCGGCGATGTAGTCGCAGAGATACTGCAGCTCGATGCCCGTCAGGGAGACCACCACGAGCGCGTTGTCGAAAGGCATGAGTTCGTAGACATGCCGCTGCAAAATGGGCCCCGGCGCCAGGTTGATGCGAATGCCGCCGTCGTTCGTGATGAAGAGATCGATGTTTGCGCCGTGCGACTGCATGTAGTCGTAGAGCATATCGGCCACCAGAATGCCGATGGTGTTCTGCGGTTCGTCTGCATCCGTGAAGGCGTCGGCGGCGACGTTCAATTGCTCCGACATCTTGGCGCCGAGCTGCTCGCGATAATCCAGAATCAGCCGGGCCAGCGCTTCATCTTCGGGACCTTCGGTGATCGCTGTGACCGCATAATCCGCGGATTCAAAGTTGGAGGTGTTTTGGGGCGCAAGGGGCGCCGATCCGCAGGCGGCCAGGGCCAGAGCGAGGGCTGCAGACCAGAGCGGCCGCGCGATGCGTTGCAGTCTCGAAGTTTTTTGATTGTGATTCATGGCAACACCGTCTTGCCCATCTCAAAAATACGGGGCAGAACTTTAAAAGACAGGCTGCAAATTAAAAAAGAACGCGCAGGGTTGCAAGACAGCTTTCTTTGATGCCGGGCAGAATTGCGGAATCTTTGCGGTTTGGGTTGTGAGCAGATGGATCCTCCGGGGGCTTCTCTGGGTTGACGATTGGCGGTGAGGTGGGTATTGATAGACGCCCTGTAGGATTTGGCTTGGAGGCAAGATGCGACTGAGGGATGTGAGTGAAATGGTGCGCGAGCTGCTGGAAGGCGACGTGGAAACCCTGATGAGCGGCGCTGAAAGCCACGCTTTGGTGCAAGACATCGCGAACCTACAGACCATTTATCGTCCGATCGCGGCGAGCTCGAATAAAAAGGCAGGGGTTGTGCAATGGGTCGCGTTTTCGTTTGAACCCTTTGCGGGATTGATCGAGCCGTTCAAGATTTGTCCCGGTCGTTTTTGGGCGTTGCTGCGCATGCATCGTCAGTCCTCTGGGCTGCCCGAGCTTGCGATCCATATTGCGCGGGATTTGCCTTCGGCGAGCGAACAGCTGGCCCCCGATCTTTACGTGAGCTTCAGCCGCAGCGACCGCATCGAGACGATCGTGGAGCAGAGCGGCAAGGATCCCATCTCGCTGCGCTTCTTTCACAAGGGCGCGATGGTGGAGCCCGACGGGACGCGGCAGCCGGCCGAAGATTGCCTGGCGCTGTTTGCGGAGCCGATGCCTGAAGGCTACATCGAGGACGCGATCCCCGGGATCGTCGAGCGAAACGGCGTTCCGATGCTCTATCTGGGCGACATCACCCTTTACAACCAGGGGCGCACCATCGATCGCCGCCATCTCTGCAACTTCTTGCTGAACTGCACGGCGGTCGCGGTGGTGGGCCGTTATGCGCGCGATCGCGTGAGAAAAGCGCGCGCGTGAGTTTTTGATCGCTGCAAACACACAGAAGGCGCCTCGAGCGCCTTTTTTTTGATGGAGAAGATGCGATGCGCAAGCCGCCGCTCGAAATTGAACCGACCACTTTGTGGGATTATCCCTCGCAGCATTACGGCGAAGGGATGCAGGGCGATCGCAATTACGTGGGCGCCACACCTTCTTACGTGATCTGGAATCTGCTCAAACGTTACACCCGCGAAGGCGATCTGGTGGTCGATCCCTTTTGCGGCTCGGGCACCACTCTGGATGTGGCCCGCGATCTGAACCGTCAGGCGCGCGGCTTCGACGTTCACCCTTACCGCCCCGACATCGAAAACGCCGACGCCCGCCATCTGCCCCTGGAAGATGCGTCGGTCGATTTCTGGTTTGCCGATCCGCCTTACTCCGACAACATCCATTACAGCGACGATCCGCGCTGCATCGGCAAGCTGAAGGCGTCGGAAGAAGCGTATTTTGAGGCGCTGGAAGCCTGCCTGTTCGAGGCTCACCGCGTGCTCCGCGATCGCCGCTACCTCGCGGTTTATATCTGCGACGTCTTCTCGAAGCGCGAAGGCTTTGTGCCCATCGGTCTGCGGGTGCTCGCGATGGCGCTCCCTCTGTTTAAGCCGATCGATCACATCGCCGTGGTCCGTCACAACCGCACGCTTTCGCTCGGGAATCACCGCAAGGCGGCGGTCGAAGGCAATTTTTATCTGCGGGGCTTCAACCACCTGCTGATCCTGAAGAAAGAACTGCCCGAAGGCGGACAGAAGGGCGCTTCTTCTGCAAAGGTGACCGGCAGGAAAGCCGAAACCGCGCCGTCCCCGCGCGAGCGCTTTCAAAGTAAAGCGGCTCCGCATCCTGAGCATAAATCCCGCCCGGATCACGCCAAAGATCGCCAGCCCCGCGATTGGAATGCTCACCGACCGCAAAGGTGAAGGGTCTTTTTTTCGGTTTTTGGTGGGCAGCTTTTATTTTCGTGGCTCAATTTTGATTTACTCGATCTCG
>DBWM01000025.1 GCA_002309015.1 Myxococcales bacterium UBA1238 | reverse complement strand
GGTTCGATTCCTTCATAGCCCACATTCTCTGCGAGGATGGCGGAATTGGCAGACGCACTGGATTTAGGTTCCAGCGGTTATACCATGGGGGTTCGATCCCCCCTCCTCGCATCTGCGCAATGCCCGTCTCTCATAAACTTCTCTATCAACCCGCCAGGACCGGACTTGCTCCGGAATGAAAGACCATGCATTTCGAGGTCGAAGAACTTAATCCAACCGAAAAGCGTATTCAGATCGTCGTGCCCGCTTCGCGAGTCAATTCGGTCTTCTCACGCGTTTACAAAGACATCGCTGCTCACGCTTCTTTGCCCGGTTTTCGTGCTGGCCACGTGCCCATGAGCCATCTGCAAAAGCGTTACGGTCAGCAAGCGACCAACGAAGTCAGCCAGGATCTGATCAATCTCGCATGGAAATGCATGCTCGACGATGCCAAGGTGCGTCCGGTGGGCGACCCCGAAGTCGACGCCAAGCCTGCGCAAATGGGCAAAGACTACACGGTCACCATCAAGACCAGCTGCCTGCCCGAAATCGAACTCCGCGATCCCCACGAAATCGAACTTGAGCGCATCGACTGGAAGATCGCCGACGCCGCCATCGACGCCGAAATCGACACCCTGAAGAAGCGCTTTGGCACGCTGATCGACGTCGACGATCCCGAAACGACCGCAGCCAACGGCCACACCGTCATGATGGATTACGCAGGATCCATTTACGACGTGCCCTTTGAGGGCGGCACCGGCAAAAACGAAGCGATCGAACTCGGCGCCAGCAGCCTGCTCCCCGGCTTTGAAGACCAGATCATCGGCCACAAGGTGGGCGACAGCTTCGACATCAAGATCGACTTCCCGAAGGAATACCACGCCAAGAACCTGGCCGGTAAACCCGCTGTTTTTGCTTGTAAAATCAACGCGATCAAGAAGCTCGTGCCCGCAGAGGAAGGCGATGCGATCACCAAGCCTCTGGGCGCCCGCGACATGGATCAACTGCGCGAGAGCATCCGCGACGGACTGACCGCCCGCCAGGCGCACGCCACCGAAGAAGAGCTGCGCAAGAACCTTCGCAAAAAGCTCGGCGAACTCTATCAGATTCCCGTTCCCGCGCCCTTCCTGGCCGACAGCGTCGAAGAAAAGCGCCGCGAAAAGGTCCGCAGCCTGATCCAAAGCGGCAAGAGCATGGAAGAAGCCGACACCGAAGCGAAGAACGCGACTGCAGAGCTCGAGGCTGAAGCCCTGAATGAAGCGCGCGCAGAAATGGTGATCGACGCGTTTGCGGATCACGAAAACATCACAGTGACCGACAACGAAGTCCGCCATCGCGTCAACCAGATGGCCAGCACCATGGGCAAATACGCCGCTGCCATCCGCAACATGTACGAAGATCCCGCTCGCCGCGCTCAGATTCGCCGCGCCATGCGCCACGAGAAGGTCATCGAATTCCTGGTCAGCAAAGCCAACATCACGCTGATTCCGCGCGATGCGCCTTTTGGCCAAACCGAATCTGCTGAGGCATAAGATGAGCTCATTTCCCAAATGGCTCGATTTTGCACCCAAATCGCTGATCCCGACGGTCGTCGAGAGCACGCATAACGGCGAGCGCGGCTGGGATATTTTCAGCCGCCTGCTCAAAGAGCGCATCATCTTTCTCGGCACCGAGATCGACGACAGCGTCGCCAACGTGATCACCGCCGAATTGCTTTACCTCGAAAGCGAAGACGCGGACGCACCGGTGATGCTCTACATCAACTCTCCCGGCGGCGTGATCACCAGCGGTCTGGCCATTTACGACACCATGAACTACATCCGCTGCCCGGTGCACACCATCTGCATCGGACAGGCGGCCAGCTTCGGTGCCTTTTTGCTCTCGGCGGGCGAGCACGGCCATCGCTATGCTTTGCCCAACGCGCGCATCATGGTCCACCAGCCCCTCGGCGGTGCCCACGGTCAGGCGAGCGACATCGAAATTCAGGCGCGCGAAATCCTGCGTCTCCGCGAGCTGCTCAACCGCATCATGGCCGAAAACACCGGCCAGCCCATCGAGCGCATCACTCAGGATACCGATCGCGATTTCTTCATGAGCGCTCAGGAAGCGCTGGAATACGGCTTAATCGACCAGGTTATGGTTAAAAACGGCGGGCAGTAATGCTCGCCTGAGGTGCGAGCTTTGGCTGATCGCAAGCGCGACAATAAATCCAAGACCAACGGCAAAAAGCTCTGTTGCTCGTTTTGTGGTAAACCCCGCTCGGAAGTGCATCGACTCATTGCAGGTCCGGCGGGGGTTTATATTTGTGATGAGTGCATTCACATCTGCAACGACATCATCGCCGATGCGCATGCGGACAGCGAAGCCTCTTCCGCCCATAAATCCATCCCCAAACCCAGCGAAATCAAAAAGGTTCTCGACGAGCACGTGATCGGTCAGGAGAAGGCCAAAAAGACCCTGGCCGTCGCCGTCCACAACCATTACAAGCGCGTCGAAACCCGCAGCCTGACCTCCAAGGTTGAGCTGCAAAAGAGCAATATTTTGCTGATTGGACCGACCGGTTCCGGCAAAACCCTGCTCGCCCAGACGCTGGCCAACATCCTCAACGTCCCCTTCTCCATCGCCGACGCCACCAATCTGACCGAAGCGGGCTATGTGGGCGAAGATGTTGAAAACATTCTGGTCAACCTTCTGCAGGCGGCCGATTTTGATGTGGAGCAGGCGCAGCGCGGCATCATCTACATCGACGAGATCGACAAGATCAGCCGCAAAGGCGACAACGCATCGATCACCCGCGATGTGAGCGGCGAAGGCGTCCAGCAGGCGCTGCTCAAAATCCTTGAAGGTACCGTCGCATCGGTCCCCCCCAAAGGCGGGCGCAAGCATCCCCAGCAGGAATTCGTCCAGATCGACACCACCAACATCCTCTTCATTTGCGGTGGCGCATTTGCGGGCCTCGAAGAGATCATCGAACGCCGCCTGGGCCGCACCAACGTGGGATTCGGCGCCCCCGTCCGCTCCAAGAGCAAGCGCGATTTGGGGGCCCTGCTTTCGGCCTGCCAGCCCGAGGATTTGGTGTCTTACGGCCTGATTCCTGAATTCATTGGCCGACTTCCGGTGATCACGCGCCTGGACGAACTGACCGAGGATGCGCTGGTTCGCATTCTGACCGAGCCCAAAAACGCGCTCACCAAGCAATATCAATGCCTCTTAAAGCTCGATGGCGTCGATTTGGAATTCACCGACGAGGCGCTCAAAGCGATCGCCCACGAATCCCTGCGCCATAAAGCGGGCGCCCGCGGTCTGCGCACCATCCTCGAAAAAGCGATGCTCGACGTCATGTTCGAGCTGCCGAGCCAGGACGCCATACAAAAAGTCATCATCGGCCAAGATGTGATTTTAAAAGGCGAAAAACCTCTTCTCATACCCAAAGAACCGGTCCGTCCCGTCGATCCCACCTAAGCGCACCCTCAGCGGAGCACAGTTCATGCCAGAAGAAAAAGCAACCCGGAGCCTGCCACTCCTGCCTTTGCGCGATATTATTGTTTTTCCGCATATGGTCGTTCCGCTGTTCGTGGGTCGCGAGAAGTCCATCCACAGCCTCAAGGAAGCTTACGTCAACGGCAAAGACATTCTGCTGACCGCCCAGCGCGACGCCGACACCAACGATCCCACGCCCGACGATCTCTTCGAGGTGGGCACCATCGGCACCATCATCCAGCTCCTCGATCTTCCCGACGGCACCGTCAAAGTCCTCATCGAGGGCAAATACCGCGCACGCATCTGCCAATATCTCGAAACCGAGCAGCTCTTCATCGTCGAAGTGGCGCAAATCGAGGAGCAGATCACCGAGGCCGCACAGCAGATCGCGCCCAAGCTCCAGAGCCATTTTGAAATTTACGTCTCGCTCAACAAGCGGATCCCGCCCGAAATGCAGGTGGCCGTCAGCGCCATCCGCGATCCCGCAAAGCTCGCCGACACCCTGGTCGCGCACCTGAACCTGAAACTCAGCGAAAAACAAGCGCTTCTCGAAAACGACGACGTCGCAGACCGCCTCTCCTTCCTGCTTTCCTGCATGCAGTCCGAAATCGAGATCCTGCAAATCGAAAAGCGCATTCACGCCAAAACCAAGCGCCAGGCCGAAAAGCAGCGCGAATATTCGCTGAACGAGCAGATGCAGGCGTTCCAGAAAGAGCTCGGCGAACGCGACGAATTCAAGAATGAAATTCAGGAGTTAGAGGAACTCATCCAGAAGAAGTCGATGAGTCCGGAGGCCACTCAGAAGACGCAGAAGGAGCTCCGCAAGCTGCGCCAGATGAGCCCCATGAGCGCCGAAGCGGCGGTGGTTCGCAATTACGTCGACACCATCCTCTCGCTGCCCTGGAACGAGCGCACCGAAGACTGCCACGACATCGCCCGCGCCACCCAGGTACTCGACGAGGATCACTACGGCCTCGAAAAGCCCAAAGAGCGCATCCTCGAATATCTGGCGGTCAACGAGCTCGTCGAACATCTGAGGGGACCCATCCTTTGTCTCGTGGGCCCTCCGGGGGTGGGCAAAACATCGCTCGGACAATCGATCGCGCGAGCCACCCAGCGCAACTTCGTCCGCATCAGCCTGGGCGGGGTTCACGACGAAGCCGAAATCCGCGGTCACCGCAAGACTTACATCGGCGCGATGCCCGGAAAAATCATCCAGGGGCTCAAAAAAGCGGGCAGCAACAACCCCGTCATGCTCCTCGACGAGATCGACAAACTGAGCGCCGATTACCACGGCGATCCCTCGTCGGCCCTGCTCGAAGTCCTCGATCCCGAGCAAAACAGCACCTTCCAGGATCACTTCCTCGACATCGACTACGATCTCTCGCAGGTGCTCTTCGTCACCACAGCCAACAGCCGCCAGCAAATCCCCGCTCCGCTTCAGGATCGTCTCGAAATCATTGAGATTTCTGGCTACACCGAGTTTGAGAAACAAAAGATCGCCGAGCGCCATCTGATCCCCAAGGAGACCGAGCGCAACGGCATTCAAAACCTCAAACTCACCTGGCAGCCGTCGGCCATCGAGCTGCTCATCCGCCGTTACACCCACGAAAGCGGCGTGCGCGGACTCGAGCGCGAAATCGCATCGCTCTGCCGCAAAATCGCCAAAGAAGCGGTGCTCGCGCGCAAAGCCGGCAAACCCCTCGAACAGTTTGAGCTCAAGATCACGCCCAAAGAGGTTCAGAAGCGCCTGGGCAGCCCCAAATATCGCTACGGCATGCCCGAAGAAACCGACAGCGTAGGTCTGGTCAACGGTCTCGCCTTCACAAGCTGGGGCGGCGATCTCCTGCAGGCTGAAGTGGCCCTGATGCCGGGCAAGGGTAACCTGGTGCTCACGGGACAGCTCGGCGATGTCATGCAGGAAAGTGCCCGCGCAGCCATGACTTACGTGCGCAGCCGCTCCAAAGATTTAGGTCTTGCCGAAGATTTTTACCAGACGAGCGACGTCCATATTCACTTCCCACAGGGCGGCATCCCCAAAGACGGCCCCTCCGCCGGCGTCACCATCGCAACCGCCATCGTCAGCGCCTTCTGCCAGATTCCCGTTCGCCGCGACATCGCGATGACCGGCGAAATCACCTTGCGCGGCCGGGTCTTACCGATCGGAGGCCTCAAGGAAAAGACGCTCGCGGCCAGGCGCGCAGGCATCAGCACCGTCATCATCCCCGAAGAAAACCGTAAGGATCTCGAGGACATACCGCCCCAAGTCCGAAAGACCATCAATTTTGAATGCGTCTCGCAGGTTGATCAGGTGCTGGAATTGGCCTTAAAATGCCCGCCGTCCATTCTTTGGAAGGGTCGGTCTGCTTGCGAAGCCCCATCGAATTCACCAAAAACGACCGATTAAAACCGCCTGACGCGTTTAAAAGATTAGATTCGCCAGGCAAGATGTGCTATCCTTCACACTCCTCTTTTGGGCGGGTAGCTCAGCCGGTAGAGCAACGGCCTTACAAGCCGTGGGTCGCAGGTTCGAACCCTGTCCCGCCCACTTCCTTTCCTCTCCGTCTTCTTTTCCAAACACGGTGAACAAAAATGACGACTCGACTGATGCTCAGCTTTGGGGTCGCAATGCTTCTTGCTGTCTTCTGCACGAACTGCAGCGATGAATCCAATGGTGACGACGGCTCAATCTTTCTGCCGGACCTTCACGATGCTGATGTCGGAGATGTTCCGGATGCCGGAGACGCTGCAGATGTTCCGGACGCCGAAGACGCTCAAGATGTTCCGGATGCCGAAGACGCTGCTGATGCTCAGGATGCTGAAGATGTTCCGGACGCCGAAGATGCTGCAGATGCTCAAGACGAAGACGCTGCAGATGCTGAAGACGCTCAAGATGTTCCGGATGCCGAAGACGCTGCAGATGCTGAAGACGAAGATGTTCGGGATGCTGAAGACGAAGATGCTCAGGATGCTGAAGACGAAGATGCTCAGGATGCTGAAGACGAAGATGTTCAGGATGCTGAAGATGAAGATGTTCCGGACGCTGAAGACGAAGATCCTTTTTCCTGCCAGCACGCTGAGACCCTGATTTCTCCGCCCACCACGCTCAAAATTGCAACCTACAACCTCAACAATCTTTTTGATGAAGTAACCGACGACTGCGATTACTCGAGCGCCCAGGGCTGGACCTCAGCCAGCGTATCGGCCAAAATCTCAAACATGGCGCAGGTTATCAAAGATATCGATGCTGATATCATTGGGATTAATGAAGTCGAAAACCGGACTCTCCTTAAAAGATTGCGCGATGCCATCTCGACTGCCGGCGGCCCGAAATACCCCTATCTCGCTTACGCAGAAGGCGGCCCCGGTTCTGACTACGAAGCCACCCACCGCGCCTGTTACCTCGATATCGCCCTGATGAGCCGCTTTCCGCTGATCGCCTTCAACGAAGAAGAATGCACGTTCAAGCGCGAACTCAATCAGGAGATCACCTGCAGCGACCGGCAAATCACCCTCCCCGAAACCCGGCCCGCCTTATTTACAGAAGTCGATCTCGATAATGACGCACAGGGCGATATGCTCCTGCTGGTCAACCATTGGATCTCCAACGTGGCCAGCTCCAGCGATCTCTGCACGCCCGAACAGCGCCACAGCCGGGCTGCACAACAAATCCGTGGCTGGATCCGCGATTACATCGACGAAGATGTCAGCCGCCCCGTCATTCTTTTGGGCGATCTCAACAGTGAAGAAACCGAAACCGCACTCTCCGTCGATTTAAGTGTTGAGCTCGACTACGACAGCCTCACGGACGCCCACCAGCTCTACAACAGCTGGGGAGAACTCGATCTTTCCTCCAGCAGCGTCAACAACAACTCCTATTACTACACTTACGATCGCAAATGGTATCGCATCGATCACATCATCGTATCCGCCAACCTGCGCGAAGGCGGTGAATCCCCATGGCGCCTGGTCCGCAACTCGACCGTCACTTTCCATCCCGATTACATGCTCAACAGCTATGGAACGCCGCTCAAATTCTCACAAAGCAATCTCACAGGTTACTCTGATCACCTGCCCCTCATCATTCAGTTAGAGCGCGCCCCCCAAACGCCTTCATCCCCCTGACCATCGTAAAAACGCGTATCATTCCTCGGACAGCTTGTTTTTTCTGGCAGTGCAAGCAAGTTATTTTTGTCGTAAGATTCGCGATTATCTCGCCCCTAACCATCAGAGGAGAAGCCATGCGATTTCGATGCCCGATGATGAACATTTGGATGACCTCAGTGGCTGCAGTATGGGGAATGGCTTGCAGCGATCCCGACGATGAACCCAATATCGTACGCGATGCCGATCTCGACACGATTCCCCCAGATGTCGAGACAGGGCCGCTTGATGACGATGCAGAACCCGATACTGAGCCGATCGATGGCGATCCACAGGAACCTGATGTAAAGGATTCAGAGCCCGATATCGGAGACGTGGACCCGCCCCCACCGCCTCCCAACTGCACTCCGGTCTCCACCCAGTTCACTCCTCCCCGCCAACTCAAAATCGCGACCTACAACCTTCAGAATCTCTTCGACGAAAACAACGACGACTGCAGCAAAGATTACGACGCCGCCCAGGGGTGGAACTCAGGCAACGTGCAAAAAAAGCTCTCCAATCTGGCCCGGGTCATCGCCGACATCGATGCCGATGTGATTGGGATCAACGAGGTGGAAACCTATGAAATCCTTCAGAAATTGCGCGACACCATCATCGCCCAGGGCGGTCCCGAATACCCGTACATCGCTTATGCGGAAGGCCATTATAAAACTGATTACACCTGCCAGGTAGACATCGGCCTGATGAGCCGTTACCCATTGCTTCCGCATCAGAAGGAACCTTCGGGCAGAGTAGAACCACTTAAAGGTCAATATCAATGTGCGAGCGGCGGCGAATTGTACGCCTCCACTCAGGAAACCAGACCCGCCCTCTATGCCGAACTCGATCTCGATAACGACTGCCGGGGTGACATGATCTTTTTGGTCAACCACTGGATCGGCAAAAACAACGCCCCCATCTTCGGATGTACCCCTGAAGATCGCCACAAGCGTTCCGCGCAAGTCATCAAAAACTGGGTCAACAGCTACATCGACCAGGACAGCAGCCGACCGGTCATCATCATGGGCGATTTAAACAGCTACGAAGATGATCCCGAGCTTGATACATTTGCCACAACCGATCGCAACAGCCTTACGGAACTCCGCCAACTCTATAATATCTGGGGAGAATTCGACTTAAGCACTCCCCAAAACGCCACCAACAGCACCTATTATTACCAAGCCGGATCTCTTTGGGGACGCCTCGACCACATCATCCTGACCGCCAATCTGCTCCTTGAAAACAGCCCCGCCCAATGGCGCCTCCAACCGCAATCCGCAGAGACTTTCCATCCCAGCTATGTTTTAAATGGAGGCATTCCTTTTGAGTTCAATCAATACCGCAAAACCGGTTACTCCGATCACCTGCCCCTCATCATTCAGTTAGAGCGCTCATCGGAGTGAACTCCGTTCAAAAAAGAAGTCCGGTTCAAAAAATTTCTTGACGCACGAAAGCGATGCGCGTATAAGGCTCAGCGTTGCTTGCGGATTGTAAAGCACTTTGCGAGCAATGTGGGGTTGTAGCTCAGCTGGTTAGAGCGCTGGCCTGTCAAGCCAGAGGCCGCGGGTTCAAGTCCCGTCAACCCCGCTACCCTCTCAGCAATCTGTTGAGAGGGTATTTTTTTATCTGCTGCTGAGACGCCTGCCTTCGCCTCAGCAATCCCCCTTCAATCGCATCCGGCTCAGCAGAGACCGTCCCAGTGGCTGATCAGCTCGTTGATCGAAACCTTGTTGATTTGCCTGGGCTTAGAGCCATTGACAGGGCCGATTAAACCGTCGTGCTCCATCTGATCGATCAGGCGTGCAGCGCGGTTGTATCCGAGCGACATGCGCCTCTGCAGATGGCTCGCGCTCGCCTTGCCTTCGGCCGCAACCAAACGCACCGCTTCCTCGTAGCGATCGTCGCCGCCATCGTCGGCCGCCTCATCGCCCGAATCCGCATCCTCACCATCAGAGAACACCACCGATTCGTCGAGATACTCAGGCTCGCTCTGGGCCTTGATGAACTCGACCACCGCATGCACCTCGTCGTCGGAGATATAGGCACCGTGTACGCGCGTCAGCGACGAAGTCCCGGGCGGCATAAAGAGCATGTCGCCCTTGCCGAGCAGGTTTTCGGCGCCCTGGGTGTTTAAAATCGTGCGGCTGTCGATGCCGCTCGAAACCTGAAATGCGATGCGCGTAGGGAAGTTCGCCTTGATGACACCAGTGATCACGTCGGTGGTGGGGCGCTGCGTCGCCAGGATCACGTGGATGCCCGCAGCGCGCGCCTTTTGCGCGATCCTCGCCACACATTGCTCCACTTCCTTGCCCGCCACCATCATCAAATCCGCAAACTCATCGATTACGACCACGATGTAAGGCAGCTTGCGCGGAATCTCGTTGCCGTCCGCATCGACCGAAACCGCGTTGGTGGGATTGATTTGCTGCGCTTTTTTATTGTAGCTGCGCATCTCGCGCACGCCTGCGCTCTTCATGAGCTCGTAGCGGCGCTCCATCTCGTCCACCACCCATTTGAGCGCCATCGCCGCCTTCTTGGAATCGGTGACCACGGGCAGCAGCAAATGCGGGATGCCGTCGTAAACGCTCAGCTCGATCATCTTGGGATCGATCATGATGAAACGCACGTCTTCGGGGCGATAGCGGTAAAGCAGGCTCACGATCATGCCGTTGACGCCCACCGACTTACCGGACCCCGTGGTACCGGCCACCAAAAGGTGAGGCATTTTGGCCAAATCGGTGACCACAGGCTGACCTTCGATGTCTTTGCCGAGCGCGAGCGGCAGAAAATCTTTGCCGTTGACGAACTCGTCGGCCGAAAGCACCTCGTGCAGGAGCACCATCTCGCGGGTCTTGTTGGGCAGCTCAAAACCGACCACGCCCTTGCCGGGAATCGGCGCCACGATGCGCACCTTGACCGCCGCAAGCTCCATCGCCAGATCGTCAGATAACCCCGTGATTTTACTCAGTTTTGTACCCGAATCCGGCTTAAACTCGTACATGGTGATCACGGGCCCGGGGTGAATTTCGGTCACTTGCCCGCGCACATGGAACATCGAGAGCGCCTCGGCCAGACGCTCGGCCTGCGAGAGCAAATACTCGCGATTGACCTCCGCGCGCACCGTCTTGATGGCGTTCAGCAAGTTCAGCGATGGCAAGGTATATTCGTCTTCTTCGGGCTTGGCTGCGGGTGCCTTTGCAGCCGGGTTCACCTCAAACCGGGACTCCTCGGGCAAAGAGGAAGCCGCAGAAGCCGCAACCGTAGCCAGGGGACGCTCTTCGTAAGGCTCGGGCACCGGTTTTCGACCCGACAACTGAGGCCTGGGCGCCTCGCGCATCTCCACCGAAGACGCCGGCGCGTCGACGATGCAGGGCGCCAAAAGCGTATCGGAATCGGCATCGGAAACGTCGAAAGACCCCTCCCCTACCCCACTGCTGTTCAAATCAAAAGAATCTTCATACGCGAAATCATTGGACTTTTTGCTCTTAAAGCGGAAGCCCTCTTCTCGGTTGTAAGCCGGAGCGCCACCCAGTTCAAAGCGGCCGGAGGTTTGCGAAGCGTTGGTGCAGACTTTGGGTAAAGCGGTCTTTTTGCGTTTGGAGACTTCGGCCGATGGCTCGGGCAGCATGATCGGCGATTGCATCTCGCTGAATTCCACATCGATGATCGAGGGCTCCGAGGTGACCGGCTCCGCTTGCACCACCCTGGCCGCCTTTGCCGCTTTGGCTGCCTTCGCTGACTCTTTCTCGGCCTCTTTCTGAGCCTTTCGCGCCGCCTTTTCGGCTGCCTGCTGAGCCTTAAGCTCCGCCTTCTCCGCTTTCTGAGCCATGCGCTTTTCGGCATGCTCGCGACGCCACATCGCGAAGCGCTCGAATAATCCGGGCGTTGCGGACTTTTCTTTTGCAGGCTCCGGTTCTGCCATTTCCACGATTCTGGCCGCAGCCACGCTCTCATTTTGAATCGCCGGAATCGCTTGCGCTTTGGGTTCCGGGCGCAGACGCTTCAGCAGCGACATCAGGCTCACGCGCGTCGTCATCAGCAGCACGAGCAAAAGCGTCGCATAAATGATGATGTAAGTCCCCGTAACTCCAAATAAAGCCTGAAGAATCTCGGCGCTGTAGGCGCCCACAATCCCGCCCGCCTTATAATGAAAAACGAAGCCACCATTGAGCCAGATGTAAGCGAGGGTAGAAGCGCAAGTGAGCATCACAGGATAACAAATCACATCTATCCAGCGAATACGCACCCGACGGCCAATAAAGAAGCAAACGCCCGGCCAAGCCAAAGCCAGCGGCAGCAAGAATCCCGAGAGGCCCAAAAAGCGCTGCACCATATCGGCCAGATGAGCTCCGACCGGCCCGATCCAGTTTTGGGTCTGACCATGAAATTCGTTTTGAATATCCTGAGGTTGCGAAGAGATCAGCGCCAGGAACAAGCAGAGTCCCACCGCTAAAATCACGATGCCTAAAACTTCGCTGTGCAGCGCATCGGCCTGACGATCTTCCGCTCGCCTTCTCGGAGTCTCCAAAACGCTTAATTCCAGTTTCGCTCGGCCGTTTCGGCCATTAACGTCCTGTGCCATCGCTGTATCGGTCACAACCCCACCTCCATGCAAACGGAGCAATTGTATGGTCATGTGGGATACTGTCAAGAAGCTGTTCCCACCCTTGCCAAACGCTCAAAAAGGGTGCATTTTTAAAGAGATTTTTTGTAAGGAGATTTTCGATGGCTCTCGATGCCCAACTGCTCTCTCTGCTGGTTTGTCCCGAAACGCGCGCACCCTTAAAGCTGGCCGATGAGGCGACGATCGCCCGAATCAATCAAAAAATTGACGAAGCGAACTGCCAGAATCGCGCGGGCAAAAAGGTGGAACGCGCGCTCGAAGGCGGCCTCATCCGCGCCGACGGCCAATGGCTCTACCCCATCTGGGACGACATCCCCGATCTGATCATCGAAGACGCAATTTCTTTGACCGCATAAAAAATTTGGCGCTTACCACACACCACATTATGCTCTCTCAGACTACATGCTGAGGAGTACATGATGATCGAACGTCGACAGCGTCGAAGCGAAGAAAAACCCGTAGCCCTGCGCTATTACCTTGACCATCTCGCCTACAAACGCGGTTGCCTGGCCGCTTTCATTGCCGATCAGGACGGCCTGCTCATCGCGCACAGTCCGGGCCGAATCGATACCGAATCCCTGGCCGCATTCACTCCTGTAAGCGTCCAACATCCCGAAATCAAATGGCATTTAGACCAACTGACCCAGGGACAGACGCTGCATGTCTGGCCCATTCAAATCGCCCACGCGCCGAGCTTTCTGGCCACCGTCGGCGGTCTTTCAGATGCACCGATCCAGGCGGAACGCGACATCAACCGCATTCTGGCGTAAATGTTTGGAATATAACCTTAGAGAGGGAGCTGGCGGGGCGTTCAGAGGGCAAACAGGCAAATGAGGCCGATGGCGATGAGGCCTAAGCCGATGGCGCCCACCACAACCAGCTTCTTTTGAGAATTCTTGCCGCCTTTTTCAATCATCTTCGGAGCAACGGGAATAAAGGTCGGCGCATCAAATGAAGGCGTCTCGGCGCGAAGGGGTGCAACCGCAGGCGCAGGAGCAGACGCTTTTTCGGCCACGGGCGGCAATTCTTCTTTGAGCATGTCGCCCAGCGTGGGCGCAACAGTTCCCTCTGGCACCGCTTTTTGATCAGGCTGCGACTGAGCGGGCTGAACGTCCGAACGTGCCTGCAATTCGGGCTGTTGAATCGCTGCAACAGGGCTTTCGAAGGGCTTTTGCTCGGGCATCTGAGGCTGCACTTCGACCGCTGCGGGCACCAGCTTTTGCTCCACCGGTTTTGCTGCAGCCGCTGATTCGGGCGCGCTCAATTGCTGTGCGCAGGTCAAAAGCGCCTGGAAATCGCAACCTTCCGTTAATTGGGCAATCTTTTCGGCTGCCTGGCTGTCTTTGTCTGCAGCCGCCTTCCAATGGGGATCACGCGTTAAAGCCGCCGCCGATTCACCGCGACCAAAAAATTCGCGCAAGCCTGCGATGACCGGTGCGATCACCTCCTCGTGAAGCTGATTTCGCGCCTCTTCCAAAAAATGAATCGAGCTTTCAACCTCGCCCAATTCGAGCCGGGAACGCGCTTCTGCCGCCACCACGCGATGCCCGCGCGCCGCGAGCGCATCCCCCATCACCTGAAAGCGTTGCGCCAATTCAGCCTGATCCATCATCGCAATCTCTCCTTCAAATCAACGCCCTATGCTAACCGCACAGCGCTTTTTCGTCTATAAACGCTCACGCCCCAAAAAAGAAATGCGCGATGCTCAGGCCATATTCGCGCGCATCCACCGAACGTTCAATGGTTCGTAAGTATTGACCATTCGGTCGTTTTTTATCGAGATCAACCAGCTCGCCGTGCGGCAGAACCTTGCCCATGCTGTCGGTGCACAGCTTGACCTGAGGCCGGTGATAATGGACGGGGTTGCTGGGCAAATTGACGACCATCGCCTTTTCGCCGGTATCGAGCTCGACGAAGGTCCCCACGGGGTAGAGGCCGATGCAGTTGACAAAGGTTTTGGCGATGAAGGGATCGAAGACCTGGCCGCCGTCGTCCAGGATCCGCTTCATGGCGAGATCGGGCGGCAATGCGGGGCGCCCTTTTCTGGGGGTGGTCCAGTCGTCGTAAGCGCTCGCGATGCGCACCACCTGAGTCATAAAGCTCGCGT
This sequence comes from Myxococcales bacterium UBA1238, assembly GCA_002309015.1. Lineage (GTDB taxonomy): Bacteria > Myxococcota_A > Bradymonadia > UBA7976 > UBA1532 > UBA1238. The sequence continues at coordinate 55,921 of DBWM01000025.1, read as the reverse complement.
TGATTTCGCTGTAATAAAGATGACTTGGCGCGCGATCGGGTTCCACCTGGCATTCATAGGCAACGATGAGCCGGTTGACCACGACCTCGTTAAAACCGCCCGCGTGAAGCAAGGCCTGCACCACCTGCATGCGCTGCTTATCCATATCTTCCGCATCGCCCGAAAGCTCCACGCCGTCGATGCCGAGCACCACGTCGCCAGTCGCCTCCTCGCCCAGACGCCCCACCAATGCCCAGCCGAGATCATGGTGAAAAGCCGCCATGCCCAAATCGACCAGCGTCTGCTTGATCAGTCCCAGCCGCTGCCCGAAGACCAGCGCCATCACCGCCGTATTGAGCATATGGCAGAACAGATTCCCTTTATAGGCCTCGAGATGGATGAGGGCGAGCAACAGCGCGTGATAGCGGGGATTGAGATCGATCAGATCCATGCAGAGCCGCTTGACGCGCACATGCCGGGGCGAACGACCTTTTCGCAAATCGTTAATAAACTGGCGCAGTAACAGCAATCCGGAGGCGTAGGTATTCAGCACCTGGCTTCGGGGATCGTCCGTCACCAGCTGCTCCAGCACATTGGCCGCATCCATCACGCTCAGCTTGATGCCGGGCAACTGCCAGTCGGTTGCGGGCTGCCCGCCGTGCAGCGTATCCAAAAAACAAAGCACAAAGCGCTTGCATGCGGGCAAATCCAGAGGGGCTGTAAACGCGAGCTCATCGATCTTTAAAAAGTGAAAGATTCTGCGGAGATAGCGCACATTCTCGAAGGTCGAATAGTCGAGATGGATGATGCGCTTGTTGAGGAAAAAGTTGTCGTCCACCAGCTGCAGCGCGACGTCTTCGTTATAGAGCGACAGGTAGCCGTTGACCGCAGAAATGAGCGCTTCGCAGGGCGGCATCATCGCGTCGTTGTCGATGTCGTGCATACAGCCCGAGCGCCAAAGCACGAAGAGCGCATTGACCAGATTGCGCGCCAGGGGATCAAAACGGTTGCGCTGGGTATCCTCCACCTCGCGCAAAAAACCGAGCGCGCCCGCCCAGCTGTTCATTTCGGTCACGATGCCTTCTCCTCGCTGCTAAAGAAGAACGCCTGCCGCTGCCGCTCGCGCTCCAATGGCTCGCAGGCCAGATAAGTAACCCCCCAAACGCAGGCTTCGACCACGATTTTGGGCTGAAAGAGCCCCTGAATGCAGGCTTCAAACAGCGCCTTGGCCTGAGGATGTTCCCGAACCGCCAGTGCGATGGCTGCACAATGGCGCCTTTCGGCCAGAGCCGATCGACGAAGCAGCGAATGCGTGTGAAACTGTTTGAGCAGCCAGTCGTCGGGCGCACCGCAGCGCTCCACCGCAAGAAAAAACCGTCTTTTTTCTTCTAACGGCGCAGAATCAAAAGATTTTTTATCAATCGACTCCATCAGGTAAGCGGAGAGGCTGCATTGGGGATTCTTCATTAAAATCTGCAGCGCCTTCCCCCGCACCTTGCGCGCATCGTCCTTTAACGCCGAAAGAATGAGCGCATCGAAACCGGGTTCCCTGCAATCCGTAAGGGCCGAAATGCCCGCGTAACGCACCGACGCAAAGCGGCTTTCCATGGCGAGCTGCGCGGTCTGAAACAACCAGGGTGGCCGCAGGATCACGTGAAGCAGCATATGCGCCACATCTTCAGAAACCATCTTTAACAGCGGGGCGACGCGCAGCTCCTGGCCGAGCAGGCGCTCGGGCAACCAGTCGAGCAGCGATTTGCGGTAGGCGGCATTCTGAATGCGATCGGCGCAATCCACGATTTTATAAGCCGCCTCGGCGTTGAGCATCTTGCAGATTTCTAAAACCGAAGCCCAGAACGGGCAATCGGGCGCATCAAAATAAGCGAGCAGGGTCTCAATAAACTCGCGATCCGACCACATGCCCAGGATTTTTTCGATGACCGCCACATTGATCGGGAGCGAAACGCCGTCTGGCCCTTTGAGGAGGCGGATTTTGCGCAACAGGCGCTCCAGTTCGTCGATGCGCCCCGAAGAGAGCAGCAGGCGCGCGATGCGATCGAAAAGCCCCACCACGCGTTCCTGGCGTTCCTCGTGCGAGCCCATGCCCTGAAGCGTTGCGCGAAACAGGATTTCTATAAATTTTTCAAGGGTTTCGCGATCGTAAGTGCGAATCAGACTGGCCAGGCGCACCAGCGAAATTTCGTCGAGGGCAAAGGGATTTTCCTGAAACTGCGCCAAATCCGAAGCTTCGAGGGCCAGATGCGCATCGCGAAAAATCGGCCTGCGCGCGTAGATTTGCCCCCCCCTGCGCACGGACTCGATGATGCCCACCACCGAATGCGCCCGCGCCTCGCTCTCTTTGATGTTGTCTTGAAAGCTTTCCATGACGGTGTAATGGATATGCTCAAAGGCCTGCGTCCAAAACAGCGTCACCGCGTCGTCTTCAAAAAGCGCCGGATCATGCCAGTCGCTCAGCACCACCCCGAGCAGCCTGCGCATCTCCTCGACCGTCACGCCCCTCCGAATGGAAATGCGCCGAATGCCATCGAGATAAAACTTATAGACGAAGCTGCTCTCTACACCGACGTCTTCGTAAATACTTTGATCGTAAAGCAAAAAATCGTAAGGGCCGACTTCAAAACCCACCTCATCCTGGAGCTCCAGAAGCTCGGTGAGCACGTCGAAAGCGCGCATTTTGAGCTGATTGATGGCGGGATGCTGCAAACCGTAAAGCGAAATCGATTTGAGCAAGCGATCCACTTCTTTAAAAAAATCGCGCGATTTGACGAGCATCTGGCGAGCATGCGCGTCAAGATTGTCCTCAGTCGGGCCTTCAAAAAGTTTACATAAATCGTTTCCTGCCCATGTTGCGCCAGCTTGACTCATATCGACCTCTTAGGTCTAGCAAACAAAAGATTGATGCGAAAGGCAAGCCTCACGAACGCGAATTTGTGTAAAAAAGCGCCGCTCTCAATGCAGGCATAAAAAAAGGGAGTCCGAAGACTCCCTTTTTAACATCGTTCGCTTGCGCGAGACGAATTACTCGGCGTCGGCAGCGGCGGCCGTGGGTAATTTAGCAGAAAAACCACCGGTCGCGGGGTTCGGCTTAGCGGTCAGGCACTTGCCATCAGCAGTGCAGATCTCGACCTGGTACTTTTCCTTGTCCTTGTTGGCAGGAGTGTATTCATCGATCACGGCATCACAGCCAGCCAGGTTATCCTGGTAAGTCACCGTCAACACACCGTCGATACCGATGGAGACGACATCGAGAGCCTTCTCGCACTTGTTGGATTCATCAAACTTGAGCCTGCTGACGTCATCGTAGCGGTTGCCAGAAGTTTCGCAGTGAGTCTTGACGGTTTCGGTGCAAACGCCAGTACCCACTTTGAGAGAAGCAGTGCCGGAAACGGCCTTGCCATCAGCGCCGCACTTGATCTGAATAGAGCAGAAATCAGCGCCGGAAGTACCGTCGTTATCGTCCGTCTTGTCGAGGTCGGTGATCTTGAGGACGGAATAGACAGGAGCGTCGTCGTCGCCGCCATCGGCATCATCATCGTCGTCGTCGCTGTCGCAGGCGGACAGACCAGCAGCAAACAGGGCACCAGCAGCAAGAACAAGAACATTCTTCAATTGAAACATGTGAAATCTCCTTCACACTTAGAAGTCATCAAAAGCCGAAACTCAAAAAATCGGCAACAAACGTGGGTTACTCTACGCAATCCAAAGATGCGAGTCAAGTCGTTCGCAAATCTTTGAACAAGCTGAAGCCTACAAAATTCTTTTGTGGCGTCAAGAAAAGTTTTCGCTCCCCATATTTTTCGCGAAATCAGCCCTGAATCTGTTCGCATCTTCTGGCCAAAAACATCGTTTATTTCAGCAGTTAGCAGTTTATCAATTGCTTTTCCGCAGCAGCCGCTCTGTATCTTTGCCTTCGCAAGGGCGCTACAAAAAATACGCAGTTCGAACCCTAAATATCGTTTTAGGACAAGCATCGCACCCGGCGTTTGCGCTGGATGGATGACTGATCATCGGGCCTGGGGAATTTACCAGAAGCAGCACCGCTCGCGGGATTCGGATCAGCAGCTGCCCCAGCCATATCACCTGCGGAACCTGCCCCGCTTTTTGCGCCCCCCATCTCCCCGAAGTTGTCTCCAGCCTTCGATCTTGCGCTCCGAGATCTGGTGGGCTTCGAATCGAAGCTCCGAGAAATCGAGGAGGCTTGCAAACGAGGGGTGCCTGCCAATGCGACTGCGCTTACCGGGTCTTGCGGGATCGTAGCGTACCTGGCCCTCTAATATAGAGACCAGCGTCGAGATATCGCGTTTGGGGATCGCTAATCTGCGGGCAGCCGCCGCCACAAGGAGGTGAGCGATCTGTCGGAGCTCATCGATGGACGGGGGGCGCGGCAAGGTGGTCAGGATATTGCGATAAAGAGGCCAGAAGAGTACGGCCCAGGCCACCGCAGTCTGCGTCTCACGTTGTCCTTCATAGCGAGCATCGAGGGCGGAGGCGAGGTCCATCAACTGCGCCCGATCGGACTCACTCGCCGCATCCATGAAGGCTGCAACCTCGGGCATCAGGAGATCGAGGATGCCGAGATCCTGCATGAGGGTCAGCGATCGCGCAGCACCCCCCCCGAGCATCATGCGAAGGAGTTCCTCCAGAAGGCGGGGGATCGCCGCATCCCTCAACCGCCATCGTTCGCTCTTCATGGCTGCGAGGCAGTCGGGATCGATGTTTAACCCCAGGCGTGCCGCGAATTTAACGCCACGGAGGATGCGGACGGGATCCTCGCCGAAGCGGACTTTGGGCGCGCCGATGGTGCGGAGGAGGCGTTTTTCGAGATCTTCGAGGCCGCCCACGTAATCGATGACGGCGTTTTGGGCGGCGTCGTAGAACAGGCCGTTGACGGTGAAATCCCGGCGGAAGGCGTCACTTTCGGGGGTGCCGAAGGCGTTGTCGTCCAGGATCAGCGCACCGGCTTTGCCCTGCTGGGGAGGTGCGGCTCTGAAGGTGGCGACTTCAATGATCTTTCCGCCCGCAAACAGCATGTGGGCCAGGCGAAATCTGCGGCCGATGATGCGGCAGTTGCGGAACAGTTCGTGCAGCTCTTCGGGTCGCGCGTCGGTGCTGATGTCGAAGTCTTTGGGGCGTCTGCCCAGCAACAGATCCCGCACGCCACCGCCCACAAGGTAAGCGGTGAAGCCCAGTTCGCGGAGTCTGCGGAGCGTTTTGAGGGCGTCGGGGTCGAGATCCTGCGGCGAGAAGGGGCGCGTTCTGAGAATACGAGGGGCGTTTTTGTTCATAGCGGGGCGCAAAATAAAGCATGCAGTTCGTTTTGCAAATCAAACTGCGCAGACGCCTGAGGCGAAAGATTTTTTCGTGCCGATTGCATTTTTTGTGCAACAACCGCAAAGGAGCGCCGATGTAAGGTCGAACGCAGCGCAGGATCGCGACGCAAAGGCGAATCGAAAGGCGCGGGCGCGGGCCACAGAGTCTTTGACGTTGTGGGCCACAAACATTAATCTACCGGCCCCAAGGGCTGAACCTTTGAACCTGTTTTAAACGAAGGAAATTGACCATGGCATCGTTGAACAAAGTCATCCTCATCGGCAATCTGGGTAGCGATCCCGAAATGCGCACCGTGAATGGTTCGACCAACGTCACCAACTTTTCGCTGGCCACCACCGAGGTCTGGAACGATCGAAACGGCCAGCGCCAGGAGAAGACCGAATGGCACCGCATCACGGTGTGGGGCAAGCAGGCAGAGAGCTGCAAGAACTTCTTAGCCAAGGGTCGCCAGGTGTGCGTCGAGGGGTCGATCCGCTACGACGACTACACCGATAAAGACGGCATCCAGCGCAAGTCGACTCAAATCATTGCCCAGCAGGTCACGTTCTTAGGGGGCCGCAATGACGGCAACGGTGGCGGATTCGGCGGCAATGGTGGCTGGAACCAGGGCGGAGGAAACTCGGGTGGCTGGAACCAGGGCGGCAACGGCGGCGGCAATGGTGGCTGGAACCAGGGCGGTGGCAACTCCGGCGGATGGAACCAGGGCGGCAACGGTGGCGGCAACGGTGGCTGGAACCAGGGTGGTGGCAACTCCGGCGGCTGGAACCAGGGCGGCGATCAGGGCGGCTGGAATCAACCGAACAGCGGCCCCGGCAACTGGAACTCCACGCAGAATCCCGGCCAGGACAGCTGGAACAACCCTCAGGGCAACTGGAATATGGGGCCCTCAAATGGCGGAACCAACACGGGATCCTGGAACAGCGCCCCCGGACCCGACGTCAATGCAGCAGCCAACAGCTGGAATCAGGGTTCGGGCAACGCGGGGAACGGCGGCGATCAGGGCGGAGCTCCCGGCGGTGACGACGACATTCCCTTCTGATGCAGGCGCCTCAAAGGACGCTCTCACCGCAGTTTGACCTCGATCCCCTCGCCTTTTCACCTCACCCTCAGCGAACCTATTCTCCGTTACGGCCATGATGGCTGATCGGCAGGCGCCTGTACCGGGGCCTCTTTGACCATCCACCATCTGCTGTCTTTTCGCTGCCATTGCTGGCGCCATACGGCCTCTTTGCTCGTCATATCGGGCAGGCGATAGTAAGCGAGGCCAACCGTCACGTAGAGCTCATCGGGGTTCGAGCCCGGATCGATGGAGATGATCTGCACGTCGGTCATATTGAGCCCGTTCATCGAGGCGCTCCTCTGGGCCAGCCATTCGGCCCTCGCCTCCGCAACCACGTAAGCCGAGGAATGGGTGAGCTTGCCCCATCTTAAGCCCTCATTGTAGCTTCTGGCCGATGTGAGCAAATCCTCGCTTCGACTGCTACCACATGCGGATGCAATCAATGCGCACCCTAAGGCCGCAAACTTCGCCCATCTTCTCCAGTTCAATCGCATCGCATCTACGCTCCTTTGAACCACAGGTTCGCGAATCGCGCTCAGCTTTCCTGAGTCTTGGGCTTTCGCTTGATCACCCGAAGGAACCGTTCTTTATCCTCAGCGCCGAACTCCCTCGTGATGACCAGCAACACAAGGTAGAGCACACCGAGTCCGCAGGCGATGGCGAGGGCCTTGATCTTCGCCATCTTCGAAGATCCCTGAGGCTGACCGGGTAGATTCTGTTCGGTCTGGGCCTTCATCTCAGGCGTTGCAGCCGTACCTTGAGCACCTTCAATCTGCGCCACAGCTGCGGTGTTATCGCCCGCCGGATTCGCTGCCTTCGCATCGATTTGCCCCACGGGGAGCAGGAAACGGCCGAGGATCACGACTGCGGTTGCGACGATCAGGGTCCTGAACAGCGTAGGCATCGGCAATGGAGCGCCATAGCTGCGCCATAAGATCGCGATCCCGGCGATGAGACCGATCGCAAACGCCACGGCAGTCAGCTGCCCTGTCCGGGCCATCAACTCCAGATTGGTCGAAGCCGTACCCAGCAGGAACTGATACATCAAGGCGGCCGATCCGACGGTCAACGCCCCCACAATCAAAGCTGCGGTTGCCTTACCCGACGACATGAGGATGGTGTTGACGACGTTGAAGATCGCGAAAACGAAGTAAGCCGGCGCAAGCCATATGAGCGCGACCACCCCCTGCTGATATTCCGCCCCGTAGAGACCGATGAAGGCCGTCGGCACCGCCGTCAACACCGCCGCAGGGATCCCGATGATGAGGAGCGAATAGCGAAGGGTCTGCCTGATGTAGAGGCGGGTCTTCTCCCTGTCCTGCGCAAAGGTGGCTTCACTGACGAGAGGAAAGATGACGAAGGTGATGGCCAATGTGGCCTGCCAGGGCAGCCTGCTGAATTGAAGGGCGAGCCCATAGGCCCCGAGGAGGCTGTCCGCATTCTCCGGTGTCCCCAGCAACGCGATCGCCGCAGGCTTAAGCATCAGGACGTCGAGCTTGAAGATCAGGTTGAAGATCAGGGTGTACAACATCACCTGTGCCCCGAAGGCATAGAGGCGCTTTTGAGGTTCACCATCGCCCAGACTGGGCCAGACCTTCCATGCAGCCGCCAGCATGATCCCCACTGCAGCCAGTGCAAACCCGCTGAATGCGCCCATGATCCCCAGTCCCACCACAGCAAGACCCACCACCAAACAAGCTTTGAGGGTGGTAAAGGCCATGTCGAACATCGCCTGCTTCAGGAACTGCTTGCGCCCGTTCAGCACCCCAATAAACACCGAGTAAAGCGCATAGGCGAACAATACGACCCCTGCCGCCCGGTATGCCGAAGTGAGTTCAGGGTTATGTCGCATCTCGGCTATCCACGGAGCGCAGATGATGAATCCTCCACCGACGATCAACCCCAATACGAGCATCACCTTGAGCGCCTGCTTCGCCACCCCACCCGCATGTTCGGGTCGTTCACTGACGAACTTGGCGACGGACTGAAGCACACCGGTCACCATCACCATGCTCAATATGCTCATGGTATTGTTGAGATCGGTGTATTGCCCATACCCTTCAACGCCCAGGATCTTCGGTAAAGAGAAGGCGATCAGAGCTCCGCCCACCATAAACCACAGCTTCGCCGCAGTGATCACCAAAAAGCCGCGCCCCGCTGTCGCGGCTGTATTGTCATCCTTCTTCGCTTCCATGAACGACATCCTACGGAATCAGGGCCTTCAAACGTTAAAACAGCAGCCCCGATCCATCAATCAACAAAATCCATCTACGTTCAAAACGCCATACAACTGTGATCCAGCCGAAGATAATCCTCACCCCATCCAAACCATATCTTCGACTCCATCGCCCATCATCTTCGATCTCATTCCGGTGGAATCGCCTTCGGCGCGAGGGTCATATCCGGCACCTTCGCGATGCTGCTCCAATAAAGGCTCATGGTCCTCAGGACATCGACGAACTCCGTAAACCTCAGTGGCTTACTGATGAACCCATTGGCCCGATAAAGGTAGGCGTTGTTGACATCCTCCTGCCTCGCTGATGTGGTGAGCATCACCGTAGGGATCGTACTTAAACGCTGCTCCTCTTTAACCATCTTCAGGACCTGAAGGCCATTGCGCCTCGGCAAGTTGATATCGAGCAATACCAGATCGGGCCGATGTGCCCCGACGAATACGCCCGTCTGATTCAGGTAATCCCAGGCCTCAAACCCATCCCTCACGACATCCAACGTCGCGATCAGCCCCGCCTTTCGCACCGCACGTCGCGTAATGCGTACGTCGTCATCGTTATCCTCAGCCAACAAAATATGCAACGATGCTAACTGGTTCATCACTCACACACGCTCCCATTGCACAGTTTGATCAATCCTCTTGGCTTAGGCCGCCATTTGAGGCAACATTGCATGTCACACAAAAGGAGTATGCCATGCGCTTTTTAAAAACCTATGGGTTGTTCTTTGCAGCCCTGATCATCGGTACCTGCTTGTTTCTCTTTCGCCCAGGGGGCATCGAAGGTCCGCGCCCCGCGCCTGTAGCCTCCAGCGATAAGGGCTTCGATTACAGCGCCTTCGACCAGGTCCTTGCGCAGGCGGTGAACCCCGACGGCACCGTCAACTACGCCCAACTTCGCTCCGATCGCACTGCGCTCGACCGCTTTCTGGGCCAGATCCGCGCTGTCAGCCCCCGCAATCAGCCCCACCGGTTCCATACCTCCGAGGCGCGACTGGCCTACTACCTCAACGCCTACAACGCCTTCGTCCTCGCCGGCGTCCGCGATGCCTGCCCCATCGACTCCGTACAACAGTTCGCGCGATTCGATGGGTTCTTCTGGCGACTCTCTTTTTTGATGGGCGAGGAAAAGGTGACCCTGAACCAGATCGCCGGTGAGCGCATCCCTGAAGTCAGCAACTCGCGCCCCGAGGTTCAGTTCGCCCTCGTGCGCGGCGCCAAAGGCTGCGCCCCATTGCCCACCAAGGCGTACCGCGAGGAGACCCTTGCCGCCGATCTCGAAGCCGCCGTGCGACGTGCCGTCAACCACCCTCAACTTGCACGCCTCGATGGATCGCAGCTGCATCTAAGCGAGCTGTTCCGATGGACCAACCTGCACGATCTGCCCCATTTTGTAGGCCAATACCGCCCCGAACTCACCACAGGCAACCCGGAGGTGATCTTCGATCCCTTCGACTGGAGCCTCAACGGCAGCTGCCAATGATCTTCGCTCAGGCGCAGATGATCTGCATACAATGCACACGCGGACATCGATGCATGCGCTCTCGAAAGCCGATGTCTCTGCTGTAAAAAGGCGTTAAGGGTGAACATGTGAGGCGATGTGATCGAGGCAGGAAGGCGATGTGATCGAAGATGGACGCCGCACGGGCGCCCAGGGAGGCTCATCTCTTCTTGAGATCTTCCACCACCTGACGCGCGATCGCCTTCAACGTAGGGAAGACGTTATGCCCCGTGGTCGCGACCGCTTCGTAATCGGGCACATTGGTAGGATTGAGGTTGGCGCGCAGGAAGTCCAGATCGACCGCAGTTGGAAGATCGCGCTTGTTGTATTGCACGACGTAAGGCATGTGGTCGAGATCGTATCCGTGCTGCTCGAGGTTTTCGCGCAGGTTTTCGAGGCTCTCGAGGTTGGCTTCGTAGCGCTCCGCCTGGGAGTCGGCCACAAACACCACGCCGTCCACACCGCGCAGGATCAGACGACGGCTCGCATCGTAGAAGACCTGACCCGGCACCGTGTAAAGATGGAAGCGCGCCTTGAATCCCTTAATCTGACCCAGCGCCAGAGGCAAAAAGTCGAAGAACAGCGTTCGCTCGGTTTCGGTTTCGAGCGAAATCATCTTGCCCTTCAGCGCAGGGTTGGTTTTGGCGAAAATATATTGCAGGTTCGTGGTCTTACCGCACAAACCCGGACCGTAGTAAACGATCTTACAATTGATTTCGTGTGAAGCGTAGTTGATGAACGGCATTGCGCGACCACCTTAGACATTCTCGCCAAAGATAAGATCAATGTCGTCATCCGTAAAATCGGAAAACGCTGCTTTCCCTTGATCCTCGGGCTTTTGCAAAGCTTCCTCAAGCACCTTCGTCATTTCCTGGCTGGCAGACCGCACGCGCAGCCGCACCAAGCCGAGATTTGAACGGCGATCGAAGATGATCAGCAAGATCGCACGCGGTGGAACGATGGAGATATTGACATTCTCATGCTCCCCTTCGTTCGATTGGATCACGAACTCTTTTTCACCCAAAAGCTCAGCCAAGCCGCCCGTTGCGGCGATGTTGCCGGCCGTCAGGCTTGCAAGCGAGGTGACATCCAGATCCTGAGTCTCACCACTCGAAGCGAGAAGCTGGCCGTCCTTATCGATCAGGAACACCGCCTTCGCATAGGTTCCGCGCTGCAACGAATTGCAAATCGCAGAAAGCTTCTCATACTCCTCTTTATGAAGGACCAGCTGGTTTTTCATGGGCCGCCTTCCTGTTCAAATCTCACGAAACCGATCTATATCAACAATCGGCCAATTCGTCAGGCACAGTAACAGTTCACAATGCAGCACACAAGGGGTAAAGCGCAGTCAAAGTGAATGCCGTCCCGCTAAAGCGCGCGCGAGCGTGACCTGATCCGCATATTCCAAATCGGCGCCCATGGGAACCCCTGACGCAATGCGCGTCACGTGAATCCCCAAAGGGGTTGCCAGCTTCGAAAGATAGAGCGCCGTCGCCTCGCCTTCAATGCTCGTGTTGGTCGCGACGATCAACTCCTCTACCCCATCTTTCAGGCGCGCCACCAGCTCCCGCATATGCAGCTGCTCGGGACCTACGCCCTCAAGCGGCGCCAAAACGCCGTGCAATACGTGATATGTGCCGTGAAATGCGCCCGTGCGCTCTATCGCCATCAATCCCGGCACCGACTCCACCACACAGACCACGCGACGATCTCGACGCGGATCGCTGCAAACGTTACAAAGCTCGCGATCCGTCAGGTTACAGCAAATCGGACATAAATGAACGCGGGAGCGCAAATCCAGCAGCGCTTCAGCCAAATCGCGCGCCACCGCCTCGTCGGCATCCATCACAAAAAACGTGAGCCTTGAGGCAGTTTTTTCTCCAATGCCGGGCAATCGCGAAAAAGCGTGCACCAAACGCCGAATGGGATCTGCGCCCTCCACCGTTCACCTTTTGGGGATCAGAAGAGTCCGGGCAGGTTGATGCCGCCGGTGATCTTGCGCATCTCGCGCTGGCTGGCTTCCTGAGATGCGGTGATCGCCATATTGACCGCCGCCATCACCAAATCCGCGAGCTCGCCCGGATCGTCGGGATTGAACGCGTCGGGCGCAATTTCAACCTTCTTCACCTTTTGACGACCATCCACCACAACCTTCACCAGACCACCGCCAGCACCGCCTTCAAAGGCTGCCGTTTCCAAATTCTCTTGCAGGCTCTTGATTTGTCCCTGCATACGGCGGGCTTGAAGCATCAGATTTGTATGAGTTCCAACGGACTTTACCATGAGAAAATCTCCTAAAGTGGATTCACATCTACCAATTCAGCGCCCAATTCGGCCATCACCTGAAGCACGACTGGATCGCGTTGTGCCATCTCTTGGCGCCGAGCTCGCTTTTCTTGCGCCAAACGTTTGCGGCGGTCAAATACGGTTTCGCCCGCCAGCCGAGGATCCTGCTCAGATTTGCATTCGAGCAACTTCAACGTGCAATTTTCTGATACGGATGCCTTCAAAAAAGTTTCGAGTTTTGCACGGGCCTCCTGCCCTTTTTCCAACGACTTCGGTGCCAGAGCCAGCGCCAATGTCGTCTCGTCAAACTGTATAACATAAGCGTTTTGCTCGAACTCCGCAGCCAAAAACTGCTCCTGACGCTTAAAACGCCGCATCAGGCGATCGAAGAGCTCTATAGGCTCCAGCTGACCAAACAGCAACGCCTCGTTTTCAGGCGAAGGAACGCCATTGGATGCTGTCGATATTTTCTTTTGATTCTGGGGAGTTGCTGGCTTAGAGGCCGTTTTTTCGATGGGCTTTGGGACCGGCTGCGGTTTGGAAGCAATGGGTGCAGGCTGAGCTTTGGGCTGGGCTTTCGGTTCAGACGAAGGGGCGACTGCGGGTTTGACGGCGGGCAAAGAGGGAGCGCCAGCCGCAACCGGCCGCACCGGAGCGGATTCAACAAAAGGGCTCTGGCGACCTGCCGGCGCCGCAGTTTGAGGAATCGTTTGCGATTGAGAACCACCCAGACGCTGCTCCAGACGCGTCAACCCTTCGAGCACCTGCCCCAGCGACTGTGTTGGCCCCTGCATGCAGAGGCGCAGCAGCGTCATCTCAAAAACGAGCTTGGGGTAAGACGATCGCGAAATTTCCTCAGCGCCCTTCAGGATCGCATTGAGCGCGCGATGCAGGCCCGCCGGAGACTGCTCAGCAATCAGAGCCTGCCGGGCCGAAAGCTCCCCATCCGTCAAATCCAACAGCTTCTGGGCATCCGGGCAAAGCTTGATCACCATCAGATCGCGAAAATACGACGCCAGCTCGCCTGCAAACTTTTGAAGATCCAGGCCCGACTGAAAGAGGGCGTTTAAAACCTCGAGGGCAGCCTGGCCGTTGGACGACAAAATCGCGCGCGCGATCTCGCCGAGCACCCGCAAATCCGCAATTCCGAGCACTTCGCGCGTCTGCTCTTCCGTAATCTGTGTGCCGCAAAAGGCGATCACCTGATCGAGCAGCGACAGCGAATCGCGCATGCCGCCCCTGGCTTCGCGAGCGATGTGACCCAGCGCCGCATCTTCAATCTGAATCCCCTCTTTTTGCGCGATCGCCTGCAGGCGCCCCACAATCTTGGACTCCGCGATGCGCTTAAAATCGAAGCGCTGGCAGCGCGATAAAATCGTTTCGGGGATTTTATGGGGCTCCGTCGTCGCAAACACGAAAATCACATGCAGCGGCGGCTCTTCGAGGGTTTTGAGCAGCGCATTGAACGCCGAAGTCGAAAGCATGTGGACTTCGTCGATGATGTACATCTTGCGCTTGCCCCGCGTGGGCAAAAGCTTAACAGATTCGCGGATATCGCGGATTTGATCGACGCTGTTGTTGCTCGCCCCGTCGATTTCGATCACGTCGACCGAAGTGCCGTTTTGAATCTCAAGGCAAGCGCTGCATTCACCGCAGGGTTCCGTCGTTGGCCCATGCTCACAGTTCAGCGCGCAAGCTAAAATACGGGCGCAAGTGGTCTTTCCTACGCCACGACTGCCTACAAATAATAACGCATGAGCTACGCGATCTTGCTCGATCGCATTCTGGAGGGTTCGCGTGATGTGCTCTTGCCCAACGACATCGTCAAAAACATGCGGCCTGTATTTTCGGGCCAAGACGATATACGGCTTCTGGGCCGACTCGAGGTTTGACACACATCACCTCGAAGGCTTCACCTCAACGGTTCAGCTAATACATTGAAACTTAAGGGGGAAAAGGTCGACGGCCGGAACTCAACACCCCAAAGGATTCGCCACCGTTGCTGCCTTCCGGCCCTGGCGGAGTTCACGAGCTCTAGCCATCGAGCCCGGCCATCACAAAAGCTGAAGGATTCAGCTTCGATTTTGAGCGGAGAGGGTGGGATTCGAACCCACGGTACCCTTTTGGGGCACACACGATTTCCAGTCGTGCTCCTTAGGCCAGCTCGGACACCTCTCCAAAAATCTGGATTGCTGGCAAGTGCGGAGAGGGTGGGATTCGAACCCACGGTGGGATTTCCCCACACTTGATTTCGAGTCAAGCTCCTTCGGCCGCTCGGACACCTCTCCAAAGCCGTGCACGATCCAATCTGCCAGCCCGACGGGACTGAAAGAACTCGCGCAGTAGAGTGCTACACTCATCTGCCCGCACACCAGCAACCACCGACAAACGGTGATTTAAACGTTCATCGGTTACAATCTCAAAGAGCGAATTTACAGCCCCCGCTTTTGGATCGGAACAACCGTAAACGACGCGAGCGATTCGGGCATTCACCAAAGCCCCGGCGCACATGACACAAGGCTCCAGAGTGACGAACAAACTGGCACCATCCAAGCGCCATCTGCCCATATATCGCGCAGCTTGTCGCAATGCAACAATCTCCG
Source organism: Myxococcales bacterium UBA1238 (assembly GCA_002309015.1). Classification (GTDB taxonomy): domain Bacteria; phylum Myxococcota_A; class Bradymonadia; order UBA7976; family UBA1532; genus UBA1238. The sequence goes on along the minus strand of DBWM01000025.1, from coordinate 40,910 downwards.
CATGGGCCGTCGGATCAGCCTGAACTTCCCGCAGATTCCATCCCTGACCGATCACCTGCCCATCGAGAACGACCAGCGCTCCGATGGGTACATCACCTTTCGCAGCAGCCCGCCTCGCCATCGCCAGGCAAGCGCCCATGAAAGCATGATCCGTCTTTTCCATGGAATCCAAACAAAAACCCGGTGCGAAATTTTCCGCATCGGGTTTTCAGCGCACCCGGCAGGATTCGAACCTGCGACCCTCGGTTCCGTAGACCGATGCTCTATCCAGCTGAGCCACGGGTGCTCAAACAAAGCTTTGCGGAGAGGGAGGGATTCGAACCCTCGATGGGAGTTTATGTTCCCATACTCGCTTAGCAGGCGAGCGCCTTCAGCCACTCGGCCACCTCTCCAGATCCCCCAAAGGAATCAACGTCTCAGAAGCCAAGCGGAGGAGGTAGGATTCGAACCCACGGTGGGGTTAACCACAACGGTTTTCAAGACCGCCGCCTTAAACCACTCGGCCACTCCTCCTCAGGTGGAGAACCTGTCGAAGTGCGGCCGTTATACGCTGCTTCCATTTGGGCGTCAAGAAAAAATTTTCGTTCCTGCGTTTTTTATCGCCCGATCACTTCGAGCCCACCCATGTAGGGTCTCAAAACTTCAGGAACGACCACCGTACCGTCGGCCTGCTGGTAGTTTTCGATGATCGCGACCACCGTGCGACCTGCGGCCAGACCAGAACCGTTCAGCGTATGCACCAGCTGCGGCTTTTTTTGACCCGGCGCGCGGTAGCGGATCGAAGCGCGGCGCGCCTGGTAATCGCGGAAGTTCGAACAGGAGCTGATCTCGCGGTAGCAATTCTGGCCCGGCATCCAGGCCTCGATGTCGTAGGTACGCGCGGAAGAAAAGCCCAGATCGCCGGTGCAAAGGATGACCACGCGATAAGGGATCTTCAGCAGTTGCAACACTTTTTCAGCGTGTCCCGTCAGCAGCTCCAACGCCTCGTCGCTCTTTGAAGGCTCCACAAACTGAACCAGCTCCACCTTTTGGAACTGATGCTGGCGGATCAGGCCGCGGGTGTCTTTGCCATAGCTGCCCGCCTCGCGACGGAAGCAGGGGGTATAGGCCACATAGCGGATCGGCAGATCGGAATATTCAATGATTTCATCGCGATGCAGGTTGGTGACGGGCACTTCAGCCGTTGGGATCAGCACCAGTTCGTCGCGCTCCAGCTCGTAAGCTTCCTCGCGGAATTTGGGGAACTGGCCCGTGCTCTGCATCGACATCGGGTTGACCAGGAACGGAGGCAGGATCTCGGTGTAACCATGCTGCTGCGTGTGCAAATCGAGCATGAAGTTGACCACCGCGCGCTCCAGACGGGCCGCCTGATCGCGATAAACCGTAAACCGCGTCTGCGTGATCTTCACCGCCCGCTCAAAATCGAGGATCCCAAGCGCGGTACCGATCTCGTCGTGCGTCTTCGGCGCAAAATCAAAATGAGTGGGCTCGCCCACCACGCGCAAGACTCTGTTCTGCTCGTCCGAAAGGCCGTCCGGGCAAACATCGTCGGGCACATTGGGGATCGCCAGCATGATCTCGTCCAGCTCAGCTTCGACCGACTTCAGCTCTTCTTCCAGGTTCTTGATCGCCTCGCCGTCTTCGCGCATGCGCTCACGGAACGCCGCGAATTCAGGACTCTTTTTATCAGCAGAGCGCATCTCTTTTTCGAGATTGCTCTTATCGCTGCGCAAGGCATCCGTCTTGCCGATCAGCTCGCGACGCCTGGCATCGAGCTTCAAAGCCTCAGAGAGGCGCGTTTCTTTTCCACGACGTGCCAAACGGCGCGCAAACGACTCAGGATCCGCTGTAACTTGGCGAATATCTAACATATAGATCTCCAAAGGCCCTGCAAAGAGAGGGCACAAACAGATTTATTTAACGCGCTGCAGGCTGTCACGCAAGAGGAGTGATGCAAAGAAGGCAAAAAGGCGGGCGGTCAGCGCAGAATATCCTGCGCGTCTTCGGCATTGCGACCTTTGGGAGCTAACTCCAGATATTTCCTACAGTATTTCTTCGCTTCCGAAAGGCTCTTTTCTCTCAGAGCCGCGCAAAGCTGGTAATAGGGCTCGGGCAATTCAGGACTCAGCTTGATCGCCTGGAGCAAATCAGACCGCGCTTCCCGGATCTTTTCGAGCATGCTGTACGCATTGCCCCGCGCCGCATACGCTTCTCCTAAATCGGGAGCGACCTTAATGGCGCTGCTGTAATGCTGAATTGCTGTGGGCAGATCCGCTTCAAACTCCGATAACTCGCCGAGTTTTAAGTAGATTTGCGGATTCGTGGTGTCGCATTTGGCGGCCAGAGTAAAGTCTTTGCGCGCCCCGGCCCATTCTTTACGCTGATTCATGCGCATGGAACCGCGGCGGAACAAAACATCGCAAACATGCTCGGTTAAAGCAAAATCCTGATGGCAGGCATTAGCCACCACGTCATATTCTTGACGCGCAGATTTCATCGCTTCGGGACCGCCGTTCGCCTCCAAAGCCCGCCCCAGCCAATAGCGATATACATAATTGCCTTTGTCTGCATCGTGGGCCAGCCGCAACCTCTGCAAAGCCTGATCGTTCATCCCCGCATTTAACGCAATGCGACCCAGATAATAATGAGTTTCTTTATGCGAGCTGTCGAGCTGCTCGGCTTTTTGCAAAAAGGGGCTCGCTTCTTCGCCTTGTCCCAAATCAAACAGCGTCGCCCCCAGCAAAAGCTGCAGCTCGCTCAAATCCGGGTGAATCGGCAAAGCGGCTTTAAAATGGGTCAACGCTTCTTCAAGCCGCCCCAAACGATAGAGCGCTTTGCCCATTTCAAAGTCCAGATTCTCATAGAAATCGACACGTTGAGAGAGTTTTTCAAATTCCGCCAGAGCCTTGGCATTCTCACCTAAATCGAGCAACACCAACCCCAGACTCTTGCGCGTTTCGAGCAGCGAAGGTTCAATGGCCAATGCCTTGCGAAATTCCTTGACCGCCTTCTGCCTAAGCTCTCTATCTGCAGTCGTATCAGAAATTTTTCGGTATAAATCGCCCAGTCCCTGATGCAGTAAAGCGCCTTCCGGATAATCCGCGATCGCCTTTTCCAGGTAAGCGATCGCAGCGGTCGAATTGGCTTCGCGCACCAGAACCATGGCATGCCCCAAAAGCGCGCGCTCGCAATGCGCATCGACGCTCAGGGCATCATCAAAAACACCCATCGCTTTTTTCAGCTCATGGCGCTCTAAATAGACTTCCCCCAATGCAGATTTTAATTCCGCCTGCTGAGCCGGACTGGCGCTTTGACCAAAGTCCCGCACCCCTTTTTCAAGAATGTCTATCGCGCGATCGGCTCGCCCTAGGGCCAAATGGCATTGCGCGATCTGCATCGTAATTTCAGGTCCATCAAAGTTGGCGCTTCGTAAAGCCTCAAATTGTTCAAGCGCTTTTGCATATTGTTTGTTGGCAAAATGGCGCTCGCTCAACAAATTGATCGCCTCCATGTTCTGAGGCCAGGCCTTAATCGCCCCTTCCAAATCGGCCATCCCTTCCTCATCGCGCTGAGCATCAAACGAAATCCGCGCCCGCGTCAGCAACGCTTTTGAACGCTCCTGAGGAGAAAGGCGCCTGGATTCCAGTCCCAAAACCTGAGACAGCAACTTTAAAGCGCGCTCCTGATTGCCCTGAGCCACTTCTATCTGAGCCAACGCAGTGACCACCGCAGGAGCTCCAGACGCCTTGGTATAAAGCGTTTCAACGATCTTGCGAGCGTCCTCCAAATGGCCCAGCCGCAAAGCCAAATCCCCTTCCATGCGAGCAGCGGGCAACAGATTTTCATCGAGAGAGACAGCCCGCGCGAACGCCTTAAACGCCTGCTCATAATCATGCGAAATGAGATGGGCGTGACCGGCCAGATATTGCGCCTGAGCATCCGATTCATGGGCCGCACCATAGGCCAGCGCCGCATCCATCGACTCGCCCTGAGTCAAAGCCGCTGCCAGTTTTGCAAGCTCCGCTCCTTCAGCTGGCTCATCTTTCAGCTTGAGCGCCATCTCCTGCGCCTTTTGAGCCCAGGCTTTGTTGCCGCTGTATTCCAATGCACCGAACGCATAAAGTGTGATCAACTCGATATTTTCAACTTCAGAAAGCGACTGTTTGAGCTCAAGCCGGCTGATGCGCTCGCGATAACCGGCGATTTCAGCCAGGGTTTCCTTGGCAGTAGGCAAAGTATCGGGCTGCCCTCCATCCTCTGTTTGACCCTCATCGGCCTGGGCCGCATCGCCTGAAGCCACAGACGCATCATCATTCTTTCGCCCGTCTGATGCCTCTGTGGATGCCGGTTCCTGGTGGGATGGATCCCCTTTTTGTGTATTTTCAGCCGGTTGCGGCTGTTGATGTTCGGTGTTCGCCGCAAGATGCGTGGAGGTGGACTGAGGGTTACCTTCATTGTTGTTCAGCTGCACAATCAAAAATGCGCCGAGACCCAACACGATGACCACCACGCCGATCACTGCAAACAGTAATTTCCTTTTTTGTTCGCGGCTTTGCGCCATCAGCATGGCCGCTGAACGCACCTCTTCCGCGCTGTTTCCCGGGGCAAATTCAGGCAGGTCGGTCTGTGAAAAGCGTCCCCTGTAACGCGCAGAACTCCCCGAATCTGAAGGCTTTTCTGCATCCAAAGCCGGAGTTTGATTGAGATCCAGTGCCAATTCGATCTTCTCAGGCGCTACGGGCGGCATCTCGGGCCCCTGACGCAACGCGTTTTCAAGATCCAAAGGCTCTGGCAGGTTGGGCGCTAACGGCTGACCCGGCAGGTTCTGTGGAATCGCATGTCCAGGCAGATTGGGCGCCATGGGTTGCCCCGGCAAATTCGGCGGCATCGCCCGACCGGGCAAATCGCGGGGCATCGCCCGACCGGGCAGATTCGGAGCGGCAGGCCCTGGCAAATCGCGAGGTAAAGCCTGACCCGGCAAATCTCTGGGCATGGCAGGCCCTGGCAAATCACGGGGCACCGCAGGCCCTGGCAAGTCGAGCTCGATCGGCTCAAGCGATTCCTGAGCCGTCATCGGCCGACCGGCATTCAGCGCGGGATCCGCCAGGAGATCGGGCTCATTCGGCAAACCGGGCAAATCAAAATCGAGAGGCGCGGGCAGATCGTCAAAAACCGGCACAGGCGGAGCCGCAGCCGGAGCCGGCAAATCGTCCAGATCATCAAAGAAACTGGCCGCTTGCTCATTTTTGGAAGGTTTGGGCTGCGCATTTTGAGGGGGAATCCTGGGCGGCTGTTGTGCCTGAATCGGCGAATGAAGCGGAGGCGCAAACGGTTTTGCAGGCAGAGGCGCCTTCGGTTGCTCCGATGCAGCCTTAGGTACGGGTAAGTCCCCGAAATCAAAGTCAAAATTATCGTTCGGTGGCGGTGCATCGATGCTGTGCAGCGAAAGATTCGGCAGCGAATCGCCCAACTCGAAGCTGGCCAAATGGCTCAGGCGTCCATTGTCGGGCGCCTTCGGAGTAAAGACCGACTGCGCCGCCAGTCGCGTTTGCTCCTCGGCCTTCTGAAACATCGCCGCCAAATCCGGAAAACTCTTTGCGGGCAACCAATGCACGCGATCGGAGCTGACGCGCTCGCTGCCATTCAGACGCCCTTCGCGCAACATCTGCTGAATGGCCGACAAATCCAAAGGCCCCACCACATGCCCGGCCGCGAGCGTCAGATAATACGTTCCGGCGGGCAGCTGCGGGTTTTCCAGCGCGCTTGCGTCATCGGGCACATCGGCCGCCAGCAGGGGTTCAGACGCATTCAAATATTCGGGTGGCACCGAAGTGGGCAGCGGCGTTTGAGGCATGCCCTGCACAGAACCCATCGAGAGCGCCACAGCACGGCCCCCCGACTGAGCCATGAAACTGCTCAAACATTTGCGGCATTTGATTTGCAAACCGCCCGGAGGGATTTGCGCATCGCTGATGTTGTATTCAGCGCCGCATTTAGGGCAGGTCATTTTCATCGCTCACATCCTTTCAAACTGCAAAACGGGCCATATTCATGGAATCTCTGCATCCTATCACCGCCTGAACAGACCGCAACACAGCTTTGGTCTTTAAATGCGCGACATCCCGGTTGCTCTCGACAAGCGGCCGCGCTTTCGATAGTTTGCGGCGAATTTTTCGTAGGAAACGCGATGACTTCTCCCAGCGAAGAAAGGCCTTCTTCCTCCCAGCCACAAGCGCCTAAGCGTTCAAAATTCTGGCGCTTTTTTAAAGCCTGCTTCTTTTTGGGCCTTGGGTTTGCGCTTGCGGGCCTGGCGCTGCTCATTGGGCTCTATTTTTATTTTTCCAAAGATCTTCCCGATATTCGCGCCGTTGAAGATTACCAGCCGCCGCAGATGTCGCGCATTTATGCGGCCGACGGCACGATCATCGGCGAAGCTTTTGAAGATGAGGGACGCCGCACGATCGTCCCCCTCGATAAAATCTCAAAGACCTTTCAAAACGCGGTGTTAGCCGCCGAAGACGCCGATTTTTATCACCACGAAGGCCTCGATTACTGGGGCATGCTGCGCGCGATCAAAGATGCGCTCAAAAAAGGCCGATTCACCAGCGGCGCCAGCACGATCACCCAGCAAACGGTGAAGAATCTGCTGCTCTCGTCCGAAAAAACCCTGGCGCGCAAGCTGCGCGAGCAAATTCTGGCCCGAAAGCTCGAAACCTACCTCACCAAAAACGACATCCTCACGATTTATTTAAACATGATTTATTTGGGGCACGGTCGCTACGGTGTGGAAGAAGCCGCGCGGTATTATTTTGGAAAATCCGCGTCAGATTTGGAGTTACCGGAAGCCGCCCTGATTGCGGGGATCATTCAGTCGCCCGAAAACCTCACGCCACGAAGGCATCCCGAAGCCGCATTGCGACGCCGCGCGTACGTGCTGGAACAGATGGAGAAGCATCATTTCGCAACTCCAGAAGAAATTGCCGAAGCCCAAAAAGCGCCGCTCAATCTGGCGCCCATACCTCAAATCGAGACGCCCGAGGTCGGCTGGTTTGTGAATCGCGTGCGCTCTGAAGTCGAAAGGCGCTATGGCCGGGAAGCCTTGATGCGCGGCGGGTTACGCATACACACATCGCTCGATCCGGTTCGCCAGAAGGCCGCAGTGGAAGCGCTTCAAAAGGGGCTGGAGCAGCTCGATCAGCGCCACGCTTACGGTCGTCCCACGGGTCACATCGATGACGACGAGCTCGAAAAATGGCACGCGCAACGCAGAAAAAAGCTTAAAGATCAGGCACCTGCGCTCGGCCAGTCGGTGATCGGCCGCTTTGAATCCGAAAAGGACGGCCATCTCTTTTTTGATCTCGCCATCGGGCGGGCGCAGGTGAGCGCCGAATCCATCAGGCGGTTTCAGCAGGGTAAAAAGCCGCTCGAACTCAAACCCGGCGATTTAATGGCGCTTTTGATTCGCGAAGACGGCCCCAGGCATCCTGAAGTGATGCAGGCGGTGATCTCCAACGCCCCTCAGGGATCCCTCGTGGTCATCGAGCCCAAAACGCGAAAAGTCCTTGCAATGGTAGGGGGTTACAGCTACCGAGATGCCCCGTTTAACCGCGCTTCTTCGGCCCGCAGGCAGCCCGGCAGCCTGTTCAAACCCTTCGTCTGGGGCGCCGCCTTTGAATCCCACCGGTTTACCCCCGCAAGCACGCTCATCGACGCCCCCGAAACCTGGCGCATGTACCAGGGCCAATGGTGGACCCCACAAAACTACACCAAAAAATTCACTGGCCCCATCTCCCTGCGCAAAGCCCTCGCAAACTCGGTCAACAGCATCTCGATCAAGCTCGCAAGCGACGTCGGCATCGAAAGCGTCCAGTCTTTTGCCCGCCGCGCCGGCATCCAGTCGCCCCTCACCGACAGCCTGACCCTCGCCCTCGGAGCGAGCGAAGTGACCCCTCTCGAGATCACCAACGCCTACGCCACCCTGGCCTCTGGAGGCCAATACCAGCCGCCAGTATTCATTAATAAAATCGAGAACTTACCCCAGAGTTTACTGGAAGATCTGCCCGAAGAGGAGCCCGTCGAACTCCCCGATCCGCTGCCCGAAGACGAAGTCTGGCTTTTGCGCGAGGTGATGCGCTCCGTCGTCACCGAAGGAAGTGCTCAAAAATTAAAGGCATTTCCGCGATATCTGGTGGGCAAGACCGGCACCAGCAACGATGCGCGGGACGCCTGGTTCGTGGGCCTGCTCCCTGACGTTACGCTCTCGATTTGGCTCGGATTTGATCAGCCGAAAAGCCTGGGCAAAAAGGAAAGCGGCGGCGGAGCTGCGGTGCCCATCGCCCTTCAATATTTGCAATCAGCCGAAAAAGAAGGAGAAAACTGGCCGCCCATGCCCGACGGCGTGATTCAGCTGAAGATCGATCCGGAATCCGGCCGGCGAACAGAGCAAGGCGGCGTGGATGAGTATTTTCTGACGGGCACCGAGCCCACCGAGTTTGTGCTGCCCGAAGGCGAAACCGACGCTGAAAACTTTTTGAAGCAGGAAGCGCCGACCGCCGATCCCGCAGCGCCTTTTGAAATGTTCATCCCCAAAATTGAACCGGCCGAACTGCCCGAGGATTTAAAGCCCGTAGCCCCCGTCTATGTGGAGCCAGCCCCCGAAAAAGATCTTGAAAATCAAGTAGATGCTGAGACTTTACCCGAAGGGACACCCGAAGAGCCTCCAAAGCCTGAAGAGAAACCCGAAGAGCCTCCAAAGCCTGAAGAAAAGCCCGAAGAGCCTCCAAAGCCTGAAGAGAAACCCGAAGGCGATTTGCAGGCCGTTCCCGATGAAGGTGAAACCGACGAGGATGCACCGTGAGCGATTTCTGGATTCACCCCACCGCCGTCATCGAAGGCGATGTTCAAATCGGCGCAGACAGCAAAATCTGGCATTTTTGCAAGATCTTAGGCCCCGCAACCATCGGCGAGCGCTGCAATCTGGGCCAGAACGTGGTGGTCGAGCGCGGGGTTCAAATCGGCAACAACGTCAAAATCCAAAACAACGTCTCGATTTACTCGGGCGTGATCCTCGAAGATGACGTCTTTTGCGGCCCCTCGATGGTGTTCACCAACATTCTCACCCCAAGGAGCCATTTTCCCAGACGAGGCCAGTATTTAGAGACGCGTGTCTGCCGGGGGGCGAGCATCGGCGCCAACGCGACGATCCTCTGCGGACATCAAATCGGCGCCTACGCGATGATCGGCGCGGGATCCGTGATGACGCACGACGCCATTCCCTATGGACTCTATTACGGTAACCCCGCAAGATTACACGGATTTTGTTGTTATTGCGGCGAAGTCCTCAAGCTCGGCATCGATCCACAGACGGAAGAAACCGCCCAATGCATCTGCGGCCGGCGCTACCAGCGTTCAGGCCTTCAACTCAAGGAGATCACGAATGAAATGGATGGAACGCATCAAAGCTGTAGGCAATAGCGTCCAGCAAACCGGCAAAGCGCTGGCCCAGGCCGCCTTTGAATCCGGGCTCAAAAACGAGCGGCTGCGCAGCTATTTTGAAGCGGCTAAGTCCAAATGGGACAACGCACAATCGAAAATCGAGGCCGCGCTCGATGCTCTCGAAGAAAGCCTGGATGCGGCGTTTCGGCAGGCGGAGGATCGGGTTCACAAATCCCATCGCCAGATCAAGCGCGCCCATTCGGCCCAGAAATACTACGCGCTCTTTGGCTTAAAACCCGGCGCCAGCATCGATGAAGTGAAGGCGGCCTGGCGTGAAAAGATGCGCCAATGCCACCCCGATCGCTTTGCCCAGGATCCCCAGGCCGAGGCGCGCGCCCAAAAACAGGCCCAGGAATACAACGTCGCCTACCAGGAGCTCACCGCCCTGCTCACCGGCCAGGAAAACCGAAGCCACTAAAGGCGTTACAGCTTCTCCAGGCTCAACCCGTTCGACCCGCAGAATTCAAAATGCTCCAGATGAAAATCGGGGCGCTCGCGCAGCAAAATGCGTTTGTTCATGCGGGTTTCGAGATCGATCAGCATCGTCTGCTCCTCTTCGCGCAGCACCTTGGCCACGCGGGGGTGAACTTCGACGATGACGGCGGGCTCGGCGATCATCTCGGCCTCGCGCGCCAGGCTGCGGTAAATCTCGTAGGCCACCGAAGTGCGGCTCTTTAAAAAACCCGAGCCGTCACAATAAAAACAAGGCTCGCTCAAGGTGCGCAAAAGGGAATCGCGCACGCGCTTCCGGGTCATCTCGACCAAGCCCAACTCGCTGATTTTTAAGATATTTGTCTTCGAACGATCGATCTGCAGCGCTTCGGCCAGGGCGGTATAGACGCGGTTGCGGTTGGCCTCTTTTTCCATATCGATGAAGTCGATGATGATGATGCCGCCCAGGTTGCGCAGGCGCAGCTGATAGACGATCTCGCGCACCGCTTCGAGGTTGGTTTTGAGGATGGTCTCCTCGAGGTTGCGGCGACCCACGTAGCGCCCGGTGTTGACGTCGATGGCGGTGAGCGCCTCGGTCTGATCGACGATGAGATAACCGCCCGAACGCAGCCAGACTTTGCGTCCCAGAGCGCGGTTCAGCTCGATCTCTACGCCGTAGGCATCGAAGATGGGTTCTGAACCGTCGTAAAAGCGGATGCGATCCATATATTGCGGCATAAACCGTCGCATAAATCGCACCAAACGATCGTACTCTTCCTTTTGATCGACGATGATGCTGTCGAGATCGGGCGTGACCATATCGCGGGCCGAACGCAGGACGAGATCGAGATCTTCGTAAAGCGTAGCGGGCGCCGAGCAGGTTTCCATGCGATTTAAAATATCGTTCCAGACCTGACGTAAAAACTCGAGATCTTCGCGCAATTCCTCGGCGGTACAGCCTTCGGCCGCCGTTCTCGCAACAAATCCGCCGCCTTCGGGCACCAGCGCTTCGAGCAGTTCGCGCAGGCGTCGCCGCTCTTCTTCGTCGGTGATGCGCCGGCTGATGCCGATATGCTCCACCGTGGGCATGTAGACCAGATGGCGTCCTGCAATGCTGACGTGATTGGTGACGCGCGCGCCCTTGGTGCCGATGGGCTCCTTTGCAATCTGGGTCATGATCTCCTGACCCTCGTGCAGCAGGTTCTGAATCGGCCGGACCGACAAATCGGAACAAGCTTCGGACACCGTATTGGTGGGGCTCGGAGGCGTCGTCACCTTGGATTCAGCGATATCGGCCACATACAAAAACGCCGCGCGCTCGAGACCGATGTCGACGAAGGCCGCCTGCATGCCGGGCAGCACGCGGATCACGCGACCTTTATAAATATTGCCCACAAGACTCGCATCTTGCCGCCGCTCAACATGAATCTCCGCCACCTTGCCGTCTTCGATGAGGGCAACGCGCAATTCATGGGGCGTGCAGTTCATTACCAGAGAATTGGCCATAGCGTTTTATGATGGCCCGAGTTGACAACAAAGCCAAGTTTTGTCGGGTAACCGACTGTTTTGGTTTTAAACCCCCTGTATTTTCATATAGATACAAAAATTGAGCGAAGACTGAAGTCAGGCATCCGAAGCTCTGTTTTGCGCTTCCTTTAAATGCATCGCGAGGCTTCGCACCAAAGATAATAAAAGTCCTGACCAATAAAAATGCACAGGCCTTCCCCGACGTTCAATGCGTTCGATTCGCCCTAAAAACTGAGTCGCTCCGAACCAGCCATCACAAAACCTTCGATGATCACCTTTCAACAAAAAGCGCTGCCCCGGTTGCCAGCAAATGGGCCAGATGACTCGGTGAATCACGAGCTGATCGCCGATGCAAACAGCAGCCAGATCACCGATTTTTAAACGATTTACGGCTTTAATCCATACTCTGTCGCCATCGCGGATTTGAGGCGACATCGATTGCCCGCGCGCGATCAGCGAAAGGGATTCCCCACGCCATAAAACCTCTCGCACCATCGACAAGAGCGCTCGATCCCCGTCATTTTTCATGCGCCAGGCTCGCCTCGACCGATTCAAACCAGCAGCGCGCATTCTGGCATACCGGATCGTTTTTTTGAGCGCATTTTCCCGTCAGAAGTTCGGCCGTTCCCGGGCAAAAATCGCATAAATTTACATAGTTGCAATCTTTGCATGTCTGAAGGCAATCCTCGCGCGTCACATGAGCGGCCTGAAGCGCCATGGGTGAATTCCAAATCTCCTTTAAAGGCGCCTCGCGGATCGTCCCAAGTCTGAGATTCCAGTTGATACAAGGGAAGACAGCGCCATCGGGGGCCACATAAAGGCTCGAACGACCGGCCGAGCAGACAGCTGCTTTGGGATCCAACGGCAGCGGCCTTTCGGGTTTCCACCCTAACCTAGCGAAATCCCAGGCAAAAAACGCTTTTCGCGCCTCGTCATCGAGTGCAAGTTCCAGAGGGCCAAAAGATCCGTCACGCGCCGGAAAGACGAGAGGCGTTACCTCCCACGAAGCATCAAATTCTTCTATAATTTCAGCAAGTTGCTTAAAGCAACGCGCATTTTTCCGAGTCACGATGGTCTTAAAACAGATGGGCAGGCCCGCGCGCTTCAATGCCTTTGCAGCCCGCATCACCGCCTCAAAGCTGCCGGGTTTAAACGTCAGAGCGTCGTGCTCCCGGGGATCGGCCGAATAGAGCGACATAGAGATCTGGCGAACACCTAATTTTTCCAGAGATTCCGCGGTGTTATCGTCGATCCGAAGCCCATTCGTGATGATCCGCACCTCAAACCAGCGCTTGCGTGCCATCTCCACGATTTGCAAAAAGTCCGGCCGCACAAAGGGATCGCCGCCGCTTAAGAGCAGCGTCATCGTCCCCATCCCGGCCAGTTGATCGAGCAAATCCGAAGCTTCAGCGAGGGTGAGGTCCCGGTTTTCGCGCTCGGTTAAGTAGCAATGGGCACAGCGCAAATCGCATTGCCAGGTCACATCCCAATGCACCGACAGAGGCACGCGCTCCTCTTCAACCCAGCCGCAAAAATCTTCTAACCCTTTGAAATCGTTCTCAAAACAGCATCGAGCCATGGGCCATTCCTGGGCACAAAAAGCGCGCCCCCCATCACAGATTCGGCCAGTTTACAAGCGGCATCGAAGACTTGAGCGCAAGCAGTGTATGAGGTTTCATAGAAATGAACGCAGCTGAGCAACAACGCGACCATCTCATCTTTGGGCTTCAAGTCAAAATGCGGCCGCAAATCCTTTTGCAACCAGCCTAAATAGCAAAGCGGTGCCGAAGCCTGAACGAACCTGATTTCACTCGTCTGACTCCAGAACGGCGTGCTCCACAACCGAAATCCATCTCCATCCGGCAAAACCACCGCCCGCTCATCGCTCAGCACGAGATCAAATCCCCCATTCTGTCCTGCCGTGCTCTTCCCTGACTCCGAAGGCCCAAAGCAAAGCCAGCCTTCACCGCGATAAACCGCCCCGCAGGCGTGAAAGATCAAGCCGCAACTGGGTAAAAGCGCAACCTGCAGCACGAGCTCCAGAATCCCCCAAAGCCCTTCCCAACGCGTCAGCACGGCCCGCCCTGTTTTTTGCTGTAAACAAAGCCCCACCGCATAGTTTCGGAGGCGAACGATCCAGTCTTCTGAAGGAAATTCCGCTTGCTCCGGCAAGCCCTGAAGGATCTCTACGGACCAGGCCGCCGGTGCATGGGAGAGAAAAGGCGCGAGGGCTGAAGCGAAGGGAGAGAGCAGAGCGCGAGGTCCATAAAAAGCGATGCAATGACCTGCAACTTCAACAGAAATCGAATACAAAATCTAAGATCTCATATCGCAGCGTTTGGAAACGGGGCCTGTTGTGCTGGTGTTCGGCTTGAGCCCATGGCAAGCCCCCAAAGACTGCCGTTCAAAAACAAGCGAAGACTCAATGCAGGGCTTGACGTAAGGCAAGCGCTTTGGCGACTCCTTTTTGACAGATTCAGGATTCATGAAATCTCCTCAGTAAAAAATGGTCACGCGCAATGAAGCTTCTTTGCATTCAAGATGAGCGACATCGTCGCGCTGATCGCCATTGAAATCGCCAACTCCGGCAAGCCCCAGCAGATGTAAAGTCGTTTTTTCACTCCAATCTGCGCCATCGGTTAAATGAACATCAAATTCATTTTGCTGACCGTTGCCGATCCAGAAATTCGACAAGGGATCCGAGGATCTGCAATGTCCGTAACGTACGGTCGTCGCATATCGCGTATATTCCTCATCGGCATAGCTGGCGATGACATCTTCGCATCCATCGCCGTTCACATCGCCCGCCCAGTCGATCATGCTGCCGTATCCTTTGGGACCGGAGATGCATTGTTCGAGCGTCCATTCGGGATTGGATGCGGCATCGTAACGGTAAACGCCGATCCGCTTGTTCAGATAATCGCTGACCAGAAATTCTGATTGCCCGTCGCCATTTAAGTCGTGACGGCCCAACAATCCGCGCACATTGTGAATGCAGTCATCCTGATTAAAAATGGCGGCATTACAGGCAGTTGAACGCAGTTCTTCTTCGGTCTCAACCTGGCAGTAAGCTCCATCCCCGTCCTTTTTTTCACCCCACAGCAAATAGCCAAAATGTTCAGCAGGCACATCGAGTTCGGTCAGATCGACTGAAATCAACAGATCTTCGATGCCATCGCCATTTAAATCCCCTGCACCTGCGGCATATTGGGCCAGCAAAGAGTTTTTGGGAGAATGAGGGAACGGCGCTTCGATCAATGGCAGGACGTCATACGAAATCTCGCCAGTCCCATCCGGATGACCTGAAATCACCAAACCGGTATAGCCATTATCCAAAACCCCCACGAGCAGATCGTCGCATTGCGGCTCGCCATCGCTCACGATGAAGTTGCCCAATGCGTGAATCTCCGACAAATAAAGGGAATGTCCACTTAAATGGACGACCGCATCGGGCTGACCTGTCATCTCACAAGGCGCGCTGCATCCCCAATAGAGCGAGACAAAAGCCTCGTAATCCGTAGTCATTCCCAGAAGCGCAATATCTTCTAAACCATCACCGTTGACGTCACCCGCCCAAACGCCCGCCAAAGCATGCGTGGCCATATCGGCGTCCTCTATCCGGGGCGGCAACAAGTTCACAGATCTGGCGGATTCGGCTTCGGAATTCCCCAAAATCACGACGGCCACAGCACTATCGTAATAGTCGTCCTCCTCAACAGCGTCGTATTGCGTAGCGACCACCAACACATCCGCCAGGCCATCTCCGTTGAAATCGCCGCGCCCCTTCAGCATCGAGTTTTCGGCCCAGAATCCGGAATCTTCGCAATCAGCCCAGGGCTTACCCAACATAGCGGAAAGATTAAAGATTTGCTTTTTCATTCGAAGATCGACGTCGATGGTCGCCAAGTCCGAGGGCCGCAGGGCATCGTCCAAAGCGCGAACGCCAATATGATGAATCTCGTTTAATTTTAATCCGCTCACGGTGATTTGTTCTTCCTGACCAGCATCCACGAGCGCTTCAACCGTCGTATAAGGCTTCAGCTGTTCGAGCCGCTCTACCGTCAGAGGCTGGGCAATATCGTCATAAATCTCGTAGGAAGTCACCTTGCCGCGCCCTTCGCCATCGCTGCTCTTATCGTCGTAAGGCGCCGTAAAGGTGAGGCGGATTTCTGTCGATCGCGGGTCGGCGACTTCGTAAGCCAGATCGAAAATTTCTGAAGGATCTTCGGGATCTGCGTTGATCGCAATCGTCTTGCAACCGCGATTTTGAACGGCATCGATCGCGCAGAGGGTCAGAGTATTTTGACCTTCGTTCAAAGTCACGATTCCAAAATCTTTGGTCACTTCGAGCCCATCGAGCAGCTCCAGTTCCGTTTGCAGCAATTGCCCGTTTAAGGAGAGGGATGCGGTACGCGAACTGTCGACCCGCGCCTCTGTCACGATGCCCCTCACGTTGAACTGCTGCCCGGGCAAATCGTCGTCGACATCTTCTACAACAATTTGCCCCTCTTCCAGATTGGCAAACGCGATCGCGGGAGCGATCACATCCACAACCAATTCCTGCGAATAAGAAGGCGTTGACTGCTCATCCGTAGACACCAAAAGATAAAGCTTATGGCGGCCCTGAGGGATCTGCACGTTGCTGAAGGCAATTCTCCCGGTCGCGTCCGGAGAGGTCTGAGCCAATACCGTTGAATCGTCGAGCATCAACTGCACGGTGCTGGAACGGCAGGAGTCGCTGTAAAATGAAACGATGCCTTCAACCTGGATCTTTAACCCATCCGCCGTCGCATTGCCCGCTGCGGGACCAAACAAGAGTTTTTGCGTCGGAGACGGCGAAGAGACATCCGCAATTTTGGTAAACGAACTCACGCAGCCATCGATATCGACCATCACGTTGATTTTGTCGCTTTGCCACACATTGCCGCAAAGATCGGTGGCCTGAGCGGTGAGCGCATGGCTGCCCGGAGGCAGAGTCAATCTCGCATTAATTTCAGAATATCCGTTATAAATCAAAGAGTTAGGCGATGTTTTAACCGGACTTCCATTGCTCAGAATGCGCACTTCCTGCCCCGATTCGAGCTCATTGGCCGCAGCAAACGAAACCGTCACATCGGTCTGGAATCCATTCTGACCATTTTGATCGGCATCGTCGAAGGCCTCCAGATGAACCCCATTCACAAGCCCGCTCAGCAACGGGTGAGGCGGCCTCGTATCCACTTTAAACGACTGTGTCAGCGGTCGGCTCCAATCTTCGAGATGAGCGCTCGTCTGCGAAAATCCATTTAAAGATCCAGCATTTCCACAAGAATCGACGGCCCAGAGCGCCAAAGCATGCTCACCTTCCGATAACGTCGCCGTCTCAAATACGACGTGATCGCCCGCGCGCATGGAGGATGGCTGCAAAGCGCCATCGATGCTTAAAAAGATCTCGATCTCTTCTCCGGGCTCCCCACGGGCCTGAGCCGAAAAAGCTTTTTGAAATCCGGGTGTTGTTAAATCGTTATCTTGTTGAATGTTAAAGCAGACTTCGGAAGACCAATCAAAAAGCAGGACCTGCGGGGACTGGGCATCGACGCGCAGAGGCAACCGGAATCCCCCTTCACTGGGTTGCAGAATGGAGTTGCCTGATTTTTCTGACCCCCCCACATAAAAAGCGTAATCGCCATGAAGGAGAGAGCGCGCGTCCAGCCGGACGTGACCGTTCGACAGCTGCCCGGATCCCACGACCACCGCGTTCGGATCGCGATAAACCTTCACTTCCTGGCCGTCCTCCATGCCTTCAATTTCCACATCGAGGCTGTAAGTAGCTGCATTTCCACCATGATTTTCAACCAAGCCTTCTTTGCGGTTCAGGCAGCCGTCGCCATCGGCATCCTGCAGAACGGTCATGGAGACCACTTTGGGTAAGCTGCAATCGGCCCTCAGCGAAATCAGGTTGGAGGTTACAACGACGCCATTTTCGGAACCCACAAGCCTCAATTCATACACGCCATCGTTCAGGCTGACGGGGCAAACCAACAGCGCATTTGTATTCTGGCGGTTATTCCTGAACCTGCATTCGCCGGGCAGCACATTCGAAAAACCGTTGCAAAGTTCACTGGTTGTGCCATTTAAGCTGGAAGAGCAAACTGCAAATTGCGCCGAAGGCGTAAAGCCGCCCACCAAAGCCTGCAGCGAAAACTGACAACCATCCTTCGACGCATCGGCATCCATCCGTGCATTCACCAGATCGTCGGTCGCAGGCGGGATGAGATGAAGCTCGTTATTCGAGAAAACCTGGTAAGTGGTGCTCGCTAAGCCCTTGTTTTTACAATCATCTTCCGTTGAGAGCGCCCATTCGATTTCGCCCTCCGGCAAAGTGAGCTGCTCAAACTGCACCGTCGCGCAATCTCCCGAAGGGATCTCTTTTGCAAAATTCAGCACATTGGTTTCACCCAAACTGAACGCCTGCCGGACTTCCAGATGGAGCGTTTGTCCCTCTGCGCCGCAAACCTCCACCAAGGGCGTGACCTGAATGCCCAAATCCTGAATCTGCTCGTCATAAATAGAAGTGATCCACTGACCCGGTGCGGGATAAATGATCGAAACGGTCGGCTGCTGACGATCGATGATGGGCACAGGATAGCGAGCCTCTGCCGTTTGCCCTGCAAGATCCTGAACCTGAGCGGTAATTTCGCAGGTCTCATCTCCAGACAACGCTTCCGGCAACGTGATGGGCTCAAAACGAACCGAACCGTCCGAAGCGACCAGACCTGTGGCGGAACTTTGAATTCCCCCGCATTGCGCCTGAATTTGCGCCTGCTGCCCGGCGGCAACAAACCGGGTCTGACCTTCAAAAGCGATCTGAAGCCCCGGAGCCTCATCGAGATCTTCAAACGCTGCATTCAGGCAGCTTGAGAGGTTGTTGAGCAAAAGCTGCGGTTTTTGGAAGGTGAGCTCGATCTTCGCCCAGCCGCTGTTTGAAAGCCCCGAATGCGCATTCAACTCAAAAGACAGGTCGCTTTCGCCCTGGGTGGGCACCGTTACGCGCACGGTCGCCTGGCCCTGCTCATCGATGACTGCAGGACCAAAATCGACGTTTTCTCTCGTCTTTACGGTCACATAGACATCCCTGCCCTGCGGCAGATCCGAATCGATCCGCACGTCCCACTGGAATCCGGGCTGTTCGGGATCCAAATCCGCAGAAGCTGCAAGCAGCTGACCTTCGACGGGAGAAAGCAAATCCAGACGCGGTGCGCAGCCCTGCAGCGTTACGATCGCCTGCGACTCCGATTCGTTGCCCGCGCAATCCTGCCCCCAAAGCCGAACGGTATTGGCGCCTTCGCGGAACAAATAGATCTCGGGCGTGACCAGGCGACCCGTTTCGTCCGCCGCTCCGCAATGCTTCGTCGATCCGTTGACCTGATAGCAAATTTCGGTCGCGCTCGCGTCTTCAGCCTGCAAAGTCAGGGCCGTCTCAAGGCATCCCATGGAGCCAAAAGTCCCTGAAATTAAGCCAGGTTGCGGATTCTCGAGGGAGAGTGCGGGCGGCGTGCGATCGATGCGCAGTTTCAGACCGGGCGGATCCACCACCACGGCTTCTTCAGCGGTTTCACCCGAAACCGTGACGCGATAAAGCCCCTCTTCCAAATCAAAGACGGTCTCGTACTGACCGTTCCCCAGGGAAGTCAGCGGCTGCACGATCGGCTCTTCGCTGCCCTCGCGCAAAGCCGAAGCGCTTAAACTGGCCGCGTAAGCTTCCAAATCTGCGCCTTCGCCGCTCAAAACCACCTGACCCGCCGCGCAAGCCTGGCCATCTGTGAGTTCCGGCTGCAGCAAATGGAAAATGGCGCCTTCCAAAAGCAGTTTAAAAACGAAGACTTCGCTGCGATTGCCGTTAATGCCCGAATCCGCCACCACCTTGCAGGCCAGGTCACCTTTTTCGGATGCGCCAAACGTTAAAACGGCATCCAGTTTTTGATCGATCGCCGCATTGCGACGGAGCTTGCTGACTAATCGAGAAGTCCAATGATCTTCATCATTTATGCGGCCACAAACGACGTCAATGAGGTAATCCTGCAGGTCAGGGCGCTCGTCTTGAATCTTTAAGGTCACCGCAACCTGCAAACCGGGTCTCACGGGATCGAGATCGTCTGTGGGCAAAATGCGATTGCCGCTCGCGGAAGTAATTGAAAACTCGGGCAAAATGCGATCAAAGCAAACCGAATAGCGCGCGCTCGAAGTCACCTGATTGCAGAGATCGGTTGCGCTCACCTGCAGCTGGCCGCAGCCGTAATCGATCCGGACGGGCAATTCAAAATAGCCATCCACCCCCATCAGCACCTGATCGGGCACCGCGTCTTCGGGCATCTCAGGATCATCGGGCGTCCATTGAATGAATACGGGCGTGCCCAGACTGATGCGCTCCGCCGTTCCCGAAATCACGAAATGGTCCAGGTTTTCACCGCGCAGCTGAGCGATACCCAGGCGGTTGATGGCATTGGGCGACAAATGAAATTCGATGGAAGGCAGACCGGCCTCGACGACCAGCGTCACCATTTCACTTCGGCCGCGCATCGAATCCAGGTGAGCGGTGGCGTAAATCAGATTCTGGCCATCCTTCAGGGTCACCAGCGTTTTGGCCAGATTGGACAAGACCTGGATTTCCTCTGAAGCATCACCGTTCACAACGAAGGTAACATTCGGACAATTGGAAGAAGCCGCAAGCTCGATTTGAATACCGGGGAGTTCCGGATCGAGATCGTCGAAGCTCACCACATCGCAAACGCCGTTGGAGGTATTCAAAAGCTTCACCTGGCAATCGCCTGGAGCCACAAAAATGAATGCCGACGCTTCGAGCGAAAGCCCCTGAACGGTTCTGGCGGCTGCCTTTAATTCATAATTTGCGGTCTGAAGAGGCAAATCGAGAGCAGGAAAGACGGCGAATCCATCGCTGACCTCTGCAGTGAGAGGTTCCGCCTCCCCATAGGTGAGGGTGACGGGCCCATCGAGATCACCGGTCACTGCGAGTTTGACTTCGACCTGAAGCCCGTTGGAGAGATCCTGATCGAGATCATCCAGGGCAGAAATGGTTTGTCCTTCAAAGGGTTGCACAAAGCGAAGGGCGCCTGACGCAGCGCAGGGCAGAGGATCGGGATTGACCTGCAGCTGGCGCACGGCGCGCATCAAACGGCGTCCGTCGAGGCGCACATCCAGCAACAAATACGTCTCGCCTGCTGGCAGCGACATCGGGTCAAAATCGATGCGTCCAGTCGAAGAGATCGTACCGTCAATGCCTGCGGGCCAAAACTGCTCCATCACATCGACGAATTCGAAATCCGAAACGAGTGAGGCATATTCTTCCGCTGAAACGACCGAAAGTGAGGCCGTAATGGCTTCAGCACTCAGGACATCCAGCTCAATCTGAGCCACAGCGCGGTATTGAATGCCCGATGCGCGATCGTCGACATCGTCGCCACAACCGATCGACATCCCATCTTCTGCGGGCTGCACAAAGCGGACGCTCAGCTCAATGCGTTCCTTGTCGCCACCGCACCCTGTACAAATCATCAACAGCGCAAGCAAATGCAGCCAAAACAGCTGCACCAGCAAATGACCTTCATTTCGTCGGGATTGCGCCATCTCCGCCTCTCTTTGCGCGCTCCATTCAGCCCGATCAAACTATGGAGCCGTTGGTGAATCGATGAGTCCTTCATGGATCAGGGCTTCAAGATAATCCAGCAAATCGCTTTGCGCCTGATCGCGTTCGACTTCAAATTGCGCAACCAGGCGTTCGAGCAGCTCCGCCAAACTGCAGCGATCCTCAGCGATCCATTCCCAAATGCAGGTCCCTGTGCTGTTTAAGCGCATGAGGCGATCGATTTGGGGATCGAGGATCAGCATGCGACCCGAAACATTGCGAGCCGCCATTCTGTGCGAGATCCGGGGCCGCCATTCGGCATCAAAAGCAATCGGCATCGATTTCTCTCCAGGCCCTGCGTTTGTTATGAAGGATCTCACATTTTTTGGACAGGGCAATTTTTCAGAATCAGCGCGCGAAGCTCAGGCACCGCTTCTTTTAAGTCGGCCGCTAAGCCGAAGTCAGCCCATTGAAAGATGGGGGCATCGGGATCCTTGTTGATGGCGACGATGCAGCGCGCATTCTGAAGGCCGGCTACATGCTGGATAGCGCCGCTGATGCCCAATGCAAAGTAGAGTTCGGGGGCTACAGCCTTGCCCGTTTGTCCCACCTGCGCATCGCTCGAAATCCAGCCCTCATCCACCGCAGCCCGGGTTGCGCCCACTGCCGCACCGAGGTCATCGGCCAGGCCGTAGATGAGATCCGCAAAGCCCTGGGCATTCTGGCATCCCCTTCCGCCAGAGACCACGATGCGCGCATCGGTGAGCGCGGGCCGTTTGGAAGCGACGGACTCCTTTTTGAGATAGCGCGCCTTTGCAGGGGGAACACCGAGCTTCATTTGCGAGACCGGAGCCTTTGCAGAGGAAGAAAGCGCATCGAAAGCAGAGGCTCTGACGGTGATCACTCTGAGCGCGTTCTTGAACCGCAGATGCCCGAGGACGCGCCCGGCCCACATGGGGTGAACGAAGAGGATCTCATCGTCCTGTTTTTCAAAGCCCACCACATCGCCCGCGTAGGCGGCGTCCATCAAAACCGCAAGGCGGGGGGCGAAATCTTTGCCCATGCTGTCTGCAAGGGTAAGCGCGGTGCTCGCGTTTTGAGCCTTTAACGCCTTCAGGAATAAAGCGGAGGCAGTCTCTGCAAGGGGGGTGTAATGATCGCCGCTTTCGGGTGTCATCGCGATCACGGGGATCCCATAGGCAGAGAGAGCGTCCGCCTTCGCATGGAGATCGATGCCCTCCGCAAAGGGAGCGAGCGCGATCGCCAGATCATCGCCCGTGAGCTTGGCATAGAGGCTTGCGGAGGCTAAGAGGCGGAGTTCGGTTTTGGAAACCTGCGTAGAGGTTGCAGGCAGCAGGATCAGGGTCTTTTTCATCATCGCCTCACAAGCATTTTTGATCGATCAGTCTTTGAACGAGCTCTTCCACGCTTTTGACGCGGACACCTGCGGTCCGCTGGTTAGGCAGGCTCATCGAGATGGTCTCGGTTTGAGTTTGCAGATCGATATCGAAGTCTTCCATTTCGCGGCAGTCGAGGGGCTTTCGCTTGGCTTTCATAATGTTGGGCAGGCTCGGATAGCGCGGTTCGTTCAGGCGCAAATCGGCGGTGACTACGGCGGGGAGCGGAAGCGCAAGGGTTTCAATGCCGCCGTCGGCTTCGCGATCCACTTCGAGCAGGTCGCCGTTGAATCTTAAAGCGCAGGCGAACGTTGCCTGAGGCCAGTCCAACCGGGCGGCTAACATTTGAGCGGCTGCACAGCTGTCGCCGTCTGTCGCCTGCTTGCCCATGAGCACCAGATCCGGTTCCTCTTCCTTCACAATCTGTTCGAACAGGCGCGAAACGAGATCAGCGTCTATCGTTCGCTCATCGGCTTCGATCAAAATCCCACGATCGGCGCCCATGGCGAGAGCGGTGCGGAGTTCTTTTTGAGCCTCATCGCTACCGATGCAGACGGCGACCACTTCCCCACCGAAGTCTTCTTTTAGGCGGATCGCAGCTTCGACCGCGATCTCGCAAAAGGGGTTTATCTTGTAGTCGACGTCATCGCGGTCGATGTCGAGCTGATCGCTGGTCAGGGTGATGTAAGCGTCCGGATCTTCCACACGCTTACAGGAGACAAGTATCTTCATGGTTTACCTCACGCAGTCAAAGACTGACGAATATAAACATTTGAGTCCACAATCGCATTAAAAATCGTCACTAATGACAGATCGCGCGTCTGCGTTTATAGTGCGCCGCTTTGATTTGGAACGAGAGGGTTCGATGCTCGATTTAAAAAGCTTAAATCCGCCGCAACGCGAGGCTGTGGAGACCACCGAGGGACCTGTACTTGTGCTCGCAGGCGCCGGATCCGGAAAGACGCGCGTCATCACGTTCAGGATCGCCCATTTAATCGACAGCGGCGTGCTGCCCGAGCGCATCCTGGCCCTTTCGTTTACCAATAAGGCTGCTGGCGAAATGAAGGAGCGCGTGGCGCAAATGATGGGTCACGCTGCCAAAGGGGTCGTCACCTCTACATTTCACAGTCTGGGCATGCGCTTTTTGCGCGAGGAAGGTCAAAATGCGGGCTTAAACCCTGGCTTTACGATCATGGACGAGGGCGATCAGATAGACGCCGTTCGCCGTTCGCTCAAACTCCTCGGTTATGACGAAGCGAAGTTTAACCCCAAGAACGTCTTCGGTATGGTCAGCCATTACAAAGGCAGGCTCGAGCTGCCCGACGGGCGCAGAGGTGGAATGGAGGCGGTCGTTCAGCACGTGCTGCCCCTTTACCAGCAAAGGCTTCGCGCTATGAATGCGGTCGATTTCGATGATCTGATCGCTCTGCCCGTTAAGCTTTTGGAGTCGAACGCTGCGATTGCGCAGAAATGGGCTTCGCGTTTTCGCTACATCATGGTCGATGAGTATCAGGACACCAACGGTGCGCAGCTCCGGTTCATCAAAGCGCTAGCGAAGGGCTTCAACAACATCTGCGCCGTAGGCGATGACGATCAATCGATTTACGCCTGGAGAGGTGCGGTCGCCGGAAACATACTGCGGTTCAGCGAACATTTCCCCGGAGCCCGCATCATCTTTCTGACGCAGAACTACCGCTCGACCAACAACGTCTTAAAGGCAGCCAACTGCATCATCGCGCATAACACCGCCCGTCACGAGAAAAACCTCTGGAGCGAAAACGGAGACGGCCCCCTTTTAAGGTTAAAGAAGGTCTCCGAAGGGAGCACCGAAGGGGATTTCATCGCCAGCGACTTACAGGGTTTGCGAAGGGCCTATAACCTCCAGTGGAGAGACATCGCTGTCCTTTATCGCACCAATGCTCAGTCGCGGCAGCTCGAGGAATCGATCCGGCAGGCGGGTATCCCTTATCGCATAGTGGGCGGCACCAAATTCTATGACCGAAAGGAAGTGCGCGATGTCTTGAGCTACCTTCGCGTCATGGTCAACCCCGACGACGAAGCCGCCTACAGGCGCATCATCAACTACCCCATCCGTGGCATAGGCGACGCCACCATCGAGCGCATCAGCCAGTTCGCCACCCAAAACAAGATCAAATTCACCGAAGCTGCGACCCATCCCGATCGCATCGCCGATCTTCCGCCGCAAACCGTAAAGAAGCTCAGCGCATTGAGTGAGCTCATCAACAAATACCGCGATCGCTTCCATTCCGAGTCGATGGCTGACGTTTGCAGAGACATGATCACCGAGGTGGGCTTTGCAGACGAGCTCTCGCGGACCTACAAGGACTTAAAACAGGTAGAACGCCGTTGGGATAACGTACAGGAGATCGCGTCGGCCTTAAAGCATCTTGAAGACAAGGAACTCGGACTCACCCTTTCGGATTACGTCTCCAAGGTCTGCCTCGACTCGAGGCCTGAAGAGGACAGCGACAGCAATGCCGATGAGGTCTCTCTCATGACCATTCATGGCTCCAAGGGTCTCGAATTTGAGGCGGTCTATATCGCAGGCATGGAAGAGGGATTCATGCCGCACAAGCGCGTTCTCGAAGGCGAAGGCGACGTAGACGAAGAGCGACGCCTGGCCTATGTGGCCGTAACGCGGGCCAAGCGCTATTTAACCCTGACCCTTGCAGAAAAACGCCTCCATTTCGGAAAGATCGAGCACCGCCGTAAAAGCCGGTTCCTGGACGAGATCAACGAAAGCCTCTTCTATGGAAACAAGAGCGGAAAGAATGCCGATGCAGAGGCCGAGCGCGACAAACGCAACATCAGCGGTTTCGCTGCGATGCGCTCGCTCTTCCAAAGCAAGAAGGCTGAATCCGAAAATTCCCCCCAGTGATTCAAATCCGAGCGACGCGCTTACGACGCAAGCTCAGATGGTTCTCTTTTCAAGCATCGCCTTCAGAATTTTGTCGTCTCCCATCCCAAATCCGAGCCCAGCCTATCCGACCACCATCGCATCTCATTCAAAATCTGAGCACCGCGCTTTCATTTCAGACTGCCGCAAACATTTTTGAAAGCGCATCCATTCCATTTTCAAAGAACCGGCTTTGCATCCAAAGCAGCCCCTTTTCAAACCAGGCACCTTCGATTCGCAATAAAAAAGCCTGCTTCCCAATTAAAGGAGGCAGGCTTTCAAAACGAAACGCTGCGCTTTGAATGCGAGCGGATTCCGCCTTAATTCTTCTTCTTGAACTCGGTCATGAACTTGGCCAGACCTTCAGCGCCTTCGATGGGCATCGCGTTGTACATGGACGCGCGGCAACCACCAACGGAGCGGTGACCCTTCAGACCCGAGAAGCCCGCAGCGTCAACCTCGGCCAGGAACTTCTTTTCGAGCTCTTCGGTGGGCAAACGGAAAGGCACGTTCATGCGGGAGCGGGAGCCCTTCTGGACTGGGCAGCGATAGTAACCGTCGCTCGCTTCGATGACATCGTAAATGAGCTTGCTGCGGATGTCGGCCCTGCGGTTCATCTCGGCCAGGCCGCCCACTTCGTTGACCCACTCGAGGACGTTCTTCATCATGTAAATCGCAAAGACCGGCGGAGTGTTGTACATCGAAATCGCTTCACCGGCATGCGTGGAGTAACGCAGGTAGACCGGAAGGTCAGCGCGGCCCTGCTCCATGAAGTCCTTGCGGATCACAACGACAGTGAGTCCTGCAGGTCCGAGGTTCTTCTGGGCCCCGGCGTAAATGAGGGCAAACTTCGAGACATCGATGGGCCTCGACATGATATGCGACGACATGTCGGCGACGATCGGCACGTTCGTATTGGGCAGGTCGGTGTATTCGACGCCACCGATCGTCTCGTTCGTGGTCAGGTGCACATATGCGGCATCGGGGCTGACCGTTACGTCCTTCATATCGGGCGCTCGATCAAACTTGGTCTCTTCACCCGTCCAGATGACCTTGGTATTGCCGACGACCTTCGCGTCTGCCAATGCCTTTTTGGCCCAAATGCCGGTGTTGACGAATTCGGCCGTTTTGCCAGCATGAAGGAAGTTCAGCGGAACCATGCCGAACTGCAGCGTAGCGCCGCCCTGAAGGAAGAGGATCTCGTGGGTTTCAGGCACGTTGAGCGTGCTGCGGAAAAGCGCGAGGGCGTCCCTCTGGACCTTGTCGTAATATTTGCCGCGATGGCTCATCTCGAACAGAGACATACCCGAGCCTTGATATTCCACAAACTCGGCTTGTGCTTTTTCAAGAACGGGTAAAGGAAGCGTGCAGGGACCAGCGGCAAAGTTAAAGATGCGATGAGACATGAAAACCACCATCCGGGGTGAAGTCAGTGAAATGCTCGGCATTGCAAACGCCGACGTTAAAAAAATATCGCTGATGCTGACGGCGAACAGCCCAGCCTTCAAAACTGCGCTCGATCGCCTACATCCGCGACGGCGCCTACTCTAGCGACTCTCACGCGCTGAAACAATACGGAGCGGACGCGCGATGCAAAACCGAAGCCCAAAGCAGCCCTCCAGCAAAAAATGAGCGCTTCCCGAAAAAAAATTGAGAAAAAACTTCAAACCCCTCGCATCGACCGACAAGGTGTTTATAATGCCGCGCCATGGACACGAACAAACTTCAAGACCGCGTGCAACAGCTGCACGCCCGCTATGCGCTAGATTTTGCCGGTCATCCTCGGATCACCCGCGATGCAGCGCTTCTCTCTAACCTGATTGCTGAAGGCGAAAAGCTCTGCGAGGAGTTGCGCGAGGCCGATCGTGCCGCTGAGGCCGATGCCCTGAAAGCGACCCTTGAGCGCTACAGCCAAGAACTCGACGCCATCAAAAAAGCCCAGGCCGAAGGTGGCAGGGACGCGATGGAAGCGAGCGATCTCGAAGAGTTCATGCAACTTTTTAACGCCCAGTATGCGCGTTACTTTGCCGGCCAAAACCGCGCGACCCGCGATCTCGGCCTGCTCGATGAACTCCTGAGCGAGATGCAGCGCATTTCGAGCCGCCTCGATCAGCTTTCCCATATCGGTGGCCCCGAAATCGCCAACACGCAGCGCATCGTGCAGCAGATGATCTCGCTGTATCAGAGCGAGCGCGACGCGATCGCCAAGGCCCGCATCGACGGCACTCTCGAAGTCCAGGCCGATGTTCTCGCCCGCGTCGCCAACGACCAGTTCGCCCTTTACAGCGCGCAGTTCGCAGGCAAGCCCCGCTTGTCCCGCCGTCCCGCTTTACTTGAGCGCATCATCAACGTGCTCAAGGATCTCGTCGATCGCATGAACGCCCTCGAAGAGCAGGGCCTCAAGTCCGAAGCCAACGAAAAGAACCGCACCATCATCAATTCGCACATCAGCGATTACCAGCGCGAACTCGACCTGATCCGCAGCGAGCGCCAGGTGACCAGCTTCGACGCTTTGGTGGGCGCTCTCGGCGAAGCTGCCAACGTTCAGTTCAAGCGCTTCAGCGATGAATTCGCCGGCAAGCCCCGCAAGGACTGCGATTTGAACGCGCTGGCCCAAATCTGCGACGGCCTCTTCGACGCCGCCCGCCAGATGGACGAACTCGACCGCGTCCGCGAAGACGCGATGAACGAGCGCAACCGCCGTCTGGTCATCGATCGTCTCCGCCTTTACACCAGCGAATTCGACATGATCCGCAAGGCGAAGACCCAAGCCTGATTCCCTCTCCCCTCCCTTCCTTTCAAAATCGCACCATGAAACACCGCTTGGCATCGCTTTGGCGAGCGCCGGTTTTCTGTTTATTTTGGGCCCTTTGCACGGCTTTAGCCCCCCAAAATGACGAGGATGCGCCGGAGCAGCCGAAGATCGATTTTTTGTATCCTTTAGATGCAACTCCAAATGTGACAGGCAGTTTTGGCGGATACCGGCTCTCGCATCACCACGCGGGCCTCGATCTCTATGTGAGCGAATCCGAAACGACGCCGGTTTACGCCGCTGCCGACGGCCTGATCTACAAACTGCGCCAAAACCACACGGGCTACGGTCGCGTGATTTACATGCGCCACAGCGACGGATACAGCACCGTTTACGCGCATCTCTCGGCCTTTGCCGGCCAACTCGTCGATTTTGCTCAGAAAAATGAAGCCGAAAAGGGCTTCCATTTTGAAAGCAATCCCAAAGTCAGGGTCAAACGCGGCGAAATCATTGGCTATATCGGCACGAGCGGCACAGATCTGATCCACCTGCATTTTGAAGTGCGAAAAGACGGGCAGCCTGTCAACCCGCAGCTCCACGGACTGCATCTCAAAGACACAAAACCGCCCGAAATTACACGGCTTTATTTAAAGCCAAAAGCGGCAGCGAGCCATGTGTTTCAAACGCACGACGCGCAGATAATCGATCTGCGGCAACAAAAGGATCCCATCGAGCTCGGCGGCGATGTCGATCTGGCGGTGGCCATCGAGGATCACATGGAAGGCTCGGTGCGCCAGCTGCAGCCGCGCAGATTCGAGTTTTACATCGACGGCCAGCTGCGCCACGCGGTCACCTACGATCAGGTGAGCTACGCCTCAAAAAAGGAGACCGAACTCGATTACGTAGCCGAGCTCAAAGCGCAAAAACAGGGCTTTTTTCACAGACTTACGCCCGAAGGCCCGCGATGCTCGCTGCACGATAAACAGGGCAAGCGCTCGATCCGCGATTTAAAACCCGGACGCCATCGCGCAGAGATCGTGGCCTGGGACGCGAGCGGCAACGAAGGTCGCGCAAAGTTTACCCTGCAAGTGACCCCACAAAAGGATCAGGCGCAGTGGAAGAGCGCGGATTTAAAAAAGAAATCTGCGCTATCGAAGAAAAGTTCGTACGTCTACCGAACGCCCCACTGGTTCAACAACGCGATGGCCCTGCCCATCACCGCCTGCGCTGAGGGCGAACCGATTTTGCTGACGCTCAAAAGAGAAGGCAAAACCCTGAAGAAAGGCCTTCACATCACCCGGGTTCAGGGAGAATTAGCCGCGGTCTTCGACGTATCGCCCGACGGCGGGGTTTACGAACTCGGATCCGCATGCCCCGGACAAGACGCGATCTGGCAGGGCGTGATCACCTATGGGGTGAAAAACAAAAAAGAAATCGATGCGGGAGATGTCTCTTTCACCTTCGACAAAAAGGCGTTTGCCGTGCCCTTTGCCACCGCCCTCGACGTTCAGAAAAATCCCGGATGCCAGGCGCCCTGCGAGCTCGAGCCCGCAAGCGATCTCTACCTTTTCGCCAACGCCTGGCGCCCCGCTCAAGGCTACACCGACATCGGCATCAAACCTCGTAACAACGCAGAATCATTGGCAGTTTACTTTAAGGACGGCGATCGCTGGTGGTATCTGGGCCACCATGAGGACGAGCGACATTACATTCACGGCTCGACCGCTCACCCCCTCGCCTTCGCGCTCATGGCCGATCGCACGCCGCCTCAGATTGGGGACGCCCGGGTGGAGAATCATCCCGCAGGCCCGCGCATCATCGTGGAGACCTTCGACAAAGGATCCGGGGTTCGAAGCGCGACCATGACCCTGGACGGGCAGCCCGCTCCCGCCGAATGGCAAAACGCCTATAAACGATTGGTGCTGCTGGATTTACATCACCTCACGGGGCGGCATACGGTGGAGGTGACGGCCAAAGATTTTGAAGGCAACAGCCAGACGCGCACCCAGGAAGTCACCTTGCCGTAAGCTTCGAGATCGCCATCAGATCGAGGGCGCAATCGAGGGCCGTCCTGGCCTCGCGCCCGGTCACCACCGGCGCCTTCTGATACAGACAAGCGTCTGTAAATGCGCGCAATTCCGAAAGAAGCAGGTCGTCTTTGCAAAGGGAGAGATCGATCACCTCTCCGTCTGCATCGATTTGGCGCAGCCGTTTTGAGGCAGATCGATCGCAGTCAAGGCTCACCCGGGTATTCCCCAGCAGAAGCTCGGCCGAGGCCGCTTCCTCCGTCCGTTCCGATTCAAAAAAGCGTTCTGCCCGAAGGAGTTGCGATTCACCAGGGCAAAACCAGAGCGCCAGATCCAAATCATGGATCATCAGATCGAGCAGCGCGCCCACATCGCGGTTTTTGGGGGAAGGAAGCACGGTTCGCGTAAACGAGATCTGCGCCGGTTTTTGCTTTGAAAATCGCTGCTTCAGCGCGCGCACCTGCGGATGAAAGCGCTCGATATGGCCCACCTGCAGCGTCAGATTGAGGCGATCTGAAAGCTCCAACAGGCGGGCGGCATCGGATTTGGTGGTAGCCAGCGGCTTTTCGACCAGGACGTGAACCCCCGCCAGAAGCGCGCGCTCAGCCAGGGCCGCATGGGTCACCGCAGGCGTCGCGATCACCAGCGCCCGGCATTCCGAAAGCAGCGCATCGAATCGGTCAAAAGCTCTGCAACCGCAGAGATTTGCAGTGTTTTTAGCTATATCAGGATCGATGTCGTAAAGGCCCCGAAGTTCGGCTTCGGGCAGATGGGCGAGCTTTTGCGCGTGCAGGCTTCCAAAATGGCCTACGCCGCAAACACCGATGGGGATGGGGTTCAAGGCTGCGCCGAAGCCTCTTTTTCGGCCTCGCGCAACAGATTCATCAAGCGATCTTTGGGCATCGCGCCGGGCACTTTGCGACCGTTGACATAAAAGGTGGGGGTGCCCTCAACGCCGAGCTTAACCGCCTCGTCTGCGTCTTTTTTGACCACATCGAGGGCGGTGGGATCGTCGAGACAGAGCGAAAAGGCTTCGGCATCGATCCCGATTTCGGCGGCGTAGGCGGGCAATTTTTCGGGCTCAAGGGCGTTGTTGCTCGCAAAGAGGCGGTCGTGCATCTTCCAGAACTGGTTTTGCCGGCCCGCGCAAACGGCTGCAACTGCGGCCTTTTCGGCGTTTTTATGGAACGACATGGGCATATGCTTGAAATACATGCGCACCAGGCCGGGCTCCTCTTCGAGGATTTCGTCGAAGGTGGCCGCGAGCTTTCGGCAATAGGGGCATTCAAAATCGCTGAACAGGATGACTTCCACGGGCGCCTTTTCAAAGCCGCGAAGCACCGCATCTCCAGGCGTGGGGCGACCTTTGGTTTTGGCCAGCTCGGCATCGAGGGCCGCTTTTTGGGCCATCTGCGCGACCGCTTCCTGATTCTGGCTGTTGTATCGCGCGTAAGCCGCAGCGCTCGCCGCAAACATCACCGCAAAGGCGAGCCAGGCAGAAGACTGCGCGGGCACCTTAAACAAGCGGCGAAGAGCGGTCTTTAAGCCCTCGGGATGCCCCAGCGTGGCGACCACCAAAAGGAGGGTATTTAAGCCGTAAAGCATGGTGCAATAAGGACAAAACGTGCCCACCCAAACTGCACTCACGACGGCGAGCATGCAGGAATACAGAAAGCAGAGCAGCGCGATGGCAAACAGCGTGTCGCCCAGGCGGCGCGTGCGTCCGGGCCAGACAATCCCCACCGCCGAAAGCAGCAGCAGCGTGGCGTAACAGGCAAGCCCCAAAGACGCCGTGGGAAACAGCCCAAAGAACGAAGCGAACGCCGTTTTGGCCGCAGCCGCGCAGGAAAGACCGTTGCCCTTGCAAATCCCCGTATCGGCCAGCCCGAGCACATGGGTGTTGATGTACACGCCCACCAGATGCTCGGAGCAATAGAGGCCAAAAAGCACGCAAGCAGCGATAATTAAAAGGGTTTTGCGGCTTGGAGTTTTTTCTTGGTTTTCCATATCAAACGCTGACCTCACAGGAAGAAGGCCAGCCCCACGGTCAAATGAAAGTCGCGCGATTTCTCGAGGTTTTGGCGATAGGAGACGACGATTTGGCTGCCCGTCGATTCGCCGGAATCGGAGCTGACAAAGCCCAGGCTGCCCGAAAGAAACTGTGAATCGGTGGCCCGGTTGTTTTCGTAGCCCAGGCGCAGCGGCAAAACGTTGGCCAGAAGGATTTCGGTGCCCAGTGCAAACACGGGCTTCACCGAATCGGCGCTGTCAAAATCCGCCGCAACGTCGCCTTCGAGAAGGAAGCTGTCGCCTTTGATCGCCACACCACCACCGGCGCGCCTCGGCATCGAGGGATCGTCGATATGGACGATGTTTTCGCCCACGATGCCCAGAACCACCATTCGGTCCAGTGATGCCTGCAGGCCCAGATCGAGGGTAAAGCCTGAAAAATCGGGATCTTTGCAGGCGTCCGTTCCTTTGAGTGCGCTGTCCTTTTCTTTGCAGGCTTTGGGCTTGCTGCGATCGACGTTCACGTAATGGAGGCCTACGCCAAAGTTGATTTGACCCGGCACCAGGGGGTGAGCGAATCCCATGCGCGCGTCATGTCCGCGGTATTCCTGCTCGCTCGATCCGTCGGCCCATTCAAAATTGTAAGCCACGCCCACAGCCAGTTTGTCGCGCTGCGTTTTAGAATCGACGACGTTGGCCCCGATGGCGTTGAGATCGCCCAGGCCCGCGCGCGTGTATTGCAATTCGGCGGCGTAAGTATAGAGGCGGCTTAAACCTGCGGGGTTTGCGGTCATCGCGCTGTTTCCCCAGGCATCGGCGCGCAAGGCACCACCCATCCCCTCCACGCGAGGTTCCTGCGCCACCTGAGCTGCGGCCATGGCGGGCAGCAGGCAGAGCCCCAAAAGCGGTGCGGCAGTCTTCAACATTTACGCTTCTTCGTTGTGAGGCGCGTTCTCTGCATCCGCGTTTTCGATTGCGGTTTCTGCAGTTACGGTCTCTTTAGGCGCTTCGGCGTTTTCAGCCTTGGCGATGGGTTCGAGCAGGGGCGGCGCATCGGGCAGCTTGCGCGCAAACGCGATCTCTTCTTCGGGAGCCGCGGTCTCTTCTTCATCGGGCGCTTCGGTCGCATCCCCGGATTCCGCCTCCCGCGCTTCCACCGCTTTTTGAGCGAGCACCGCTTCCGCTTCGGCGCGCTTCTTTTGCGTCTCTTCGATCAGCTGCTCCACGCCCTTCTGGCGATCGATCTGGGCTTCGTACTGAAGCTGCAAAATGCGGTAGGCGTTGCGCTCTTTCTTCAGGTTTTCCTTCAGTTCCGACACCGCGCGATCGGCGGAGGCCAGGTCGCGCTTCGCTTTGGCTTCGATCTCGCGTGCGTTCTTCTCGGCCTGCACCACGTGATCCTTTAACGCCTTATTTTGATCGCGGAGTTCGGCCACCTGAGCCTTCAGGGCTTCCACGCGATCGTCGGCATCGCGCTGGCGGCCACGGCGCAGCTTTTCTTCGCGCTCGGCGAGTTGCTTTTCGCGCAAATCGAGCTTCGCCATCGCAGAATCCACGTCCACTTCGGCTTTGGGAGCGGGTTCGGGGGCCGCCGCTTTTTCGGGAACCGAGACGCGCTCCGCCACCGCGCGCAGGCGTTCGGATTCGTTGAGCGCCTTCTTTAAATCGGCCACATCCTTTTCGAGCGCCTTCAGTTTATCGCGCGAAACTTCAGCCCGGCGTTCGGCTTTATTTTGCTTGCCCAGCTTGGTTTCAACGGTCGAGAGCGAATCCCGCGCTTTTTCCAGATCTTCGGTCCGCGTCTGCAGTTGCGCTTCCAAACGCTTGTTGGCCTGCTTTGCGGCATCCAAATCAGCGCGCAGGCCGTTCAACTCATCGGTCAGGCTTTGCACCTGAGCCTTCAGCTTTCCGTCGCTAAAAGGCCACATACAACACTCCACAATAAAAAGCGCAGCAAGATAACTGTGCTTTCAAACGCTGTAAAGACTTCGCGCTATAAATCGCGTATCGCCTGATCACAAAATCGCGTGCGGGCTTTCACTCGTGAACAAATCTGTTACTCTGCGGCGTTTTTCTTAAAGGATGCCCCATCATGCCGCTTCATCGATTTGCGCCCCTGAACCCTCATCGCTCCTTCCTGTTTGTTCGTTCGCTCTTCTTCACGCCTCTGCTTTTCGCCGCATGCGCAGCCCCGCAGGCTCCAAAAGATGAGGCCACAACCGATCCCTCGCAGGCGCAGGCGCCGTCCGCCGGGGGCACAACCGCAAAGCCACAAGCCGCAAAGGCAGATCCTTCCACCTGTCCCGCAGAGTTGCCGGCGCCGCAGTCGCTGCCCCGGGTGCTGCCCGAAGATTTGCAGCTCGAAAGCTGGCTTAGGCGCATGAACGCCGACGAGACGCTGCTCTCTCCTGAAGAGATTCGGGCCCATAACGAGGCGATCGCGCCGGGATTTGAAGAGCATCAGGGCGCGAGGCAGGATCTCTCGAAGCCTTTTTACGATCTCGGGCTGCGGCTCGATAAGCGCTATCAGTTTTTTACGGAGCAGGTGCAGGCAGGAAACTACGTGCAGGCGTCGGGGGCAAGATGGGATCTCCCGTCCATTCCCCAAAAACCGGATCTGCCGCGGGGCGGGGAGCCGCAAATTTATCTCTCGCTCGAGCAGACATCGATGTATTGCCTGCCCACAAGCGAGGGCTTCTACAAAGCACCCGTCGACCTGCGGTTCGATCGCAACCTTTGCAGCGGTTTAAAACCTCAGGAGCCCTTCGAACTTTTGAGCGTGGTGGGAACCTTCCTCATGGTGCGCAGCGAAACCAGCTTTGGGTTCATCAGGCGCAGTTCGGCCGTCTCCCCAAAGCTGGAAAAGGCGCAGGCTCAGGCCTTTTTGACGCGACCGCATTTCGAGGCGCAGCGCGATCTGAATCTTTTGGGGCAACCGATCGCGCGGGGGACCCTTTTGCTTCAGGGCGACGACGAGCAGCATTTATGGCTGGGCACAAGCGATGGGATCCAGTCGGTCGCGATCCCTTCGGGGAGCAGCGATTTTGTAAGCACCTCGCGACCGCTCACCAGGCGGGCCTTCTTTGAATCGGCCTTCTCGCGCCTGGGGGAGCCATACGGGTGGGGTGACAAGGACGGGCATCCGGATTGTTCGCGATTCGTCTCCGATCTGTTCCTGCGCTTCGGCCTGAAGTTACCCCGGCACAGCGGCGACCAGGCGCAGGCGGGGAGTTTTACCATCGACGTCTCGGGCGTCACTTCGGAGGAGGAGCGGCTGCGCATTTTGGATGAGGCGGCGAGTCGGGGCATCGTCCTGATCCAGTTTCCGGGTCACATCATGATCTATCTGGGCCGGAACAGCGAAGGGCGACCCATGGCGATCCATAGTTTTGCCGAGTATCTTGAGCCCTGCGCGGAGCCCAGCAAAAATCGCAACGAGACATTGTTTAAAGCGGATCGCGTGGCGGTTACGGATCTCGAGATGGGGCGTGGAACGAGCCGCAGGGCGTTTTTGGAGCGCATGACGAGGCTTGCTGTGTTTGGAAAGGCGCCGGGGGAGAAGCTCGGAGGCGCTCAAAAGAGGACGGCGGCGCCGGTTCAGATCGAGAATTGCAAGGGCAGCGGCGAGGCAGCCGCGTTCGTCTCGCCCAAAAAGCCGCAGGCGGGTGAACCGTTGCACGTGATCTTTACCGCCTGGAACGAACTAGGGCCTGCAGCGATCGCGATCAAGACCCCGAGGGGGCAGATGATCACGCCAGAGATGCGGCAGCTTGGAGGACCTCCGTTTGGATTTACGGCGTATCTCAATGACCTCGAACCCGGCACGTACGAGGCCGCTTTGGGCGATGGGGCGCATCTCTACGCCTGCCAGAAGATTCGGGTACAATCCCGGTCGGAGACCGCAGACGAAAAGAAGGCGCAGTCAGGCGGCGATCAGCCCTCCTGGGCGGTGAAAGACGGCTGGGGACCGAAGACGGAGGCGCTCTTTTCCATCTTTGTGGAGTCGCTGTTCGATTACCCCGATGACGACGACCGCACATGGCCCAATTTAGACGCGCTCCTGCAGGACAGAGCACATAATCTGCTTTACGGCTATCTCGGGCAGAATGAAGATGACAAGCTGAACCTCGCGCCGGACTGCGCGGATCTCCCCTATTTCCTGCGCGGCTATTTTGCATGGAAGCTCGGGCTGCCCTTTGGGTTCCATCAATGTTCGCGAAGCCGCGAGGGGCATCCCGCAAAATGCGATGAGACGCCGATAACCAATCTCGACCCGCGAATGAACGAGAAGAAGCCCGCGCAAACCTTTATCCGGCGAAGAGTGATGAGCGGCGTCCATTCTTCAACGGCCCGCACGCTGCCCGAAGAGGAGAACAGCGATCTTTACCCCGTTCCCCTCGACCGAAGATCGCTCAGACCTGGTACGGTCTACGCCGATCCCTACGGCCATACCCTCGTCGTGATCGGTTACAGGCCTCAGACCGCCACGAGTTACGGTGCCCTGATGGCCGCCGATGCTCAACCCGACGCCCTGATCGGTCGCCGGCGCTTCTGGAGAGGTTCGTTCCTCTTCACCCCCAAAACCGACGACGTGGGATCCGGTTTCAAGGCCTTCAGACCCATCGCTTACCAGAATGGACAACTTCTCTTTAAAGACAATGCCTCGCTCAAAGGCTCGAAGACTTTTTCGCCCTTCTCCATGCAGCAGTACGAGGGCAGCAAAGATGATTTCTATGCAGCCGTAGAGGCCGTTGAAAACCCGAGACCCCTCGATCCCACACAAAAACTCGAGTCGCTGCTTGCGGCATTGGATGAGGTGGTTCAAAGACGCGTGCAGGCGGTTCAAATGGGCGAAGATTACATGGCCGAACATCACAACGCAGTGGTCTCCATGCCTCAGGGCGCCGAGATTTTCCTTACGTCGGGTCCCTGGGAAGACTTCGCCACCCCCTCGAGGGACTTAAGGCTGCTCATTTCGATCGATACGGTGGTCGATTTTCCCAAAACCGTCGAACGGCATCCCGAGCGCTTCGGCCTCGACTCCCAAAACGCCGCCCAGGCGGTCTCCGCCCTCAAAGAGCAGCTGCAAAAAGGCTTGAGCGAGCGCTCCGTCACCTACCTGCGCAGCGACCGTTCGCCCTTTACGATCTCTTTGCTCGAAGTGACGAAGCGCGCAAAGATCCTTGAGGTCGCCTACAACCTGAATGACTGCACCGAGCACCGCTGGGGCGCCTCCGAGGGCACCGAGGAATACAAAACCTGCAACCGGCGTTCCCCCGCTTCGCAGAAGCAGCAAATGGAAAAGGTCCGCGACTGGTTCCGCACCCGCGAACGCCCCGCAAGGTAAGCGAAAGACCAGTCCGGAGCCCGCCCCTCACGCCAAAACCGCATCCTGCGCGCAAAGATGAAAGCCCCCAGCCCTTCACACCCATGACTTCACCCTTCAGACAGGAGTTCCAAGCGATGCATCGTCCTTTTTTAAGGGTTCTCCGGATCCTCGGACTGATCGCCCTGCTCGCTCACCCCTTCGGGGCCGAAGCGAAGCCCAAAAAATTCGCCCAGTTTAAGTTTCCTTCACAAGGTCCTTCCGAATCGATCGGCGGTTACGCCTCCGGTTGCCTCGCGGGCGCCGTAGAGATGCCCAAAAAGGGGATCGGTTACCAGATGATCCGCACAAAGAGGCACCGTTACTTCACCCACAGCCAAACGGCCGCCTGGCTCGCCGACTATGGGAAGGCCCTGAAGGCTCAGGGGCTCGAAGTGCTCGTCGGTGATCTCTCCCAACCCCGTGGAGGACTGATGAGCAACAGGCATAAAAGCCATCAGACCGGACTCGATCTCGACGTCTGGTTTGAACGACCCAAAGAATTCAATCCCGAAACCTTGTCCGATCCACCCTCACTGGTCAATCGCAAGACCGAAGAGATGGCGATGCGCGATGGAAAGCTCCTCTTTGGTGAAAGACATCTGAAACTGCTCAAAACCGCCGCCCGGAGCCCCGAAGTGGACCGGATTTTTGTCAATTGGGCGATCAAGCGGCATCTCTGCAACACGCTCAAGGTGGATCGCGACTGGCTCCACAAACTGAGACCCTGGGGAGGCCACGATGCGCATTTCCACATCCGCCTGCATTGCCCCGACAGCGACGTTGACTGCATCGGGCAGCCCCCCATCAAACCAGGCACCGGCTGCGACGAAGATTTGGAATGGTTCTCGGGCCCAAGAAAGCGCGAGCGCACGAGGATCGCCAAGGAAGAGGCCAAAAAACGGGCCGAAGAGATCGCTTTGAATCCCCCGAAGCCCAAACCGCCCCGCAAAAAGCCCGATCCCACCCGCGCCGAACTCCGCTGCGCCGAACTCCTTCAAATCCCCGACAAACCGCTGCGAAAACAAAGCAGAAAATAAGCCTCCGGCAGGAGAGAGCGCCGGTGAAACGACGGCGTTCAATCGATGGGGGAGAACGATGCGACTTTAAATAATCCAGAACGGAGCTCCGGTTGCCGCCCGAAGATACGATCGGGGTTTAAAACGAGCTTCGGGTGCCGCCCGAAGATGCGATCGGGGTTTAAAACGAGCTCCGGGTGCCACCCGAAGATGCGATCGGGGTTTAAAACGAGCTCCGGGTGCCACCCGAAGTCATGATTGAGATGTAAATACCGCTTCGGGTGCCACCCGAACCCCGATCGGAGCCCAAACACCGCTTCGGGTGCCACCCGAACCTCTGATTCAAAATGGCTCGCGCGCCGGGGAGCCTCTGTGAGGCCTCAAAAAGGCATCTGCAACCTCATTCCTTCAGGCTCGAGCGATGAAATGGGGAAAGCGGCATCGCTTTTTGTGGGGTGAGATCTCAGTGGCAGGCCAGATCGGCGCCCAGTTGGGTGCTGACCAGGTTTTGACATTCAGAAGAAGAGGTTAAAGCCAGGATGTCGGAAATCAGGTCTTTTTCTGCGGCGATGTTGCAGAGTTGAACCGATGTCACATCGTCGAGTCCACAGGGCTGACCGCAAATCGCATCGAGCTTTGCTTTGCATTCTGAAATCGTGACGCATTGAGCGTCCCTGATCCCCAATATAGGCATCAGGTCGGAGCAAAAGCCTTTGTAGATATCGGCGTCGATCACGTTAGAGTTGAAATCGATGCAAGCGGTGGCGCATTTCTCGTCGAGGCTTTCAAGGCTGCACATATTGGCGCATTTGCCTACGTTTGCGCAGGCCTCTTCGCAGGTTATGTGATGCGAACAAAGCATTCTGCTGAGCCCCAGAGAGACCAGGGTCGCGTAACATTGTTCCGCTGTGGCCGACTCGGGTAAGTCCATAATGAGTGCGACGCCTTCCTCGGTTGCGTTGTCACAGATATCATTCGCGATATAGCCGGCCGGAATGCAGAACAGTCCGCAAGTCGAAAAGAGCTTCTTTCCGCAGTCCGAAAGATAACCATCGCATTGAGCGCCCGTGATGCCGAGCATGGGCATCAAATCGTCGCATTGCGCGTAGTCGATCAGGTTCTTAATGCGTATAGCGTTGGTATCGGTGCAAGCGGCGGCGCATTCGTCGGCGAGTCCGTCCATGCCGCACATGTCGGCGCATTTGCTGACATGTCCGCAGGCTTCTTCGCAGGGCGAGACTTCATGGCAGGCCAGATTGACGCCTACGGCGCTCACAGCGCTTTGGCATTGCCTTGAATCGGTTAAAGCCTGAATGGTTTCAGCTTGTTCCTCGTTTGCGGCGTCGCAAATCTGAGCCGCCGTCTGACGGGTCAGGTTGCAGGACAGTTCGCAAACCGAAAACAGTTTTTCTTCGCAGTACGAAGTGACGGTTTCGCATACGACATAACCAGCGTCGGTTTCGACGCATGAGGACGCATCCTCTTCCGCTGAAGCATCGGCCGTCGTCGCATCGGTGATATTTGCATCCGCATCACCGCCGTCGGGCTCGCCGCTGTCGGACGCATCCGCTGTCGTTGCAGCATCGGCCGTCGTTGCATCGGTGATATTTGCATCACCGCCGTCGGACTCACCCGTTTCGGACGCATCCGCTGCCGTTGAAGCATCGGCCGCTGTTGCATCGGTGATATTTGCATCCGCCAGGTTCGCATCCTGCGGCTTGTCGTCATCGTCGTCATCGCAGGCTGCAAAACAAAATGCAAACAGAGAAAGAAGGAACGCTTTGGTGCTGAAGTTCATGAACTAAACCTCACAAGGTTGAAAAGCATCCGTTGCTTAGCAAAAATGTTTTGTTTGAGTCAAGAGAATTGCGCTCTTTTTGATCTTTTGTGGCCTGCTCCCACAAAAAACTTTGAGGAAAAATTTGATCCTAAAGGGGTAACAAAAAAACAGGGTTGGCGGGCGCGTCTGCTTCATGCGGTTCATGATCGCCGTGACTCTGATACGTCAATGCGATCGCCTCTCTGTACCGTGATCGCTTTTGAAAACCGCGCCGGATGACCTCACCCTTCAGCGCATCCAGGGTTCATCCGTCAGATTCCTCGTAATCAAGACCGGATCAGCGGCTCGCATTGAAGCTTCTATGAGGGGAGTTGAACCTGTCGAAGCGCCTGCTCCGACAAAACTGACGCTCCCGCCTCATTCGAAATCGAGACAGATGACGACTTCGGGCGCTCAGGCCTGTCCTTCAAAGAGTCAGAGAAGGATTTTGAGGAAAAAGCGGAAGCAGCGGATTGAGGGCAT
Source organism: Myxococcales bacterium UBA1238 (assembly GCA_002309015.1). GTDB lineage: Bacteria > Myxococcota_A > Bradymonadia > UBA7976 > UBA1532 > UBA1238. The sequence goes on along the minus strand of DBWM01000025.1, from coordinate 45 downwards.
AAAAAAAGCCCCCTGAGGCATTCCCCAGGGGGCTTCGATAAGTTC
>DBWM01000035.1:242-33863 GCA_002309015.1 Myxococcales bacterium UBA1238 | reverse complement strand
CCGCCAGCACCCGCCGAACCGCCAGCGCCGCCATCGCCACCGTTGCCGCCAGCGCCGCCGGCGCCGTTGTCATCGCAGGTCATCGTTTCGTTGTTGGCTACATAGCCTTCGCCGCAGTCCACAACGCAGCTGAACCCTTCGCCATCGGGCTTCTTGTAGTAGTCGTCGTCGCAGGCGTCGCAGGTTGCGCCCTGGTAGCCCGTCAGGCATTCAGTGCATCGGGCGTCTTCGGCGGTGTTGCAGGTCACTTTGCCTTCGGCGCAATGGGCGATTTCGGGGCAGACATCTCTCACCTCAAGGATCACCGCGAATTGACCGGGGTTTTTTGAAGCTTTGGTTTCGAACACATAGTAGTAATCGCCGGGATCGAGCTCCTGATGGATTTCGGAGACAAAGTGATCGCCGCTTTCTTCGGAATCGTTGCTTTGGATCAGCGTCAGATGCGCGCAGTCGCCTTTCAGTAAATGGGAGACATGCTCCTGTACGGCGTATCGCTGGGTATCCTCATGGCCGGTTGTGAGCGTGACTCTTTTGCGTTCGGTGAGCGTGAATTTGTAGAAAACGTCGTCGCCCGCTTCGCCCTGGTAGTTGTCGCCCGCATGCATGTTGTAGCCTTCGTAAATATGCGAAGCCAGATGCAGGTCGGGGTAGTTGATGGTGGTGTCCATGACGATTGCGGTCTGGCAGGTGGCGTTTTCGGGTGCAGAGACGCAGTCGTAATAGCAGTTTTCGAGGTTTTCACCGAAGTTCTCTGAGCAGATCAGATCGCCGCAGTCATGGCAGTCGGTGGGGCTGGTTGAGGCGTCTTCGGTGAGCGAGCAGATGCCGTCGCCGGGCACAAAGCAGGCTCTGCTCTCTGTGGCGCAATATTCGAGGGCGCAGCTTGGAGTGAAGTTGAGGCCGTATTGGACAAAGATGCAGTTGTGAGCGAATGCGCAGGAGATGAATTGCTCGAAGACGTCTTGCGAATCCTGATCGAGTTCGCAGATGCCGCAGAGATGCGCCCGGCAGTCCTTTTCGTCACTGTAGCCCATATAGGTAACAAATTGGAGGCTGCTGCAGCTATCGCATTGCCAGGTTTTGTCTAGACATTTGTATTGCTCAGCGCAGCTGTCGGTTTCAATGAGATGGCAGTCCTGGGGGCAGGTCGTTTGGGTTTCGCTTTCGGAACAGAAGCCGTCGCCGCATTGGGCCGGGCAGTCTGAGGGGCAGCTGGCGGCATCTTCGCTCGGCTGGCAGACGCTGTCGCCGCATTGGGCAGGCACGCAGGCATCGATGCTTTGCTTGCATTGAGTCCTGGCGCATTGGTTGTAATCGATCGTCGTGAGGGATCGGCCGCATTGCGTTTCGATGCAGCTGGTCATCGTGTCGTAAAGGGTGATGATCTCGGGGCTCGCTTCGCATTGTACGCAGTGATAGGCTCTGCAGGCTGCCTTGGATTCAAAACCGCGCTCGCGCCAGTGATCGTCGACGTCGCAGTCGTAACAACCCCAGAGCCCTCGATCGCGTTGGGAGTGGCATTGTTTGTACGCTTCACAGGATTCGGCGGTGACGGTCGTGGCTTCAGGGCATTCCTGTGCGCATTGGTGGTTGCAGTTTCCATAGAAATCCCAGATGTCGTCCGTGTCCGGTATGCAGGCGCCATCGTAATCGCAATATCCCGCACAGAGCGGATCGCTGTCAGCTTCGAGTTGGTAGTTGCCGGTGCAGGTTTTGTAGCATTTCTGATCCTCTTCTCTGCATTGTGAGCCTTCAGGGCAGCCCGAAGTGGCGTCGCATTTGGAATCCAGGACGCAGACGCCAAGATCGCATACGGGCGAGAGGGATTCGCCGTTGACCGTCGCGCCTTCGCAATCGCCGTCGCAGTTGCAGATGCCTCCGATGGGGCTTCGAATGTCTTTGGTTTGGCCGTAGCTGTTGGCGGTCAGGGCAGCGCAGAGTGCAAACAGAATGCAAAGTTTCTTCATCTTCGGTTCTCCATCCCTGTGGGGTTGAGCGATAAGGCGAGGCATGTTCAACATTGATGCAAAAAAAAACGCATCCACCCCCCCTATCGGAAACGTTCGCCTTTGTAGCGGAGGGGTTACATGCAGTGCAAATCGCAAATCTCGCTTTGAGAGGCGGTTTTGCAGCGAAAATGATGGAAATGATTGAGTTTTTGGCTAAATGACTGTCAGAAAATTTATTTTTATGCGCTGTTTTTTGCAGCTTATTGAGGAAAGGCGGTTATCAGCAGCGAAGGCGGAGGCGCAGAACGCCAAAGGGGGTGAAAAGCAGCTTTATCTTTTGGGCGGTCTGATGTCCGGGGAGCCGAGTTTTTAACGTCAGCTTTGGGCGGGATACAAAGCGATTCAAAATAAATTTTTTTGTGGGGCCATTCCGCTTCAGAAGGAACCGGCTGATGCCGTTAGAAGAAAAGCGTTTCAACTTGATGCAAAAGCGGAAAGGAGCACTCATGAACGCGCGCATTTTGATTGTGACATTGGTTTGTTTTTTAGGTTTGATCTTTGCATCTGAGGCGGAGGCGAAGAAACCGGCCCCAAAGAACGAGGATGCGCTGATCTACCAGCTCGAAAGCTTCATGAAGACCCCCGAGGGCCGAAAGAAGCTGGAAGCGCTCTTAAAGGAACAGGACGAGCAGGCTCAGGGCGATGAAAAACCGCAGGCCGGGGCTCCTCAGACTGCGGAGACCAGGGCGGCTTCAAAGACCTGTAACTTCCCCAAACAGTTTCCGCCCGATCTGCTCAAGCTCCAGCAAATCGCGGACGAGAAGCGCTTTCAATGCGTGGAAGCCCAGCGAACCCTCGATGACTGGCCGGAATACGCCGAACGCGTGAGGAAGCAGGCGGCCGAGGCCAAAGAGAAATGCAGCAAAGCTACGCAGCTCTTCCTGGAGGGCAAACTCCCAAAGGAAGAGCTGCAAAAGATCTGTAAGAAGGCCAAGGAGGCGCAGCAACGGGTTTTGAATCTGCCCCGGGAAGAGAAGCTCGCAGAACTGAACGTGAGGCTCTGCGAAGCGGAGGCGGAGCTCGCCGAGCTCGAAGCGCAGATTGCAGCGCTTGAGCGGTTTTGCCCGGGCGTGACGAAGAAGAATCCGCCCGAGACGCCGAAAATCAGGGAGCTCAAGCGCATTCTGGAGCAAAAGACGAAGGAAGCGGAGAAGGCCCAAAAGGCTTTGGAGGATCAGCGGCAGGTTGTGGCCGATCGGCTGATAGGCGGCGAGATCACCGATGATGAGCTCGAAAAGCTGAAGCAAAAGGTCGACGAAGCTGCACATGCCGCCAAGTTGGCCGAAATCGAGCGCCAGATCGCCGAGCTGGAGCTGATGGTCGCCCGGGCCGAAGCGATCATTCCGCCCTTTGTGCCGAAGCCGAAAACACCTCTTCCGCCGAAGAACGGCACCAAAGCGCCTCAAAAAACTCAGAATCAGCAGCTCTCCGAAGAAGAGATGGAGGAGCTGATCAAAGCGCTCTTCAAATATGACCCCGGAGTCCAGCCGAAACAGGGCGAAAATCCCTGATCCCCGAAAACTCCCGCCTTCTGTCTCCCTGCTCACCGATTGTCAGGAGATGGGGCATCTGGCCGCCAGATGAACCCCATCTTCACAGGATGAGTGAAGAAAATTTTTCTGACGCGGCTCATCTTCACAGGATAAGTAAAGAAAGAAATCCAGATGGCGTTCGTCTTTACAGGATAAGTGAATAAAATTTTTCTGACGCGGCTCATCTTCACAGGATGAGTGAAGAAAATTTTTCTGACGGCCCTTCTCCTGTCAGGAGAGGTCTCAAAAGGGCTGTTTGGATTGCATTTGTGCCCGGTTTCTGCCAAATTGGCGCCAGTTTTTGATGAATGAGAGAGACGAAACGATGGAGACGCCACAAATCGACGGCATGCAACTCAAATATCTCGCCTACGAACCCCTAAACCACCTGATCTCGCGCATTGTGGCGGTGCTTTTGGCCGAGGGATCGCCCGAGAAGGCGCTGGGGGAGGCTCTCGAAGCGGATCGCAACGCCTTTGAGGCGCTCATCCGCCCGCAGAAGTCGGATTTGGGCGTGACCCTCTCGGAGATCGATCGCCATGTCGATCACTTCTGGCGCGGGACGCGGTCGCAGCTGAAGCTGAGCCTCGAGAATCCGAACGAGGGCGTGCGGGCGGCGGCGGAGAAGATTTGGGCGGTTTTTGAGGCGACGCCCGATCAGACGCGCGCCAAATATGAGGTGGAATACGGGGCCTTAAGCGCGCTGCTCTTAAAGCTTGCGGCCTTCGACGAAGAGATCCTCGAAAAAGCCTATGTGAATCATTGGATTCAGGCCCTCCGCGACGGGTTCAACGCTTTTAAGCAAAAGCAGGATCAAAAGAGCGAAGCGAAGCTGGAGACCGAGCTCGGCCAGGCCCGAAAGGCGCGCGATCAGATGCTCGACCGCTACAACGCGATCGTCGCCCGCATCAACGCGATCATGGTCTTAAGCCCCGACGAAGCCCACGCCGCCCTCGTCTCGCAAATCAACCAGCGCATCGAAGAGCACCGCCAGAGCGAGAAGGCGGGCCGACGCGCGCCCAAAGAGACCCCCGCTTAAAAAGCTTCGTAAAAAAACGCCCCCGCACCCCGCCCTGATGCCACCTCCGCAGCGCAAAAATTTTCCGCGACAAGAAACCGCCTCCTGACTTAAAACAATCGCCAGGCGCTTTTCAGGAGATTCCATGAACGGCAGCTTTTGGATTTGGGGATGCGCGTTGTTCGCCGCAGCCTGCAGCGATTCGGTTCCGGATGCCCTGCCTGAGTACGAAGGGGATGCGGCGACCGTTCAGACGCTCGATGCGGTCCTTCCGGCGGATGCGGAAGCGGATGTGGCGGATGTGGATGTGGTGGATGTGGGCGCAGAGGAATGGGGGCGCTGGGTGCGGGCCGACGGCGGCTGGATCGAGAACGATGCGGGGGTCAGCGATCTGGTGATGGGGCCGCACAACGCCTACGGGCCTGCGGCGCGCGTCGATTACGTGGAGATTCCGGAATCGATCTCCGCTTCGCGCGGGCTCGGCTGCCATCTGGTGGGGCCCACCAACGGGACCTCGATCCGCAACGCCTTCGCGCTGACCGCCGTAAACGACCTGCATCACTACGTGGAGCCCGATGAGCGCGGCGACATCCGGCTTTTGATGTTCGTGCAGCTCCCCGAATGGCGCGAAGGGCTCTCGGCCGCCGACGTCTCGCCCACGAAGCTCAACTTCTATTTTGGCGATCTCGCGGACGGCCAGTTCGTGATCCTGCCGATCTCTTACCGCGACGAGAATTCCAACAAGGGCGCCCTCATCTCGTTCGATGCCGCCGAGATCGCGCACCGCGAGCTCTACATCCCCGAAAACCGCTTCGTGATCCCCGCCGACTATTTTGATCTGAAGCTCCCCATCGAGAAGCTGACCGCAAAGGCGGATCTGGCCCTCGACAAAGGCGGCTTTCAGGCGGTCAACGGCTACATTCAGGGTTATGTGACCCACGAATCGCTCGTTCTGGCCCTCGATCGCGTGCGGGAACGCTGCCAGGCCGCCGATGCTCCGGGATTTTGCTCGCGGATCTCGCTGTTTTTGAGCCGCGACGCCGATACCGCCACGCTCGTCAACATCCTGCTGCAGCTTTTGGGCGGTTACGAAGCGCGCATCGAAGGCACCCGGGCGCTCACCTGCGATCAGACGCTCCTGCCCGAGGAAGGCGGCTGCAACGCTCTCGGCATCTGCATCGAGTTTTCGCTTGCGGGTGTGCAAATTTCGGGTGTTGCATCGCAGAATGCTTTGCCGTAAAACCTACCCGTTCGGTTGGTCAATGAGACCCTTTTGGAATAGGAGAATGAGAAATGCGTAAGTTCCTCTTTGTGTTAGCTGTTGCGATGTTGCCCGCCCTGGCTTTGGCCGACGAAGCCAAAGACGAATGTCCCTGCAAGGCCGATGCCGCCAAGCTCTGCCCCGGCATCGAGCATGGTCCCGCCCTTCACGCCTGCATGGCCGGCAAGAACGATCAGCTGAGCGACGCCTGCAAAGCCAAGATGGCCGCCAAAGCCACCGGCTGCGATTGCGCCAAAGACGGCAAGGACTGCGGCTGCCACGGCGAAAAGAAGGCCGAAGGCTGCGGCTGCATGGCCGGCAAGCTCGAGAAGAAGCTCGAAGACAAAGTCGAGAAGAAGCTCGAAGAAAAGATTGAGGCGAAGAAGCCCGATCTGCCGAAGAAGCCTAATCTGCCGAAGAAGCCCGGCCTCTGATCGCCCTCCTGCCTTCCTCCCTTTACATTCCCCGCTTTCCGCCTTGCGCCCCGTAAACCCTTTGCCTCATATTGCTTTGGGTTTGCATTCGGGGCGTTTTGATGTCGCATTTCATTTGTCTCGTGGCGGCGGAGCCCTCGGCCTTCTGGACCGGGATCGCTTCGTCCTGGGCTGAGCGCAGGGTTCAGGTGCTGCTTGCGCCTTTTGGTGAGCTTCTCGGATTGAAGCGGCCTTCTCTGGTGATCCGCGATCTCGACTGGAAGCCGGATCCCGTCACGAAAGCGCAGCTTCTGGAGTTCGAAGATCTCGACGTGCCGCAAATCCTGCTCGCGTCGCCCGAAAGCTACGAGAACCAATGGGCGCAGCAAAATGGCGATCTCTGCGACGTGATCTCGAAGCCCCTCTGCGACGGGACGCTGCTCTATCAGCTGGGCATGCGGGCGGTGGAGCGGGCGCGCAAGATGCGGGACGAGCGCGATTACCGGGCGCATCTCGAAAAACTGATCCTCGATCGCGCCGAAGCCCTGCGGATCGCCAACGAGGAGCGCGACAAACTCCGCAAAAACTTAAAGCAGCAGGAACTCGAATCGCGGGCGGCGCTGAATGCGCTTCCGGTGGCGGTGGTGTGGGTGCGCGAATACGAGGTGCAGCGCGGCAACCGTCAGCTGGCCGAGATGCTCGGGCTGCCTCTGGCGCAAATCGTGGGGCGCGACGAACGGGCGCTGTTTGCCAACGGTCCCGCCTGGCGGCGCGCGGTGCGCTCCCTCGAAAAGCAGATCGACGATCGCAAGCTGGCCCGCGTGGAATCCCAATGGAAGCGCGAAGATGGCGAGCTGTTCCCTGTGGAGATCTGGGCGCAGCTGGTGGGCGATTCCTGGCGGAACGGCGCGGTGCTTTGCGCCATCGATCTCACGGTGTTTCAGCGCGCGATACCCTTTGAGCCCTCGACGGCGCCCGATCCTGTCTCGTTTGTGATGAGTCCCGCCAGCAAGCCCGAGCAGATCGAGGTGATGCTCATCTCGAGCGACATCGACAGCCATTTTTTTGCGCGCTTTTTGCTCGAACGCCACGGATTCCACGTCTCGCCCTTCATCGATGCCGAATCGGCGCTCATCAGCCTCGAAGGCGTAGAGGGCCGCGTGGTGATGATCTGCGACGGGACGCCCCGCGACATGACGGTGGAGCGCTTTTTGGCGATCTTCGACGACCGCTGTCCGCTCTATTTCTGCGGAGAACTCTCAGGCGAGGAGTTGCCGAAAGACTGCATCCTGCTCAAACCGCCGCTCGATTTGCGGCAGGTGGCCGACAGCCTGATCAGGCGCTTTTGCGGAGAACCGGGTGAGAATGGGTGAGGTTACTTGGTGTAGTTGAGCCTGAGCTTGAGGGAGGCAAACCCGTATTCCGCGCCGATTAAATAGAGCATCACGTCGATTTTCTCGGGCGCTTCAGGGGGATTGGGCTTTGTGGCGTAGTGGCCTTTGGATTTGCGCTCGCGGTATTCGGCGAGTTTCAGATCGTAGTTGGCTTTGGCGGTGAGATATTCGGGAGAAGGCTGGGGGACGGCGATCACCTGGCGCGTTTCGGATCCCAGCTTGAAGCGCGCGAGCTCGTGCAGTTTAAACTCGGCATCCAGTGCGCGGATGACCAGTTCGGCGCCTTCTGCGGTGATCAGCGTCTGGTCGTCGGCCTGCGCGATGCTGGTGATGGGCTGCGTGTTGATGACCGCGCGGGCGCCCTTGGGACTCGTGAGGGTGAGACCCGAATAGCCCTTGGTGGCTTCGGCCTGACCGCCCATGATCGCGAGCCGCCAATGGGGATCGACGGGGCTTAAGGGGCCTTTGCCGGCGATGAGCGATGCGCGAACGCCCGTGATGCGGATGGGCCAGCCCAGGTTTTCGCTGTCGCGGATCCAAAGGCGGCTCACGTTGGAGTTGTCGGAGGCGGCGCTGTCCCTGAAGACGCCGGTGAAAATGCGCTCGTTTAAGAGATCGGGCAGGACGACGGGGGTAGGGCCGCCTTGCGCGGGATCCCATCGCCAAAGGCTGGTATCGGAGACCGCCCAGATGTATTTGCCGTCCCAGACCGCCTCGCGCAGGTTGCCGGCAGCGGGGCGCCAGTCGAGGATCGTGTTGTTGAATCGCGTGCCCCGGCCCCAGTCGCCCAGCAAAACTTCGCGACCGTCGTTCATGCGCGCGGCCCAGCGGCTGCCAGCGGGCGGAATCTTGTGGTTGTTGTCGGTGATCTGTGGCCAGGTGGCCGCATCTTCGACGTGACCGCGCCAGGCGATGCCCGTGACATCGAGGCCGAGCGCCTCACCGTTGTCGAGCAATGCGAGCGCGCGGTTGGTGGTGCAGGCGATTTGGGTGACCGCATGGCCGTTCGGTGGCATGTCGGTGGGGATGCGCTGATCGAGCGAGGGCGAAACGGTTTGAGGCAACGTCCAGAGTTCCAGCTCATAGGAGCGCGCGGCCCAAAGGCGGTTGCCGCTGACACATCCCGTTAAATATGAGCCGCCCGTAAGCTTTTCAAGATCGAGGGCTGCATCCGGATACGCGTTGCGGGAAGCACCGCAAGCGGAAAGAACAACAGCGGCGAGCAGAAGGCAGGCGTTGCGCCAAAAATGTTTCATGGTTTTGGGTCCTGTTCTTGCACAAAACAACAATGAGCGGCTCTCGCAGCTGCGCGTCTTAAGAGCTCAGGAGCTCGGGCCATGCTTTCTTCGAGTGAAATGGGGCCGTCTGGCAAGCAAAAAAGAGACGCATGAGCAAATTGTTGCAGGTAAGTTGCTTCCCCTTGAGCGGTGATGCGACCTGCAAAGAGCCATGAGGGTTTCATGGCGCGCTCGGCTTGCTGCAAGGCGTACCAGGTGGTCTTGCCAAAACGCGATTGATGGTCGACCTGCCCCTCGGCGGTCAAAACGAGCTGCGATGCGTTTAAGGCGGCTTCAAACTGCGTCCATTGGGCCACAAATGCGGCGCCCGAAAGCAAAGGCGCGTTTAAAGCCACCGCAAATCCCGAAGCGAGTCCCCCGCATGCGCCGCCATGTTCAAGATCGGCGGGATTTTTTCCAAAGCTGCGTTCCAAAGCGCGGGCCCAGCGGGAGAGCGCTTCTTCGAGCAGAGGCATCTGTTCGGGCGTTGCACCCTTTTGAGGTCCAAAGCAGCGGGCTGCGCCGTCGGGTCCCAAAAGGGGATTTAAAACATCGCAAATGACCGAAATCTTTGCGTTTTTTGCGTTTTGGGTTTCGGGCGGTTCGATGCGGTCGATCTGCAGCAATCCCGAAGCGCCGTGGGGGATCGGATGGCCGTTTGCGTCGAGCAGTTTGAATCCCAAAGCCTGCAGGGCGCCCGCCCCGCCGTCCGTAAAAGCCGATCCTCCGGCGCCCAGGTAAATCTGCGAGACGCCCGATTTTAAAGCCAGAGCGCAGAGTTCGCCGGTGCCGAAGCTCGTGGCGCGGAAGGGATCGCGAAGCGGTGAGCGCGAGAGGCCCGAGGCGCGCGCGGTTTCTACAAAGGCGGTGCGACCGTCGTCCGAGATCCAGTAAGCCGCCTGCAGGGGCTCGCCGTAAGGGCCGCAAACGGTGGCGTTTTCAAAGCGTCCGCCCGAATGAAACGCGATCACGTCGAGGAGGCCTTCGCCGCCATCCGAGAGCGGAAACAATCGAACGCGCGCATTTGTCCAGACTGAAAGCAGACCGTCTTTGAGGGCGCTGGCGACCTCACGGGCGGTTAAGCAGCCTTTCATACTGTCTGGACAAATCAGAATGTTCAAAACACGACCTCTCTGGTCTGCGTTGCCGGTTACTCAACGGATGCCGGTTCCTCAACGGTTGCCGGTTCCTCAAAGATAGGCGGATCGGCCGGCGGATCAAAAAAATGCTCCGTATCGATCTCAAACACCGCATCCTGTGAAAGATAACCACGGCTTTGGCAGAGCTTCAAGAGACGCTCGATATAACGCTTATAGTGCTTGGAGAGCTTCTTCTTTTCGAATTGATCGTAGAATGCCCGTGGAGAGGGCAGCAGCCGGACCAGGAAGGCGATCTGAGGCGGCGTGAGATCCATCGGTGCGCGTCCAAAGTAATGTTCCGCCGCATCGCCGATGCCAAAGATCCCGGGACCGAATTCCACCACGTTCATATAGAGTTCGATGAGCTCGTCCTTCGAAAACGACTGCTCCAAAAGCCAGGTTACGATCAGCTCTTCGAGCTTGCGCCCCAGAGTTTTGCGCCGGTTTAAGAACAGGTTTCGGGCGAGCTGCATGGTGAGCGTAGAGCCGCCCCGGGCAAAGCTGCCTCGCTCCAGGTTGCGGATGAGCGATCCCCGCAGATGCAGCATGCTGACGCCCTTATGGCGATAAAAACCGCCGTCTTCCTGAGCGGTGATCGCCTGCGGGAAAAGCGGAGGGATGCGATCCAGGGGCACCCAGCGGTCGGTATCGGGGCCCTGCTCGCGAACGATGACGGTCTCGTCGGGCATCTCAAAATGGGTCTCAAACTGGCTGCGCAGGCTCATCAGATCGATGCTCGGGTTATAGCTTTGCAGCTTGAAGCGCTTGAGATCGATGCTGGCGTCGAGTTTGGTGGCGGGCAGATTGCTCATGTCGATGGCGACTTCGGCCGAAAACTGCGTGGCGCCTTCAAAATGGAGGGGTTGCAGGTTGGGCAGCAGGCCTTTGGGGATCGCATCGGTGACCGCATCGCCGGTGACGCGCGGAGTGAGGACGTTGGCCTGCAGCTGCGCAAAATCGCCGGTGTTGTCGAGATGGAATTCGCCTTCGAAGGGAATATCGCCGAGCTCGACCCTGCCGTTGGTGATGTCGATCTTGAGTTTGCGCCAGTCGCTTTGGGGGAACGCCATGAAGATGTCGCCTTTGACGGCGAGCTCGAAGGGGCCGATCGGCTGATCGCTCAATGCGGGATGCTCCACCACCAGATCGTGCAGGCGTCCCCGGGGTTTGATGCGCGCGGTGCGCTCGTTGCGATCGGCTTTGACCGAGAGCGAGCCCGTAAAGTTGCCCTGCATCGAGGGACTGAGCCCGCTTAAGTCGAGCTGGGTGACGTCAAACGAGAGCGAGAATCCGGATTCGTCGGCTTCGCCCGCGATTTCGATCTGCCCGCCGCCCGGAAACGCGAGCTTGAGTTCGATGGGCCAGCGGCCTTCGATGCGCTCCAGGGTGACCTTGATGTCGGCCGAGAGCTCGCTCAAAAAGCTTTTATTTTCAGTATGTTGTGTTTTGATGTGGGCTTTGGGGATGCGGACGGAGGGGATGGGCGTTCGCCTGAATTCCACGACGCCGGCCGAGAACCGGTAATCGTTCGGCAGATCCCAGTCGAAGGCGCGCTCGCAGCTCAGCTCAATTTGCTCAAAATTGCCCGTAAACTGGCAGGGGCCCATGTCGGGCTGGCTCAGATAGAACGAGCCCTCGTATTGCCCTCGCTCCAAAACGAATTCCAGCGAATGGAGTTGCAGGAATCCGCCGTGATCGATCACGCGGCCCTGCTCGATTTGAATGCGGGGAATGCGCCGCTGTTTTGGGGGCGCGTCGCGTTTGGGCTCTGAGGCTTCGCTTTGGGGCATGGCGGCTTTGAGGGCGTTTAAGAGTCCTTTGGGCGTGCCATCGCTGGTGACATGGATGAGCGGTTGCGAGAGTTTGACTTTGCGAATGCTGTTTAAGGGCGATTCGCCCTCTTGCAGCGCGTCGAGATCGAGCGAGACGTCGGTTTTGGGCAGGACCGCAGAAACCGTTGCCCGGGGGTTGGGGGTGACGTGAACGCCCTGCAGGGTGATCTCGCCGGGCGTCATCGCGTCCACGAAGCTGATCCGAAGATCGATGCCTTTTTTTTGGCTGAAAGCGAGGGCGCGCTCGGTGATGGCGGTGCGATAGAGGCTGCGCCAGGCGATAAAACCGCAGGACGCAACGCAGGTGAGGGCGAGGAGGGCGAGGAGCCCCCATCCCAGCAGTTTGGGCAGCCAGGAGCGTTTTGGGGGTTCCTGGCGATAAAATGTGGTGACGGTGATCACGGCGGGCAGTGGCGCCGATCAGGGGGCCGGTTCGGATGCGGGGGCGGTTACAGGCGCTGCGGAATCAGGAGCAGCGGGCGCAGCAGGAGCAGCAGGAGCAGCGGGAGCAGCGGGCGCAGCGGAATCAGGCGCAGCGGGCGCAGCGGTTGCTGTGGTCTCGTCCATATTGACCGAGAGATCGAAGTTCTCGTAGCTCTTGGTGACGCCAAAGCGGCCTACGATGCCGGCGCTCAGGGTAAAATGCGCAAAGTCGTCTTCGGCGGGAGCGCCAGGCGAGAAAATCCCTTGCAGATCTGCTCTGAAGCCGATGAAATCGTTGAGGAAATAGCGGACGCCCATGCCCAGATGCCAGGCAAAATCGACATCGTCCATATAAACCATGCCGACGCCGCCGGTTAAAAAGGGCGTGACTGCGCAGTCGGCCAGGTTTAAGACGCCGCCCAGGGCGATATGGTGCAAAAGCTTGTCTTCGGAATGCTTTTCGGTTTCAAATTCGCCCTTGCGTTCGGTATGTTCGGTAAACACCAGGTTGTAGCTGAGCTCGGCGCCCACCAGTTTTAAGAAAGAATAAGTCACGCGGGCGCCCACGGTGGGACCGGCGTCGACGACGGCATCGCCTTCAAAACCACCGCCAAAAACCGAGAGTTCAAGGCTCATCGGTTCAACTTCGGCCTGTGCATTTTGAGCGGAGAGGGCTAAGCAAAGAGCAGGAAGGACGGCGAAGAATGACGCAATTTTGTGAGTATGCAAGATGAGATCCTTTTGAACAGCAGAAAATTGAAATAATCATCGCGAGATAGCAGATTTTGTTTTCTCTTGTCAAGAAATTGTGTGAAAAAGAGAGCCGTTCTCAGCAATCCATTGGGGCATTTCGAAAATGATGGCGCGCAGAAGCGCGGGAAAGGTTTTGTGATGAAACGTCAGGCAAAGTTTTTATGTGCCGCTGTGGCTGCAATCGCTTTGGGTTGTCAGTCGAAGCCGGAGGTTGAAAAAGCGCCCCCGGCACCACCCATCGTTAAGCCCGAGGCTGCGGCGCAAGCGCTTCAAACTTTGCAGGTGCCAGAGTCGGTGATCGCTTTCGGAGGCACGCTCACTTTGGAGACAGCGCTCAATTCGCTTCAGACCATGGCGAACAAAGCGATGCCGATGAATATGCCGTTCATTGAGATGGCGAAGGCGATCTTTCAAGGGACCGCTTCGCTGAAGACCTCATCATCGCTGGATGTGAAGAAGCCGGTGTATTTTGTGCTGGCGGATGCCAAGAAATATCGCAATCCATCGGTCGTGGTGGTGGGCATTACCGGCGAAGAGGCGCTGGTGCAGGCTTTGCCTTCGAACGAGCTGAAGCAGCAGGATCAGGGCAACGCTTACTCTTACCTCAAGAATGCTTCCGCAAAGACGCCCGTCTATGTGAACTTCATGCCCGGGTATGTGGTGATGACAAGGGAAGCGCCGCTTTTTGCAGAGGTGAAGCCCTTTTTGGAAGCGCTGTTAAAGCTTCCGCAGAGCGATCTGGGCCATTTTACATTGCGCCTCGACCATGTTTTAAAGCTTTACGATGGAAAGCCGGAGGGGGCGCTCGCGCGGTTTAAGTCGTCCATTCGCTCGATTCAAAAGCGCGTTGGGCCTGCGGCGAACATCGATATGCAGGTGGTTCTTCGCGTTGCGGAGCAGGTGCTGCTTGAGGGTGATGAGCTTCAGTTCACTTTGCGCGCAGACGACGATGGTTTGCAGCTGAAGGCCAGGGCTACGCCCAAGGGGGGCACCGAGTTGGCAAAGACAGTGGGGCTCTTAAAGCCCGAGGGATCCGCGCTTCAATCGCAACTGACCCATTTGCCGGCCGATGCGCCGTTCTGGGTTGGGGCAGATTTAAGCATGCAAAAGTTTGCAGACTCCGCCTTTGAGCAATTCAACCGTTACATTTTGCCGCAGCTGGGCGACGATGGGGCAGGCCTGCAGACGTTATCGCGACCTCTGTTCGATGCGATCGCAGCGGGCGTCAGTTCGAGCGCAGTCTTTGCGGGTATTCCCGAAGAGCAGGGCTTGGAATTTGCAGCCTTGTTCGGTGTTCGCGATGCAGCCAAATTAAAAGAAGCGCAGGGAGGGATTCCAAAGTTAATCGAAGATTCGGCCATCAAAGCGGCGCAGGAAAAATTGGGAGTGACGCTCTCGTTTAATCCTGAAGTTGCAAAGCAGGGCGAGCGCGCGATTGCCGCTTTGACCACAAAGACGCCCGGATTATTCCCCGGGGTGAGCATTCCAACGGAATCCCACGTCTTTTTATCGTTCAACAATGAACTTGGGGCCATCGCTTACGGTGAAGGTCAGGATTCCACTTTGGCTGCGAAGCGCATCGAGAAATTGTTATCGGCGCCGCTGGAACAGAACCTCTCCCAGGCTCCCATCGTCAAGCGCGCGTTCCAGTTTGCAGCGCCTTCGCCCTTCTTTATTACGTCGATCAATCCGGTTTTGCTCATCCATGCCATCAAGATGGGCGGCCAGAATCCGCTTGAGCCCTACGTGAAGGGCATCGAATGCAAGTCTGGTCTGACGCTGAGTCTCGGGACCGAAAATCAATCGCTGGTCTTCGCGCTCGATCTGCCGGTGGAGATTTTGCAAAAGGGCGGAGAAATTTTCGAGAAGTTTAAAGGCTCTTTATAAGCGCAAGGCTTAGGGCGCTTTCGGGCGCCCTTTTTTTTGCCTGCTGTCTGTTGTGATTTGGGGGAAGAGGGGATTGCAGGGGAAGGGCAGGCTTAAGATGCGATCAGCGGATGCCAAGTCCGTTTTTGTCGCGAATGACCTTGAGCTTTAAATGCTTGTCCTGTTCAACGGTGATGTTGGAGTCAAAGCGCTGACCGGTCGATTCGTCGACCAGAACGATGGGATGTGTGCCCGCTTCCAGTTTAATATCCTTTAACGGCGTTTTACCGAGCTCCTCGGGGCCTACGTAAACCGTAATGTCTTTTACGCCTGCAAGGCTGAACTGTCCGGTAAACTTTTTGGGCTCTTCCATCCGCAGATGCACGTTGTTGTAAACGTCACGCACGTCCAGAGCATAGAAGACCTGAGGTCTGTTCGGGGCAGAAGCGCGCAGGTAAATGGGCTGGTTGATCGGTGTATTGATAGAGATGCTGATGTTATTGGCCTTGCCCTGGCTTACAAAGTTACCCTCGACGTTGCGGGAATGGATCTCTGCGCCAATGGGCTCAGCGTCCACCATCACGATGGCGTTCCGAACCTTCGGTGCGTCAGGGTTGTCTTCAAGCAGGCGATAGATGACCGTGCGATCGTCACCCTCTTTCAGCATATAGTTCGCGTTGCGCGGCAAAAATCCAGGCTTCTCAAGCCGAATGTGAACGAAGTTGCCCGTCATCACATCGGTGAGCGGTAAAGGTGTTTTGCCTCGCTCTATGCCATCGATAAAGACCGTTGCGCCTTCAGGCTCGCTTTCGATCTTCAGCTTCGCCGTGGCTGGCGTTCCCTGCTTTAAGGTTGCATTGACGGTTTGCTCCGTTGCCCCAATCGAGACGCTCTGTTCGCTGGGCAAGTAACCCGCTTTCAAAAGACGAAGCTGACCCTGCTGATTGGCAAAGGCCTGAATCGTTGTGGGCGTCAAAGCCTCTACATGCTGACCGTTCCAGATGATGGTCGCCCCCTCTGGCTCTGAATGGATTTGAAGCGCAACGGTTGGCAGACGCTCGGGCTCTGGTGCCTTAACGTCGCCCGTCAGATTGTAACCAGGGACGTAAAAATCGGGTTTATCGCCCACCTCTTTTCCGCCACGGAGCAGGAAAAAGATGCCCGCGCCTGCCGCAAGCAGAATCAGCAACACCCATAAACCAGCTTTGGAATGCGTTTTTTTCTCATCCATATCGTCAAAATCAATCCAATCCTGAGAGGCTTGGTTGGGAACCTTCCAATCCTGATGATCTGTCTTGGGTTTTTGATGCGACACCTTTGTGGGCGCCATGGCGTTGATCGACCAGACATCGGTCGGCGCCGGCCGGGCTTGCAGATTGACGCTCGATTGCTGAATGACGTCCGGAAGCGCAGGCGGCGTGTTGGTTTTTACCTGAACCACAGCTTCTGCGGCAGCATCCGCTGCTTCATCCTCAAGCTCGACGATTTCAGGCGCAGCGATCGGCTTCGCATGCGGATTGTCTGAGATTGCAGGCGCAACATGCCTCTGAGGTTCCGATGGCTCCGGCTCCTCATCCGCAATGTCTTCATCTGGAATTACGTCATCTATGTCTGAAGCCGATTGGATGGACTCAGGCTCCAAAACCTGCGCCTCTTCAACGGCAACTTCCTGCTCAGCCTGTGGCTCGCTTGACTCTGAATCTGAAGCAGCTTGCTCGGCCTGAGATTCGTTGGGCTCTGTATTTGAAGCAACCTGCTGAGCCTGCTCTTCGATAGACTCTGAATTTGAAGCAGTCTGCTGATTCTGAGCTTCTGTGGCCTCGGAATCGGAAACAAGCTGCTCTGCTTTTTGAGCTTCGGGCTCTGGTTTGGGAGTCTCGGACTTTGAATTTGGACCCGTAGGCTTTGCAGTTAAAGAGACGGGCTTTGAATTTGGACCCGTAGGCTTTGCAGTCAAAGAGACGGGCTTTAGTTTGGGAGCCTCAGGCTTTGATGACAAAGAAACGGGGTTCGGCCTGGGAGCCTCTGGCTTTGATGACAAAGAAACGGGGTTCGGCCTGGGAGCCTCAGGCTTTGATGACAAAGAAACGGGCTTGGCTTTCGAAGCTTCAGATTCTTCGGCTGGCGCTTCGGCTTCGGGTTTTTGCGTCTTATATTTAGGCGTTAAAGTGGGGATCTTAAATGCAGGCGGATTGGTTCCAAGTTTCAGCGAACTGGTTCCCGTGCTCGTCTTTAATGACGTCGCCTTCAGCCCCGGCGTTAATCCGGGCAGCTTTAAGCCCGAACCTGAACCCGGAAGCTTCACACCTGAACCCTTCTGCGCCGCAGCCTTAAGAGTAGAGCTGTAAACCGGACGCGAGGACGCCGACATCTGAGCGAGCAGCTTCTTTTCTTCTTCTTCCTGCGCCAATTTCTCTTTAAAGAGATTGCGCATGTAACTCGCGAGCATGCCCGTGGTGGATCGGAGTCCCGATTGAGCCAGGAACTCTTCCAAATCCATCTGGAACTTACCCGCTGTCTGATAGCGCTCCCCCGGTTCGCGAGCCAAAGCCTTCAAAATGATGCGCTCAAGTCCCTCAGGAAAACGGGGATCGATGCTTCGCGGCTTCGGGATGTCGCATTTCTGAATCGCTTTAAACGCTTCCGCCTCGGAATCGGCCGAAAACAGACGGCGCCCCAGCGTGATCTCGTAAAGGTTGATGCCCACCGCAAAGAGATCGGTTCGCGCATCCACTTCTTCGCCCGCAGCCTGTTCAGGCGACATGTACCCGTACTTGCCTTTGACCTCACCGAATTGCGTGGTGATCGCTTTGTCTTCGGCTTTGGCAATTCCGAAATCGACGAGCTTGGCGCAACCATCGAAGCCGAGCAAAATGTTAGTGGGCGAGATGTCGCGGTGAACGATGCCCATCGGTATTCCATCGCTGTTGTTGGCGTGATGCGCGTATTCGAGCGCACCGCAAATGTCGGCCATAATGCGGACAGCGTGGTTTAAGGGCAAAAAGTTACCGCTTTGAATGCTTTGGGTGCAGAGGGTGCAGAGATCGACGCCCCGCACATATTCCATGGCGATGTAATATTGGTTGTTTTCACAACCAAAATCGTAAATTTGCGCGATGTTGACATGCGTCAGCTGAGCGGCGATGTGCGCCTCGTCGAGGAACATGGCCACGAGTTCGGCATTCTTTGCGTGGTGCGCCAGAAGGCGCTTGATAGCGACTTCCTTTTCAAAGCCGCCCAGGCCCCTCTGCTTTGCCAGAAAAACCTCGGCCATTCCGCCGGTGGCGATGCGCTTTAAGAGCGTGTATTTACCGAATTGTTGTGGGAATTCCATCTGTTGCCCGTTTTAAATCTGTTGGTCAATCGCGGGTGGGAACGGAGGCGTGAAAAAGGGAAGCCATCGTAACAAATGCATATCGGTTCTCTTTCTCAGTTTGCCTGGAGTTCTGCAGCGCAAGGATGATCGGCCGGGATCAACAAAGCTGCTTTAAATGATGGTAACTCGAGAGACTCCAATCCTTCAAGAGTGCGAGAGAGTTTTTGTTTGGAAAACACGTCGATGAACGTTTTTGAGGGGCTTTCAAAATCGTCGGGCATGGGCAGGGGAATCCTCTGATTTCGCCCATCTTCCGTCTGGTCCCATTTGGGATTTCTCGAAAGGGCGATGATGGCCGGAGCGCCGTCGCCCGCATCCCGCATGTAAATCACTCGCTCTGCTTCCGCCCGGACGATCTTGAAGGCTCCGCGGCGTAAAGCCGGTAAACATTGGCGCATGCGTCCTAACACCGCGATTTGATTATAGGTTTCTTGTTCAAACGGCGTCCATTCGGACTCAAAATACATGTCGCGGCGGTCGTCGGGATCGTTGTTGCCGGGCATACCCAATTCGTCGCCGTAATAGAGCGTAGCCGCGCCCGGGATCGTGTAGGCGAAGGTGTAAGCGAGCACCAGGCGGTCGTATGCCTCCCGGGTTGCAGGGCGATCGGGGTAACCGCCGAATTCCCGGCCCGCTTCCGCCAGGGAGACAAAGCGCGGAACATCGTGATTGCTCACAAAATTGGCCATTACTGCGGTACTTCCGCTATAGGCTTCCTCGCTGTCTATGTAATATTCATAAAGATTCCACATGGGCTCCAGGTTTTTGGCCAGAATATCGCGAAGATTGAACATGAGCGGAAAATCGAAGAGCCCGTCCAGGCCGTAAGGCCCCAGATACCAGCGCACGCCGTTGCGGTTTGACTGATCCGTAAAATATTCGCCCACCAGATAATGGCGGGTATCGAGCCCTTCAAAGCGCTCGTGCAGTTTCGAAGTGAGCCAGCGCGTCACAAATCGCGGCATCATGGGCACCGCGTCCACCCGCAGGCCGTCAAAATCGAAATGCTCGACCCAATAGAGCGCGTCGTCGATTTGGGTTTTGAGGATGTCGATGCGATTCCAGGCGATGTCGGGCATGTAATCGTTGAACCAGCAGTCGAGGATGTGATCGCCCCAATGGCCGTTGTTGCAAATGAGCATCTCGGGGACGAACCATTCGGGATGCGCGGGGCAGAAGGGCGTCTGGCCCGCCACGTGACCGCAATAGGGATGCTGCTCGTGCACGTGATTTAAGACGATGTCCATCAAAACCCGGATGCCGCGGGCGTGCGCTTCCCTTACAAACTCGCGGATGTCTTCCTCGGTGCCAAAGCGCGCGTCCGGCTGGCGCGGATCGGTGGGCCAGTAATTGTGGTAGCTGTCCGAGAAGCGCCCGGAGCTTAAGATGCCGTGCCAAAGGCCGTCGGGGTTCTTGTTGAGCGCCGAGATCCAGAGGGCGTTGACGCCCAGCCGATCAAAATAGCCTTCGCGGAGATGGCGGGTGATGCCCTTGATGTCGCCACCGTGCCGCACCCAAATCTTGCGGACGCAGGTCTGACTACCGATGGTGAAGGAATCCTCTCTGGCGGTGCTCATGTGCCTGTCGATGAGAGATTGGGCGCAAATATCGGAAGCTTCCTCGCCGCTTTTGGAAACAAATTCACCCTTTTGGGCCGATGATTCACCATTTTTGGCCGATGACTCACCCTTTTGGGCATCCGGATCGCCATTTTTGGCGCCCTTGTAACCGTTTTTGGTATCTGCAGCGCCGCTTGGGGGATCGGTTTCGCCATTTTGGGTAACGGCTTTAGCGTTCGCGTCGGGCAGGTGGCCGTTAATAGGGGTGGACTCATCAAAAAGGACCCACTCGTTACTGTGGGCTTCGGTTGCGGTAAAATCGCGGTCGGATCTGGCAAAACGATCGGTGACGAGCTGATAAATCAGGGCATCTTCCCAGCGGAAAAGCTCATCCTCTATCCAAAAAGGCGCCTTTAAATCGCGGCGAATGCTGCCGTCCGGGCCAACAGAGATGATCGCTTCGCCCTCTTTGTCTTTGGCTTCAATGATCATCTGGTATTTGCCCCGGTTCAGGCCGGTCACTTCAACCCAAACGTAGTCGTCCTCGGCCCAAATCTTCTGGGGAATGCCGTAAATGTTCTGCCCGTAAACTTTCGCGGTCAGGCTTTCGGGATCGATGGGCGAGTCATTCTTGCTGCGGGTGAAGATCAGGCCAAAACGGCGGGCGGGTTCACCATTTGCGATGAAGACTTCGTTCTGATCGATGAACAGGGCGGGCTTGGTGCAGTCTTCCACGCGGATCAGGCTGTATTCTTTGACGCCGCCGTCGGGTTCATCGCTTTCGCTGTTGGTGGAGAGCGGGTTTGTGGGATCGAGGCTGGTGCGACCGTCCACATCGACGAGGTAAAGCCATTCCCCGGGCGGAAGATCGAGATCGATCCGCCAGTTTTGCGTGCCTTCTTCGCGCGTCATGGCATAGCTGTTCCAGGTTTGGCCGTCGAGGGAGGCGTGCAGATTGACGTTCACGGGGCGCCCGGGCAATGCCATGGCCACCGAAAGCTGGCAGATGCGATCGTGCGAAGGCTTTGGATCGTCGCTTTCGCGTTCACAGCCTGAAAAAGCCGCGAGCGCGAAGCTGAGCGCGAGAAGGGAACGAGCGACTTTGAGGTTCAAGGGGTTGCCCTTTCATCGAAAGCCGACTTGATGTGAGGATGGGGGATTAGGGCTGGGTGACGAGGATGCGGGCGGCTGGATTGTCGGGATCGCCTCTGGCTGCGAGGTCGATGTCGAGCTTGCCACCGCTGCCAACGGTGTACGGGCCCTGATCGTTCAGGACGTCGTAAACCTGGGTGCCGGAACTGAAACTGGTTTGCAGTCCAGTGACGCCGATGGCCGTGCCCCGGTCGTTGCTTGAGTTGATCAGCACGAGGACGTTTTCACCATCATTGACGCGCTCAAATGCGACCAGGTTGTCCTGATAATCGATGAATTTGAATTCACCTCTGCGGAGCGGAGCATATTTTTTGCGCAGCTTGATCAGTTTCTGCGTCAGTTTGAAAGTCGCGCCGCTGGTCTTGAAGCCCGTATTCCACATGTCCTCGCGGTTCGAGGGATCGGGGCCGCCGTCAAAGTCCTGCTCGGTGCCGTAATAAATGCAAGGAATGCCGTCGGTGGTCAGCAGGAAGGTGAGCGCGTTGTGCAGGCGCTTCCTGGCATCTTCGCGGCGAATTTCTGGGGGCTCGTTGGGAAAATATCGGTCGTTGAACTGATTGAAAGAGAACAGAATCCGCGCCACGTCGTGGTTGTCCATAAAATGGACGAGCAGCTGCTGGCTGGTCAGGCCGTTGCCGTTTTCGTCGATCGGGCCGTTTTCCTTGGGCTGATCGTTGTAGCGCGGCTTGCCCGCAAGCCTGTAAGGCCGCTTCGGATAATTGGGATCGCAGTTTTCGCCTTCGCAGTCGGGATAGTTGGCGTCGTCGTACTTTGCTTCAAATGGCGCCTTACGACCATTATAAAGTTCTTTGATCTTTTGCGATGATTGGCCTTCGCCGAACACGTTTTCAAAGATTTGGAATTTGGCCGAGAAATAGAAGACCGAGTCAACGCCCTGGCCCTGGGTATATTCGCCCAGAAGTTCGTCGTTGCCATCGAAGGCTTCGCCAAACATGAAGAAGTTGTTTTTACCCAAATCTTTGGCGGCCTTGCGGATGCGGGGCGCAAAATATTCAAAGAAATCGGGCTCCTGGTGCTTCAGCGTGTCGATGCGGAACCCATCGAAATCGGCTTCTTCGATCCAGTAGGAGAATACGTCGACCAGCGCCTGGCGCACATCTTCGCGAGAAGTTCTGAGATCTTTTAAGCCGCCGGGGAAGTCGCCCAGGATTTCCTGCTCACGAAGGCGCTTGTGTGCGTAGTTTTGGCAGCAATTTCCGTCTTGGTTGCAATAGGCATACCTGTTTTTGTTGTTATCCCATTTGATAGGGTTGTTGTTGTTGTTGTAATCATCACCCGCAGTGCAATATACATAATAGATGTTTTTGCACCAGTAATCATTCCTCGTCGCTTCCCGATTCATACAGTACTCATAAGAATAGGAAGAGACGGTGCTGCGGGGCCGTTCATTGGCAAGCCAGTTGGATTCCCATGCTGTGACGCGGCCCTTGGCGTTAAACCAATCGAAGTTGGCAAATTCTTCGGGTTGTGGTGGAACGCGGTGCACGTTCGGCCAGTTGAGCCAGCGCAGGGGAGCGAGGCCGTTTTCGCCGAGCGAGGTGACACCGTAGATGCCGCGGAAATCGTAATCGGGGTCCCATTCCGAAACATGGACGATGCCTGAGGCTTGATCTGCGTTTTCGCTGCGGTACGGAGAACCGCCGCCACCCTGGACGCCTTCGTCGGGGCTGCCGTTGTTGTTGATGTCGTAATAGAACAGCTGGCCCACGTGGTTGGTGACGATGTCGAGGATCACCTTGATGTTGCGCTCGTGGCATTTGCGGACGAGCTCTTTCAGCTTGGCCATGTCACCGAAATGGGGGTTGACCGACATGAAGTCCTGGGTCCAGTAGCCGTGGTAGCTGTAGAAGCCGGCGTCGTTTTCGACGTTCTTGACCACGGGGCTGATCCAGAGCGCGGTCACGCCCAAATCCTCGATGTAATCGAGCCGGTCGATGAGGCCCTGCCAGTCGCCGCCGTGGAAGGCGACGGCGGTGTTGTATTTCACGTCCCAGTTGTTCGATTTGTCGCCGTCTTCAAAGCGGTCGATCATCACCTGATAGATGATCTCGTCGCGCCAGTCCTTGACGATCGTCTTGTGCGGCATGCTGGTGTCGACATCGACGCATGAAGGCATGGCGGTGGTCAGCGTGAGCGCCACCAAAGACGCCAATGGGCTCAGTCGGGTCAGTAAGCGGGCCATCAGTAACCACCTCCGCGGCCAAACCACCATTCGGCGCGGGCGCCGATGTAGTGGACAATGTCTTTGTCAGATCGGGGATCGTCGGCAGCGTAGCGATCGAGGGCTGCCTGGTTCAGTTTGGAGATCGAGTAAATGAAGCGCAGCTGCGGGCGGGAATAGGTGCCGGGATCCTTCGAGAAGGTGAGGGCAGGCACCAGGCCGAATTGCCAGACCGACGCCATGTCCTGATTCTGGCTGCGCGGGTTTAAACCGTTGGCGCGGCTGAACTGGTAGGAGACTTCGATGGCCGGCGTAAAGAGGCCCACAAAGAGTTCGGGGCGGACGGCGATGACGCCTTCGTTGCGGTCGTCAAAATCTTCCTCGTTGCCGTCGCCGTCTTCAAAGTTGCGGAAGTAACCGCCGTAAGCGATGCCAAAGCCCAGATCGTCGGCGATGGGGAATTCGGCGTTGCCCGAGAAGGCGAGGCGGAATTCGTGGGCGTCCACGGCGCGGCGGTCGAGGTTTTGGGCGGCGGGGATGGCGAGCTCGTCGTAGGCGGCGAGGCCCGTGGCGTAGCGGAGCCAGACGTTCAGATGGCCGTTGCGCGCAAAATTCCACATGCCGAACTGCAAACCGGCCAAAAAGCCGCGATCGTTCGGCAACTCGCGCGTGTCGCGTGTCGCATCGTTGGTGAGGGCGTCGCCGTTGGGCTCGGTGCCCGAGGGCAGGTAATGGAACTCACCGTAAAGGCGCAGCTTGAGTCCCAGAGCGCCGTCGTTGCCGCCAAAGCGCCGCTCGGCCTTGAGCGAGGTGACCGAACGCTGGCGATCCAGGATGTCGATGCTGGTGGAGCCGTAGTAGTTGTCGGGCACCGAGATGCTCTCGAACTGGTATTTGTTGTTTAAGCGGTTGACACCGGTATGCAGCGTGAGTTCCGTCATGCTGTCGCGCCAGCCGACGCCGAGACCCAGGGTGTTTTGTTCGTCCATGGGCCAGAAATCGAGGAGGTAGATGTCGTCTCCGCGGTAGCAGCGGCTGCCGAGCCAGGTGTAGATGCCGGTCTTGGCGATGTCTTCGGCTTCAAGATAGAGCTGGCGGAGCGACATCGAGGCGTCCCATTGCCCGTTGTAATGGAACAGCGCATCTCCAAAGGCGACGCCCGTCATGATCTTGACTTTGGCGTTTTCGCCGCGCCAGGCCCAGTAACCCAGATCGAGTTCCAGGTAGTTGTCTTCGGCGAGCCTGGGCCCGTAAGGCACGATGCTGGCTTTTTGTCCCGCAGCGCCTTCGCCGTCGGATGAGATTCCCACACGCCCGTAGGAACCAAAAATGAAGTCGTCGGACAAATCCGCATGGGCGGGCGATCCGGCGAGCGAGACGCACATCGAAGCGGACGTGCATAATAAGAATTGTGTCGCGCGCTTCACCTATACCCCCTCTCGGTAACGTGAACGGTCAAAACGTACCGGCATTGTAGCAAAAAGTCACCCCTTTTTCTGCGAATTGCATGCGGCAGCGGCAGTTAGAGGGGGGGTTCGGGATTCAAAAAAGGGGTTCGTGGCGCGCAAGGCGGGTGCGCTTTTGGTCTCAGTTATGGCAAACTGCGCGCCGCTCGTTTCAAAGGTTTGTGCATGCATCACGCGATCGCCGCTCTTTTATACGGATGCGTTTCGGGCGGATTCCTGTCCTGCGCCTCCCATTCCCAATGCCCGGGAGATGCCGGCGCGGCTCAGCGCGCATCGACCGGACGCTCGGGAGAGTCTGGCGACGCCCGTCCAAACGATTCCCGAGCTTCGGGATTGCATGGCACTGCAAAAAAATCGGCTTCCCGAGATTCGGGATTGCATGGCGCCGCAATTCCAGGCGCTTCCCGAGATTCGGGATTGCATGGCGCTGCAAAAAATTCGGCGACCAGAGACTCGGGAATCGCCGGCGAAGCAAAGAAAAGCGAGTATTGTAAGGTCGTCACCGTTCAGGCCGCCCCGATTTTAACGCCCGGGAACCTTCCAAAAACGCCGGCCCTCTGCGCGGACGATTACCGATCCCCTAAGGATCTGGGCAAGATCCTTTGCGGCGAGCTCAAAGAAATCTCGGGCATCGCCGCATCGAGGCGTCACCAGGGGGTCTTTTGGGTCCACAACGATTCGGGCGACAGCGCGCGCGTCTTCGGAATTGACATGTTCGGTCAAATCCGCGCCGAAGTTCGCTTTGACGCGCTTCAATTCAAGGATCTGGAAGATCTGGCGGTGGGGCCCTGTCCGGCGGGGATCGAGGCTCAGATCTGTCTCTGGCTGGCCGACACGGGCAACAACATTCGTCCCCGGCGCGAAACTTTGTGGCTCTACGTTCTGCCCGAACCCGATCTGGGCGAACTGACCCTGCCCAAAACGGCGCTTTCGGCCTACGCGATCCGATACCCGGGCGGCGAGAAGATCGATTGCGAAGCGATCGCGGTCTCACCCCAGGGGCAGCCGTATTTTTTTGAAAAGGTTGACGGGCCCTCGTTTCGCCTGTTTACCGCAGCTTCGCTCGCGACCGATGGGCCAAACGAGCTTACGACTGTGACGGCGCTCGAATCTCCGGGGCTGGGCATCAAATACGGTCGCATGGTGACGGGGGCGGATCTGCATCCCTCAGGCGAACGCTTGCTGCTCCGTTTATATACGGGCATCTTTGAATACGCGCTGCCCCACGGTCTTTCGGGACTGAACGCCGCGGATTTGCGATTTTCTTTTTTGGGGCCGCTCTCCGAGCATCAGGGTGAAGCTTGCGCTTACGACGCTTCGGGGCGCAATTTGGTGACCCTTTCGGAAGGTGCGGCTCAGACGCTGCATTTTTATACCTGTGTGGAGTGAACATGGCCGACGAACAAAATGACCTGCGGTGGACGCGCGCGATGCTTCTGGGCGCCCTGGTGGTGACGCTCCTGCTCTATTACGTGCCCGCGCTGCGAACCTTTGCTTACCCGTTTGTGCTCTTTTCAACCTTTGTGCACGAGATGGGCCACGGCGTTGCGGCGGTTCTGATGGGCGGGGATTTCCTGAAGCTCGAAATGTGGTCCGATGCCTCGGGGCTTGCGACCTACGCGATCGCGTCTGATGCGGGGGCGATTCGAAAAGCGATCGTCTCTGCGGGCGGGCTCTGCGGGGCGCCGATCCTTGCGGCATTGGGTTTCTGGCTGGGGCGGACGGCCAAAAAGGCGCGGATCGCGCTGGGCGTGGGCGGGCTGCTCTCTCTGCTCTCGCTGATCTTCGTGGTGCGCACGATGGTGGGCGTCGTGATGTCGGTTTGCCTCGTGGCGATCTGTGCGCTGCTCATCGCTTCGAGAAAGGATCGCCTGCAGCAGGGGGCGGTGCTGTTCTTCTCGACGGAACTCGCGCTCTGCGTCTTTTCGCGCGCCGACTATTTATTTACGAATCAGGCGCGGACGGCGACGGGCATTCACGTCTCGGACGTGGGGCATATCGCAAAAGAGCTGTTTTTGCCCTACTGGTTCTGGGGCGGGCTCATCGCGCTTTTCTCGGTGCTGGTTTTGTTTCTGGGCGTGCGCGGCTTCTTTAAAAAGGCGGCCCCTTCGGGCGATGCGGCATGAGCGGGACTTCGTTTGCGGTGCCTGCGGATTCTGCCTTACCGGCTGGCGAGGCTGAAGTCTGCGATCGCGCCCCTCCGTTTCCGTTTTTAAAATGGGCGGGCGGCAAGCGGAGCCTGCTTTGCGAGCTGTTAAAACGCGTCCCGAACCAGATCGGTTGCTATTTTGAGCCCTTTCTGGGCGGCGGCGCGCTCTTCTTCGCGCTGGCCAAAAGGCATCGCTTCGAGCGGGCGGTCTTAAACGATCGAAACCCCGAACTCTGCGCCGTCTGGCAGGCGATCCGCGAGGATCCCGACGCTGTGGCGCAGGCTTTCGATCGCTGGCCCCAGGAGCAGGAGGCCTATTACGCGGTTCGGGCGATGGACTGGCGCGCCTTAAAACCCGCCGAACTCGCGGCGCGCGCGATCTATTTAAACCGCTGCGGCTTTAACGGGCTCTATCGCTTAAACCGCAAGGGCGGCTTTAACGTGCCTTTCGGCAAGCAGTCGCATTATCAGATCGATCTCGAAAACCTGCGCGCCTGCGCAAGCTGCCTTCAAAACGTGGAGATCTGCTGCGGCGATTTTGAGCCGGTGATGCAAAAAGCGAAGGCGGGGGATTTTGTGTATTGCGATCCGCCTTACTGGCCCGCAAGTTCGACGGCGCGCTTTACCCATTACGACGGTCAGCCTTTTGGCGCGCCCGAGCAGCAGCGGCTGGCTGAGGCCTTTCGATCGCTCGAAGCCCGCAAGGTTCGCGGCCTGCTCTCAAACGCCTCCGTGCCCGAAACCCACGCGCTCTATGCGGGGCTCAGGCTCGATGTGGTGCAGGTGCGCCGCGCCATCAACCGCGATCCCTTAAAGCGTGGGGCCGTGGGCGAAGTTTTGGTTTTTTTGTAAGACGAGGGTTCCATGGACGAGATGCCTTTGGCGCTGCATCAACTTTTGCCGGTGTTGCCGCTGCGATCGACGGTGCTGTTTCCGCTTTCGGTAGCGACCGTGCAAATTGACGGCGAAATCAACGGACAGCTGGTGGACGACGCTTCCGAAACCGACTCGCTCATCGTGCTGGGCTTTGCGGACGGCGACGAGCGAACGCGGCTCATCAGTTCCGACATGATCGCCAACATTGGCGTGGTGGCGCGGATCTTAAATCGCGTCAAAGGCGCCGGAAACAGCCGTCGCGTCACCCTTCACGGCCTCGAGCGCGTGCGGATCCTCGCTTACGGCGGCGACTCCGCCTACTTCAAGGCCGAGGTGGAGGCGGTCCCAGAGATCTTCGGCGATCCGATCGCTTCGGTGCTGAACACGCGCCGCGCGGTCACCCTCTACGAAGAGCTCTCGGGACTGAGCCCCAAATATCCCCGCGATCTGCTCGGCATGATGATTCAGAACCGCGACAACCCGGGCCGCTTCTCCGACATCGTGGCTTCGGGCCTGCGCTTTGAGTTCCAGGATCGCCTGCGCGTGCTCAAAGCCGAGGATTACAGCGAACGCCTCGAAGTGGTGCTCGAACTCCTGGGCCGCGAACTCGAAAAAGCGCGCATCAACCAGGAGGTGGATCGCCGCGTCAAGCAGGAAATCGACGAAACCCGCCGCGAGTTCTACCTGCGCCAGCAGATCAAGACCATCCGCAAGGAGCTCGGCGACGAGGAGCTGGGCGAAGATGAGGCCTCCAAATATCAGACCCAGCTGCTCGCCTTAAACCTGAGCCCCGAAATCAACGAAGAGGTGACCCGCGAGATCGATCGCCTGCGCCAGATTCAGCCGAGCGCCAGCGAATATCAGGTGATCAAAACCTTTTTGGAACGCTTCTTTGCGCTGCCCTGGGGCAAGACCACCGAAGAGCGCATCGAGCTCGATCACGTGCAGCGGATTCTGGACGAAGGGCATTTCGGCCTCGATTTGGTCAAAGAGCGCATCGTCGAATTTTTGGCCGTGCGCAAACTGAACCCCAACCACAAAGGCGCCATCCTCTGCTTTGCGGGACCTCCGGGCGTGGGCAAAACCAGTCTGGGCCGCGCCATCGCCGAAGCGATCGGCCGCAAATTCTTCAGGATCAGCGTGGGCGGCGTGCGCGATGAGGCCGAAATCCGCGGTCATCGCCGGACTTACATTGGCGCCCTGCCCGGTAAGGTGTTGACGGGCTTAACCCGAGCCGGCACCATGAACCCGCTCATGATGATCGACGAGATCGACAAACTCGGCTCCGATCACCGCGGCGATCCCGCATCCGCCCTGCTCGAGCTGCTCGATCCCGAACAAAACGACAGCTTCACCGATCACTATTTTAATATCCCCTTCGATCTCTCGAAGGTGCTCTTCATCGTCAACGCCAACTACATCCACGACATCCCGAAGCCGCTCCTCGACCGCCTGGAGCTCATCACCATCGAGGGCTACACCGAGAAAGAGAAGATCGAGATCGCGAAGCGCCATCTTTTGCCGCGCGTCTTTGCGGATCACGGGATCGCCGATCAGCCGCCGCGGTTTGAAGACGAAGCCCTGGGGGCGATCGCGCGCTATTGGTCGCGGGAAGCGGGGGTTCGCGGGTTAAAGCGCAATCTGGAGCGCATCAGCCGCAAGCTCGCGCGGGAACGGGTGGAGATGCAGGAGCGGGCGCGCCGCGAAGCTTCGGAAGAAGAGGCGCCAAAGACGCCGAAAACCCTTCAAAAGCCCCTCACCACCGAAATCAAAACCGAGGATTTGGAACGCTTTTTGGGGCCCCGCAAGTTTCTGCACGACGAAGGGATGGAGCGCGACGAGGTGGGGGTGGCCAACGGTCTCGCCTGGACTTCGACGGGGGGCGAGGTGCTCGTGATCGAGGTGATCAAGATGCGCGGTCACGGCAAACTGGTGCTGACGGGGCAGCTCGGCGAGGTGATGAAGGAATCGGTGCATGCGGCCCATTCCCTCATTCGCGCGCGGGCGGATTTGCTCAAACTGGAGCCTGAAGCCTTCGACAACATCGATCTCCACGTGCATTTTCCGGCGGGCGCGGTGCCCAAAGACGGGCCTTCGGCGGGCGTAACCGTGAGCCTTGCGATGGCGAGTTTGTTTACGGGGCTGCCCGTGCGGAGCGATCTGGCGATGACGGGTGAGATCACGCTGCGCGGCAAGGTGCTCCCGGTGGGCGGCATCAAAGACAAGCTGCTTGCGGCGCATCGCGCGGGGATTCGGCGCATCGCGCTGCCCAAAGACAACGAACGCGATCTGACGGAGCTGCCCGACGAAGTGCGCCAGGATCTGCAGATTTCGCTGATCTCTTCGGTCGAGGAGCTCTGGCCCATCGCGCTTTTGGGGTTTGCCGAAGCCTCGCCGGAGCCGGAAACGCCCGTAAAAAAGCCGAAATCTTCCGCAAAAAAGCCCAGGACCTCAGAGGTTCCGAAAGCTTCGGGTCGCAAAAAATCGTCGCCCGCCTAACGACCTCTGCCCGCCGTTACAAACTTGCCTTTGCGCACCGTCATCAGGATGAGACCCGAGAGCGCGTCGCGCTTTGAGAGATCGAGGCCCGCCGTTGCGCCCCGGTAGCGCGTCGAGCGAAGCGATCCCGATTTCGATGCCGCCTCCAGAGCGTAGAGGGCGTCCGAAAGCAGCGCGTCGTAAGCCGAAAGCGCGTGATCGAGGCCTTCGTATTGCGACAAAAACTTTGCACCGGGCGCGGTTTCGGCGGCAAAGGGCACGGCGATGAGCGCTTCTTCGGCGTAGCGGCCGGCCTGCTTTAACCATTGCGGGCTGTACCATTCGCTGGGGCCCAGGATGGTGACTTCCTGCACGTTTTTTTCGCCCTTAAATCGCGTCTTTTCACCTTTGGCCCAGACGCCCTGCGACGCGAGATGGCTGAGCAGAAGAGCGGAATCCGAGATGCCTGCGGGCATAAACAAGACGTCGGGCTGCGCTTTTTTGATGCCCTGAGCGATCGTCTCGCCGAGTTTGCTGTCGAGTTTTTCCCAAGTGGTCTCTGCAATGACGCTGCCGCCGCTCGCCTGCCAGACCGAAATGAACAGATGCGCCATGTTTCGGCCGTAGGCGTCTTCACCGCGCGCGATCACCGCTTTTTTGCCCGGACGTCCGAGGGCCGCTCCCGCCAGGCTGCGCACCACGAGGCTCGGCGTATGGAGCGCGCGATAGACGGGGCCTTCCTTTTTTAAGGGCGCATCGCTGACCGTCAGCATGATGAGCGGGAATGAAGCTTCCGCCGCCGCCTCCGCCGCCGCTTCCGCCACATCGTTGTCGAAGAGTCCCGCCGCCCCAAAGCAGCCTTCATGCTGAAGTTGTTCCAGCGCATCCTCCACATCCGCCGCCGCCGAGGCATCCAGAAGGCGAAGCCGGCCCTGTTCGTTGAAGGGATGCAGGCGCATCGTCTCCAAAAGCTGAGCGCCCAGCCGCCGCGATCGCCCTTTGGCGGGCAGCAGAACCCCAAAGCAACCTTCTCCCCGGGCCTGAGGGGCCTGTTGTTCGTCCGGGGCATCTTCATCTTCGTCGGGCGACTCGGGCGAAGCGACCGTTTCGGGTTCTTCGGTTTTCGTCTGGGGCGCAGGTTCTGCGGCGGGCGTTTGGGGCGTTTCGGTTTTGACGGGCTGAATCGATCCGCAGGCCGAAAAAAAGAACGCGGTTGCAAAAAGGCCGCTCAAAGCGAGCAGGCTGCTTTTTAAAAAAAGGGAGTGAGGCGATTTCATGGCGCAGGACCAGGTAAAAAAAACGGGTTGGTTGCAAGCTTTCAGGCCGCTTTTGAGGGATCGCAAAGATTTTTGAAAGGCCCGATATTTGACCCTTAAGCTCTGCTGATATAAACCCATGCCTGACTGCAATTTGCAAGAAGGTGGTCGATGGACGCTTGTCGACGGTGCGGAGAGCAGAATCCCGAAGCCGCTGTGTTTTGCACCGCTTGCGGGCGCGCACTTTGGCTTCCGGCTCCTGCAGAGGATTCGGAACCTCAGATCGAGTTGCCCGACAGCCTGATCAATACGGTTGAAGATGTGCAGGCGCTTTCGTTGAAGCCGGTGCCCGCGGTGCTGCTTTCGACGATGGGTGAAATCCCGGTGTTGTCGCTGCCTCGTTTGCCCGAAAAGCGCGAGTCAGATGATCCTTTTGCGGCGTTGCCCGAAGAGGAAGCCGGCGAAGATCTTTTGTTTTCAAAGGTCGATGCCGAGCGGCGAGACGATCTGCAAACGGAGCGGCCTGCCGATATTTCGGTGCTGATCCCGATCGATACGCTCGACGATTCGCCCGCGATGGATTTTACGGGCAGCGAACTGCTCGCTTCGGTGCCGACGCCGGTCAATCCGCGAAAGGGCGATTTTATCGAGGAGCTCAGCGAAGAGGATCTGGTGGACGAGTCGGTTACGACCGATTCGGGCGACGATCTGCCGGCGCTTCAGGAGCTGCGCGATGCGGTGCAGTCGGCGGTTCAAAAGAGCAAGCAGCCGATTTCGGTCATGGTCTCGATGCCGCCCAAGGCGCCTACGGTCGCGATCCCGCCGCCTCTGCCTGCGGTTTCGGTGCCTCGTCTGGCGCTGCGTCCCGTGAGCGATGGGGAAGGCGAGCTGCCGCTCCATCTGATGGACGCCGACGAATGGGTGATCGGCAGCGAGAGCGACGAGAAATATTTAAAGGATGATCCCTACCTCTCGCCGCGCCATGCTTCGTTTGTGCTTCAGGGCGATCGCGTCTGCGTGAGCGATCTGAACAGCAAAAGCGGCGTCTGGTGGCGCATCCGGGGCGTCGTTCCGCTGACCGACGGCGACGAATTCATGGTGGGCAGTCAGCTTCTGCGTTACGTGGCCGAAACCGACGACACCCTCAAATCCGTCCCCAAGCCCCTCTGCTTTGGCACGGCAGAGCCCATCGGAGCCCATTTGGCGCAGATCACCTCCGACGGCCGGGTGCGCAATCTTTATTACCTGCCCCAGGCGCCCACGGGATCGGATCCGGCCTATTGCCGCATCGGCCGTCATGTCGCCGATTTTACGTTTACCGAAGATACGCGCATGAGCGGCACCCACGCGGTCGTCATCTGCAGCGAAGCGGGGCCCACCCTGCGCGATCTGGAGAGCTTCAACGGCACCTGGCTCCGCATCCGCCCGAACCGCCTTCTGGGCCTCGGAGACGCCGTGCTCATCGGCAAAACCCTCTGGCGCATCGGCCGCGCGCTTTAATCCCGCCGCTTTCTTCTTCTCCCCATCCTTTCCGAACGTTCCCGAAGGCTTCGCGCCGCCCGCCCAGGGCTTTTCCGACGCTCGGGATTGACTGGCGCTGCAAATCGATGGCGAGACCCGAGATTCGGGATTGACTGGCGCCGCAAATCGATGAGGTGACCCGATGCTCAGGAACCCTTTGGACGGCTCGTCCAGGGCTTTCACGACGTTCGGGATTGACTGGCGCCGCAAATCGATGATGCGACCCGAGCCTCACGAACCCCCGGCGCCGCCTGCGCCACCGCTTCCCGAATGGGAGAAAACCTGCGGGTTCTCTTGAGAGTTCGGCGTTTGGCGAGTATAAGGCCCGGTTTCCCTCCCTCGTTTTGGAGATCAGACCATGAGAATGACGCGGTTGCATGCGCCGACCCTGAAGGAAGTCCCCAAGGACGCCGAGGTGGTCAGCCATCAGATGCTGGTTCGCGGCGGATATATTCGTAAGCTTGCGGCGGGCGTTTACGACTTTTTGCCCCTTTCAATGCGCGTCCTGCGCAAGATCGAAGACATCATCCGCCAGGAACTCGACGCGGCGGGCGCTCAGGAAGTGCTCCTGCCGATGGTTCAGCCGGCTGAGATTTGGCAGGAATCCGGACGCTGGAGCCATTACGGCCCCGAACTTTTGCGCATGAAGGACCGCAAGGGCGCCGAATTCTGCCTGGGCCCCACCCACG
>DBWM01000035.1:0-140 GCA_002309015.1 Myxococcales bacterium UBA1238 | reverse complement strand
TGAAGGACGCCTATTCGTTCGACACCGACGAAGCGGGCGCTTTAAAGAGCTACGACGCGATGTACGCCGCCTACGAGCGGATCTTTAAGCGCTGCGGCCTGGAGTTCAGAGCCGTGGAAGCCGACACCGGCGCCATCGGC
>DBWM01000044.1:35907-43528 GCA_002309015.1 Myxococcales bacterium UBA1238 | reverse complement strand
GCCAAAGGTTAAGGGAAACCCGCCCGCAAGCGGGTTTCCCTCTCTCCCTGCGAACCGGGATCGAGTGAATCAAAATTAACCCACGAAACGAACCCCAACCCACCAATCCCAAGAAATTCACGCCTGCCAAAGGTTAAGGGAACCCCGCCCGCCAATGACCTCTAACCACTCCCCACAACCCTCAAAAAAACAAATAGTTCCCCTTGCCCGCTCGAAGAGCATTTGTTATCTGTATCACCTCACAAAAGGGGGCTCTCCTGCGGAAGCCGGAAGGCGCCCCCGAAAGGAAATATCGATGAAGGCCTGGATTCGAAAGGTTGCGTTGGGGCTGGCGCTGGGCGCGGGGGCTTTGGGGTGCAGCAGCAAGGAGCCCGCGACGGCGGTGACGGCGCAGGCGGTGATCCCCGATCGCGAGGTGATCGCGTATATCCCGCAGGACACGCCGTATCTTTATATGGGGCTCGAAGCGTTGCCGAAGGCGCTGGTTGAAAAGGGCAGCGTTTTGGGGAAAGCGTTCAGCGAATCGGTTCAAAAGGGCTTTTGGGACGAGCTGGGGCGGAATGGTGTGGTCGCGCCCAAGCCGGCGCAGTTGTTGGATGAGCTGAATGGCGTCAGGGAGCCGAAGGATCTGGCGCGGTTTGGACTGTCTCCCGATTTTCGCGTGACGATTTACGGTCTGGGGCTTTGGCCGGTGCTGCGCGTCGAGCTTCAGGATGTGGAGAAGGCGAAGGCGTTCGTTCAGCGCATCGAGGCGAAAGGAGAGCCCTGGCCGGAAAAGAAGCTGGGCGATCAGGCGTATTTTGCGTTTGAAAAAGACAAGACGTCGGTGGTGTACGCCTTTGTGAAGAACGAGTTCGTGATGGCGGTGGTGCCGACCCCGATGGCGGAGCAGCTGCTGAAGATCGCGTTCCTGCAGGAGAAGCCCCAAAACGCCTTTACCGACATGCGCGTACTGAAGGCGCTCTCGCAGGATTTCGGGCTGCGTTACGGCATGGGCTACATCGACAACCGCATTTTGGGCGATCTCCTTTTGGGCCGCACGACTCAGGCCGCGCTTTGGAAGGCGCAGGGCTTTGATATGTGGAGCGAGCTTCCGGAGGGCTGCAGCGACGAGATCGCGCAGATCCTGACCAAAATGCCGCGCTTTGTGTTCGGCATGGGCAGCAAGACCTCAGGCAACGCTTACGAGATGAAGTTCGGCCTGGAACTGGATCCCAGCATCGCCAAGGAGTTGAGCGCCATCGCGGGCCAGGGGATCGGCGATACGTCGGGGAGCAAGCTGCTCATGGTGAGCCTGGCGCTCGATGTGCAAAAGACGATGGATTACCTGAAGAAGCAGATGGCGGCCGCCAATGCGGCGTCCTATCAATGCAAATGGCTTTCGGCTCTGCCTTCCATGGCCTCCATGATGCTCACCCTGTCGCTGATGCAGTTGCCGGTCAACGTGACGGATTTTTCGGCGGTGACCCTGGTGCTCGACGAGGTTCAGGAGAAGACGGGCGATTCGGGACAACGCATCTATCCGGCTTCGGGCCGCATCGGCATCGCACACGCGCATCCCGAAAACCTGCTCCCAATGCTGAAGGGACTGGGGCTGAGTGAGGACTTAAAGCCCGACGGGAAAACCGTCGATATCACCGCTGGCAAGCAGACAGATCTGTCCCCCAATCTGAAGGTTCAGGCGCGCATGACCTCAAACGCGCTGGGCCTTTCGTTTAATGATGGCACAGCGACGATGCCTGAGCTCCCGAAGTTTATGGATGCCCGGGGCGAGCCGGGCGTGATCGCGATGCTGGGGTTCGACTTCAAGCTCCTGGAATGGGTGCGAAAATACCTGAACGCGCAGTCCGCCTCGCGCACGCTTTCTGATAAGGAGGTTTATGCGAAGGTTCTGGAAGACATCAAGGAGACGGAAGGCCAGGAGAAATTCGAGGAGTTCTGCCGGATCGGGCTGAGCGAAGAGCGGTGCGAAGCCTTTAAGAAGGCGAATTGGCCCGTTGAGGAGATGGCCGGGGAAATCTGGAAGGCGGCTCAGGAAGAAGAAAAAGCGCACAGTGGAGAAGAGGTGACGCCGCTGCTGCATCTGCTGGCCGAGCAATACGGCATGATGAAGATGCAGATCCGGCTGACCCCAAAGGGCGTGATGGGCGAGATGTTGCTCGAAACGAAGTGAAACCCCTGTCATCAGGGATCGCCTGACAGGTGATCGGGGATTTCCGGTCGGAAAGATGCGATCACCTGGCTTCGATCATGGATTTCTGGTCAGTCAGACGCGATCACCTGTTGTCGATCGGAGATTTCCGCTCAGAAAGACGCGATCACCTGGCTTCGATCGTGGATTTCAGCTCGGAAAGATGCGATCACCTGATGTTGATCGCGGTTATCACCTCTATATAGGCGCGATCTCATAGAGGTGATCGCGGTTATCGACCCCATACAGACGCGATTTCACAGAGGTGATCGCGGTTATCCACCCTATACAGGCGCGATCTCACAGAGGTGATCGCGTATTTCAGATCCGTCGGACGCGATCACCTGTCCGCTCACCCGCAATATCGCTTGCCCGATTGAGGATTGCTTGTTATTTCACTCGCCTGAAATATGCGGGATACCGCGGAGCGAGGAAGTGATGAAGGCTCTGTTACGATATGGGGTGCTCGCTGCAGGTCTGGCGGCGGCGGGGTTGGGCTGCAACAAGAAGGATGACGGTGTAACGGCGGCGGGCGAGCAGGCGCAGTCGCTTCAGGAGCGCGAGGTGATCGCGTACATCCCGCAGGATACGCCGTATTTGCTGTGGGCTGATGCGCTGCCTAAAGGCTATGCCGACAACTTTTTGCCTCTTTGGCATCAGGAGATTAAGCCCATCTTCGAAGAAAAGCTGCAGCATCGCGAACAGATGGAGCCCGCAATGGTGCAGCTGTTCGAAGATCTGATCAGGCTGCAGTCGAGCGCCGATTTTGAAGCGCTGGGGTTTTCGTTTGCTGCGCCGGTTACGGCCTACGGCCTGGGCATTTTCCCGGTGATCCGCGTGGGGCTGAAGGATGAGGCCAAGGCGCGCGCGTTTGTAAAGCGCATCGAAACGGCCCTTTCAAAAAAGCCCTGGCCTGCAAAGAAGCTGGGCGAGCAGGAATATTTTGTGCCGCGTGCAAAAGTGAATGTTGCGCTGACGGTCGCCTTTGTGAAGGGTGAGCTGGTGCTCGCGTTGCTGCCGACCGAGATGGAAGAGCGGCTGATGAAGATCGTCCTCCTGCAGGAAAAGCCCCAGAACAGCTTTGCCCAGATGAATGCCCTGCGCGATCTGGCGCAGTCGCATGGGATCCGTGGCCTCCTGGGCTATGTGGACAACCGCGCTTTGGGCGACATCCTGATGAGCCGCGCGCAGGGGCTGAACGGCGAGATTTGGAATGCGATTCGCGCAGAATTCGAAGTGCCGACGAGCGACGTTTGCTACCAGGAAATCTCGCAGATGCTGGCCAAAATGCCGCGATTTTTGTGGGGCCTGAACCGGATGAGCGATCACCGGACGGATTCCGTGTTTGCGCTTGAGCTCGAACCAAACCTGGCCAAAATGCTCACTTCCCTCGCCACCGACGGTTACGGCATGGCCCCCGAAGGCACGCGCGCAAGCTTCAGCCTGGGCGTCAACATGAAGAAGGTCTACGAGCTCTTAAAGGCGACGGCGGCGGCGATCCATGCGGCGCCGTTTCAATGCGAATGGCTCAAAGAGGTCAACAAGCTTGCAGAAGATCTGGACGAGGCGATGGCGCAAAGCAAGGTTTGGCCCCAGATTCAGCCTTTTATGGGGCTGAGCGCCGGGATCGATCAGCTGGAGCCCCCAAAAGAGGGTTCGCAGGAAGGACTCAAGCTTTCGGCTTACGCGGCGGTGCTGCACGAAAATCCCCAGGCGCTGGCCAACATGGCGAACGGGATGGCGGCGCTGGCGCTGCCCGGATTTAAGCCGCTTGAGCTCAAACAGGGCGAGCTCGTCGACGTGACGTTCCCGCTGCTTGCGACTCTGGGTCTGCCTGTGACGCAGACGCCGAAAGTGATGCTGGATGCAAAGGGGATCGGCGTGGCGCTCGGCTCGGAGGCGCGGCTGAAGGCGCTCTTTCAAACCAAAGCTGAGCCGGGCACGGTGATGGCGTTCGGCTACGACGGCGAATGGCTTGCGCGGGCGCTTCAAAATTACCTGACGATCGCGGGTGAGGTGCCGCCGAAAATTGCGGATCATTTCTTGCTCGGCTTGCAGAGCACGAAAAAATCTTCGTTCCGCATGATGCTCACGCCCAAAGGCGTGGTGATGAAACAGACGGACGAGTATCGTTGATGCGGGCCATGGGGCCCAAAGAGGGATGCGATGCGCGATTTAAACTACCTGGATGATGCGCCCGAGCGGCGGATGGATCGCTTGTGGCCGGGGATGACGGCGTTTGCTTCGAGGCTTGCGGCGCTCGCTTCGGATTTGCCTTCGGAAGTGCCGCTGCTTTTGCACGGCGAATGGGGATCGGGTAAGACGACGGCGCTGCGCGCGATGTGCTCGCTGATGAACGATCAGGCGCACGGGCGGCCGGTGGTCTGGTTTGATGCCTGGCGTCACGAACATGGTGCGGGGCTTGCGGCGGGGCTTGCGCGCGCGATTTGGCGCGGGGCGGCTCTGGGCTGGCGTAACGACGAGGCGGGTAAAAACGCGCTCGACGCCCTGTGGACTGAATCCCAGGTGGTCAGCGGCCTTCAGCCTGCGCAACCGGGGCCCGGCGATTCTTCGCAGCGTTTGCGCGATGCGCTGCTGCGCACCTTTAAAGAATGGCCCGGCAAACCCCTGATCATCGTGGACGGTCTCGATCGCTGCGCGCCCGCGGCTGTGGCCGGGTTCTTTGATGCCCTCCGCGTGATGACCGAGTCGAACCCCACCGAAGGCAGCTACCTGATCGCCGGCGATCGCGCGATCCTGACGGCGGCGATGGCCACCAAGTTTAAGGACGTGGAGCATTTCAGCGCCGACGACGCCTTCGAGCAGCTGTTCCCCATCAGCCTGAGCGTGCCGCGCATCGACATGGCGGGCGTGCAGCAGCTCGTGCATTTTTATTTGCTCCGCATCGGCGCAGGCCCCCTCAAGGACGAACACCGCGACGCTTTGGGCCGCACCTTCACCGCGCCCTGCTTCCAATGCCCCCGCCTGCTGAAGCGCTGCATGAACCGCCTTTGCCTCTTGCTCGAGCTTGAAGGCGAGCAGGAGTTTTCGCCCAAGCAGATCGATCGCGACCGCGCGCTCATCGAATGGCTCGCCGCGATCGCGCGCTGGCCGGTGCTTCGCGAATGGATGCGCTCGGCACAGCAGAGCGACTGGGAGGAACTCCGCCGAATTCTGGGTCAGCCGCCCACAACCCTGCATGATCGCCGCCTGATGGCGCTTGTAAGCGATCACGAATCGATCGGCTGGCTCGCGACGCAAATGTTCCGCCCGCGCGGCGACAAGATCCTGGTGTTTAAAGATGCCGAGCAGCGGCTCATGAAAGTGGGGCTCTGATGGCTTTTAAACCCGCCGAACTCTTAATGCGCTTTAACTGCCGCCGCCTGACCGAAGACGAGATGCCGTGGAACATCCGCGACTGCGTCTTCATTTACGTCACCTACAAGGGCGAGCTCGCTTACGTGGGCCGCGCCGACGGGGGACAAACGGTGGCGAGCTACTGGAACCTGCACGAGATGCAGAGCCACGCGGTCACCCGGCAGATCGTCCGCAAATTTGGCAGCGTCATGGGCATGTCGGTCTACGCGATCACGCCCGCGCGCCAGTTCCCCGACGTCTCTGTCTCCGAAGCGAACCTTCAGGTGGAACGCCGGCTCCTCAGCATCTACGATCCCCCCGGCAACCTCACCACCGGCGATCGCGGCAAACCCCGAAGCGATCTCTCCGTCCGCATCGACGGCTGGCCTCTGGGCACCGACGGCTTCATCGAACTCCACGGCTGATTCCCCAAAAGCCTGCCCGATCTCTCCGCCCTGCGACGATGTAACAAGAGGCATCTTCGCCGCGATGAGGGCGCATTTTTGCCGGGAAATATACTACTCTGCCGCAGGGAGGGGCGCTTTGTGTCTAAAAAGGGGCTTCTTCGCGGCGGGGCAGCTCACGCGTCGGCGTCGGATTTCTTCTTTTTCTTGGCGGCGGGCTGCCTGGTGCTTCTGATGAAGTTGTTGATGCGGTCGAAGAGATCCTGCAGGCGGGCATCGGGGTGAAGGAGGAGCGTCGCTTCGAGATGCTCGGTGAAGATTTGGTACGCGGTGAGGAACCGCGCGCGGGCTTCGGCCAAATCGAGGGGCGATTCGTCCTGCTCGCTGCTGTTCTGGAAGGCGGCGTAAGCGTCGCAGCCTTCTTTTAAGGCCTGGAGCCATTCGTCGACCATCGCGAGGGCGAGATCTTCGGCGCTGAAGGCTTCAAAGGCGGCCACGTAGGTCGTAAAGCCGCTCACGCCATCCTTGGATTTTGCGGGGCTCAGGGCTTCGACAGCGGCCAGAATGCGGTTTGCAGCGTTTGCGCGGGCGGGATTGGGATGCCTGACGTTCAGTTTGAGCTGAGCGAGCGCGCCCTTGAAATTCGCGTCGTTGGTCTGATCGATCTCTTTCGGATTTTCGCCAAACCGCTCGGGAGAGAGCGCGAATTTTGAAGCCAGATCCTCGGCTGCAGCGTTGAGCTCCCGATAAAACGCCGGATCAAAGCCTTCCGTCTGTTCACATTCATGCCGGATCCCGCGCGAAAAATGGATCAGCCCGGCGTTCGGAAAGCGCGAAGGCTGCGCGGGTTCGAGATGTTGCATGGTCTGCATGGCCAACCTCCAGAATGGATGTGCGGTTTGCCAGACTCCAGGCCTTCGGGCAAGTCAAAAATGCGAATGTGACGTGGTTGCGGAGCGGGATTTGGGCCAGGCGGGGGCGGTTTTGGGCGGGAGGCGATCACCGGGTGAGCGTGTAGAGATGGTCGCCCTGTCTGTAGGTGAGGGTGTCGCCCCGAACGCAGTAGTCAAATTTGTACGAGACATCCGAATTCTGGCAGGTTTCGCCCTGGCAGCTGCGCAGGGTGCCGCTGCAGGTCATTTCATGCTCTGATGTGGTGCAGGTTCCCTTGTAGCTGCTCGTGATGTCCAGGACGCCGTCGACGCATGTGCAGATGTGATCTGTGACTTCGCATTGCGCGTTGTAGGATGCGCCGAGTGACTGGCAGGTCGAATCTTCGAGTTCCGGTGACATGTTCCCACCGGCGCTGCAGATAAAATCGACGACAATCGATTCAATGCTGTGCTTGACGGAGTATTCAGCGCTCCACTGGCCGTCGCTTTGAACCTTAAAGGGACCGGTCGATTGGGCGACAAAATTGTTGAATGTGAGGCAGTTTCCGCCGGGCGCAGCGAGCGGCTGGGTGTCAGACATCGTCCATTCGCCCGTAATGTCGCCGCCGCAGGGCGTAAATTCCCCGGTATCGGCATCGCTGTCATCGGCGTCGTTTGTGGCGGCATCGGTGGTATCGGCGTCGCTGTCATCGGCGTCGTTTGTAGCGGCGTCATTGTTATCGGCGTCATTGTTATCGGCGTCATTGTTATCGGCATCACTCGTAGCGGCGTCACTC
>DBWM01000044.1:27988-35833 GCA_002309015.1 Myxococcales bacterium UBA1238 | reverse complement strand
GTAGCGGCATCACTCGTAGCGGCGTCGTTCGCAGCGGCGTCGTTGTTGGCATCGTTGTCGTCATCGTCGCAGGCTGTAAATGCGAGGGTGGAAGCTGCGAGAAAAAGGAGGAAGAAGAACTTGTTCATGGCATCACCTGTCTGATTGTGCCCGCACAAATAGGGAGTTTAAGGCTTGATGTCAACAAAAGATACGTTTTTATGGTATCGGCCAACGGGGCGTGGGGGGGCTGGATGGGAAGGTCAGCGGTGTTCTGGCGTCACTCGATGCAACGGGCGCCGTAGATGTCTTCACAGACCACATTCTGGCATCCGGGGTATTGTTCGCAGGCTCTGCATTCGTGCCCATTCCAGTCGGAAAGGTAATCATTGCTCGCGCATTGTTCGCATCTGTCAGGGTTGCCCTGCTGGTAGCGTTTGCAATTCTGAATGTTTCCCAGGGGAAGCGGCTCGTCGCAGGCGTCTCCATCNNGTGGCAGCCGCTCAGGCATTTCAGGCCGCTGCCGTCCTGATTGCAGGTCACCTCTTCGGGCTGAGCCGTGCTCAGGCAGTGATTGTCGGGGTGGAGACTATGGAGAAGATCGCGGCATTTTTGGCTGCAATCGGTGCCGGACCAGCCATCGGCGCAGGCGGTACAGCTTTGAATCACGCCATACTGGTCGCAAACGGTGGCGCCTTCTGCGCAGTTGAGGTCACGGGGATTCGTGCAAGGCCGATTGCAGAGGGAGCCAGCCCATTCGGACTCGCACCCTCCGTTGCAGGCATCGAGGATGAAGTTCGATCCATTCTGGCGGCAGCGGAAGTCTGCCAGGTTGTCGGAAGCGCAGTGATAACCGTTGGCCTGGGCTCCGACCCGGCAATCGCTCTTGCAATCCGCGCCGTAATAGCCGTCCACGCATGCGTTGTTGGCGCATGCGGTGATGACGCCGGTCTTCTTGTCGCAGTTGCTTCGATCGTATGCGCAATGCGTGTCGCCCGTCTCATTGCTGCAGAGCGCGTCGCAGTCGATGCCGTTGTTGTCGGTCCCATCCCACCTGCCTTCGGGACAGACCGTACAGCTGACGCCTGAGTCGTTGCCGACGATTCCTGTGTCTCGATCGCACATGGCGGCGCCGGTGGATCCAGACCCGCAGTTTTCATGAACGAGTTGTTTTGATGCGTCCTCGCAACGTTTTTTCTGCTCTTCCCAGGCAAGGAGCTGTGATTGTGTCGCATCGGTGGGCTCGGGAATGTCGCAGCAAGTCTTATCGCAGTTTTCACCCCAGTAACCGGGCGCGCATTGCCGGCACTCGAAGTTCGTGACGCCCATGAAGGAGGAGTAGCCCGTGCATTTGGCGCAATGCTCCATCTGACTGCTGCATGTGTCCATACAGCTGAGACCGAACCAGCCGTCTTCGCAGCCACCTTCCGGGGTGTTGTAGCCGCTGCAGATCTCGATGTATCCCCTGTCGCATAAGGAGGTTTCGGGATGCGCGCAATGATGGCTGGAGCCATTGGAGCAGGCAGTGTCGCAGATTTTGCCGTGCCAGCCTGTGGAGCAGTTGGGGAAGTGGGAGTCGTCGCTGCAGCGGATGGGGG
Organism: Myxococcales bacterium UBA1238; assembly: GCA_002309015.1. Classification (GTDB taxonomy): domain Bacteria; phylum Myxococcota_A; class Bradymonadia; order UBA7976; family UBA1532; genus UBA1238. Next base: position 34,256 of record DBWM01000044.1, on the reverse strand, counting down.
CGCCGGTTTCCTGATCGCAGGTGATTTGGCCGAGATGGACACAATGCGTGCTTTCGGTGTTTTCGCAGGTCTTCGAGCAATCCGCTCCCCAATAGCCCTTCTCGCATGCGGTGCAATGCCAGTTTGTGACGGTATCTGAAATGCAGGCGTAATGATGCGCGATGATGCCGGAATCGGTCTCCTCGTCGGCTACACAATGCTGATTTTCCTCAGGGGCTTTGCAGGGGATGCTGCAATCTTCGCCCACCCAGCCGTCCTCGCAATGGGATTCAAAGTTGTCGGGGTAAACGCTGCAGGACGTGATGTAGGGTTCCGTTTGACCGCAGAAAGAATCCTCAGGAAGCGCGCAGTGGGTCTGGGGATGTCCATCGCTGGCCTCGACCGTGTTGGCGCAGGGGACGCTGCAGGGGCCTTCGGTTGCATCATCCTTATAGCCGACCTCACATCTGCCGCAGGAGGTGATTTGGACCTCGCCTTCGCTGTCGTTGCAGGTGATGAGATCATTCATGCCGCCGATGGAGCAATGATGGGAAGTTTCGTCGCCCGCTTCGATGATCACTGCTGTGCAGGATTCGGTGCAGCTGGAGCCGTAGTAACCGTCGATGCAGGTGGAGCAGGCTGTGATCTCAACGGTGGATTCGCCGTCCACAAGGGTTTCCTCGCAGGTGACGCTCGCTTCATCGCCCGTCTGGCAGTAATGGGGGCCGTTTTCATCATCGATCATCGCTTTGCACGAGATGCAGCAGTCTTCGCCGCTCCAGCAGTCTTCGCAGCCCAGTTCGCCGCAGCTTGTGATCGAGCTGCCCTCTTTGTCGCAGGTGACGTTGGCCCAGCTCCTGCAGTGATAAGTCTCCCCGATGCCTTCGATGTCTTTGCATTCCTGGTTGCAGTCATCGCCGTAATAGCCGTCTTCGCAGTCTACGGGGATTCCATCGACGGAGCCGCAATCCGTGATCACGCCGTCACGTGCGCATTTGGGGGCTTCCCCGAACTCTGTGCAATGGGTTGGGATGCTGGTTTTTGCACAGAATTGGCTGCAATCAGATCCAAACCACTCGTCGTTGACGCAGCGATCGCTCACAGCGCACGCGATGATCGGGCAGGCATCGCCTTCGCAGTCCTCGCTGTCTTTGCAAAGAGCGGCCTCTGGTGTTGCACAATGGGTGCCGTTTTGATTTTCGCAGGGCTTTCGGCAGTCCACACCACCAAATCCGGGTTCGCATGCGGCGCAGAAAAAGCTGCTCGCGCCCAGATCGCCCGTTTCGCAGGTCACGGCCGCATTTTGTGTGATGCAATGCTGCTCATCGCTCAGGGCAGAGACGCAGGTTTCGTAATACCCGGGGAGGCATGCGCTGCAGGAGATATCGGTTCCGCTGATGCAGGTGACGGTGCCCGTTAAGGTGTTGCAATGGTTTTCCTGGCTCAGCTGGCATTGCGTGTCACAGCGTGGACCGTACCATCCGGCACTGCAACCAGGCTCGCCGCAGCTTGTGATGGGGCCATCTTTGCAGGCGGCCTTTGTGGCATCCTGGCAATGGGTGATCTGCTGGGTCACGTACTGGAAGTCATCTGTGGGAACGTTGCTGAATTCATTTTCACAGTTCTCCTGGCAAGCGGGACCTTTGCCCTGCTTGCAGACTTCGCAAACCACATTCTGACCTTCGCTGTCGCAGGTGATCGAGCTTTCTCTGTCGCATCTTTCAGGAGATGTGAGCCCGGATGTGCATTCCTGATTGCAGAGCGGGGCAAAATAGCCATTTTCGCATTCCCGGCAGGTGATGCTTGTGGCATCGCAGGTGACCTTGCTGTAATCGATGCTGCCGTTTTCGTCCTTCGTGACGCAATGCGCGCTGCCGCTGAGCTGACTGATGCAAGACGACTTGCAGTTCGCGTCGAACCAGCCCTCTTCGCACCCGCCGTCGCAGGTTTCAATTTCGCCCGACACCTGATCGCAGGCCGAAGTTTCGGGGCTTGTGCAATGCTGACCTTCGCCGTTCCTGCATTGTGACTTGCAGTCGAAGTCGTACCAGCCTTGCTCGCAACCGCCGCTGCATTCGGTGATCCTGCCGTCCGCACGCGCGCAGACCGAGGCTTCGGGATTTTTGCAATGCTGGCCTTCGCCGTTCTCGCATTGCGTCTTGCAGTCGGCGCCGTACCAGCCCCGAGCGCAGCCATCGTCGCTGCAGACTGCGATTTCGCCCGAGGTTTGGTCGCACTGAGACTTGCCGGGCTTTGCGCAATACTGCTTGTTGGCGTTTTCGCATGGCGACTTGCAGTCGGCGCCATACCAGCCCTGCGCGCAACCTTCGCTGCAATTTGTGATCTCACCTGTGCTTCGATCGCACGCCAAGGCTTCGGGGGTCTTGCAATGCTGGCCTTCGCCGTTGGCGCAGGGCGAGGAGCAGTCGCTTCCCCTGTACCCCTGGGCGCAGGCGGTGCAGCTTTCGGTCTCGCCCGAATCCTGATTGCAAACGGTGGATTCTGCGCTCGCGCAATGTTTGCCTTCGGTCTCGTTTGCGCAGGTTTCGCTGCAAACGGTGCCATATTGGCCCGTAATGCAGGCTTTGCAGCTTTCAATGTTTACTGTGCCGGAAGCGATTTGAACGCAGGTGATGTCGCCGGGCTCTGTGATGTCGCAGTTGTTTTCCGTATCCGCGCAAAGAGATTTGCAGTCGTCGCCATAAAGGCCGTCGTCGCAGGCGGTGCAGCTTTCGGTCTCGCCCGAATCCTGGTTGCAAACGGTGTGTTCGGAATCCCTGCAAATGATGTCGTCATCCGCATTCGGGCATGAGTTGCTGCAGTCGTCGCCGTACCAGCCATCGATGCAGGCGCTGCCTTCTTCTTTTTGGCAAACGCTGTCTGAGCCCTTATGCTCGCAGGTGACGGTGGCGTCTTCCGCGCAATGCTCCGGTCTCTCGCATTTTTTGCAGGCATCTTTGATGCAGAGCTCGCCTTCGCCGCATGCCAGGTTTCGGGTCACGTTGTAGCCGCCAAAGGCGCCATCGGTGCAGGTCGGGGTGTAAAGGTTGTAATGCGTCTCATCGAGGCATTCGATCGAGGGCTCCCAGGTCTTCGTCTCGGTTGCGCAGTGGATGCCATCCTCATCGCAGGCATCGATGTATCGGGTGACTTTGAGCACGCCGTCGACTGTGTTGCAGGAGATGATTTCAGCGGCCATGTCGGCACAGGATTTTTGTTGATCCTGGCAGCCAGCCCCATATGTGCTTTCTTTGCAGGAATTGGGCAAAGTTTGCAATAACATCGGTCCCCAGCCACCTTGAACACAACGCTGTTCGCCCTCGCTGCAGACCGTGATTTCAGGCGTACCCGTCTCTTCGCATTTCCCGCTTTCGGCATTGCAGGTTCGCAACGTGCTCGTCGCCACATCGAGATCTTCAGAACAGGTGACTGCGGGGGTTGAGCAGTCTTCCCGATTGGTGCGTCTCGTGCATTTTTTCGAACCCGGGTCGCAATAGCCGGAGTTCCACTGAAGGACTGTGCCTTCACATGCATACTCAGGTTCGACGCCGGCGCTGCAGTCTTCTTTGGTGATGTCGCAAACGGGGCGGCCGTTTTCAATGTGACAGGTTCCGGTTTGATTGAAGAGAAGATCACCTTCGCAATGAGCGCCAGCGGTGCAGGCAGAACAGTCCGCCTCGGCTTCGGCGGTGACCGTCAGCTTGCCCTGAGAGGCCTGCTGGTAGCCGGCTTCATCGTCCTCGTTTGAGTCCGTGTCACAATAAGTCCAGGTATGGCCGCCGTCGAGGCTGAAGCGATAGGCGAACGCATATTCATTCCCCGCCACCAGAGCGTCTTCTTCGGAGAGATCGAGCGAGGCGGAAAACACAGTTTCATCCACCATTTGAAATACGATTTGGGGCTTGACTTGGGCGACCACCAAATTCGCCTCTGCCGCTTTGCTGAGATCGGCATTCGCCGCGCCAAAAACCACCTGCGCTTTAAAGTGGGGCATCCGCTCAACGGCGTGAGAGTAACCTACAGCTGCATCATCCGTCGGGTAGAGGAAATTTCCTTTCGCATCGACTTTCATTGCACCATCTCCGCCGGTCAGTCCCGGGATGACAAGCAATGCATGGAACTCCGCCCTTTTGTCGTCCTTAGATCTGGAGATCTCCTGAGGCTCGATGCCCCAGTTTGTTTGGCACCATGCAATCTGTGGCTCGGCACAGTGAGGTTCCCGCTGGTCCTCTTTTCTGTAGAAGCTGCGCCCCAAACAGGCCTGGTTGTTTGCCGTGCAGTCCTTAAACTCGATCGAATCAACCAGCGTGCCATTCTCGCAAGTCGTTTTGCTGGTTGCGATCGCTCCGCCCAGGCAGAGCGATTCATCTGAGATGAAGAACTCTCTCGGCTCCGCGCAGCGGCCTGCGATGCAGCCATCATACTCAAGCTTGATGATCTGTCCGTCGGTGCCAGTCTTGCAAGATGTGTCGATGTTGTCCCGATCCGAGGAAGGACATTCCATGATCGGTTCGAAGACATGGCTGCAATAGGCGCGGGTGAGCGGCGTTGATTCTCCGTTGCCATCAACCGAAGTACTGTAGATCTCTTCGGTGCAGCTCGAACCTTCGGCAAAAACCTTGTTCTCGCCATCCCAGCCTGTGCCGCAGGTCAGCGATGCTTCATCGCCGGTTCCGCCGCAGGGATGTTCCTCGGTTTCGCAGACCGCGACGCCCTGTTTGATCTCGCAGACGCCTGTGTAACGATTCAAAACATGGCCGTCGATGCATTTGTCGCCCCTGCCTTCCTCACAAAGCGGACCACTACTTCGAATGCAGGGGTTGGCAGCCACCATGCTCTGGGGGGCCCCGACGGTCTCGAAATGCTCGCCGTCGAAGGCCAATTCGAGACGGACCTTTACTTCTCCGGGGGTCCACCAGTTGGCGACCATTGTTTTTTCGGGCGCGATCATCGCGACGTAGCGGTCGGTCCTGGTAGGCTCTGCCGCGCTTTCGGGATCGCTGTCGTTTGACACCCCGGCCTCGAGGCTGGCCGGGATGTTGGAGCCACCGGTCACATCGACGTAGGTCCAGTCCGCGTCACCCACATAGCGGTAGGCGATCCGGACCTTCATTTTGCTGTTCAACGCATCGATGCCGTCGGTCAGGTCGGTGAGACCAGGGATCTCGAGATCGAAGGCGAAGGGCACCTGATCGAGAGCAAGATTCCAGACGTTGTTTCCCATCGGCCCGTAGGCATGCTCGGGCATCACCACGAACTGAGCGGAAGCGACGGGGGCCACGCATTCAGCGTTCTGGCAGAGTTTGGATTCTTCGCTGCAGTCTCTGCTCGCGATATCGGTGCCGCAGACGAGCGTTTCGGTGCCGCTGCAGGTGGCATAAGGCGTCTTTAAAACGAAGCCTTCGCAGGATGCGGGATCGGCTGCGGGGCAGGGATCGGTCGTGCCGTCGGTATAAGCGCAGCCGGTCGCTTCGGATGCGCTGCATTGGCCGAGTATCGTCTTGATGCCGGCAGGATCGGAGACGCAGACCGTTTGATCGGTGCAGCGGATGTCAGTTTGGTCGCAGATGCCCAGCGCGTAGCAGGTGGCGAGCGTTTGAACGCCTTTGGTCTTGTCGGTTTCGTCGCAGATGATGGCGGGGGTACAGTTGCAGGGCGCACAGTCGGCACCGCTCGCCGTGCTGACGCAATATTCCGAATCTTCGCAGGTTTTCACTTCAGAAAGGGTGCCCGTGATCGCGCAAACGGCGGTGTCGTTTGAAACGGTGCAAACCCGATCCTGCGTCATCACCTTCCTGCCGTCGCAGCTCTGCTCGGGCGCGCATCCGCCGCAGGCATCTTCCAGCGTCACCCAGAGCGCATTTTCGGGCTGATAGCCGTCTGCGAATCCATCGGATTCCGCGCTCACTTTCAGATCGCAGTAGGTCGTCTCTTCGCCCAGCACGGCTTTCACCGCAAAGCAGACTTCGGCGGATTCGCTGAGCTTGTCTTCATGCGTGAAAGTCGCGCTGTCTTCTGCGCCCGCTTCGATTTCGGTCCAGTCTGCGGTCGGCGCCGCCTTGCAAAGGTCACCCCTGCCCATCACAAACGAGAGCCTGAGATCTTCGAGGGCGGGCGAGACTTCGGCCTTCAAAAGCAGCTCTTCGCCGTAAGCGAGCGTGCCCTCAGATTCCGAAGCGACGATGCGGCAGGTTTCGAGCTTGTTCTCGTGGATCGTGCCATCTTCGTCGGTGAGGGAGCCATCTTCGTCTGTGAGAGAGCCGTCTTCGTCGGTGAGAGAGCCATCTTC
>DBWM01000044.1:0-27853 GCA_002309015.1 Myxococcales bacterium UBA1238 | reverse complement strand
CCATCTTCGTCGGTGAGAGAGCCATCGGAAGCGGAGCCGTCTTCATTGGTGAGAGCGCCGTCGGAAGTGGAACCATCGGAAGTGGAACCATCGGAAGTGGAGCTGTCGCGGGCTGAGCCATCGGTGGTGGAGCTGTCGCTGACAGAGCCATCCAGGTTTTCAGCGTCGCTGCTGGAGTCGTCATCGTCGCAACTGCCAAGCGCACAAGCTGCAAAGAGGGAGAGCAGAAGGAAATGCTTGTTCATCGATCAACTTTCACGCCAAAGTCGGGGAAGAAATGCGATTTTTTTTACACGTGCGTCAATCTGTTTCGTAATGTGTGTCTTCTTTTGGCGCGCTTTTTACAGGGCTGCCTCCCGCCTTTTGTGTCATGGAGTGAAAGTTAAAACGTATTAAAAATCATATCTTGCGTGATGTGATTGAGGTAAGGGCTGTTCGATCTGGCGCCAGGATGCTCAGCAATGTGCGGCTCCGTTGCGCCGAGATCGTCCTCTCACTGCGCGGGGCTTAGAAATTTCCCTGCGGAAATCATGGAATACGAAGCGGTGCCCGAAATACAGGAATCCCCCAAACCACCCCCAAATACAAAAAAAGCCGACCCCAAGGGACCGGCTTCCTCCAGCTACGACAGTCGCCCTTTAAAAATGCCAGCCCACCCCGAGTTGGGCGGTGACGTTGGCCACCTTGAGGGTGAAGGCGTTCTTGGAATCATCCTCGTAGTCATGCGAGTCTTTGGAAATCTTGCCTCCGAGATCGGCGCCTACATGGGCAAAGATCGAGATGTCTTCGCCTAAGCGGTATTGAGCGCCCACGCGCGTATGGAACCATGTGTGATTTTCGAGATCGTCGTAGTAGTAATCTTCGTCGTCGCCGTAAGTCACAAAATGGACTGCAGCGGGCGTGAACTCGAGGGCAAATCTCTCGGTCACATGCGCAAAAAAGCTGGCGCCCAGGAGGGTATGCGCGCTGTGACTCTCGTGCTCGGGGCCATCGTCGTACTCGTATCGGTCTTGCTCGGGCAGGCGATAGCGTTCGCCGCTTCCGAATTCAGCAAAGAGCCCAAAATGGGTCCAGCGGTAATCGAGGCCGATGGACATGCCGTAGTCGGCATGGTGGGGGTTGGCGTTGCCATAGAGGCCCAGGCGCAGGTTGAAGCCTTCAAAACGATATTTGTTATCTTCTTGGGCGACGGGCGCAGCTGCGGGCGCTTCGGCGGGTGCAGGGGCGGGAGCGGGCGCAGCGGCGGGAGCGGCGTTTTGGGTCTGGGTGCAGTTACAGTTGCAGGCAGGTGCGGGAGCGGCTGCCGGGGCTACAGGCGCAGCTGGCATCATGTAAATGACGGTGGGGGCTGCGGGTGCTGCCGAATAGGCGGGGGCTGCGGGTGCAACGACGACGGGAACCGCTGCGGGCGCTGCAGGCGCTGCAACGACGGGCGCTGCGGCTTCCTGTGCGAGGGCGCCGGATGCGGAAGCCATCGTAAGCAGGGCGGCCAGTGGGGTCAGTTTGCGGTGCATCGAAAAACTCCTTCAAATCGTGAAAAACATTCAAAACGGGCCTGTTCTATCGAAATGTGGGAGTTCAAGGCAAGGAATCTTGAGCAATTAAAGGAGAGATTCTTCAAAAAGAGAATGTGCGCAATTTAAGAAAGCCTTAAAAACGCCAGCCTGCACCAAGTTGGACCTGCAGGTACGCCAGATCCGACTCCGAGTAACCCACGCCGCTGGCCAGATAGAGCGAGAAATGGTCGTTGAGGAAATATTCGAGGCCGAGTCTGGGTGAGAAATAGATCGTCGTGTTGCGGCCGTCTTTGTCTTTGACGTAGAGGGTCTTCTGAAGCTCTTGTGAGTAGGTTGCCTCATATTTGTTGTCGGGGCGGCTGATGATCGAGAGGGCGAGCGGGCTTACGGAGAGCATCAGGCGATCGGTGGGGTGAAAGAGGATCTGCATCCCCAGACTGGCGCGCCATAAAAGGCCGGTCCATTGCTCTCCGTCGTCCTTGTTGTCGTCTTCTTTGCTGTATGCCAGGGCGCCTTCGGCAAATACGCCCCATCGGTACCAGTGATATTCCGCGCCGAGCACGCCCCCCAGGGCGGTGAGCGTATCGTGATGCTCGTCGAAGGTGATGAGACCTTCAGCCTGAGAGAATTCAAATCCCAGATGGAGCACAAGCCCTTCGTGGGGGTTTCGATCGGCGGAAACATCCCCGATGGCGGGCGATTCCGTCGGTTCTGTGGGTTCGGCAAGGGCAGGGAGCGCGTTCAGGCAAAGGATCAGGGCGTTTATGATTTTCATGCTGCACCATAAATTTAAAAAACACGCCATTTTATTATAAAGAGCAGCCTGTCAGAAATCGATTTCAAAACGCATCACCCGCTCTCACAACATCAGAGCTCCGCAAAGCAGGGGCGTCCGAAGTTCGCGATTCCGGGCCGGCATTGAAGCTCCATGCGGAGTCGTGAATCCGCGCGTGCGCGATCAGAATGGTGTTTGGGAGGGAGCGGGAACGAAGGGAGGTGGGTTACTCGACGCGGACGTTGAAGCTGAGCTGCCAGCGGCGTCCAGAATATTCTTCGAGGGAGAGATCGAGGGTACCGATTTCGGTCACATGCGCGTGCAGGCGGACGGGCGTCGAATGGCCGGGTTCACCTTCCAGGGTCGCCTCGATGGGCGCAAGCTCGGTCAGCTCGTCGGGATCGGTCAGATCGCCGATGCGATCCTGGCGGCGCGATGAGCTCGAGAAGAAGCGGAACGATGCCGGCTCGCCGACCACCAGACCGAGGGGCTTGGGCAATTCGGCGTCGCTGCCTTCTTCCATGCCGAAGGGCGCGATGCAGAGGGCGTCGACTCTGGGCGCCATGCCGGGCACCGCGAGACCGCTGCGCTCGATGCCGATGTAATAGGATTGCGCGGTACCACCCTTGATGCGGACGCCACCTTTGGCGCGGGCGCGGGCGTAGTAAGCGGCGCCGCGGGCCACAGCCATTTCGGGATCGACGCCCTGCAATACCTTGGGGGGCTCTCCGCCTTCGAGCTCGATCCACATCGAGAGCTGCTCGATGATGCGGTCGCGGATGATCGGCGAGCGGGTGACACCGCCGTTGAAGAGGATCGCGGTGGGGTGAAGGAAGCTGTGCTCGGCCGGATGGCGCTGGCGGCTTAAGAAATACGCCAAGTGGCAGGTCATGGCCGGATCATGCGCGTAAGGCAGACCCAAAGTGCGCAAACCGAGGAGCTTGCTCTTTTGCGGGCGCGCGGTCACGTCGACGATGGGGAAGAAGCCTTCGAGCAGGGTTTCGTTGAGTTCCTGGCGCGAGAGCGTGGTGCGGATCGTGCCGCCGATGAGCCGGCTGCCGCGGCCGGGGATGACGAGCGGGTGCGTGTCGCGGGTGGGATCGCTGAAGAGCGCTTCCTTTGCGACGCGGCAGCTGTGGGTGAGGGCGTGGATTTGCCAGTCGTCGAGCTTCTGGCCTTCGGATTCCAGGCGACGGTAGACCGCAAACGCGAGGGCGAGATCCATGTTGTCGCCGCCCAGGAGAATATGATCGCCGACCGCCACGCGCTCGAGCTGCAGCGAGCCGTTTTCTTCGCCCACAGCGATGAGCGAGAAGTCGGTGGTGCCGCCGCCGATATCGCAGACGAGGATCGTGTCGCCCACCGAGACTTCTTTACGCCAGGCGCTGCTGCGATCGGCCACCCAGGCGTAAAGCGCGGCCTGAGGCTCTTCGAGCAAACGAAAATCACCCAAATCCGCCTGCTTGGCTGCCTGCACCGTCAGTTCGCGGGCCACGGCGTCAAACGAAGCCGGCACGGTGATGACGAGATCCTGATCCTTTAACGGGTGATCGGGATGCGAGAGATCCCAGGCCTGGCGCATATGCTCCAAAAAGCGGCGCGAGGCTTCGAGGGGCGAAATCTTTTCGACTTCGTGCGGCGGCGTGTTCCAGGGCAGGATGGGTTCGCGGCGATCCACTTCACCGTAAGAAAGCCAGCTCTTGGCCGACGAGACCAGGCGGCTCGGCGAGCTCGTCCCGCGTTCGCGCGCAAAGGAACCCACGAGTTGCTTGGGATTCTTCTCCCAGGGCAAATCGATGGCGCCTTCGGGCATTTCGACTTCGGAAGGCAGGTAAATGAACGAAGGCAGCAGCGGAAGAGCGCGGACTTCGTTTAAATGCGCCACCTGTGGGATGCCGAGGATCGAGGGCGCGGTGCCTTCTTCCGCATCGAGGGCGACGCTTGCGATCGCGCAGTTGGTGGTCCCGAGATCGATGCCTACGCCAAAGAGAGCCTGCGGTTCTTCGTCGTCGGAAGTCTGTTCTGCAGCGACGGTCTTCTTGATGGGTGCGGGCGTGGTTTCTTCGACGATGTCTCCGGCTTCAATGATGTCGTCATCATCAATTTCGGCTGCGGGCGTTTCTTCGGCTTCTAAAGATTCAACGTCCTCGTCGGGATTAAAAGGAGGATTGGTGTTGTCGCTCATCGGTGTTCCTGTGAAGAGAACGGTTCGCAGAATGCGCAAAATGGGTGAAGTTTAAAGATCGACTTCGGCGGGCGCGACGATGGCCGCATCCTGACCCTCAGCCAATGGAGGCAATTCGATGCGCGTGACGCGCCAACCGGGATGCGCGAGATGCCCGTGGAAAGGCGGTTCGCCTAAAATCTTGCCCGTCAGCCGTACGGCCCTGGGATCGAAGCCCGGCTCGAGGGTGATCGGATCGCCTTCCTGCTCACTGCGCAGCGGTTTGATGTTGATGTAGTCCTTGAGGGCTTTTTTGCAGCCGTTATGCACCACGCGTGCGGCCGCGCCCACATCGGCATCGCTGGCCGCGCCTACATCTTCCTGCAAAAAGTCAATAAAGCGGCCTTCCCGCTGAAGGAGCGCCAGAATCTGAAGAGCGGAGTCAAAGTTACAAGCCGTTTCAACCTTCTCTGCGACGGTCTCTGGCGGCTTCTCAACGTTGACAGGCTTTGCGGCGGCCGGCTTTGCGGGCGTTGGCTTTTGAGTCTGAGGGCTTTCGGGCGTCTTTGAGGCTGCATCTTGCGCGTCGGCATCGGCGTTTTCGCCTTCATCCAGCATTTTCAACCCGCAGGTTGCTGGCGTCTGGGCTGGCGTTTCCACCTTTTCGGCGTCGGTTTCTGGCGAGTCCGTTTTCGGCGTCCCGGTATCATCCACCGTCTCTGGCGCCGGCAGGCTCATCGTTTCTTGAATTTGTGCGGCGAAATCTCCATTAAAAAGCAACCGCAGTGCCATGCGTAATCGGGCAAAAAAGCCCAGCGATTTTGCGCTCATCACCCCGTCTCCAAAACGACTTGTACCGTGTTTCATGCCACGAAGACGCAGTGGGTGCAAGCAGTGGACAGAGGGCTTGCTCGTTTGTTATGAAGATTCGCGCAGTTAGCGCATTGCAAATTTGGGAAAGGAAGCGCGTTTCGATGATCAATTTGGAGATTTTCCCCGAGAAGATTCGCAAGTTTTTTGAGCCGGGCGCGCCCAGGCCGTTGCAGCTGATGATGGCGCGCGGACTGGTGCCGATGCAGCCCGGGATGCAGTTGTGCGCGCTGGCGATCCTCTGCGAGAGCGAAGATTCGGAGGTTTCAGAGGCTGCAAAGGAGGGCGCAGGCAAACTCTCCCCCGATCTGCTGAAGCAGCAAGCCTCCGGACGTCTCCCGGGCGAGGTTTTCGATTGGATCGCACATCGTTGGAAGGACAGCGCGCTTTGGCAGCAGCTCGCGTTAAACCCCTCGCTGCCGGATGCAACCTTCCTGTATCTGGCGCAGGAGGGCGATGAAGCCGTCTGCGAGATCTGTGCACAAAACCAGCAACGCATCCTGAAGGACCCTGCGGTGGTGCAGGCATTGTATTTCAACCGCAATGCACGCGCCTCCACCATCGATCGCACGGTGGATTTTGCCGCAAGGAACGGGCTCGATCTCTCGGGGATCCCCTGCGCAGAGGAGATCATTGCGGCCATTAAGGGCGAAAACCTGGCTGAAAGAACCGCAGAAGAGGCCTCGGCCATCGATGCCGCGTTTGCAAAAATGAACGAGATCTCCGCCGATGAGATTGCAGCCGAGAAGGCACGCAAGGCGAGGCAGGAGGGCGAGGAGCCTGAACCGGAGCCAGAGGCCCCCAAAGAGGAGTCGGCCGAGGATGCCAAGCGGAAGGGATCGGCGATCGCCACCATCAACCAGCTGAATGTCGCGCAGCGCGTGCGGTTGGCGATCCTTGGAACGCAGGGTGAACGCATGGCGCTCATCAACGATCCCAACAAGATCGTCTCCCGCGCGGTGATCCGAAGCCCCGGGGTGCAGATTCAGGAGGCGATGCAATACGCGCACAACAAGTCGCTGCCGGATGAGATCGTGGTTTACATGGCGAACAACAAGAAATGGACCCGCTATTACCAGATGCGTCTCGCGCTCGTACAGAACCCCAAGACCCCTATCTCGACTTCGATCACCTTTTTATCGACCCTGCGTTCGCCTGATCTGCGCATCATCGCGCGGAGCAAGGGGATCCCACAGCAGCTTTGCCGCCTTGCAAAGGAGTTTGCAGCCAAGAGAAGCGGCGGCTGATGGCGTTTTACTTTGTGCAAATGGTGCTGCATGCGGATGGAATGCAGTTTGCACGATGTGAAAACAGGGATCGAGGCGTATGAAACGCTATTTGAATGCTGTGCGATCGGTATCAAAGTAGGATTGAATGATGGTTTCAAACTGTGAAAAAGGGCATGGATACGGAATGAAGGGGCTTTTCAATGAGTGAAATCGATTCGGTATGGGCAAGAAGGGCACAAAGGCTGGCAGACAAAGTACAAAGACCGGTGCTCTTACCGGCAGGTCAGGCGCTGCCAAGGAACTACAAGGCGAATTGCTTTCCGTTTCGCGCCCAGAGTCACTTCCTGCATCTGGTGGGTGAGGGGATTGAAGGCGCGTATGTGGCGGTGGAGGCGGATGGAAGGGCGACGCTCTTTTTGCCGGTGCCCAGTCTGGACGATGCCTTGTGGAGCGGACCCGGGATCCCGCTCGAAGCCTGGCATCAGAAGACGGGATTGAAGGTTGAGCCGCTGGACAACTTACCGCATTGGGCAGGCTTAAAAGAGGCGGTTACCATTCCCGGGCTCACATTGGAGATGCGTGAGCAGCAGCGAAAGATTTTAAACAGGCCCATGGGATCGGCAGGGGACGAGGCGCTGATTGCGGCGATGGTGTCCGAGAGGCTCTGTCACGACGATTACGCTCAGGCGGGGCTTAAGGCGGCGGCCGAGCACTCGGTCAACATGCATCTTGCGGTGGCCAAGGCGCTTCGATCGCGCGCGGTGAAACGGGAGCAGGATGCGGTCTGTGCGCTCGAGAGCGTGCTTTCAAAACATGGCCTTTGCCATTCCTTCTCTCCGATCGCGACGGTTCGGGGCGATATCCTCCACAACCCTTACCATCATCGCGAGGTGAAACCGGGCGATCTGCTGCTTGTGGATGCAGGTGCAGAGGATGTAACGGGCTATGCAGGCGACATCACGCGCACATGGCCGGTATCGGGCAGGTTCTCGAGCACACAGGCAGAGGCTTACGACGCGGTGCATGCGGCCTGGAGGGCGGCCATGTCGGCCGTTGTTGTGGGGGCAAGATACCGCGATGTGCATTTTGCGGCGATCCGCGCGCTGACAGAGGCGTTGGTTTCGATGGGGATCTTCTTGGGCGACGTGGATGAACTGGTCGAAGACGGATGCCCCGGGATTTTCATGCCGCACGGCGTGGGTCACCTGCTCGGTCTTGACGTTCACGACATGGAGGATCTGGGCGACAAGGCGGGTTATGCGCCCGGCCGCAGGCGGTCAAATAAGTTCGGGTACAGTGCATTAAGATTAGACAGAGATCTAAAGGAGGGCATGGCGTTTACCATAGAGCCTGGCTGCTATTTCAACCCCGAGATCATCGCCCGGGCAGAGGAACTCTGTCCGTTAAAAGGCCGTCTGAACCGCAAGGCTCTGGCTTTGTACAGCGATGTGAACGGGATCCGCATTGAAGATGACGTCTTGATCACAGTGGACGGTCCGCAAATCCTGACTTCAAGGCTTTTGCGCGACCGTCAATCCATAGAAGCATACGTGGGGAACAACGATGTCTGAACTGCGACAGAACATTGCAACGCGTGAATGGGTGATCATCTCGACTGAAAGGGCCAAGCGACCTTCTGACTTGGTCGATGAATCGCGTGTCAGAACCGATACGAGGCCCATCTACAGTGAAAAATGTCCGTTCTGCACAGGGAACGAGGCGATGACTTCGGAACCGACGCTCGTGAAATCGCGTGGAGATTTCAGTGTGAGGGTGGTTCCGAACAAGTTCCCGGCCCTCACTGCTGACCGTCCCCCTCTTCGCATCGGCGATGATCACCATCGGGCCATCACCGGATTCGGTATTCACGACGTGGTCATCGAGGGGGGAACGCATAACAGGACCCTTGCATTGATGTCGGTGGAGGAACTGGAGGTCTATCTGGACGCGCTCCGCGAGCGTAGCCTGCAACTGGCCCGCCTCAAAGAGATTCAGTACGTCATTTGCTTCAAGAACCATGGGGTTTCTGCGGGCGCTTCACTCGAGCATCCTCACAGCCAGATCATCGGTCTGCCCATTTTACCGAACCTGCTTCGAGCTCGCATGAGCGATGCGATGGCTTATTTCGAGCAGGAAGGCTGCTGCGTATATTGTCGAATGTGGAGAGACGAGACTGCATGTGGTGTTCGATTGATTGCCGAGAGCGATCTCTTCGCGTCATTCATCCCCTATGCCGCCTTGTCGCCCTTTCACTGCTGGATCCTTCCCCGTCTGCACCATTCCCAGTTCTTTCGGATCTCCGATGAAGAGATCACCGACCTGGCTCGGATCCTGAAGGAAACCCTTGCAAGGATCTACTATGGCCTGAACGACCCCGATTTCAACATCCTCTTCCGCATGGCACCCACCTACATGGGGCAGTTACCCTGGTTCCACTGGTACATCAGCCTGGTTCCCAAGGTGAATCGCGCGGCGGGATTCGAGCTCGGTTCGGGTATGTTCATCAATCCGGCTCTGCCAGAGGCGAGCGCACAGTTCCTGCGTCAGGTGAAACTCCCGGGCGAACATGTCACATTGCCTCCCATCGCTTCTCTCATCGGATGATCTCCCTCTAAAATGCGCATGGAGGATGCTTTGCATCTCTTGAAAACTCTGTTCGTACTGCCTTCGATCCTGCTCGCATCCGTTGCAACAGCCGGAGAAGGCGAACTGATCACAGTTCAGCTGAACGACGCCCTCAACATCGACGGTTTCTTTGATGAATGGGCCTCATCGCCCTCGCTCAAACTGCAGGGTCAAAAGCCCGGCGACATTCAGATCAACGCCCAGCTCGCCACCTCGGGCAGCGATCTTTGCCTGGCGATTCAGGCCGTAGACGACAGCTTCGTCTTTGGCACGCTCTCCAAGGGCGATCGGGTGAAGCTCACGGTGGGATCGGGCCGCGATAAACGGACGGTCCAGTTCGCCTTAAACGATTTGGAACAAAATCCTGTCCGCGTCATGATCGAAGGCAAGCCCTTTAGCGATGCGGTGATCGTCGGGACGAGCCGGGTCGATGGCTGGGCATTCGAAGCGAAACTGCCGCTCGCAAAGCTTCCTGCGCTGATGTCGATCGGTGAAACGCCCTTCGCACTCGAAATCTGGGACAGCGACAAGGGGCAACCGGAGACGAAGCTTTCGACTTCACCCAATGCATCCCTTGAGATCGATGCCTGGTCCGGCATGGAGCGCGATCTCGAAGCTGAACTCGGGCGTCCATTGGACGTGCTGGAGCGCGTCGTAGGTCCCGTCAGCGGCAAAGCCCCCGCCGAGTTTCTGATCGGCAAAAACATCATCGCTCTGATGGGCCATGGACTCGAAGGCGGCATCGCGTACAGCTACTTCGTGCCGGGCTGGAGGGACGATCCCCAGGTTGTAGAGGCTGAACTCGTCGACCTGGACGGCAAAGGCAACCGTGAACTCTGGCTCATCCACAAAGAATGGGCCGTTCCCGGCGAAGTCGAAATCGAAGCCATCGAAATCTACGGCCTTTACGACGGGCAACTCCGCCGCCAGGTGGCCCAAAGGCTCGCGGAACGCCATGTCAAGACCGGCGAATCCGTCGTCTCCAAGGTTCACCGGCAGCGCAAAGGCAAAGCCTTCGAAATCAAAGTCGATGTGGCCGAAGTGACCGGCTTCAACCCGGGCAGCTATTACGACGTCGACGCCGAAAGCAACGTCCCCTACGACCCCGTCCCCCTCCCCTGGCAGACCAGCAAACCCCGCATCTTCCAGCTCGACGGTCCCAAAGTGAAAGTGAAAGAGTGATCGCATTCCGCCTCGATCCTCCGTTGCACGCCGCGAAAACAGCCTCCTGCCCGCCTCGATCTCCCGTTGCACGCCGTGAAAACGGCCTCCCATGCGCATCGGATGCCCGTTGCATCAAAAGGGATCATCTGCGCGCGACGGGCGTTTGATCGCCTGCCATGCCGATCCGCAGACTTGACCTACTGAAGACTCGTTCCTGAAACAGGGAGCGCGAGCTTCAGCTGCTCTGTTGATCATCTCCCCAAAGGGAGCGTGATCTTCAGAAGGATTTCTGCGCCTCTCGATATAGGGAGCACTTGATATAACCTCCTAAACATCCCGCTCCCTCGTTCGAGAGTCATCCTGTACCTGCTATCTAATAGACGATGGGCTGAGCGTTCCAGTCTACATCGAGGAGTTCATCATATCGATCGATCTCACTCTCATCGACGACCGGGGGCAGGAGGGCATCGTAGAATGCGGCGTTTTCTTTGAGGCAGTTGAAGATTGCATGGGCTTTTTGGGCGTAGAGCCTGTAATTGGGATCATCCACCCTCTCCAAATCGCGTTCGCATTTTTGCTGGATATATGCGCTGTTCCCGTAGGCGAGGGCATATAAGGCGTTTGAATAATCCATCATATACGCAAAATGATCGTGCTTTTGGGTCCAGCACGAGGTTTCAACCGAATGGCTGCAGGCGTTGAGATAGTCTTCCATCTGCACCATCAGTTCGCGATCGGGCTGCGGCTTCAAATGATCGCGCATCAAAAAATAGCCGAGGCTTCTGATGCGAAAGCGCTGCCAGTCCGACTCGATGTCGTGCTCTTCTTTGTCGATATCGAGCCTGTAATGCTGAACCTCCTGCAGGATTCGGTGCGCATCCTGCAGGCTTCCATAAAACCCGAGGAGCAGATAGGCGGCCCTGACCGCATGTTCGATCTGCGTCGGCAGTTCATTGAGATCATCGTAGGCGGAGGCCGCTTCAAAAATGCGATCGATCAGCACCTTCATCTCATGCCGCGAATGGATGCCCGCCATATTGAGGACAACCGGATCGACCATATGTTCGTCGTAGGAGCTGAGCATCCAGATTTCCCAGCGATCGAGCGGAAATACGGCGTCATTTTCATCCAGCTCGCGCGAACCCAGAGAATCGAATTCGCAATCGCTGTATCTGGGGATCTCTTTGGCACCATCGGGATCGCAGCCTAAGCAGCAAAGCAGGGCCATGGGCAAAAGCGAGGATTTCATTCTGAGGCTCCAATCCAGGTGCGGCTTGCCCTGGAGTCAGGGGATTGCAGGTTTAAGCGAGCGACGAAACGGCGATCGCGCATCTGCGGATCCTTTCAGGCTGAGGCCCCCGTTTTGAGGGGACGACTCAAGCGCCTGATTAAAGATCCATTTTGGAATGAAAAGATACAGTTTTGAGAAAACAGTGGCGGGAAAATTTGGGGGATGCAACCAGAGGCGCTGAACTCGCTTCTCCCTGGTTCGGGCGGCTCAGTCGCATTCGGCAGGCACGACGGTCGCGTAGTCCTCGGTCGCTTTGATGGGGAAAGTATTCTCGCCGTCGGGGTTTTTGCGGGATTTATCCATATCGAAGACGATCACCAGTCTGCTGCCGTAAACCGCAACGCCTTCAGGCTTCCCCTTGAAGGTGCGGCAGAGGCGCGGGAGGCCCGGCTGATTCTCGGTATCGAGATCGGAGAGGGCGAGGATCCCCGAAACATCGTCCGTCGTATCGCCCTCGCCTTCATAGCTCCAGGTTTGCCAGAGATGGTTGCCGTCGAAAGCGAAACCTGAGAGCGCGTAGACCCGTTCCTCATCTTCGAAGGGCGTCCAATGGATGGGTCCCTTGCCCGATGAGATGACCACAAAGGGCTTTGCACGCTCATCAGGGGTATAGGCCACGTGGCGGCTGCCTAACCAGAGCGACTCACCGTCATAACCCAAAGCTTCCATCCCAAAATAATTGGGTTTGGTGATGAGCTTGCTGGTGATGTCATCGTTCTGGGCCTTGACGTCTACGGAAGTCCATTGTTCGCAGGCGTTCTCGGGATCGGCGCAATGCCACACCTGCCTTGAGCGGCTGTCGAGTAAATAGAGTCCACCCTTCAGATCCGGCGTCACCTCTTCCCATTTGACGTTCTCAAGGGGCTCGCCGTTTTGGGTGGGGATCAGCTTGACCGAGATTTGAGGCCGGTTTTCGCCATCCGCCAGGGGCAAACGGTAGCCCGCAAGCCAGCCCATGCGATCGGTGGCCACCCATAAGTGATCGCCCACGACGGCCGCCCCGCTCGGCTCCCACCGATCGACGCCTTCGGGCGCAGAAAGGATGTGGGAATAAGGGCCTCTCGACCCGCAACCCGCCAGCAGAATGGCCGCGAGGGTTAAAATGGTCTTTTGCATATGCACTCTTATTTTTGAGGTTGTGGTTTGACTTTTTTGGACTGCGCTTTGGCTTTCGCGCTCTTCGCCTTCTGGTAGGCCTCCCGCGATTGCTGCGCAAATTCAGAAACTTTTTGAATCAGAGGGCCGTGATCGGCGGGCTCAACCTTGAATGTGCGGCGCTTTGTGGGCTTTTTCTGGCTCACGTTCTTGCGGTATTTGGCTTCCTGCCCCGGGCCTGAATCGTCGATCCAGTAATAGTCGCGGTCGCGCGTGTCGAAATGGATGAAGTCGACATGCGTGTAGTAGCCCACGCCCACCCTGTGGAAGCGCTTGCCCAGTTCCCAAAGATCGTGGTTCGCCACCCCGTCGATGCGAAAATCCAATGCGCGCCCCTGGCGATGGCGGCTCGTGGGCCCGTCCTTCATACGGAACGAGGAACTGACGAGGATCGGTTTTTGGTAATAGTCCGCGATCTCCTGAATGTGCCAGAGCAGGCGTTCCTCTATTTGGGTTTCTTTGCCCGTGCGCCAGTCCCTCAAAAGATGGTTGATCTGTTTGCGCGCATTCTCATCGATCCAGATGCGCTCGGGATGCTCCGGATCCTGTGAGAACAGGTGAAAATCGGTGAGCACCTCGCGTGCGTTGATGTTTCGTATCGTCAGAGTCGGGAGTTCGGCGTGAGCGGAGGCGCTCCAGAGAGCGGTGCAAAGGATCAGAAGGCGATTGATGGTACGCATGCAGGCTTTATGCGCTTTCAGGCGGGCAATGGGCAAGATTCTATTCAGAATTCAGGTCTTTGACGGGGCATTTGGGCTTGATAGAGATCAATCGCAGACTGTGGCGCTTGCAGGCTTTGAGGTAAGGCTCCGGATCGATGCCCGCCTCGTATTTGGCAAAAGGTACGATGGCGAGATTGCCCTCCATTTCGATGAGGGGCCCGACCCTCGTGCAGGCCTTGCAGCCCATGCAGCCCACCTTGCATGCGGCCACCACCTCGCGCCCAAAATCGCGGTTGTTGCAGAGATTGACGAGCATCGTGGGGGTCTTGAACGGCACGAGCAGGATCACATGACGTGGACAGGCCTTCACGCAGGCGCCGCAGGCGATGCAGTCCTCGTCGATGGTCGCGATGCCGTCTTCGATGGTGATGGCGTCCACAGGGCAGACCTGGGCGCAGTCGCCAAATCCCAGACATCCGTAGACGCAGCTCTGCACCCCCGAAAGCTGATGGGCCCCCGCACAGCTCATTTCGCCGCTGTAGGGAATCTGTTTTAAGCGCTCACTCTTTTTGGCGTGGCAGAACGTGACCGCGCGCCAGGTGATCCCGTCGTCCACTTTGAGCTCCACGCCGAGGATCCCCGCAATCTCCCGTTTGGCCGAATCTCCTCCCGGTCCGCAGAGCCCGATTTCAGCCTGTCCCGAAGCGAGCGCCTCCGCGTATTCCTGGCAGCCTACATAGCCGCAGCCTCCGCAGTTGGCGCCGGGGAGCGCATTCCGCAAGGCTTCGATCCGGGGATCCTGTCTGACGGCAAAGGCCTGATTGGCCCAGCCCAGAATCCAGCCCATCGCGACCGCGAGTCCTGCAAGTAAGACGACCGCTACCAATGCGGTGATCCCGATTTCCATGCCTGAGCCCTCAGTGAGAAAGCAGCGCGCTCAAACTTTGGTCGACGCCCGTAAAGCCCATAAACGCCATCGCCATGATCCCCGCCACGCAGAGCGCGATCCCCGGTCCCTTAAGGGGCCTCGGCACATCGCACAAATCGAGCTCCTCGCGCAGCCCCGCCATGATCATGATCGCAAAGGTGAATCCCAATCCGCCAGAGACCGCATACACCAGCGCTTCATGGAGCCCCCACAATGCGTCGGGCGTCTGCAGATGCTTCAGGATTTCGAGGCAGGCGAACAGGATCGCGCAATTGGTGGTGATGAGGGGCAAAAAGACGCCAAAAGACTTGTAGAGCGCCGGGTTAAACTTGCGCACGTACATCTCGACGAACTGCACGGACGATGCGATGACAAAAATGTAGACGAGGTAGCTTAAGATGCTCAGATCGAGGCTACCTTCCCCGCCTGCGAGATGCCAGATCGCGTCGGGCAGCGGGGCACCTGGACGGAGCACGAAATACGTCAGGCTCCACGACAAAAGCCCCGCCACCGCCATCACGAAGGTGACCGCCATCCCCATGCCGAAGGCCAGATCGATGCGCCGCGATACGCCCAAAAAGGGGCAAATACCCACAAAATAGTGCAAAACAAAGTTGTTGCAGAGCCCCGTCGTGAGGGCGAGCAGCAAGAGATCGATCAGCGTTTGCATCAGGCCCTCTGCTTTCGGTGTACGAACCACTCGATGAACCCAAGGGTGAGCCCAAAGGTGATGAAGGCTCCAGGCGGTAACATGAGGATGCGCCATCTGGGCCAGCTTTGCGGCAGGATCTCGAACTCGCACCAGGTCCCGTTGCCGAGCAGTTCCCGGAGGCTCGCGAGCGATACGAGCCCGATCAAAAAGCCCAGGGTCTGCCCAACGGCGTCGGCGATCGCGATGGGGAGCGATTGTTTGGAAGCGCAGACTTCACAGCGCGAAATGATGATGCAGTTGACGATGATCAGGGGCACGTAAGGCCCAAGCTGCTGCGACATGGGGTAAAAAAAGGCTTGCAGCAGGCGATCCACCACCGTGACGAAGGTGGCGATGGTGAGGGTGAAGATCAGAATGCGCAGATGCGGCTGCAGGTGCTTTCGCATGAGCGAGATCATCGCGTTGGCGCAAATCAGAACGAAGCCGGTGGAGCAGGCCATGGTGAAGGCGGGTTTGACCCCGTTGGTCACCGCGAGGGTGGCGCAAAGCCCCAGCATCTGTCGGTAAGTGGGATTCTCGGGCAGCAGGCCGTTTAAAAAGCGCTCGCCTGCGGTGGGCTCTTGCATCACGGTTGGCCTCCTTGAAGGCGTAAGCCCTGGGTGACGCGGTTGACGATGTTGCAGACAGACTGGCTTGAGACGGTGGCGCCGCTTAAGGCATCGATCTCGGTCTCAGAGGCCGCAAATCCAGGCTGCACAGCGTGAATCTGCCCCGGCTTCTTGCCTGCAAACGACTTCGTAAAGGCGGGCTTTGTCATGTTGTCGCCGAGGCCCGGCGTCTCTTTCTGGCTGATCACGGAGATCCCCCGAAGTCGCTGCAATGAGGGATCGTAGGCGATGAGGAGCTCGATCTGATCGTTAAAGCCCGCTCCCTGCGCCGGCACCACATATCCCAGCAGGCGATCGTTTGCGTCGAAGGCCTGATAGATCGCGATGGTTTTCTGTTCGAGCGCAGCCTTGAGGGTGACCGTCTTTTTTAAATCCGCGCCCGGCAAAAGCAGGGGAATCTGCGATAACGTCTGAGCCTGCTTGTTTTGCGCGATGCGATCCCTCAGGCCAAGCTGCACTGCGGCCAGAATCAGCGCAAAGACGGTTGCGAGCACGATCACGAGCGACGCTTGCTTTAAAGGGTGAGCTTGCATGTTAGGCTTTGGGTGAAGCAGCGGATCCCGGAACGGGGCCGCCGATGGGCTTTCGGATGGTGTAGCGGTTGATCAGGGGCACCATCGCGTTCATGAACAGCACGGCAAACATCACGCCTTCAGGGTAACTGGAAAGCGCGCGAAAAAGGCAGATCAATGCGCCGAGGCCTGCGGCAAAAATGCAGCGTCCACGGCGGGTCAGAGGCGATGTGACCGGATCGGTGGCGATAAAAAAGGCGCCTAAAAAGAGCGCCCCCGATCCCAGATGGTGCAGCGCGCCAAAGCCGTCGTCTGTAAAGCCGAGCAGCTGCATGAGCCCGAGCATTGCGGCGGCGGTCAGGAGCATGCAGACGGGGATCTCCCGGGCGATGGTTTTGCGGATGCAAAGGTAGAGGCCCCCCAGGCAGATGGCGCCTACGCTGGTTTCACCGAGGGATCCGTTGGCAATGCCCAAAAAGAGATCCGAAAGGGGCGGGATGTTTTGAAAGGCGGTCTGCACGCTGTCGGCTACGGTCGCTCCAGACGCGAGGGCGGCTACATATTGCTTGGCTGCGGTGAGCGGCGTCGCCTGCGAGATCACGTCCAGTCCCGGAACCTGCGCCACGTAACCGCTCGCACCCATCTCCCGGGCAAAGCTCAGCATCACAAACGCGCGACCCACCATGGCGGGATTGAATAAGTTGAATCCGAGTCCCCCAAAGGCGGCTTTTCCGAGGCCGATGGCGACCACCGTTGCGATGATCGCGATGTAGGCGGGCGCATTCCAGGGCAGCGAGAGCGCGAGCAGCACTGCCGTCACCGAGGCCGAGAGATCCCAGACGGGCGACTTTCGACGCCTCAGGGCCGCACAGAGGGTTTCGGTTAAAAGTGCCGTAAGTTCGCATAATACAAGCTGTTTTAGGGCGTACCATCTGAATACCCAGCAGGAGACGGCGCAGACCGGGATGAGCGCGATCAAAACGTCGAGCATCACCCGCTGCGTGGAGAGATGCGAGGCGTGAAGATGGGGACTGGGCGCCACTTGAAGCAGCGGCTCTGAGGGCGTTTGTTGGGTCATTTTGTTGAGCGCGCGCGCAGGGCGGCTTTGGCAAGGCGGATGAGTTGCACGAGCGGCAGGGCTGCGGGGCAACTGTAGGCGCAGCAACCGCATTCGATACAGGCCTGAGCCTGAAAGCTTTGGGCGAGATCCCAGGCGCGGTTTCGGGCGGCGAGGCCGATCTTTTGCGGCATTAAATGGAGCGGACAGACCTCGATGCAGCGTCCGCAGCGGATGCAGGCGGTCTGCCTTTGGTGCAGGAGATCGCTTTTCGTCAGTACGGTGATGCCCGAAGTGCCCTTGGTGACGGGAGAATCCAGATCGCCCACCGCAAAGCCCATCATGGGACCGCCCGAGATCACGCGCGCGGCATCGGGGGTGAGGCCGCCGCAAAAATCGATGAGCCTGCGGTGCGAGACGCCAACGGGCGCAAAGACGTTCTTGGGGGTGACCACGCCGTGGCCGGAGACGGTCATCACGCGGTGGGTGAGCGGTTTTTTGCGGATCACGGCAGCGGCCACCATGGCAGCGGTCGCCACATTCAGCACCACGACCCCCACGTCGAGGGGCAGGGCGCAGGTGGGCACCACGCGATGGAAGATCACGCGTATCAAATGTTTTTCGCCACCCTGGGGATATTTGGCGCGCACCTGGACGATCTCGATGGGCGTTCCGCTGCAGGCGCGCTGCATCGAATGGAGGGCTTCGGGTTTGTTGTCTTCAATGCCGAGCACGATCCTTTTGCAGCCGGCTGAGAGCGCGGCGATGAGGGCTCCGCAGACGATCGCGTCGGGCGCCTCGATCATCAGGCGGTGATCGGCGGTTAAATAGGGTTCGCATTCGGCGCCGTTTAACAGCAGAAGATCGCAGGGCTTCTGGGGATTCGGCGTGAGCTTGACGGCGGTGGGGAAGGTGGCGCCGCCCTGACCGACGATCCCGGCCTTTCGCACCAGTTCGGGGATTTCTTCCCGGCGCACGAAGCGTTCAAAGTCGGATTTGGGCCATTCGCCGCCCAAAAGTTCGTCGAAGAGCGCGCGGCCCTGCAGGTTTTCGGCGTTCGACTGCACGGCTACGGCTTCCACATGGATCCCGTTGGGTAGCGTGACGTGGGAGCAGAGGCCGCTCGAGCCGCTGACGGGCGTATGGATGGCGGCGGAGACCACCCCCTGGGGCTCGGCGATCAGCTCGCCTGCGATGAGCGGCGTTTTGTTGTGGTTGAGCACGTTTTTGCCCGGGCGTCCCAAATGCTGCTGCACGGGCACGATGAGCTCCTGGGGCACCGGCAAAAACTCGATCGGCTTATGCTCGGTGAGCTCCTTTTGGGGATCGGGATGCACGCCGCCCTGAAAACTCGGATGACGTTTGCTCAAAAAGGGGATGGCGATCATTTGAGGCTTTGGGCGTTTTGGGGAGCGCGGAGGAGGCGGGGGATCCAGACGCAGAGCGCGCAGGCGCCGAGGCCCAGGGTGAAGGCGGCAACGGTGCCTGCGATTTGCTTGGACAATTCGTCGTTAAAGAAGCGCTGGGCCAGGAATGCGCCCGTCAGGGCAAAAAAGAGCGGGATCAAAAAGGCGATCATCGATTTGAAGACGAGCGCGCCGCCTTTTAAGGCTGTCGGATCGGTCTCCGCATGGGCACAACGGCCTTCCTGCGAGCAACCCGCGCAGCCTGCGCAAGCATGGGGGCAGCTTTCAGACATCGCGCCTCCGTCCCTATAAAAATCGGCGCCTTATGCCTCATTGCGAGCGAGCGGTCAAGTGCAACTGAGTTGCAAAACACATCATGAGACGCCGTTCTCCAGGTTTGTATCGTTTGACCAGACAGTTTTTTCGGATTTTTTTTGAACTCACCTTGCAACTTTGATGGCGCGGCCGCAGACTCACTCCGTTATGGCAAACGAAACGACCTATCTTCCGCCCGAGCAAACGTCGATTTCGGTTTTGGTGGTCGATGATTCCTCGGTGTACCGGCGGTTGCTGACGCTGGCTTTAAAAGGGTTGCCCGACGTGCAGCTTTCGGGGCTGGCGGGCAATGGGCTTGAGGCTTTAACGCAGCTCGGCGCGTTGCGGCGCGATCTGGTGTTGCTCGATGTAGAGATGCCCGAGCTCGGAGGCCTGGAGACGCTCAAGGAGATCCGCCGTCGTTGGCCCGATGTTGAGGTCATCATGGTGAGCGCCACTTCGACGAGGAGTGCGGAGCTGACCATGAACGCGCTCGAATGCGGGGCTCTGGCGTTCGTGCCCAAACCCGTGGGCGACGATTTGAACCGATCGCTCGCCAAAATCCGGAACGATTTCCGGCCGCTCATCGAAATCTGCAAGGTGCGCAAGAACAATCGCGAGACTCAAAAGCAAAAGGCGATGTCCCGCGAGCCGCAAAAGCTTTATCCGGGCGAACTGCGGCCGATGCACACCCCCGTGCCCAGCCGTGGAGCGATCTCGCAGCCGCCGCAAAACAGCGGACTCTTTTATGTGCCTGCGGTTTCGAGGCCTCCGAGCGAACTGCAGAGCGCTGCGCCGGCCACCTATTCTTCGCCCGCTTCATCGGTACCGCCCCAGGCGCTCGACAGCGCCCACAGTTTTCCGCGCATCACGGTACCGCCCCAGGCGCTCGACAGCGGTCACAGCTTTCCGCGCATTTCGGTGCCGCCCGCGCCTTCGCGTCCGCCCTCACCCAACAACGAGCTCACCCAGCTCATCTCGCAATACAACAGCAGCTTCTCGTCGCAGCCTTCGCGCCCGCCCCGCTTTGTCCTCGCCCAGCGCCCGCCTCTGATTGCCATCGGCGCCTCGACGGGAGGTCCCAAGGCGCTTTTGGAGCTCTTTTCGGCGTTGCCGGGTCCGCTTCCGGTGCCGGTGGTGGTCGCGCAGCATATGCCTGCGACCTTTACGCCTTCGTTTGCGGCGTTGTTGCAGCGGCGGACGGGGCTTTCGGTGGTGGAAGCGCGCGACGGTGAGATTTTGCTGCCGCATCAGATTTACATCGCGCCCGGCGATCGCGACATGCGGGTGCTCCGCTCGGCCGACAACGAAGATCTGATCGTGCGCATCGTGCCGCCACCCGACGATCAGAAATGTCACCCCTCGGTGGATGCCCTGTTCTGCTCGATCGCGCAGATTCCGCTGAACGGCGTGCTTTCGGTGGTGATGACGGGGGTGGGCGACGACGGCCTCCAGGGCGTGCGCATGCTCGATCACCGGGGGAGCCACAACCTCATTCAAAGCGCCGATTCCTGCGCCATCTTCGGCATGCCCAAGGCGATCGCCGATGCCGGCCTCGACGACGCGCGCCTTTCTCCCGCTCATTTGGCCCGCCGCATGGTCGAAATCTTCAGAGGCTCGTGACCGTTTCGATCGAAGACTTCCTCGATAAAGCGATCTGGGTGATCGATTTTTTGCCCTGGCGCGTCCCCGATGGGAGCGTGGGATCCTTTTTTGCCGTGGAGCGCTATTTTCTGGAGCCTCCGCGCCTGCGCCCGCTTTACCGCCGCTTTGGGCATCTCCTTTTAAAGCTCAACTGTTACTTCGATCTGCAGGTCGCCTTCGAAGGCGATGAGACCTGGATCCTCAACCCCGATCCCGCGCTGCTGGTGCAGGGCGTCCTCAAAACCGTAAAAACCCGCCGCCCTCTCTGGGCGCTGCTTCCCGGGCCCCGATGCCTGATTGAGGTTCGCGGCGACGATCTTTATCTCTCGGTTTACGATCCGAACGCCGAATTGCAGCGCCTGCTCCGGATCCTCGCCGAAGCGGAGGGCCTCTTTTTCTGGAAGGCTCAGGAGCCATCCGCCGCAGCGCTGAGCGCAACGCCCTTGAAAGACAGCGAGTGACGGCCGGAAGGGATCATTGCTGACGCTTTCTTTGGATGCGCTTCCTTCTGTATAAACGGGCGCGTTTTTGACAGAAGGAATCGCGATGAACGGTTTGAAAACAGGAATGGCCCTCGCGGCGCTCGCTTTGATGCCCCTCGAAACCCGCGCGCAGGTGGCGGCGGATCCCGCAGCGGAGGCGCTCCCGGAGATCACCTATGAAGACACAGGCGAGAAACCGGCGTTTCTTCATTCGGGCTCGGAGCTCACTTTGGGCGGTGGCGTGCTTTTGAGTCCTACTGCCGATGCGAGCGCCGATTTAAAGCTTGCGGCGGCATATCGCTTCGCCTGGAAAGCCAACTGGCTGGGCAACATGACGAGGCGGTTGTTTGGCGCAAAACCGCTCACCGACGAAGACTATCCGTTTTACACGCACCAGATGCTCCTGCAGCTGGAATTGCGAAAAGACACCTTAAAGGGCTTCCGCGAAGACAATGTGCTGGGCTTCTGGATTTCGTACGGCGGGGTTTGTGGACAGGTGTTCCGGTGGTCGGGCGGGTTTGGCACCGAATTCGTGCTGAGCGACCCTCAGTATGAATCGGGCTTTGCGAGCCTCGGCGTCAAACTGGTGGCCGATTTCTTCATCACGAACCACCTGTTTTTGGGCCTCGACTTGCGCGGTGGCCTTTTTGTGACCAAGGACCAGCTGGAAGGCAAGATGCGGCATTGGAAAGCCTGGGGCGACGACGCGCGCAATGCCGACGATTACATGCTCTTCCTCCATGCGGGCTACGCGTTCTGAGGCGGCGGGGCGCCCTGGTTTACGAAGAAGGGGAAAGCAATGTCTGCGAAAGAAACGCCAGCTCAAAATGACGGTGCGGAAAACGCCCTTCGGTCTGCTTTACAGGGGCTTGCCCTGACTACACGCGTGCCGAACTCGCTGAAATGGTTGAGGGTCAATATGTAGTCAAAGACAGTGTGATCAAAGATCTCGAGATCCAGGTCTGCGCCGATCCCAACTCCGAAAACTCCAAACTCCAGAATGCTGTGAAAAACGGCGTCAGAATCATGTCGTACGATGACTTCCTGGAGATGATCGATGCCGATGACGAGGAGGAAGATGTCGGGCAACAGATAGAACTGACAGAAAAGTTGCTCGACGATATCAGGAAAACCACGCTGAAGCTGCTCCTTCGCTTAAAACTGACGAAAAAGCCTGTCTCCCTGTTTGGAAGCAATGCGGGTGGTTTGCCTTATCTGCCCAGTAAAGAAGCTGTGCCGTTCGATGCGGAGGGTATGCCGCTGCGGATGGTTGCCCAAATCGACTGTAAGGCACTTTCTTCTCTTCCGGACTATCCGCAATCGGGGTTGCTGCAATTCTGGATCGGGCAGGATGAAATGTACGGGTTAGAGACCGACGGCGGGTCGCGCGTGGTCTGGTATGAAACCGTCGACCAAACGGTTACGCCTGAGAGGGTGAAGGCGTGGCTTGCCGAACTCCCACAGACGGACGATGGAGACTTCCCGATACAGGACGAATACGCCATCTCGTTTGCTGAAGATCAGGAAGCCATGTCGTATCTCGATAATCACTTTACGGCTCTCTTTACCGAGAAAGATAACGCGTTGTCTGACCGATCTTTCGGATGAGGCGTCGGAGCGGGTTGAGGATTTTGCCGATTCCGCAGGACATAAGATCGGTGGCTATCCTGCATTCACCCAGGATGACCCTCGTGAAGCGGATCAAACGGTTGTGCTGCTTCAGATCGATAGCGAGTCCGATGAAGAGATCATGTGGGGCGACTCCGGGATCTGCGGTTTCTTCTGCACGCCTGAAGAACTGAAGAACCGCGACTTCTCAAATGTTCTTTATAACTGGGATTGTGCCTGATGCCCGTTGCCGCAGGTGAGGGCTGAATCAGAATCTTGCAAAACTTTTCTGTTGCTTTTTTTTTTTTTGAGCGCGTTATCATCGGCCGGCCGCAACTTGTGGCGATTGTTTCAAAAACGCATCGCGGAGGATCCGATGAAGAAATCTCTGATGTATTTGGCCGCAGCCCTCGCGCTCGCTTTGGCGACGCCTCAGGTTGCAACTGCGTTCGAGCTCTTTTGCTCCCATTCGACGCCGCTTGCGCAGGCGATTCTCGATGGCAATCTGGACGCGCTGAAGGCGCTGATCCAATCGGGCGCAGATGTCAACAGCAAGGCTTTGGGATGCGATGAACTCCCTGAGATAACGCCGCTGATGCTCGCAGCCATGGAGGGTAAAACCGATGCGGTCAGGCTGCTCTTAAAGGCGGGTGCGGATCCAAACGCGAAGCGTTCAAGCGGTGAAACGGCCCTCATTGCAGCCATCTGGAGTCATCAAGAGAAAAAAGAAGAGGTCGCGCAGCTGCTCTTAAAGGCGGGGGCCGACGTCAACGCGAAGCTTCAGGACGGTGATACCGCCCTCATTGCAGCGATTTCGAGGGATCAGTGGAACGAGGCGCAGCTGCTTTTAAAACTGGGCGCCAATGTCAACCTGATCACTGAGCAGGGCCGGAGCGCTCTCCTGGAGGCGGCTTCCTCCAGTCAACATCTGCAAATACTGGAACTCCTGCTCGCATTGGGCGCCGATGTGAATCTTGCGAATGCAGAGGGTCTCACTGCGCTGATCCTGGCGGCCGATCGCGGCAATCGCGAAGGGGCCTGGCTGCTTTTAAAGGCGGGCGCAAACGTCAACGCGCAGCAAAAAAACGGGGTCACCGCGCTGATGACGGCCAGCGGTCGGAACAACCTGGATACGGTGAAATTGCTTTTGGAGTCGGGGGCCAACGTCGAAGCCAATGCCAATGATGGCGCGACGCCCCTGATGTTTGCGGTCAACTCCGACGAGTTTCTGCCCATCACCGAAACGCTGCTCAAAGCGGGCGCCAATCCCAACGCAAAAGACAAAAAGGGCTGCATTTCGCTCTGCTTTGCCGTCAAATACGATCAGGTGGAGACCGCCAAACGGCTGCTCAAGGCGGGTGCCGATCCGAAGATCGTGAGCGACAAAGGCATCGAGCCCAAAAGCGATGCGATGCGCGCGCTTTTGAAAAAATAGCGGGCGATGAGAACGCGCGAAATGTGGGGTTGGGGGCTATCGCTCTCTTCTTTTAGGCTTCGCGTTCGAATGTGGCAGCGGGGCGCCAGGGGTTCATGAGGCCCGGGATTGCGTTGCGCTGCAAATTTACATGTTGTCCCGAGGCTCGGGATTGCATTGGGCAGCAATTCCATGTGAGTCCTGAGACTCGGGATTGCGTTGCGCTGCAAATCTGCGCGGTAACCCGAGGCTCGGGATTGCGTTGCGCCGCAAATCTACAGCTTGCCCCGAGACTCGGGATTGCGTTGGACAGCAATTTTATGGGTGACCCGAGGCTCGGGAAGGCGTTGGGCGGGCGGGAAAATGCGTGAAAAAGCTTACTTGATCTCGCCGATCAGGTTGTTGGGAGCGCCGTAGACGGCTTTCTTCCATTCGGTGGAGCGCGAGAAGAAGAGGCTCAGGGGGTCGAAGGAGGCCAGGGTGAGGACGGTGTGGCCCTGGGTGATGCCCTGCTTCTCATTGGGATCGGCGGCGACGTCGAAGATCTTGTAAGAGGAATCGCTCGAATAGATGATCTTCGAGTTGCCCACCTGAAGCGTATGCTGGCCCACGCCCTGGGAGGCGATCATCGCGTTCGGGTAGACGCCGTCGCTGTAGGCGTAGGGGAGCATGCTCGCGCCCTGGGCTTCCTTGGGGAGCTTGGCGCCGGTGATTTGGGCGAGGGTGGGGAGCAGATCGGCGCCTTCGAAGCCTGCGCTCGAGGACTTTGCGGGGAAGACGCCAGGGTAGCGGATGATCATCGGGACGCGCACGAGCTCCTGATTCAGGTTGTGGCCGTGGCCGCAGGATCCGTGCTCCCAGAATTCGTCGCCGTGATCGGCGGTGATGATGAGCATCGTCTCGTCCCAGATCCCTTCGTCCTTTAACAACTGAACGAGTTTGCCGAGGAAGCCGTCGTTGTAATCGATCTCATTCTCATACAGAGCTTCGATGCGCTTCTGTTCGCGCTCGCTCGGGGCACCCTTTTGCTTGATCTTGCCGAGCTCTTCGCCCAGGAGAGCCTTCTTGTAGGGACCGTTGTATCCCTTGCCGTCGTATTTTTCGATGATGCCTTCGTGGGAGCGATAGGTGACGTGCGGGTCGACGGTGCCTAAGAAGAGATAGAAGGGCTTGTCTTTGCCTTTGGGGATCCAGCCTTTGGCGGCCTTATAGATCGCCTCGGCGCTCACGCCCTTCTGCTCGCGCACGAAGTTGTTGAACTGATCGAAGCCCTGCACGAAGTTCCAGCGGTCGCTCACGTAGCCGTTGGCGCCGAAGCCCTTGGTGTAATAGCCCGCGCCCTTCAGCATTTCGGCGATGGTGGTGAACTTGTCGTTGAGCAGATCCTGATCGCTGACCATGCGGTGGACGACGGGATAGACGCCGGTGAAGAGGGTCGCGTGGCTCACCTTGGATTCGTTGCCCTGGATCATGTAGGGATCGGCCACGAAGGCTTCCTTGGCGATCGCGTCGATGTTGGGGGTGTCGGCCTGGCGCTTGTGAGGATTCGGGATCGCGCTGCTCTTCCATTTGTCGGCGCGCATCGCGTCGATCATCCAGAACACGATGTACTTGGGCTTCTTGATGGTGGGTTCCTGCGAAGTTCCGCCGGCGATGCGGCCGCTCAGCTGTGAATCGGCGTTGGCGCGGAGCATCAGGCGCATCGCGCGGGCACCGTTTAAGTCCTTGCGCTTGGCATCCGAGAGTCCGCCGGCCTGATCGAGATCGATCGCAAGCTGCGCCGACTTCCCCAAAGATTTGGGCGCCTTGCTGTCCAGGGCGGCGAGCGCTTCCAGTTCGCCCGTGCTCTGAACCTGAAGCTTCATGCCCTTGGGCGGCGTGACGTACCAGTCGAGGCCCGCGCCCTGAGGCAGCTTGATCTGATCGCCTGCAACCGAAGGCAAAGCTGCGGCGAGCCCCGCTTCATCGGCGGGCAGCGCGGGAGAATCGGCGAGGGCCAGGCGCAGAAAACGGAGCGCGGTTGCGGTCTTCATGCCGTTCGATTCGGGCGCTTTGTCGAAATGAAGGCGCACCTTCACGATCCCCTCTTCGGGTGCATCCTTCAAAGCGACGCGGATGTTCTGCCATTCGCCCGACTTGATGCTGGGGCTGCCGATCTTCTTGTCGTTGACGAAGACGTCGACTTTGCTGCCGTAGGGGTAAATCCCCGCTTCGACCACCAGGTTCTTGCCCGCCAGATCGGTGGTCACGGGCAGCCAGAGGTTGGCCTGAAGGCCTGGGCAGAGCGCGGCGGAGCGTCCTGCAACCTTGGCGTCGTACTTCCATTTGGATCCGCGATCCCGCGTGTATTTGATGAAGCCCGGCAGTGAAGCGTCGGCCACCACGCCGTCGCGCCAGCTGTGCGCCAGGGGCCAGTTGGAACGCAGGTTGTAACCGTCGCTGGGGTTTCCAAAAGCGAACGCCGCCCAAAGCGTGAGAAACAAAAAGATGAGGCCTCGCATGGCAAACTCCTTTCAAAAAAGATGCGCCTTAAAAGAGCGCGTTGAATCGCGGCCTATACCACATTGTGCGATAGAGCTACAACGCCTTCGACGCGCGAGGCCCCAGGGGTGTTCAGTTGACTTCGCTGTCCGTTTCGCGGAGAGGATGCGCCGTCGGGCGAACCGCAGGCATGCAGGGAAGGATCAAATGGCGACCATCAACGTTTACCAGCAATGTTTTCAGGCTCAGGCTTCTTTTAACGGCACGGAGCGCCACGCGGCTTTGGTGCTGATCATTGCGGATTCCGAAGCGGGCCGGATTCAGTACCAGATTGCGGTCAGCTTTTTTCCGCACAACGATCCGGAGGATTTTGCGATCTCGTACGACGCGTATTTTTGCCGGACCGTCTATCAGGCCAAAGGCCGCCGATCCAAAAAGCGCGAGGCTGAATATTTCAAAATTCTCAAAGAAACCGTCGATGCGCTCTCGGACGGCGTGGTGATTTGGGAAGAGCCGATCACCGATGCGCGTTATGCGTAACTCGTGATTTGATAGTCAAAAACGCCTGTGCAAACAAATTTTTGTTCAAAAAATGCGAAAAAAAACGGCCCATCATTTGATCTTGATAGGTTTCCTTTGCTTAAATCCGCAGCGTTTGAGTTCTCCAATTTGAAAGGAATGAGAGATGATCTGGATCCACAAAGTGATGCGTGGTGCTTTGGGTTCGGTGTTGGTTTTGGCTGCGGGCTGCAACATCGAATGGTTGATGGATAAGTTCGACGACTGTCAGGGTGACGGTTGTTACGACTGTGAGTACTACGACTGCGATTGCTACGAGTACGGCGGTTGTTACTCACCGGAATGCTGGAGCGACTCCGATTGCAGGATGTCTTACGGCAATGGCTGGAGCTGCGGATTCGATGGCTTCTGCGAATATATTCCTCAGGTTTGCGAAACCCGTAACGACTGCGTGGCCGAAGAAGGGATGGAATGCGACTGCGATGAAGGCTTCTGTTATTGCTATCCGATTTACGTGACTTGCCCGGTGCCGCGAAACGCCTGCGACACATCGACGATCATCGGCGATGAATGCGTCGTGTTCCACAAAGCAGACTGCTGCGAGACCAACGCGGACTGCGACCGTTACGCCATGAACTGCCAGGAGGGCGACATCTACTGTACCCCTCGTACGCTGATTTGCGACAACAACCGCTGCGTCGAGCCGGCTTCTGAA
>DBWM01000043.1:149688-159662 GCA_002309015.1 Myxococcales bacterium UBA1238 | reverse complement strand
CGACATCATGTCGCGCGCGATCGGCGAGAGATCCATTTGCAACACGCGATACGCAAAATCGACGATCTCTTTTCGGGAATGAAGCCCGGCGCGCTCCAGCGCCTTGGGATCGAGCGCTCCGGTTTTCGCGTTGCGCGTCAAAAGATCATGTTCCTCTCTCGTGAGCGGCCAATCATCGGGGATCTTTTTGGGCGTGCCCAGAATTTGGGCCGCCGCATCAGACGCTTTCGGAGCCGGTGTTTGAGGTTTTGTGCGACATCCCGCCGCAGCGAGGGCGGCAGCTGTGAGCAAAAGGATCGCAGGTTTCATGGCGCCTCCCCGAAGTGAAAAAGGATCAAACCTGAAGCGATCACGATGAATGGCGGGCAGAGTCCCAAAAAACAAGCGAACAATGAAACGAAAGACAGCCCGCCCTGATATCGACCATCACCCAAACATGACTCCAGGCATGGATCGGGGATCTGAAAACCCCATCAAATCTCCAGCCGAAGGGCAACATCTTTTAGAAACTGGATATCATTACAACAAGCAAATCTACAACATGACGAAAGAAGGTGAGATCATAAAGTTTCAGCCCGATCATACACCAGAGAATGGCTATCACGCGTACAGAGTTTCAAAACTGCGGGATATATCTCCAGCAATTTTGAAACAGATGCTATACACCTGCAAAGTATAATCAATTACGAAAAGGCAAACCATGAATGCCCAAACGATTGGCAATCCAGCGCAGTTTGCTATCACCTATCGCTTCATTGACAACTCGCCAGAGACCGAGCTCTCAATGTTTGTTGACGGCAAAAATATTCTCGCTTTTGAGCGAGGCGGCGAGCAATTGACCACTTGTTGGGATCTCGACGAGCTCGCCTTATGGCTCAGAGATTTCATTGATCATCTCACAGAAGACCCTTATCCGGTAGAAGCCGAAGGTGAGTTCGCAGCCGAAAAGGACATCAGCGCTCGCGAATTTGACACCGACGATTTACATACTTTTGATGCTTATTATGACAACCTGGATAATTGGAATCTGCGCCATAGATGGCACCCTGCCTCTGCAGGGGCAATCCTTGCGGATGTTTATTTTCAGTATACAGGCGATTTTATTGAGATTTCCTGGAATAACACTGACGAAGATGAAGATATACACTTTTTAAATATGAGAGGAGGCAGTCAAGTCCCTAAGGACATTTTTTGCGACATGATTGAGCGCTTTCTACAAATTTATGCGCAGCATCGATTGATTTCGCAAAGTCATTCCTGCTCCGATCTTTAAAATCACATCCGCTCAATCATTGCTATCCTCTTAAACACATCTGCATCCCTCCCAACACTCACCGGATCCTTCCCCAAAACAACGCTCGTCGGAAAATCACTGTGCGCCGTAGCGTACGAAGCGTACTTTCCCGCCAGGAGACGCCCCAAAGAACGCGTCCGACAGATCGCGCAAAATGGGAGTTGAATCGAGGCATCCGCCGTACGAGTCGCATCCGTTTTGCAAAACCCCGTTGCAGGGACAGTTAAAAACGGGCG
The DNA here is from genome assembly GCA_002309015.1 of Myxococcales bacterium UBA1238. Lineage (GTDB taxonomy): Bacteria > Myxococcota_A > Bradymonadia > UBA7976 > UBA1532 > UBA1238. Next base: position 158,132 of record DBWM01000043.1, on the reverse strand, counting down.
TTCAGCGCAAAGATGCGAACAAGGCGGCGCAGCCTTCGGTCACGTCGCGCCCATATTTGTCGAATTGAATCACTCTGCAGTCCGCAGAAGAACTCAAATTCCAGTCAGCACATCTAGGACCTCTCCTCAACTGCGTTCACAGGCAAATTCATTTTTTGATGGGCGATGATGATGTCTGCAAGCAATCTTTACTCAACGGCTTACACGCGCTTGTGAGACAAAAACAGCCCGAAAAACTGATCGTTTACGGTCGGTTTCCCGAAATCTGGCGAGAACGTTTTCCCATGCCCATCGTGATTTGCAAGACGTTCTCTCAAGAAAGATGGGGGGCATGACATGGGCAGAGGAAGAGGTGGTTATACCGGGAAACAAGTCACTTATAGAGATTCGGGCGGCCATAAGGTCAAAGATCCTGGATCTATCTTTGTAGGAGAACGTTACATTGACATGGGATACGAAGTTGTTTTTCGTAGAGAGCATCTGATGGCTGAAGCACGCCGCAAAGGCTTCGTTAAAGGTCCCATCGAAATTTGGTTCTCGGATAAAACCAAAATCGAATTTCCCTGGAAGGAGTAAAAATGGCACGTTTGCTTTGTAAATGTGGAGAGGGGATGAACACGACGGATGATCCTTCTCCTTGCGTAGTTGACATTTACTACAGCGAAGAGATCGAGACTGCACTCACAAACGATCCCTTGCTTACGCTCCACAATCTCAAAATGGACTGGGACGAAAAGCACGATTGCCAGCGGTCATATTACGTAAGATCAGAGCCGATCGACTATTGGTTTTGTCCTGTTTGCAAGCGCATCTATGAAGTGCAGCTTAAACCTGAGGGACGCTGGCTGAGGATTTTTCAAAAAACCGATGTAACGCCCCAATGTTGCGAAGGTTGGCGGCGCATTTACGTGCTTTCTGATATAGATACTTATGCTGCTAAAGAAGCAAACGAAAATGTGCTCCTCGCAGATTACCTCAAAACCCACGATTCCCCTCATTACTTCCTCTCGCCCGACGAGACGCTCGCCTGCGCCATCGATCCCGCAAACGGCCAGGTGCTCTACAGTTACGCCCTCGAAGATTCCTGGTCACCCGAATCAGAGCAATAAAAAACCCGCTGGACGCTACCAACATCCAGCGGGCAGAAGCTTGAGGGATACGCGTATCCTCCAAATCAGCGCTTGCAGCATGCCTGCATACGCTCGTGCAGTCAATCTCAAAGGTCGCCCACCGTCACCGTCCCCTTCCCCAAAACAACGCTCGTCGGAAAATCACTGTGCGCCATAGCGTACGAGACGTACTTTCCCGCCAGGAGACGCTCCAAAAAACGCGTCCGACAGATCGCGCAAACTGACCCATCGCTCGACGCATCCGCCGTACGGCTCACACGAAAATTGCAACTTTCAATTGCAGGCGGAGTCGAAATTGCGGGATTACAGCCGGGCGGCGATCAGAGCGGCGCAGCCTTCGGTCACGTCGCGCTCTTATCGGTCGAATGGGAAAACGCTGCAGACAGGATCCCAAATCGAGGCCCGCACGCTGGCCGCAGAACATCGACAGCAGCTCAAAGAGGCAGCGAAAAATGCGGTCTCTCGGATAAAACTGAGACAACGAAGGAGATTCATCACATGGACACCCAACTGGAAGAACAATTGGCCAACCATCAAAAATGGCTCAGCACGGCCGGAAATGAGGGCGCGCGCCTTTCTCTCGACGAAATGGAGCTTTCACATCTGACATCAGAGCAGTTGGCGTTACTTGAGAATGCGTTTCTCACAGCTTGTCGCTTTAAAAAGATGTCTTTCCGGCGCGTCGATCTGTATCGAACCCAAATGTATTCCTGCAGTTTTGAACAATCTCTCATGGAAGCGGTCCATTTCACCAAAAGCGATTTAAGCTACACAACGTTTACAGATGTGACCATTGAAGAGAACCGTTTCAATCGCGCAGAGATGTATCAATGCCGATTCGTACGGTGCATTTTTAAAGAGACTTCGGCTGCAGGCCTGGCGATTTGGGACAGCCCATTCGAGCAGGTCACTTTTGATCATGTCGATTTTGATCAGGCTTACTTCGAAAACATTCTGTTAAAGGATGTCACCTTCGTCGAACCGATTCATCTCGATCAGATCACGGAACTTGCGATCAACCTAGGGACACTCGACCAGCCGCAGATGCTTTCGCGCGAAGAATCGATTCGATGGATCAAAGCGCATTGCATCACTGCGCGCTGAGCGCGATCACCGAAGCCTCGGTCGGCGACGCTTTTGTATGGCGATCGGGCGCCGGAGCCTCCGACAACCCTTCTCCCACCGCGCGCATTGCCGGCGGATGCTCCCTCAAAACAACGCCCTCCAGGAAATCAGGCGTCGTACAGTACGGCGTGTACTTTCTTAGTCAACCAATGCCCGCCGTACAGTACGGCGTGTACTTTCTTGGGAAAACACTACGCGCCGTACTGTTCAAAACGTACTTTCCCGGCGAGAAACTACGCTCCGTAGCGTTCATTGGCACGGATCTTGCAAAGCGAAGAGGCTCCGTACTGTACGAAACGTACTTTCCAGCCAGGAAACTACGCGCCGTAGCGTACGGAACGTACTTTCCCGGCGGGAGACGCTCCAATGAACGCGTACGGCTGATCGCGCAAATTGCCCCCAGTTTTAACGCGCCAGCCGTACGACTCGCACGAAGTTTGCAACTTTGAATTGCACGCAAAGTCAAAAGCGAGCTTCTTGCCCGAAACACTCGCTCCCACTCCGATGCCACTCAGGGGCCCAGCCCTCCGACCGAGCGAAGCGAGAGAGGACCTGGGTCCCGAAAGCGATCTCCGGTTTCAAACGCCCCTATATATAAAGGAGCCTCCTCGGGTCCGGGGGCGACATCCGATCGCCCAATTATCCAGATGCCACTTGAGCCCCCGGGCGGCCCGGAAAGGGTAAGGGTGCAGGGAGTTAGGAGAAACCCGCCCGCAAGCGGGTTTTCCCTATCTTCCTGCAAAACGAGATCGAGTAAATCAGAAAGATCGCCCGAAAAGAAAAGGCTCCCCCACCCTCAACAATCACCCTCTCCCGAAAAGAAAAGGCTCCCCCACTCTCACACCATCCCCCCGGAGGGGCCCCCTCACTTCATATCGATCGCAAGCTCCCCGATCACGCCCTTGGGCGTCACCTTCACCCCGAATTGCACCAGGCCCACATGCTCGACCAACGCCTTAATGAAGGGATCTGCGCTGCTGGTCTCCTTGGCCTGCTCCTGCATGAGCGACTCCGCGTACAGCTGCATGGGATTCATCTCGGGATGCGCATTTTTGAGTTTTTGGAAGGCTTCCTCGCCTATCCGCTCTTTCACGGCCTCTTCCGTAACGCCCTCACCTTTCGCCATCGTGTAATCGATATACCGGCGCATCTCGGCCTTTCGCGCAGCTCGCAGGGAGGCATCGATGTAACGGTTGAAGCCTTGCTGCGCCATTTCCAGAAGCTTCGCGTCGTAACCCAGAGACAGGATCAGGCCCGGCTCGCCTTTGGAATCCATGAACGCGGCCAGGTTCTGACCTTCGCCCACCGCGACGCCCAGCGCATTCTGAGTCATCCGCGCCTGCGGCTTGAGGTTGGGGAGAGGCAGCTCAGGCAGCTTGCCCTGGAGATCGACCATCTGCCCGTCGGGCTTTAACCCCAGATCCGGCACACCGAAGCCCTGCAGGAGCGCGAGCAGCTTTTCGGGATGCGCATGTGCGATCATCGCGCTGCCCGATGCGTTCGCCTTCATATCGAATGCGTCGACGGCGGCGCTGATCGCCGAAATGTCCATCCACTGAGGATTCATCAGGAGCGGCAACTTTCCGCCCAGCAGGGCGCTCGCTTCGTTGAATTCCGAGAAATATTTGCATTGGAAAGGCGCCGCCTGGATCGCGTTGATCTGCTTTTTCAGATATTCGGCGGTCTTCGGCAGATCGAGCCCCACGGCCAGATTCAGCAGTTTGCCCTTCGGCCCCATGCCAAAACCCTGATTGGCGATGCTGCTCAGATCTTTCGCGCTGTTCGGATCGAGTTCCAGCCCGAGTTTCATCACCTCCCGGTTGTCCGAAGTGCCGTTGCCGAAGCCGGCCACAAAGCGCGGCATCTTCGCCAGGAGCTGCGAGAGTTCCTGATCGCAATGTTCGGGCAAATCCTGCGCCAGTTTCAGCGCCGCAGCGACCTCGCCGTTGATCCCCTGCGCGCGGCCCATCACCATGTCGCCCAGGATACGGTTGTCGAGATAGCCCATGCTGTAGCGGAGCCCGTAATCCCGCGAGAGCGCCTTGAACGCGCTCATATCTTTAAAGGCGTTCTGGGGCTTCTCCTGCAGGAACGCGATCTTCAGCAGCTTTTCGGCCATCGCCGCCGGCACCACCGCAAACACGAGCTCGTTTTTTACGAATGCGAGCGCCATCGTCACATTAGAAGTTTCAAAGGCAAAATATGCCTGATCGCCCAGCTTCTTCACCGGCCAGGGATCACCGGTCGCTTCGATGCGCTTCAAAAACGCCCGCGCCTTCTCCTCGTTCTGAATCTCCACGCGCACCACCGGCAAAACCCCGAGGCCGTAAATCGTCTGGCGGAAATCCGGTGAAAGCCCCAGCTGCGGCAGCTGGCTGGAGTCCAGGAGACTGCCCAGCTCTTTCAGCAACTGCGCAACCTGAGGTGTAAACATTCCGCTTCGCCCAACCTCGTCCCAGAAGCCCGCATCCTGCATATCTCCCCTGAATAATGCCGATGACTTGTCCATCAGCGCCTTCGGCAACGCTTCGAGCCCCATCCACAAATACGGCGTATCCTGCGGAATGTAGGCGATCACCTCGCGATCCGGGATCACCGCCTGCTCCGTCACCGCCGTCAAGGCGCCCTCGTTCCTGTTGCAACCCCAAAGCGCCCCCGCGCCCAGCACCGAACAAATCGCGAGATTTCGAATCCAAGATTTCATGCGAACAACTCCCATTTGGCAAATGATACGCCACGAGATAGCAGTCCTCAGTCCCGCAAACAAGTTTTTTGATCTTTACGGATCGTAACTGCAATTTTGGGAGAAAATGTTCGCGCCCATCCGGAGGATGATCTGAAGGCAAGGATAAAGCGGCCTTCCAGATCCCAGAGACTTACTCCCTTGCGAATACAGGTGAGAGCGTCTTTTTGATGTCATCCTCAAAACCTAAGACACGATCCCTCTGTTTAAAGCAGACCTCGGCGATGATGTGACTGAAATCAGATTCGGGATCATCTGCATATTCCTGAATGCGCTCTCGCCCCTTTTCTCCACAAGACATCGCCAAAGCCTTGAGCGCATAACGCCGCATGCCATCATCTCCGCCCTTTATGCCTTCTGTCGACCAGCAGGAAGGCGTCCCATAGATCGTACAACCGAGCAGATACTGTTCAATTTCTTCCATCAGAGCGCGATCTTCCTGAGGCATAAAGTGATCGCGCATCAGGAAAAGGCCCATCGACTGAGCCAGCATGTTGTTTGCAATCAGCTCATCTGCAGATGTTTGAAACGAAGGCTTTCGAACCAGCGATTTTAAGCGATGGTAGAGACGGCTCGCATCTTCGAGATCGCCGTGCAGACCGATCAACAGATAGCAATCGCGGTGAATGTAACCCGGATCAATCCCTTGATCGCGCCGGATCGGCTCCAAATCCCGCCCGAGGAGATCCCATGCAAAGGCTACCAAATCCTTTGTCGTCTTAAACCCTGCCTCATTGAGCGCTTTGAGATCGACGGACTTTCGCCCAACCCACTCCAAACTGCCTGTCATCAAAAAATCGAGCTGCTCAAACGTCATCGGCCAGTCTTTTGGCGTCTCTTTCATGCGCTGCGGCCCTGGCCCCGCCATGCCCTTTCCAACATGCCGGGTTGATTGCTCAGCCGTTTTGGGGGCCAGTTCCTTTTGCGAACGGTTGCACCCCAACAAAGCAGTAACCGCCAGCAAACAAATGAACCGCATCATCAAAACCTCCAAACCGTTTTCTGCGTACCCAAAGTCTGGGCTCAGCCCGGCATTCTCGAAGCAGCGATCATCGCGCCCGCAAAGTCATCAAAGGTTGCAGCTGCCCAAAACTGCAACCGAATGCTGAGTGATGAAAACGCCCGAAGCGCTCTGAGATCAGAGGCAGATGGGAGGGGCGCATCTCACACGCTCCTTTTTACACCCTCTCCCATCCGTGCGATTTCGCTCCGCTGGATCCTATTTCAGATCCATCCACAGCTCGCTCAGGATCCCTTTGGGGGTGAGCCTGAGCAGGGCGCCGAAGCTGTCGAAGTAGCGCTTCATGAACGCGTAATGCTTCTCCATCTCCGCACCGGAATCCCCCGTGTAGAGCTCAGCTATAGCCTGATCGATCGTGAACTCAGGATTTTTGGCCTTGAGCGCCGCAAATTTTTCCTGGCCCAGCTCTGCGGCTGCGATTTTTTCCATGCCTTCCCGGCCGGAGACCTGTTCTTCGGCGGTGAGCCTGATCTTCAGTTCTTCTCGAAGTCTTGTGCGCGATTTTTCAACATAGCCGGCAAAACCGTCCATCCCCTGCTCCGCAAGATCCATGCCAAACTTCATAGACAGGAGCACGCCGGGCTCGCCTTTGGTTTCCATCATCGAGGCCAGCTGATTTGCATCCGTCGTGTTCACCGCAACCCCGATTGCGTTTGGCGTCATGCGCACAAACAGCTTTTCATTTCCGTCAAGGTTTTGCGGGATCATGGATGAGAGGTCGACGGTCTTGCCATCAGGATTCAGGCCGAGGTCGGAGGCGCCGAAGAACGTATTGGCCATATTCAGCAGTTTTTCGGGGTGAGCGTGCGTCATCATAATGGTCATATCGACCTTTTTCGGGATGTCTACATCGTTCATCGCGATGCTCAAGGACGAAAAATCGTTCAAATAGTTGTTGAACGGCAGCAACATCTGGAGGGGCAGTTCGTTTGCCAGGTCGTTGAGCGGTAACAGATACTCGCATTGGTAGGGCGCAGCTTTGATCGCGTCGATCGACTTCTGCACAAAGGCGACCAGGTTGGGATACTTAAAGCCCACGCTCAGCGACAGCAGTTTGGCTTTTGGATTCATGCCCATACCGTCGCTGGCGATGCTGCTCAAATCCTTGGCCAGGGTTTCTTCGAGCTCGACGCCCAGTTTCAATTTCACTCTGTTGGCCGAAACGTCGTCGCTCAGGCCAAACACAAATCGGGGCGTCTTTGCTTTGAGCTGGTCAAGCTCTTTGCTGCACGTCTCACTCAACTCGATGTGCACGTCCTTCAGAATCGCATTCATGACCGTGCTGTTGATGCCCGTGGAACGGCCCATAAAAAGATCGCCCAGGATGCGATTGTCGATGTAACCCATGCTGTAACGCAGGCCAAAGTCGCGCGCGAGCTGATTGAGGGTGCTCATATCGTTAAAGGCTTGCGCGGGCTTTTCCTGCAGGAACGCGATCTTTAAAACCTGTTCCGCAACTTCTGGCAGCGCGAATGCGATCACGAGTTCGTTTTTCACAAAGGCGACCGCAATCAATCCATTTTCAAAAGCGAGCTCTTCGTACGATTGATCCCCCAACTGCTTTTGAGTCCACGGTGAATCGATCCCCGACTTGAATTTCTTAAAAAAGCTGCGCGCTTTCTCAACATCCGACAGTTCCAGCCGAAACACCGGCAGCAGGCCCAGGCCGTAAAGCGTCATCTTTCCCTGGGGAGAGACCCCGATCTGCTGCCAGACCGATTGGTCTTTATTTTGAAGCATCTCCAGAAAGGCTTGCGCGGACTCGTCTCCATTCTGCTTGGCCTTTTCAAGATCTTTTTCGAGGTCTAAGCCTTCCATCTTCCCCACTTCTTGGAAAAAGGAGAGGCCTTTGTCGATCAGTTCCTTGGGTAATGCCTCAGTCCCCATAAAAAGATAAGGCGTGTCCTTGGGAATATAGGCCATGATCGCCCGCTCAGGGATGCTCACCTGTGCCGTCACCGCCGTCGCGGGATCCTTGTTGCTGCAGCCCCAAAGAGCAGAAGTCCCCACCAACGAACCGAGCGCTAAATTTCGAATCCAGGATTTCATGCGAAAAACTCCACTTTTATGAAAGTTGTGCCGCGAGATAACAGCCCGCCATCCTGTAAACAAGTTTTTTACGAATCGCCGCCTCCTTTTTGAGAGAACAGACTCGCGACAGCCCGGAGAGCGCGATGCTGCTTTCCATCAGAAAGCCATGAGGCCAGGAGGGAGGCTACCCTGCTGCCGTTCAGGAAACGGGGCGCATACAGGAAAGATGCTCGTATCCTCCCGAAAGTGCAGGGTCTTCTCCGATTGTCCTAAAGGTAACTTCTGACATCAAAAAGGGATGCCCGAACAAGAGACAGCCCCTCAATCAGCGCTCCGGGCGCCATCCGAACCTTCGTTTTACGCTCATCCCCTGCTTCGGTTGCCACCCGAACCC
>DBWM01000043.1:101540-149562 GCA_002309015.1 Myxococcales bacterium UBA1238 | reverse complement strand
CCTGCTTCGGTTGCCACCCGAACCTTAAAAAAAGGCTCCCGAAGGAGCCTTTACATACCTGGAAGCTTGGGCCGCTTGTAGCCCACGATCATCTTCTCTCCCGGTTTTAAGGTTTTGCGCTTGCGCTTCTTAAAGTCGTTCCATTTTTTGAACTCTTCGAGCTTGATCTTATGTTTCTTGGCAATCTTACTGGGGTTATCGCCTCGTTTAACGGTGTAGTAGACGGGAAGAGGCTTGAGCGCGGAGTTTCCATAGCGTTTCACGTAGTCCCGAACGGCGGCCTTGGCCTGAGGACACCAGATGCGGACGTGAAGATGGTTCTTATGGCCTTTGGCATCGCGGATGATGCCGTACCTTTTGCCGTGGGGGTACGAAAAGATTTTTGTCAGGCGGGCCGGACTCACGTGGGCGACGTCGCGGGCATATTCGTAGAGGGGCTTTTGGATGCTGTAATCCATGAAGATGTATTCGGTCTTGCCGTCAGCCAAAAACGACTCGACCAGCGTCCATGTTCGCGCCGCATCGAGGTTTCTCGCGTTCGCTTCCACAAATCCCTGAGGCACCCGATCCTTGAAATAATAGCCGATGTCGACGTCGCAGCCCGCCTGATGGGACAAATGGGGCTTCAGCGGACCGCCTTCGCGCGCCGAAAGATCTCTCACGATCACTTTGTGGGATCCGGGATATTTCCGGTTGACTGCTTCGGCCGCCGCCTGAATCGCTTCCACCAGCTCGGGGGTCCCGTAGCGGCTCGTTTTCATCGAGGTGATGTAGTCGTTGCTGTTGAGCGGGACGCCGTTGATCAATGCGCCGTTGTTGGCCTTCCCAAGCGAGACGCAGGTTTTCCCCGGGACGAACTCGATGGGCTCAACCTTCTTCGGCGGTTCGAGCTCCTCGGCATCCTCGCCGGGATCGTCGTCGATGGAGCCGTCCTCGGCATGCTCGCCGCTGTCGGTCGTCCCATCTTCATCATCGCTCTCTTCAACCGAAGAGATCTCAGCGCTCACCGGGGCCTCCGGTGCGCTCCCATCGTCCTGCCCGCCCACGGTCCAGACTTCGGAGGTGCCCTCCTTTAACCGCATCGCATCGCTTTCAAGTTGCGCCGCCGTCCAGGCATCTCCCGGCCCCTCATTCCCCAGCCAGGAAGGCGTCCCGAATTCCTCTTGCGCCCGCAGGGAAGAAGCCCAGCAAAGAAGCAATCCCACAAAAAACCAAAGCTTATTCATCGCTGCTTTCCATCTTCCCGGCCGCATCCACAGGCACCGCTCGCTTAAAGATCACTTCTCCGGCACCCAGTTCTTCGGCCATCTCTTCAGAGGTAGATACGCCGCCCGGCGCTTCATCGGCAAGCAAAGTCTCAACCGCTGGCATCTTTTGATCGCTCTCATCGCTCCGGATCGGTTCCGAAGGCCCGACAGGCTCACAGGCAACCGTCTGTTCGCGCCTCGTCAGGCAGCAAAGCGCCCAAAACAGCCCCGCGACCGCAAGAAATCTCGGCGCCACAGGCCCGTGCAGCAGCGTGACAAACGGCGTCAGCACCGACACCGCCAGCGCCACCAGAAGTCGCCCCCACAAATAGAATCGCATCGCCCGAAAGCGGAAGTTTCGATTCAGCAAAAGAGTCACCGCCGGCCAAAGCAGCAAAAGATCGAGGGGCATAAAGCAGAGCAGCAAGAACGACTCGCGCACGTCGGGCCAGCAGCTCCATAAATTGAGCGCCACGAGCACAGTTCCCCAGGCCACCGAAGGCAAAGCAAACAAAAGCAGCATCGCGCCCCGCAACCTGCGACCCAGACGCCGCACGAAGAGCGCGCCCGCCACCACCAAAAACGCCCAGACGCCGATCACCCATTGTCCCGCCTGCGGATGATTCCCCAGCGGATACGGCCCCTGACGCTGATGCACCACCAAAGGATCGCTCAGAAGCGGCATCGGACCCTCTGGCCCGGAAACCGTTACGCGCTGAAGCCAGAATCCCAGATATTCGGGCAAAAACATCATCTCCCAGGCGTTCCGCTGGCGCTCCATCTCGATGCCGGTGGGAAACTCGGATCCAAAGAGCAGCAGGAAATCCGCCGTAAACGCGCGCCGCACCTCGTCGTGATACGTTCGCCCCGTCTGCACGCCCCAAAGCTGCGCAAAGATCGCGCCGCCCACCGCTTCATCGATCGCGTCGCGCAGGCGGGTCGCACAGTTTTCACGGAAGGTATCGTAGCGGTATTCCCGAAACTCCGGCTTCACGTCATGTTCCAGGCGCCAAATCAGCTGCGCAGTCTGCTCCGGCGTCAGATTCAGCGGATAGCGCACGACCGTCCGATCCTCGCGCACCCAGCCCGAACGCGCCGCGCGAAAAGATTTGTCGTCGCCCCAGAAGTTCACGCGGCCCGTTAAGAAATTGTAGGCGTAGTTCGGCTTCTTAAAATCGGTGATCCCAAAGTTGTAAACGCGCGCCTGCTCGATGGGCCCATGGGGATCCTCGCGCACCAGAAGCGCCGCATGGCCATAGAGCGTATACACGTCGTCTCCGGGCCCCACGATCACCAGATCGACGCGCGGTGTGGGTTTGGGCGGCGGCGGCGGTTCGGGCACAGGTTCGGGCACAGGTTCGGGCACAGGCGCTGCGGGCGGATCCTCTTTGGCTTTACCCTTTTTTTTGCCCGTTTTGGCGTCTTTGGCCGCCTTCTTTTCTTCAGCCTTGCGCGACTTCGGTTTTACGGGTTCCGGCGCATCCTCGTCCTCTTCATCAAAATCGGGCAGCTGTGCCCAGGCATCCGCCTGAAACGTGACCCAAAAGCCGCTCAGCCAGAGCAGCGCCATCAAAAAAAAGCGGCGTTTCACCGCGATCTCCTCTCTTTGACCCCGTGTGGGTTTACGTACGGGAGCCAAATCACTACCATGCGCGCCTCAATCGTTGGGCCGAAAGGACGATCATGGCCAAAGAAACCGACCAAATGCAGAAAATCGTGTCGCTGTGCAAGCGGCGCGGCTTTGTTTTTCAATCCTCCGAGATCTACGGCGGTCTCCGCAGCGCTTACGACTACGGCCCGCTCGGCGTGGAGCTCAAGCGCAACATCATGAACGCCTGGTGGCGCGACATGGTGCAGAGCCGCGAAGACGTGGTGGGCCTCGACGCCTCGATCATCATGCATCCGCGCGTCTGGGAAGCCTCGGGTCACCTCGCGGGCTTCTCCGATCCCCTGGTCGACTGCCGCGTATGCAAGGAGCGTTTCCGCGCCGATCATGCGACGCCTGCAACCGAGGGCCAAGATCTCGTCCTCACTTTTGCCGATAAAGCGCGCGCCAAGGCCGCCCAGGAGCTGATCAAGACGCAGTTTGGCGTCGAGCTCGAAGCGCACGGCAAGGAATTAAAGGGCGCCAAAGCCGGCAACCGCGGTTACGTCTGCCCCGTCTGCAACTCGCCGTTCCTCTCCGAAGAGCGCCAGTTCAACCTCATGTTCCGCTCCAGCATCGGTCCCGTCGACGCGATGACCGAGGTCGCCCAGGCGATCGAGCGCGGTGAACTCGCGGGCCTTCAGGGCAACGCCCTCCGCGCCAAACTCGACGAGCTCACCAAAGACAGCGCCGTCTACCTCCGCCCCGAGACCGCCCAGGCGATGTTCGTGCAGTTCATGAACATCCAGCAATCGATGTCGATGAAGGTCCCCTTCGGCATCGCGCAGCAGGGCAAGTCGTTCCGCAACGAGATCACCGTCGAGCATTTCATCTTCCGTTCCTGCGAATTCGAGCAGATGGAGATGGAGTTCTTCTGCGAACCGGGCACCGACGACGAATGGATGGATTACTGGAAGGACTTCCGCCTGAACTGGTGGAAGAAGTTCACCAACCATCCCGAAAACTTCCGCCTCCGCGCCCACGATCAGGCCGAGCTCGCCCATTACGCCAAGGCCTGCTACGACGTCGAATATCTCTACCCCTGGGGCTGGGGCGAACTCGAAGGCATCGCCAACCGCACCGACTACGATTTGCAGAAGCACGCCAAATACTCGGGGCAGAAGCTCGAGTACTTTGACCCCACCGCGCAAAAGAAATACACGCCCTACGTCATCGAGCCCTCGGCCGGCGCCACCCGCGGCCTTCTGGTCATGCTCATCGACGCCTACAACGAGGAGACCCTCGAAAACGGCGAAACCCGCGTCGTGCTGAAGCTGCATCCGGCTCTCGCGCCCATCAAGGTGGCCGTGCTCCCGCTGGTCAAGAAGGACGGCATGCCCGAAAAGGCCCGCGAAGTCGTCAACGCCTTCCTCGCCCACGGCATCAACGCGCGCTACGACGAGCAGCAGACCATCGGCCGCCGCTACCGCCGCCACGACGAGATCGGCACGCCCTGGTGCCTCACCATCGACGGCCAGACCCTCCAGGACGGCACGATCACGATCCGCGACCGCGACACGATGGAACAGCAGCGCATCTCCATCGACACCGCCGTCCAGGAAATCGAATCCCGCCTCCGCAAGATCTAAAAACCTTCCCCAATCACCCCTTCCCAATCACCATTGCTCGCCAGGAGATCCCGCCTTTAGGGGGATGTAATACGCGATCTCCACGCCGCGATCGCATTTTACAGGGGGTGTAATACGCGATCTCCGCGCCGCGATCGCATTGTTGGGGGGGTGTAATACGCGATCTCCGCGCCGCGATCGCATTGTTTGGGGGATGTAAAACGCGATCGCGGTACGGAGATCTCACATTACATGGCATGGAAGCCCCGATCTCCTGCCCAGCAATCCGTTCCGCCGCGACCATTCGCCCCACCGATCGTCCGATCGCCTGCCCGCTCGCGGGTTCACCGCCCCTCAATTCTGAACAGCTGCACCGATCCGCTTGACATTTCAGCATCATCCGTTCAGTCTTGCGGCATGGCATACAAATCCGGCAGCGCAGATCTCCCTCTCCACGGCGGCAGCATCCCTCAATGGCTGAGCGACCGCATGGAAAAACTCGCCCGCGTCATGGTCGAAGCGTTGGTCATCCATTACGGCCGCGCCGAATTCCTGCGCAGGCTCGCCCACCCGTTCTGGTTTCAGTCCTTTGGCGCCGTCATGGGCATGGACTGGCATTCTTCGGGCATCACCACCGCCGTTTGCAGCGCCTTAAAGCGCGGACTCGCCCCCATCCAGGACGAGATCGGGATTTACGTCTGCGGCGGCCGGGGCAAACATTCGCTCCAAACGCCCAAAGAGCTCGAACGGGTCTGCGAAAAAACGGGGCTTTGCGGATCGCAGCTTGCGCGCACGAGCCGCCTGGTGGCCAAAGTCGACAACACCGCCGTTCAGGACGGGTTCCAAATCTACCTGCACAGCTTCTTTTTAACGAGCGACGGCCTTTGGACCGTGGTGCAGCAGGGCATGGACGAGCAAAGCAGCATGGCGCGGCGCTATCACTGGCTCTCGTCGCAGGTGCGCGATTTTGTGGACGAGCCCCACGCCGCCATCGAAGGCCTCGAACGCACAGAGCCGATCTTAAACCTCACGGATCACCGCGCCTCCGACGCCCGGGAATCGATCCTCGATCTGGTGCAGCGGGGCCCCGATCAGGCGATTTGGGAAATCCGAGACGCGCTCCATTGCGACGCCCTCTCAAACGAGCTGCCGCTGCTCAAAATGACGCCCCAGAGCGCACAGCTGCAAATCCCGCATCTCACCATGCCCCGGCGCCATCAGGTGATCAGCGAAGACGTCAACGATCTGCGCCTGCGATCGACGCTCGTGGCCGCCGAGCAGGCCTGCGAACACCGCCAGTTCGACGAGCTCCTCTTAACGCCGGGCCTTGGACCGCGCACCATGGCCTCCCTCGCGTTTGTGAGCGAAGTGCTCCACGGCAAGCCGAGCCGCTTCTCCGATCCCGCGCGCTTCTCGCTCTGCCACGGCGGCAAAGACGGCCACCCGTTCCCCGTGCCGCTCCATATCTACGATCAGACGATCGCGGTGCTCAAAAACGCGGTGCGCCTCGCACGACTCGGCGAAGACGACAAGCTCGAAGCGATCCGCAGGCTCGATCAGCAGGCGCGCAAGGTGGAAGAAGTGCTCTCGAACGCCGGTCAGAACGAGCCCATCTTTGCCGACTACCTGGCCGCCGAACGCCAGCAAAGCCGCAATTACGGCGGACGCACCGTCTTCGATCGCCCGAACGCGCAGCGCGCGCAGACCGCACGCAAACCGACCTCCCATCAATCGGCGTCACAACCCGCGCGCCGCCCTCAGACCGCGCGCAAACCGAGCCCACATTGCCCTCAAAACCAACCGTTTTTACCCGGGTTTTGATGCAAAAACTCTCATTTTTTCAACAAGTTGCATAAATTTCGATCTCAAACCGTGAAGAAATCTTGCCAATCGTGAAATCATTCGATTCAATCACGGACATAACTGCGCAAACAGGCGCGCCACGATAGGAGATGCGAAGATGAGTCGAGCCCGCTCAGCGATTGCGGTCAAGACTGCAGTCGAGAAGCTCCGGGCTTATGCCGCCGAGGCTTTTGGTGTCCAAATCGTCGAGACCCAATCCTTCGACGATTTTTTTGATGCCGTACAATTTTGCCAGCCCCGCGTCGAAGATTTTGGGGGCGAAGAAGGCTCCAACGCCTGGTATCTCTGGAAACACGGCCCATGGGCGATCATCGGGGATCTGGACTTAAAGCTCCCGCACCAGTCGGATGCCCTCGCGAAGCTCTCAGAAGCCTTCGGTGAAGCGATCGCAGCCGGCGTCGATGAAGATTTCGCTCAGGCGGCTTTTGTTTACGCGCAAAACGGCAAGATTCGCCGCAGGATCGCGCTGGGCGAGCACGAACTCGAGATCGAAGGTCGCCCGATCCAGGCCGAAGTGGGCCACCGCGTCGAAAACTTTGACGAACAGGAAGCCGATCGCCTCTGGCAAACCTTTGGCCTCCCCACCTTCGAATTCGAACCCGAAGAAGGCCCCTTCGTCTGCATTCACGTCAAAGCCTGACTCAGGGCACACTGGGCTCCGACCAGTGAAGCTGCAGATGCAGCCATTGACCGTCAGCGGATCCCTGAATCACCGCCGTAACCTCCAGCCCGTCACGGCTGCGCTCATATAACGCCTCCCCTCGCGGCGCTTTCACAAAGCCGTTGTCGCTCACCCATTTTTCCAAATCCCCAGCCGGTCGATCCAAAAGCAGGCTCACCCGCGCGTTGTCGGTCACCCGAATCCCCGGTTTGCGCGCATGGCGCCGCGTCAGCTCAACGCCCTTCACCGCAGGCAAAAGCGTCTCCAAAGGCCCCCCGCCCGGAATCGCATCCAAAAACCGTTTTACTTCAAGCGGTTGCTGTTGTTTCGGCTTCAAAGTGAGCATCACCGCCGATGGCTTTTCGGGAACCTGCTCCAGCGCAATCGCCAGTTCCCCATCGTCCGCCACGATCTTGTCCGGCAGTCGCACGGGCACGAAGCCCGCCTCCAAAAAGCCGCCCTTCCCGAGTCCCTGCGAGACGAGCTTCACCAGATCTGCCCCTCGAAGGAGCGTCACGTACTTGATTTTAAACAGGTTTTGTCCCGCAACGAACGCCGCCTGATGCGCATTCTGCTCGATCTCAATATGGACGAGTTTGGCCTGATCCGTTCCCGGAAACGCATCCCCAAGCCGCTTCGGCAATAAAAACCGCGATCCGTCGAGGCTCGAAAGCGGTTCGTAGATCGCCCGCCTCTGCTGCGCCAAAGCGGCCTCCAGCGCACTCACATTTTCGCCCGTCACCCTGGGCTGAGCCTTTGCAGGCGTTGCGCTCTCTCCTTTGCCAGATCCAGCGGACGCTTCCGGCTTCTGCCCGTTCCCACAACCGTAACCCCCTAAAAACACAAGAAAAACAAAAAGCAGCTTCTTCAATTTGCCCAAACTTTCTCGTTTTAAAAAGACTGAGAACCCAGAATCGATTAAAGGCTATGGTATGTCAATTGCGCATGGCCTATGCTAGCCGCCGTGTGGATCTGTCCTGAATGCCGCAGCGTCTACGAAAAACGCCAGGACGTTTGCAGCCGCTGCAATATACCTTTAGCCGAAGTGCGCTCCAATCAAAGCAAAGCGCGCTATCCGCTGCTCGGAAAGGTGGTCGACCATCGCTATCGATTGATCGGCGGCCTCGGGCAGGGCGGACTCGGGACCGTGTACCTTGCGCAGCATCTCCACCTGATGCAGCTGTTTGCCGTCAAGTTCCTCGATCTCGAAACCGTAGGCGTAGAGGCCACTTCCAGCCAAAAGCATGAATATGCGCGCGACTTTTTGAACGAAGCGCGGGTGGCATCGCTCATTCGCCACGATGCGGTGGTTCGCGTCACCGATTTTGGCGACTACAACAAGATGCCCTACCTGGTCATGGAATACGTGCCAGGCCCTTCGCTCTTCCAGGTCCTTGAAACTCAAAGGCAATTGCCCGTATCCGAAGCGCTCAACATCGCGCGCCGCATCGCCGAAGCCCTCGACGCCTTTCACAAGCAGCAGCTCGTCCACCGCGATTTAAAGCCCGCCAACGTCATCCTCGATCCGCGCGGAGGCGGTCGCCTCACATTGGTGGATCTCGGCCTGGTCAAAGATCTCTCTTCGCCCACCGCCAAAAACTCCACGCACCCCATGGCGCTTCGCGGCACGCCCGGATACCTCGCCCCCGAACAGGTCCCCGCCTGGGTTTTAGCGAGCGTCGGCATCTCCTCCCTCGGCGAAAAGCGCCCCGTCGACACCCTGGTCGACATCTATGCCCTGGGCGTCATCCTTTACGAATGCATCGCCGGCGCATCGCCCTATCCGCCCGGCAGTAACACCGCCATCATCATCAACGCCTGCACGCGCGATCCCACGCCGCTCTCATCGGTGGCCCCGCAGGTTCAGCTCAAACCGGGCCTCGCCGAACTCATCTACGACACCATGGCGCGCGATCCCGAACGCCGGCCCCAAAGCGCCGAAGCGTTCATCAAGCGCCTCGATCTGATCGCGCAGAGCGACGCGAGCAACCAGTCCTGGCCCTCGCTTCACGTCCCCGGACGTCCCTCAACCGCCGAGAATCGCGGCCTTTTTCCGCCCATCGAAGGCGATGAGGCCTCCAACTATCAGCCGCCCCCGCAGCTGCTGGCCGCCGTACAGGAAGTGGAGGAGCCCGCCGCGCTCAAGGTCCATCTCCCACTGCCCATCGATCCTTTTAAGACGCAGGTCATCGAAGAAGAAGACGAGGAGCCCGGTTTTGACAGCGAAGATGAAGATCGCACCACTGTCAGCGAAGTCAAAGCCGACACCGAAGTTTGCGAACCCGTGGTTTTAAAAGAGAAAAAGTCGGCATCGTCCCAGACTTGCGCTCCGCATACAGCTTTGCCGTCCTTGTCTCAAACCGTCGCTCTCGTATCCAATCCGCAGGCGAAGCGCATACAACCCGATGCGCCGGAACAACCCTCAGCCCTTCGCCGTTCGGTCATCCTATGGGTCGTCCTTTTTGCCATTTTACTTGGAATTTCGGTGGGTTTTGTTCTTCAGATGAATGAAGCGCCCCCGGATCCCATGCCGCAAACGGCGCCCGTCCTCTTGCCCGCCCAGCCGCCCTCTCCGCAGGGAGTCCCGTCGAAAGCCGCTCCGAATGGGAAAAAAGCGATTGGAAACGGTGAGTTGGATTCTCAAAGGATGCCCGGCGTGCAGATTTCCATCGTCAATCCCCAGGGAACGACAGAATCTCCCCAGCGGCGCGACGCAGGCCAATAACACGTCCTCAACCCTCTCAACTGCCGTTTTTAAAGACTTTTACAACATCATCCCAAATCGCAACCGATTGTCCCCAGGCCTTGCCCAAAAAGGCCGCTCGTGATACCTGCCTTTCCCCATAACATCGGCAGATAAAAAAATAAGGATTTTTATGCCTACTACAGCCAGCCGCGATTTGCAGTTTTTTCCGAACCCAGCCCCCGAAAACGATTACGAGATTTACTTTGATTGTCCTGAGTTTACGTGCGTTTGTCCCATGACCGGGCAGCCCGATTTCGCGACCATCCGCATCCGCTACATCCCCGATTTGCGCTGCGTCGAGCTCAAGAGCCTCAAACTCTATCTCTGGAGCTTCCGCAACGAGGGGCATTATCACGAAGCGGTCACCAACAGCATCCTCAAGGATCTGGTCGATCTGCTGGCACCGCGTTTTATGGAAGTTGAGGGTGATTTTTATGTGCGCGGCGGGATCCGTACCGTCGTGACAGCTCGGCACGGCAAGCGCCCATAAGGCGTGATTTTATTCTGCTTTTTCGTCCGTCACTTCAGCAGGCGCCTCTGCAGGTGCATCTCCCGCCTCGTTGGGCTCTTCGTCATCCTCTTCGGGCTCATCGGTCTCCAGCCGCACGCCACCCGGTAAGTAGTCGTAAGTCTTAAACAAACTGCGCCATTGACCGCCGATGAACAAGAATCCGTTCAGGCGAAGGCCCAGTTTTTCTTCGGGTTTATGCAGGCGCACCGTATACATCGCCTGCTTTTGCAACATGTCATCCAGCATCCGTTGATCGCCGGGCGTCGTGCGATCGGGATACGCAGGCCCCACCATCTCGACGGTCACCTCGGTCAGCCCCTGCGCCACCTGATCGATCAGCAGGCGCGGCGCTTCCTTGCGCAAATCCGCCGCGATCGTGTCGTTGTAGCCCAGCCAGGCGCGCTCACCCTTTTCGGAGCCATAAAGTCCGAGCATCTCTTCGCGCGTCAAAAAATAGGGCTCCATCGCAGCGAGCACACCCGCCTCATCCTTCGCCTGCGCCTTTTGAACAATCTTTTGAAAAAGTTGCTCTAAATGCTCGGGATCACTCGGTTTTATGGCCGCACCGGCCTGAGCGTCCTGCCCGTTCCTGCCATTACAGCCCAAAAGCACCAGCAACAATGCAAAACAGAAAAAACGCATTTCAAACCTCACGGTTTCTGGTTCGCCAGCCATTCGCGAGCAGCCTTCAGCGCCTCAGTCCGCGTATCTTCGCCTTTTTTGCCCGGTCCGATGTGAGGATAGGTAAACGGCGTTTGCATGCCATCCGAGATCTCTTTCAACGCCCACAGCCCCATCTCATCGAGACGAGAAGTCCCATATTTCAGTGAAATGGGTTCGTGGAATTCTCCATCGATGGCATCTTTCATCTCATAGATGGGATTGTCGGTCGAATCGAGCAGCTTACCGATGCTCGGCAAAGTCTCCGCGCGCTTGCCTTCTGCGAGCGCGATCACGAGGCTCGCTTTGGCAAAGGCCGAAGTCGTGCTGTTCAACTGTTTCTCAAGTTGTTTTGCCACGTCCGCGCGCGCGGCTTCTTCGGTCACCCTGAAGTGAACGCACATGGCCAGCGCGGCGACCACCGGATTTTGATGCGCTTCCAGCGGCTTTAACGCCTCGAGCAACTGTGCCGTCAGCGGCATGCCCACGTAAGCGGTGCGATTTAAATTATGGAGCGCCATCACCAACGCCGAATCCTGCTTCGAAGCGAGCATTTCGACATGGGCTTTAATTACTTTTTCTTTTAATTCCGCAGGCTTTCCGTCTTTCGACCGGAACGCAGACAGATTGAAGAGACCCTGCGCAGAGATCACTTTCTGGCTCAGCAGCTTCGCTTCTTCATCGCCCGTTTTTTGAGTCCAGCCGATCAGCGCGTCCACAACCTGCGCATCCGGACCATCAGGCAGAGAGAGCATGTTGTAAGCTGCTAAAATTGCAGCAGAAATTACCTCTGGATGGCTGTCCTTCATGCGCTCGAGGACCACCGTCTTGTAATCCGCATCGATCAGCGTCAGTCCCTGATCCGGCTGGGGCGTCGTGCGATAAGTGCGCATCATGCCGATCAGCGCCGTCGCCACCACCGATGGCCGCTCATCCGCCGCAGCCAGGCTGAGCCACGCCTTTGCATCTTCCGGCTCATGATTCACGCGCTCGCCCGCCAAAAACGAAGCCTTCATCTCCAGGCCGCGCTGCGTCTCTTCCTGACTGGGCGCCTTCGACAGCTTGATCGCCTGCAGGCGATCGACCAGCGCCACCGCCTTTTGGGGCATCTCGGCCTTCACCTCAGGCGCGACCGCGGTCTGTTCCACGGGCTCAACGTGAGCCGATTTCTGACAGGCAGGCAGGCAGGCGAGCATCGCAAAAAGTAACTTCTTCATTTTCTTTCCATTCACCATCTATCGTTGGGTTCAATTCCGTAAGGGTTCGTATTCAAACGAGAATTTATCATCTTTAGTGATCAGGACCGCGCGTCCGCCCTGAGCCAGAGGCCCAAAGAGCAGCTGATCGGCCAAAGGCTTTTTCACCTCATCGGCGATCAGGCGCGCCATGGGCCTTGCGCCAAACTGAGGCTGGAATCCGCGCTTGACCAGGCAGGCGTGGGCTTCGGGCGAAACCTCCAGCGTCACATGCCGCGGTTCAAGCAAAAGATTCAATTGTTTCAAGAATTTATCGACGATCAGCTTCATCGTCTCCAGGCTCAGCGGCGCAAAGCGGATGCGGGCATCGAGTCGGTTTCGGAATTCGGGGCTGAACTTCTCGCGGTAAAGCTTGTCGTCCTCGCCCGGAGGCAGCTGCATGTCGGCCAAAAAGCCAGGTCGCCGCTTGTCGTAATCGCGCGCGCCGATGTTCGAGCTCATGATTAAAATGACGTTGCGGAAGTTGGCCTGCTTGCCCGTCGCATCGGTCAGCATCCCGTTGTCCATCACCTGCAGGAGCAGATTATAGATGCTCGAATGCGCCTTTTCGATCTCGTCGAGCAGCACCACAGAATGCGGCGTCTTGATGATCGCGTCGGTCAGAAGGCCACCGCGCTCAAAGCCCACATACCCCGGAGGCGATCCGATCAGTCGGCTTACGGTATGGGATTCGCTGTATTCGCTCATGTCGAAGCGAACGAAGTTCATGCCGAGCAAATGAGCAAGCTGCTTTGCAAGCTCCGTTTTGCCCACGCCCGTAGGCCCGGTGAACAAAAAGCAGCCGTCGGGTTTTTCGGGTTCCGAAAGCCCCGAGCGCGCGACCTTCACCGCCGTAGAGAGCGCTTTGACCGCCTCATCCTGGCCAAATACAACGGATTTCAGGTTTTCTTCCAGGTGAGCCAGGCGCTCGCGATCGTCCGCATCCACATCCCTCGGCGGAATTTGCGCCATCTGCGCGATCGTCCATTCCACATCCTTCACGCCCACCCGATCGCGACCTTCCAGATGCACCTTCACGCCCGCCTCGTCGATCACATCGATCGCCTTATCGGGCAGGCAGCGATCCTGAATGAAGCGGGCCGACAGCCGCACCGCACTCTCGATGGCTTCCGGCGCATAGGTAACCCTGTGAAATTCTTCGTAATTTCCAGTCAATCCCTGCAAAATCTGGATCGACTCGTCGAGGCTCGGCTCNNCAGATCGATCTTCTGGAACCGCCGCGCCATGGCCCGGTCTTTGTTGAAGACGCGGTTATATTCGTCCCATGTGGTGGCGCCCATGCATCGCAGAACGCCCCGAGAAAGCAGCGGTTTTAACATCGCCGCCGCATCCATGCTCTCGCCGCTGGTCGAACCTGCGCCCAAAATGTTGTGAATCTCGTCAATAAACAAAATCGCGTGCGGGATCTTTTGAATCTCTTTCAGCACCCCTTTTAGGCGCTTTTCAAAGTCACCCCGGTATTTGGTCCCCGCCAGAAGGCTGCCCATGTCGAGCGAGAAAATCTGTGCATCTTTCAGGGGTTCCGGAACGCGACCTTCCTGTACCGCGAGCGCAAGGCCTTCGGCCATGGCGGTTTTGCCCACCCCCGCTTCGCCCACAAACACGGGATTGTTTTTGCGCCTTCTGCAGAGCACATGGACGGTTCGGGTCAGCTCCGACTGGCGCCCAATCATCGGATCGAGCCGCCCCGCAGCCGCCTCTTCTGTAAGGCAAGTAGTGAATTCAGAAAGGAAATTTCGATTTCCCTTCTTCTTTGTCCCCTCGTCTTCATCCTCATCCTCGTCCTCATCGCCTGAGGACTCAAAATCCGCGCGATTCCCGGAATTCGACTTCGAACGCCTCTGCCCCTGCTCGCTGTCGTCCACCTCCGAGCAATAGGTCTTCAGATCGATCTCGTTGATGCCCTGAGAGAGCAATAAATACACGCTGTAGTTGTCTTCAAGCTCATAAAAAGCGATCAATACATTTAAGCAATTCGCGCTGTCCCTCTCCGAGGATTGAGCGTGTAACAGCGCGGATTTAATCACCTTTTCTACACCAACGGTCAGGCCCGTTCGCAGTTCGAACCCTTCGGGCAAAGCCTCAGAATGCGCTTCCACAAAGGCATCCGCGCTGCTCTTTAACTGCTCCAGATCGCCCCCGCAGCGCTGGACCGCCCGCGCCGTCAGCGGATCGTGAAGCAAAGCCCAAAAGAAATGCTCCGTGCTGACCCATTCATGCCTCTTTTGATTGGCATAATGGAATGCAGTGCGGATGGCATTCTCCAAGTCCTCTGTTAATCGAGGTAATCCCGACATTTAATCACCTTCTGATCCTACGGAATCGGGCTCGATCGAGAGCCGAAGCGGCATACCTTCACTGCGCGCCAACTGCTCCACCTGCCGCTTTTTGGTCTCCGCCACATCGCGCGGATAAACCCCCGCAACGCCCGAGCCCGAGCGATGAATCGAGCGCATCAGCTGCTCTGCCTCGGGCTCAGATTTATAAAAATAACGCCTTAAAACAAAGACGACAAACTCACATGTGGTGTAATCGTCGTTGTAAAAGATCACGCGAAACATCGGAGGGCGCGCCACTTTTGGGCGACTCTTGACCGCAACGCCTCTCTGAAAATCGCCCGAATGATCCGCATCTGAGGGATTTGCCATAACTTTTACCGCCGCCTGTTCATCACAAGCCGTAACACATACCAGAAAAGCAACGCCAGAGAGGCAAAAAGCTCCAGTGAAGCCGCAACATAGGCATCTGACGGGTAATTCTGAAAGATCTGTGACGTGTTATAAAGGATGTACCCCCCAGCGACGAGCACCATGAAAAAGGCGAAGAACATCCCCAAATCAAAGCCAAAAATGAGCGAGCAAATGATCAGCCCCAATGCGCCCATGCTGGCCATCGAGAGCACGTTCGCCAAAAACGAAAAATCGCGCTTCAGGAACATGACGATCCCCGTCAGCCCCACAAACATGGTCAGGGTGATCACGCCCGCCGAAATCAACGCGACTTTATTGTAAGCCGCTGCAATACA
The DNA here is from genome assembly GCA_002309015.1 of Myxococcales bacterium UBA1238. Taxonomy (GTDB): domain Bacteria; phylum Myxococcota_A; class Bradymonadia; order UBA7976; family UBA1532; genus UBA1238. The sequence continues at coordinate 134,380 of DBWM01000043.1, read as the reverse complement.
AAGGAGAGGCGACATCAGGACCGCCTCGAACAACACGTAGAGCCCGAGCCCCGCATATTGGATTGCAGGTCCCGCCTGACTTCGCGCCAGGTTTCGCGCCGCCGATCCGATGCCCGAAAACACCAGTACAAAGATCAGCCACATGAACCGGCCCCGCGACATGAACGAGAGCAAAAGCTCCGGCACGCCGATCTGCATCAGGATCCCGCTCACCGCCACAAAACCGACCACCGCCACCGCGAGGTGAAAATAGACCTTTTGCAAAAACGCCATGCGCTCCGCCGACGGCGCTTCACAAACGGGCACGCCTGCCGCAACCCAGCGTTCTTCAGACATCGAAAATCTCCTTTAAACTACAAATGAATTCACCATAAAGCCCGTTAGGATAACCGCAACAGACAACTCTGGCAATCCAACATCCAAAGGACTAAAAAGCTCCCTTTTTTCTCTCAGGAGGCCCCATGTTTTTACTTTGTTTAAGTTTACTGGCGATTTTTGTGGGCGTGCTCTGCTTTCCTCTGGCCAAAGGAAAGGCCTCTTTGCTCAGCGCCATCGACGGTTTTGTACTGGTCAGCGTAGGCGGTCTCGTTTTTGGACATCTCCTCCCCCACGGCATTGAAGACGGCGGTCTCTGGGGCATCGCGGCCGCAGGCCTCGGTCTCGCATTACCCTGGATTTTCGAGCGTTTTGGCCCCGCGCATACCCACGGGCATGACCCGCATCACCAGCATACCCATCACCTTTCTCCCCTTTTAATCGGAGCGGTCATCCTCGGCGTCGCCTTTCACGCCATGCTCGACGGTGCCGCTTTAAGCATGCCCGGCGGCGAACATGCCCACCACGCCCATCACGCCCACGGATCGATCCTCGCCTGGGCCGTCCTTCTCCACCGCATCCCCGTAGGCTTCGTGGTCTCATCGATCTTTTCGGCCAGCGACGAGCAAAGCAGCATCAAAAAGCCGCTCTGCTGCGCCCTGTTAATCGCTGTAAGTACAGTCATCGGCTATTTTTTTGGCGTTCACGTGCTCGAACATCTGAGCGAAAGCTGGCAGGGGATTTTTGAGGCATTCGTCGCCGGCGCCCTGCTGCATGTGGTGTTCGGTCACGAAGCGGCGCTGCCTACAAAACAGAGTCGCTTTGCGGGGTTAAGCTCGGGCCTGGGCGCTTTTCTGGGCCTTTTGCCGCTCATCTTTCTCAACTTCGAAGCCCTTCACGAGATCTTTCACGGCGAAAACGGCCTGAGCGCATTTCTCTCCTCCATCTTTCAGCATCGCTCCGCCGAGCTCTTCGACTTTGCCGCCAATCCGCCCGCCTTTCATCCCGAAACCCATTACGCCCTCTATCTTTGCAGCCTCATCCTTCAGAGCGTTGCGCCCGGCATCCTGTTTGCGCTCATCGTCAGCGCGGTTTTACGCCCCTCGCTCGGCTTCTTTGATCGCAAATTTTTTGCGGGCCTGGCGCCCACGGCCTGCGACCACGAATCGGGCGGATCGCCTTTTTTTAAGCAGGCCCGCGAAAGCCTTGGGTTAGAGGCCTTTGTGCTCTCACTCCTGCTGCTCGGCCCCTTCTGGACCATCAGCCGGTTCCTCCTCGTCACCCTCACCGCGGGCATTCTGCAATTTGCAAATCCGCATCGCGACGCCACCGCGCTTTCCCATTCGCACGAGGAAAACCCGCGATTTCTTAAGCATTTTTTGCAACAGTCCGAGCATTGCATCGCCCTCTTTGTGCTCGGACTTCTGATCTGCTTTGTCTGCCTCTCCCTCTTTAAACCCGAATTCACCTTCACCGCCTGCGCGCCCAACGATTTCCACTGCGGGATCAGCACATTGGAAAACGCCCGGCTCCCCTGGCACGTCGCAGCCGTTCCCCAAAGCGCCTGGGCTCTCGTCCTGCTCGCCCTCATCGCCCTGCCCGCAAGGATCGATCCCATCATCGCCACCCTGCTCGCATTTGCCTGCTGGGCTCTGGGTTTTGGCCCCGGAGGCGTCCTCGCGCTCTGCATCATCGGCCCCTGGCCCACCCTTCGCGAATCGCCCGCCCGAACCGCCATCGTTTTCGCCCTGGGCCTCGGCGCAGCCCTCGCGGTCAACGCGATTTCATTTTTCAATTCAACGAGTTGGGACGTCACCAACGAGAACGCACTGATGGGCCTCCTGGGCTTCATTCCGCCCTATTTCTCACTTGCGGGCAGCCTTTACGTACTGCACCACATCCATCACGGCACCGGCATCGAAGGGTTCATGGGCGCCTGGGACGTCATTTCTGCCGTATCTTCAGGATTGATCGTGCTTTTTGCTCTCTGGTCCATCGGTCACGGAGGCCTCCGCCCCTGGCTTGCGAAGCTGCATCTGACCGGACGGCAGACCGAATGCCCCATGGTCGGCCACGGTCACCACGAAACCCACGAGGGCCCCAATTGCGCGCCCTGACGCCATCGGCCTCACCATGCAAAAATCCGCCCAAAATACTGTTGAATTTTAAACCGCTTCTAAAGTCTGTTAAGCTGGTTCGTCATTCAAAACAGGAGCCTACACATGAAGCGCTTATCTTTTTCTACCTCTTGCTTTTTGGTGGCTTGCCTCGCTTGCGGTGGTTTGCTGGGCTGCGACGATATCATCGGCGCGCTGGGCCTCACCAGTGGCGGTGCTAAAAAACTGAGCGACGAAGACGCATTCGCCCATTTGCGTCAAAATTACCAAGCGGCCCCGACGACCGATCTTGAAGCCGTCAACCAGATCATCGACGACGAAATCGGCGCATCCAGCCCCGTAAGCGGCAGGAAGATGCGCAAAAAGGCCGTCGAAGAGAGCGACGAAGCCATCGATTTGAAGCGCAGCGTCATTCACGCCCGCAAAGCCATCGATGTAAACAAATACGGCCTTCTGAACGACGAGCTCTTCAAAAAAGAGCAAGCCCAAAAGCGCGTCTACAAGGGCGCTGACAACGCTTATACGGTCGATCTCAGCACGCTCAAGGGTGACGAATATTACATTCCAAACGCCAACAAGATTCCCGTCCGGGATCAGGGTTCCCGCGGCACCTGCGCGGCTTTCGCGGGCATCGGCACCATCGAATATGCGGCCTTAAACGGCGACGCCAGCGAGCTGCCCACCCTCGATCTTTCGGAGCAGCGTTTCTATTACATCTCCCGCCCCGACATCCAATCCACCGGCGGCAGCCNNCGCCAGCCTCTCGGACGGCGGTTCTTTCTACGGCACAGGCTTTGAAGAATCCTCCAAGAAGAGCACCTTCGACATCCCGCTCGAAACCGACTGCCCTTACAACAACAAGAGCGGCAGTAACGAGCTCCAGGTGCCTCAAAAAGCGAGTTGTTCCAAGGGCGCAGTCCGGGTCAAAAAAGTCATCGAAAGCGGCGATAGCGCTTCTTATTTTGGCGCTCAGGGCATCATCAACATGCTCAACAAGGGCTACGCGGTCCCGTTCGCAAGCCCGCTCAGCTCCAACTGGGAAAACAACAACGGTCTCATCACCAAGAAAGACTTCACCAAGCAGGGCAGCTCCGTCCACGCAGGCGGTCACGCTTACCTGATCGTCGGCTACAAGAAGGTTTCTGCCGACGAAGGCGGCGTTTGCTTCATCGTCAAGAACTCCTGGGGTACCGGCTGGGGCATCAAGGGGTTCGCCTGCCAGACCCTCGCCTGGACGGAAGCCATCGACCGCTCGAACTACCAGTTCCTGCAGTACGAATATACCCCCATCGGCGTCCAGCTGGAGCTCCGCGAAGACCTGAAAAACACCAATACGCTGCCGCCCGACAACACGGAAGACGAAGACGATGTCGCCAACAACCTGCCGGATGAGGAGCCCGTGGACAGCGACGCTCAAGAGGCAGACGAAATCCCGGTGGATCCCCCGAAGACGGTGCCCGATGAAAGCGATTACATCGACACCAACCTGCTCGGTAACACCGAATCCTACTACAAAGTTCAGACGGCCTCTTTAGATAAAAAACTCTTTGTTCGCGGCATATTACGCGGCGATGGCACCACCACCGCGCTCGTGCTGGATCAGGAAGGCTCCAAGCTCTATTACGACGGCGATGAAGTGGGCAAGTTTAAGGACGGCACGCTGACCCTCTGCACCGGCGAATGGGCCCATCTTTGCTCGCTCCGCTACAGGGATGCGAACAAGAAGTTCTATTTGCAGTTCCGCGACGACGACTTGCGTTCGGTCAAGGCCGAAGAAATCTCTGAAGATAAGGGTAAGTGGCATTCGGTCGATTTGGGCAGCGGCCAATACGGTTTGTTTGTGCCCAATGCCGAGACGGCTGCTGAACTGATCTTCGATCCCAAGATTTACCTGAGGCTCGGCTCCAACGAAGCATCCCGCCTCTCACTCAAAGTGAACGCATGGAACAAGATCGGCATCCGCCTGCAGGGCGAAGATGTGGGCGAGCTCGATTTGACCTCTCCATTGAACTCCAGCCTTTGCAGCGGCGATTACGCCGAAACCTGCAGCATCATCGGCAAGGACAAGGTCCATATCTTCCCCACCAAGACCAAGTCGCGTAAAGACACCTCCAGCACCGACCGCAAAATCGATTAATCCCCTTTTCTTCTGGCCAATCCCCACCTAAGCCGTTAATCTCTGACTCCTCTCAAAGGGAAGTCTTCAATGCGCATCCAAACCAACGTTGAACGCGTGGTGATTTATCGCAACGGCGCGATGGTCACCCGATCCGCCAAAATCCAGTCAGGAGAATGGGAATTAGGCCCGCTCCCGCTCATGTACCGCAGCGATTCACTGCGGCTCCGCATCTCGTCCGGACAAATCACCGAGATGCGCGAAATCTGCGCCTTTGAGCAGACCGCCCCGGAATCCACCGATGCCCCAGGCGATCTCGAACCGCTGGAGGCCGAGAAGCGCCAGACTCAAAAGCGCATCGAGCAGATCAAAGAGCGCATCGAACTCTACGAATCGATGGCGCAAACGCCCGACGATCTCACCCTGCATCAGCTGCCGCAGGCCTCCGCCCTCTGCGAAATGCATGGCCAGATCTCAGAGAAGCTCAGCCATTTGGAAGCGGAACTCCAAAAACAGCAAACGCTTCTCAATGAGAACGAGCAGCGCATCGAAGCGATCCGCAACGAACAGTGCAACCGGAGGGATCGCGCCCGCGCATACCGCTGGATTTTCGTAAAAGCAGAAGGCGCAACTCCAGATACCACAATCGAAATCGATTATTTTACATCCGCTGCGCGCTGGCTGCCCTGCTACGCATTGCTCATCGACGGCCAGGACGCAACCCTCCGCATGGACGCCTTTGTGGCTCAGGCGAGCGGTGAAGACTGGCTTCAATCCAACTGCCAGGTTTCGAGCGCCGATCTCGCGATCACCTGCACGCTGCCCGAACTGCCCTCCTGGCGCATCGGTCTCGCTTCACCCGCTGCGCGGCCCGCTTATCGCCCGTTGCCCGGCGATCTCGAGACGCTGTTTGAAGAGTACGATCAGGCCAAAAACAAAAAAGAAAACCAAAAGGAATGGCGCCCGGAACCTCCGAGGATGAGCCCGCCGCCCATGATGGCGATGGCCGCCATGGCTGGAGCTGCGATGATGAATTCTGCGCCCAGATCCATGCCTGCATCGATAGCACCGATGCCTCAATTCGAGCGCAAAGCAGCCCCGGCAAGGAAAATGCTCGCCAAATGTGCAAGCGCCCCCATGATCGAGGACATGTGCTGCGAAGAAGAAGCGCCCGCTTGTGAAGATGAGCTCGGCGAAGCCAAAGCATTCGCGCCCACCCCGACGCCTTCAGCCGATCCCGCATCCTTGCGCCACGCCTGGCTGCGCCTGCCCGGCCCCGATGAACCCAACCGCGGCAAGCTTTGCCCCGTCGACCCGCTTCACCATTTTGCAGCCTTAATCGATCACCGCCAGGTGGACGATCTCGAGCAATTGCGGCAAGCCATCTATGCCATCGAAGAAGCCGAAAGGCGTTTAAAATCGCTGAGTTTACCTTCTGGCACCCGCAACATTCGCAACGACGCCTGGCGCGCGGTTTACAGCGCTCACGGCCTGCGCGATCTCCCCGGCGACGGCCAGTGGCATCGCATCACGCTCAGCGAACAGCCCCTGCCCGTCAGCTTCCATCACCGCGCAGTGCCCAGACTTCAAAACGATGTTTTTCGCTTCTGCAGCCTAAAGTTACCCGATCAGCCCCTGCCTGCGGGTCCCCTCGCTTTGCAGATCGACGGCGCTTTTTCGGGTTACAGCAGGCTCGAATACCAGGGCAGCAAGGCGCAGCTCAACGTCAACCTGGGCATCGATCCGGCCGTCCGCATCATCGATCGCATCGTGCGCAATCAGCAGCAAGACAAAAAAGGCATCCTCAGTCAGCAATGCCAAATCGACACGCAAATCGAACTCCGCCTGCGATCGGGACTTTCGGCGCCCACCACGCTGCATCTGTACGAGCGCCTGCCGCAACCGGCTCCAGACCAGGACGGACTCGAAATCGAACTCACCGAAGCGAAACCGCAACCTGTTGAAAACAATCGAGATTCTGACGGTCACTTTGTAACGGGCGCTCTGCATTTTGAGCTCACATTGCCGCCAGGCGAACTCGTGCCGCTCACCTACAGCTATCGCATCCGCTTCCCTGCGCGCTTCGAATTGGAAGGAGGCAATCGCCGTGATTGAACGCCAACTTTACGCCCCGGTCAGCCGCGCTGTCGTCTGCGAGGATCGCGCCGAAGTGATGCGCTGCTGCGAGATCGAGCTCACCGAGGATTTTTGCTTACATTTCATCAAGTTACCTGCGCTTACCCAGGAAACCAGGCTGCGGGCGGAAGTGGAGCCGATCACCGGTCAGGCCAAACTCGACGAGCTCGTCCTCGAACGCCAGTTTGACGCGCAGAAAGTCGATCCCCAAAAAGCGGCAGATTTGATACAGGCGCTCAAAGAGGCCCAACTCACCAAAGAGCGCGCCGAAAAGTCGATGTCGCGTTGCAGGGAGCGCGTCGAAGCCGCCGAACAGATGCTTCAGAGTTACACCGACAACGCCAAAACGCTGCTTTGGAGCGAAGGTCGGAACTTTGACTTTCAGGCGATCGATCTGCTCGAAGCAGAGCTCGACAAAGAGCAGACGCAACTCTTGTCGGCAGAAGCCTTTTTAGACCAGGCCAGGGCGCAGTGCCAAAAGGCCGAAAACGCGCTCCTGCCTCAAAAGGAAGCTTCAAAAATCAGCTGCCAGGCGATCATTCGACTCTCGATGCAGGAGCCGGGAAAGGTGCGCGTCAAGCTTTACAGCGTCCTCCCCTGCGCCCTTTGGCGACCCGCACATGAAGCGCATTTGCAGGACGACGGCAACGTCACCTGGACCGCAGGCGCGACCGTTTGGCAAAACACCGGCGAGGACTGGCACAACACCGAACTCCTGCTCTCCACCGCGCGCACCGGCAGCCGCAGCGAACTCCCTCAAATCGAGTCCGATTTGGTGAGACTCTGCGAAAAAGCCGACAAGCACCAGGTTCGCCTGACCAGCCGCAACGAAGCCCGAGCCAAAGAGGCCCAGTCCAACGCACCCGTAGAGCAAGGCGTTTACGACGGCGGGGAAGCGCGCTGCTTTACGATCTCTGGCCCGCAAAATCTCGCATCCAACGGCCTGCCACGCATGTTTGAGATCGCACGGTTTACCACCGAGGCTCAAACCAGACTGATCGCGACGCCCGAGCTTTCCACCAAGGCGGTTTTGGTCGCAAACTTCATAAACACCAATGATTCTCCGCTGTTAGCAGGTCCCGTGACGCTTCTCTACCATGGGGCGAACGTGGGTCAGGGGCATATACCCTATTGCGATCGCGGCGAAAAGATGACCCTCGGCTTTGGCAGCGACGACCGCTTCGTGATCGATCTCAAAAAAACGGTGCGCACCGAAGAGCGGATCTTACAAAAGGCCCGGCGCCATTTTGTGCAGCAGGTGGACGTCTTCAACATGGGCGCCCAAAGCGGCGAACTGGAGCTCCAAATGCGCATACCGCAAAGCGAATTTGCAGGTCTCACGGTGCATATGAGCGAGGAACCGCCAGCCCCCGCCGACAAAGACGGCATCGTCCGCATCCAGGCCGCCGCCGCCCCGCACAGCCGCCAAACCTTTAAACTCAGCTTTTACTTTGAACAAACCAAGGATGTGCAGCTGCCCGATCCCTGGTAACCGCCTAAAATAACAGTAAAAAATCCGCCGGGCGCGCTTTCCTCTTTAGACTGCGCGCGCAATCCGTTAAAAAGCGCCTGTCGAACGTCGGGGTTGTCGGCCAATAGGAGCTCGCCATGCTCACGCTTCTCATAGGGCTCATCTGCACGGTGGCGGTCATTTTTACCTGCACGGCGATTTATTTTCGCAAGCGCTCCCTTCAAAAAAACCGCAATCACTTCAACTCGCCCAACGAAGCGCTCACCACCCCTCCCCATATCCTGCTGATCGACCCCAACTCCGAAACCCAGCGGGCCACCGAGCGCGCGCTCCATTTGCTCGGCTGTCAGACCGACAGCACCCACGCCGAAGAAGCGATCGAATACGCGCGCGTGCGCATGTACGACATGATCCTGCTCGATCTCGATCAGCCAGAAAACGCTGTATATTCGGTACTTTCGGCCATCAGAGGCTTCACCGACGAGCGCGGCATGACCCCCATCGTCGCCCTTTACGAAGATCTCGATCACGAAGCCGAGCGCATTTTGCGCGACGAGCGCGGCGTCAACGATTTTGTGAAAAAACCCATCTCGCTCGAAGACTTGCGCCGCATGCTGGGCACCCACGTGGTCGATCCCAGCATGCAGGATGTCGCCAACGGCATGTCGGGCATCCTCTGCCAGCTCGACGAACATTTACCCTGATGCCGCCTTCCCCCCTTCAGCGCGCCCTCTTAAACCACCGCAAATTCCTGACCGGTCGCGGGGGCTATCGCCTGGAACTGCAGAACTGCAGCATTTCAAACCTGTCGCTTTCAGGCGAGCGGCTCGATCAAATCCGCGCACAGCATATCATTTTGCGCAACGTCCGGCTCGACAGCGCCACCATGACCAACGCCGTCTTTGAAGACTGCCGCTTTGAAAATGTGTCCTGGACCAAATGCCGCCTCGATCATCTCGTGATGCGTAACTGCAGATGGCTGAGCGGGAATCTCGATTCATCAAAGCTCAATCAGAGCGAGATTCGCCAAACGCAATGGGCTCAAAGCTGGCTTCAAGGCGTCGATTTGGAATTCTGCCATCTCGCCGATCTCGATCTTCGGGAAGCCCAGATGCGGGGATCGCGCTTCGACCGCGCGCAACTCGAAAACTGCCTCTTAAACGGCGCCAATCTCACCGAAGGCAGCGCCCGCGAAAGCCGTTTGACCCAATGCGACCTGCGCGGCGCCCAAATCCACAAGCTCACCCTTTGCGACAGCCATTTCGATCGCTGCGCCTTTTACAACGTCACCGGCCGCCCCTACATCACCGGTCCCAACCAGCTCTCCGCCATCGATCTCTCGCCCGATTTTGACGGATCGCGCATCGCAGCCGAAGGCGAAATCGAAGCCCAATGGGCCGCCCTCGCCGAAGACTAAAGCCCCCGTTTCTTCTATTAATCCAACAACCCGCTTATCGGAATCGATAGGTCAGGGGCGCAAGGCAATCGTGCAGGTTTCTCGGCGCGTGAATCCAGTAGTCGTCGAGCCAGGCTTGCGTGGTGGGCGAGGCGTTGGCGTAAACCGTGTTGTAATCGAGCACCAGATCGTCTTTCCGAAGCAGCCCAATATGGCGTAAAGCCCGCTGATAACACAGGAATCGGACGGCCGGCGCATCCACCATGCGGTGCGGAATCAGGCTCATCATGAAGCGCGCCAGGGATCGCGAACGCTGACGCAAAGCCTCGTCGGGGTAGTCGTAGAGCATGACCGCGCCCCAAAACGCCAGCATCTCAAAGGGAGCACGGCGGCGAAGGCGTTCTTTGGCAAAAAGCTGAGGCGCGTAGTCCGGGCGATCTTCGAGCGGGAACGCCGCAAGCACCTTGGCCAAAGCCGCAGCCACATGAGGAGATTGCTCGCAACCCTGCAGAATCGTTTCGGAATCTCGTCTCGAGTTCGCCCCTGTCGCGTAAACCGCCGCGTCGTAAGCCGCTTCCAGCGCATCCATATCGTTGGCGAGGCGCGCGCGATCGTACCAGAGATGGCAGAGGCGCAAATCGTTGGCTTCGGGCTCCAGCACGTCGTCCTGAGCGTTCAGCTCCTCCAAAAGCTCCGTCGCCAGCACCGGATGCTCCAGATGCGCGAGGGCCTGAACGCGGCAAAGGGTGAGCAACGAAACCTCCTCATCGTCGCAGTCCTCATCGTTCAAGCGATCCTCGACGCGCGCCAAAGTCTTTGAAAATGCAAAGGAATCGCATTCGAGTTCTGCCCTGCGCAATTCGAACAGATGCCCCACTTCGGGCAGCGGCTCCAGATGATCGGCCCGCAGTTTTTCCCAGCGTGCGATGGCGCTCTCTGCCAAATCCGCATCCTGACGCAGGCGCGCCACCGCCATCACTGTATCGAGGTAATCGAAGGCGACCGGCCCAAACAGCGCCTCGGGCAGCGCAGGCAGCGCGTCCACCTTGTCGACCAGCGTGCCTATCGCCCGGGAATAAGCCGAATCCCGCAGCAGAGAAGCGCGGCATTCCTCACAAATAGTCGCCCATTCTTCGCTGTTCAGCGTCACGATCGCGCGCTCGATCGCCCCTTCCAGCATCGAGCCGATGGCCGCCATATAGCGATTGCTCAATCGGCAAACGGCCTGTAAAAATTCAAGATTTGGCTTTTCGGTGCGATGAATCAGGCCGCGCAAATCTTCGAGCACATAGGAATCGAACGGCAACTCCAGGGTATTTTCGCGCTCCATCAGCGTCTGCCGCAGGCGCTCCGAGCGCGCATTCCAGGTGCAGCGGCTCAAGAACGACAGCGCTTCCGCATAACCGAGCCAGCCATGCTCATCCGAAGCGATCACATCGGGGCCCTGAAGGCGCGAACCCGGAGCCTTAAAGGCAGGAATATGGTTCCGCAGCTGACCAAACGCCTTCGCCGCAAGGGTTGCCCCCGGAGCCGCGCCGCGCGTCGCCAGCACATACAGATCCACTTTCACCACAGGTTCTTTTGCGCGATGCGCCACCCAATTGGCCAAAAGCTCCGCCGATCTGCAAAACGGCCCTTTGCGCTTGCTTAAGGCTTCATGCTTCTTATGTCCCGATTCTACAAACAAAAATGCTGAAATCTCGGGACGTTCGCAGAGCGCTTCCACCGCCTTCAGCACAAATGCGGGATCCTTTGCGGCCTGCTGACCCGGCGCCAGCAGCGGTAAATCGGTGCCCGGAGGACAAATGACGAACGCCATCACGCCCGGATGATCGTCGCTGCCCAGCGATTCCGCCGCCAGCACCACGTAGGCATCGCGTTCCTTTTCAAAAAGCGCGCGCGCATGGGTTTCGAGCAGCAGCTGCACCGCTTGTTCCTCGGGTTTCTGACCCTCTTCTGCCGGGCGATTGGGGAGCAGAACCACCGCATCCGCAGCAAAACGTCGCAGCATCGGCCATCGATCGAGCAAAATGCGCCCAAAAACCACATCCCCCAGATCCGTCATCGATTGGCGCACCTGCGTCAGGAAGTCCGCCGGCACCGCATCCGCAGCATCGGCCACCGCAGCTTTACCCTCGGCCTCCTCCACCTTCACCGTCGCATCCACCGCAGTCGGGGGCACCGTCACATCCAGCGATTCGGGCTCGATCACCTGGGGTGGCAGCGTCAAATCCACCGCAGGGCGATAAAACACCACGGGGAATCCCGCTTCCAGCGTCGCCTTCACCAGAGTCTGCCGCGTTTCATCGACGGGCCAGCAGAGCGCCACGCCCGAATGGGGGGTAAACTCGATCGTCGCGTCGCCGGGCGCCCGGATGCAGGCCGCATACGCCTGGATCAAATCCACCACCGCGCTCCATTTGGGAGGCATCTTTTCAATGAATTTTTGCAGCCGCTCCATCGACGCCGCGCGATTCTTCTTGGCCCTCGGGTCGAGCGCCATCCGCACGTCGCGTTCCAGCTTCAGCAAGCGATCCCAATCCGCCTCCGTAGGCGCAAACGCCTCAAAAGCCTTCGACAACGCCGCAGCTTCCTCGCCCGGGAACGCCTTAAAATAGCGCGCCATCACGCTCAAATCGGCGGGTCCTTCGCCGGTCTGCCGCCCCTTGCAATGCTCGTTCGCCAGGTTGCAGAGTTTGGGCCATGCGCGCCTTCCAAAACGCGGTTCGTTGCCTTCGTTGTTTGTCGCCATTACCAAAGCCTCTCGTCAAACAGATGCTATATAAGCCTAACGCGCCCAAATCGCCAATTGACTGCCAAAATACCTGAATTTGAGCCATAAAGCGTTGCGCATCCGCGCGCAGTCCATGCCGTTTTTTCAGCCGTCGAAGCAAGCGGCAGGGGCGCCAGAAGCACAAAGGATTCAACCGTTCAAGTCACAGGCAATGAGCGTTCCAGCCACATCGGATCAGGATTCCAGGATCAGCCTTCAAAGCGCCAGAGGGTGGGGTCGTCGCCTCGCACGAAGCCACAGCGAGCGAGGGTCCTTTGTGATGCGAGGTTGCTTTCCAGGCATTTTGCGGTCACCTGTTGCACCTCTTTGCGGTTCCGGAGCCATAAAGCAAAGCAGCGTAAGGCTTCCTTCATGTATCCCTGTCTTCGGTACGGTGGATCGATGTGATAACCAACCTCTGCGATTCCATCATCACCGGGAGCATCGAGGGTATAGATGCGGCCCACCAGGAGGCGCTTTTGGCGCTCGATGATCACCCATAACGTCTGCCATAAGGCATCACTTTGAAGGGACAAGCTTTGTTTTAAAGAGAAGAGCATCTCCGTCTGGGGATCGAGCTCACAGCAGCAGGGATTCAGATTCAAATGTCGTTCGAGGCGCGCAGTGGAATGCAGCAGGAGCGCCATCTCATCAAAAGAGAGGTGATAGATGCAGAGGCGTTCGGTCTTTAATGTGATTGCGGGGCTCTCGTGTTTCATCTGAAGCGGTGCAAAAGGCAGGCTTTATCGCCTCACAACTCTTTTTAATCCCGGATTCAAATACAGGAAAGCATGAACGAAAGAAAGGATTTTACATGGACGACCTTCTCATATTGACCTTTATAGGGGGTCTCGCGGCCGCCGTTGTATTGGGCTATCTCGCCCATAAGGTGCATCTTTCACCCATCGTAGGCTATCTTTTGGCGGGTCTCATTGTGGGTCCCTATACACCGGGGTTCGAGGTAAACCACCGCATAGCAGAGTCTTTCTCGAAGATCGGTGTGATCCTTCTGCTCTTTGGTGTGGGTCTTCGGCTGCATATTAAGGAGCTTTTGGCGGTCTGGAAGACAGCGGTACCAGGGGCCTTGATCCAATGTAGCCTCTCTACAGTGCTGCTTGCGGCGATCCTAAGGCTGATGGGTTATGGGTGGAGTTCGGGGCTGCTTCTGGGCTTGTCGATCTCTGTGGCCTCTACAGTGGTGATGACGCTGGTGTTGGGGAATCACCACGATCTGCATTCACCGATCGGTCACATCGCCATAGGATGGACTGTGGTCGAGGATTTGTTAACGGTGGTCTTATTGCTGGTGCTGCCTATCCTGCTGGGAGAGGGCGATACGAGCATCGCAAAGTCGTTGGGCATTGCGGGGTTAAAGATTGTAGGGCTCTGTGTCATTACACTCATATTGGGTCGTTGGGTGATCCCATGGCTGCTCGAACGCATCGATAAGACGCGCCTTCGTGAACTCTTTACGCTGTCGGTTCTGGTACTCGCACTGGGGCTTGCGGGGCTTGCGAGCTCTGTATTTGGGGTCTCGATCGAGCTCGGTGCCTTCCTTGCAGGGCTTGCAGTGGGATCTTCAGAGTTTGCAGCCCGCGCTGCAGGGGATGCGGTTCCCATGCGGGACGCCTTCTCAGTGTTGTTTTTCGTCTCTACAGGCATGCTCTTCGATCCGAGCAGTCTGTTACAGGCGCCCTGGATCATCGTTGCTGTGCTCCTCGTTATCGTCATCGGAAAGCCTGCCATTGCCACATTGGCCGTAAGATTGCTTGGGAAACCGCTCTCTACAGCAGCACCTGTGGGGGTTGCCTTTGCGCAGATCGGTGAGTTCTCATTCATCCTTGGTGCCCTTGGAAAGCAATATGGCTTAGTCGACAGCAACGGATACAACGCTCTCGTGGCCACATCTATCCTCTCCATTGCCTTAAACCCCATCATTTACAGTTTCGTCAGGAAGCATTCGGTGGGATACAAATACAAGGAGAGACCGCTCACAATGAGTCCTCAAGATGCGCATGCCTGCGTTCTTTTAGGTTATGGTCCAGTGGGCCAGATCGTCTATAAGCTGCTGACAGATCAGGGCAATCACGTGACGGTCATCGACCTGAACCTGAACACAGTGCGCAGTTTAAGGGCTCAAGGGATCGCTGCCTTATATGGTGACGTCTTACGACCAGGTACATTGGAGGATGCTGGATTGACGACAGCTGCATGTTTGATCCTCAGTGCTGAGGTCGAGGATGCAGAAGAGTTGATCAAACAAGCGCGCAGGTTAAATCCATGGATCCGCGTACTCGTGCGCTGCAACTTCTTAAGGGCCGCAGCCGGACTCAAAAAGGCGGGTGCAAACGTGGTCGCAGCAGGTGAAGCCGAGGTGGGTGTTGCATTGGCTGAAGCGGTGATGGCCAGCCTAAAGCAGTCTCCAGAAGAGAACTTCAAGCAGCGCATGTCGGTTCGGCAAAAGCTCTATGAAGATGCTGGAGCCAAGCAAGAATGGAGTTTGCCGGAATGAAGTTTCTCCTTCGCACATTGATTGCATCATCCTTGAGTCTCTGCTGTTCCAGACTGGCGATGGCAGAGATCGATCCTGCAAATGATCCAGTTCAAAACTCAAATGATTCCAGGATCGACCTGCAACAGTTGAAGGATCAACCTGCAAATGTTGCAACTCAAAACAACGATGGATCATGCAACATCTTTCAAAGGATCACAGCTTCATTTAGAGGCAACAAAGGAGAAACCAGGATGCCTTCAAATGCGGTAGAGCCCACCAAGCAGGGCAATCTTTTAGAGATCGAACTCACGATCTCCGGTGGTATGTTGGGCATACAAAACAGGACCCTGTTTGATTTTAAAACGGTGCCTGCAACGCTCACGGTAAAGAAAAAGCCCCATTTTGAAGCGCCCGAGCAGACCTATCGAATGGTCTTAACCGAAGAACAGGCCGCTCAAATCAAAGGACTGCTTTCGAGCACAGATATTGCTGCATGGAGTCATGCACCGACCTCGGAGTTTGTGGTGTTGGATGCTCCCAGCGTCACGTTGCATTTTAGGGTAGATAGAAAGCCCTCCTTCTACAACATCAGCGACATCCAGGAGCTCTCTCAGTCCAATGAAACGATCCGCCAGGCTCTGATGAAGAAGATCCATGAGTTTGAAAAGCTCGCCATGCAGTCCCCTCCAACGAGCACCCCAGAATAAAAAAAGAGCGGCGCCAGTTCCCTGATCGCCGCCCTCAAGTTTCCCCTTTGACTCTGCCCAGCTAAAAACTCATCGCTTCGGAGCGATCACCGTAATCCACCCCATCTTCTGATCGGTATGGATCCAGACCCGATCAAAGCCCGCTTCATTGAGCGCATCGCACAAGGCTTCTGCCGTATAAATCCGCATCGGGATGAGCTTTGTCAGCGACTCAGCCTTGACTGGATCGGCATCTTCATTGCAAATCAAAAGCTTCCCACCCGGCCTTAAGATGCGCCGAATCTCCTTAAACGAATCGACCAGATTGGGCCAGTAATAGACCGTCTCAAAGGCTGTCACGCAATCAAAGGCATCATCGGCAAAGGGTAATGCGGATGACTCCCCTTCCTGGATCGTCATGCGACCGAGATTGATGTATCTCTGATTGGTGGAGCACGCGATTTTAACGCTCTCAGGTGAGAGATCGACGCCGTAAAGATGCGCCTGCGGTGCCTTCTTGGCCATCATTTGCAAGGCCCTGCCTCCACCACAGCCCACATCGAGGATCGACATTGCCCGCTTCAAATCGATGCAGGAGAGCGCCCATTTCATGAGTGAGACGTGATGCTGGTTCATCCAGCGCAAAAAGAAGCGCCCCCCTCGATTCGACTGAGGCAGCCTCGCGTTCAGAAACATATCGGGCTTAAACCATTTCAGGCAGAGATGAATGATTCTCATACCATGCACCTTTCATCTTTCAAGCAGTCCACTTGCATGCGCCCCAAACCTTCCTTTGAGGCAAAGAGATCCCACCTGCGATCCGACGCAGATCGAACAAGCGGGATGACATGTAGAAAAAGGACGTCAAAAAGGAAGGCAATATGGCGGGAGAAGGAAGGAATTAGTCCTCGTATTCCTCGGCTTCAGCAGCCAGCTCAGCTGCAGTTTTAGCGGGATCTGCAGGCGCTGCGGGGGTTGCTACCACGGCAGCCTTCACCGCATCTTTGGCCTCTGGAACCGCTGCTTGTGCCGCTGAGATCGCTGCCAATACCTCATCATCGAGGCTGTCATCTTCATCAACCACAGCTGCAATCGCCATCAAATCGGGATCGCTCTCGCCCTTGACCGCGAACACAGCGTCGTCTACATCGATGACCAGTTCTTCCTCATCACCCTTCTGTGCTTTGTTATCGGCATCGTTGGCGGCAGGTTTGACATCGTTCTTGGCCACTTCCACCGGTGCGGGCTTATCAGGGATCTCGACGGGTACAACGGCGGGTCCAACCGGATCTGCGGGCATCTCGGGCACCGGGGTCCTCTCAGCCACCCTTTGCGCCACAAACGCGCTCTTACGCGCCTCAAAGGTGAGCTTTAATGCGAGCTTAGCCTTCTGCGCAGCGAGCTGTTGCTGGGCTGCTGTCTGGGCCACCACGGCGTCGCGGTATTCCTCTTCACCCGCGCCCCTCTCGAGTACGAGCTTCTGAGTTTCGGCCAGGATCTCGTCGGTCTTGGCCATCATCTTCTGTACGCGGGCACCTGCAATCTGCCTGCGCGCGCCGTTCTGGGCCCGACGAGAATGATTCTTCCTCTTTGCAGCTCTCTTTGCACGGGCTTTCCGAGCATGAGCCCGCCTGCGGGCCCTGTTGTTGTTATCCTTTTTTTTAGAACCACCATCATTTTTAGAACTACCAGCATAGGTCGTCACATTGAGATCTTCCTCTTCGGCCGAAGCATCGAGAGGCGCGACCACGAAGGTCGCCAGCGACAAAGCAATAACCGAAAACATATGCTTAAACATGATCAACTCCTCAATCCAGCCCTCATCACGAGGGGTAAACGTTGCATTCTTAAAAACCTAAACGCTGAAAAAATCAACATCTTGCGCTCAACAAAACCGTCTTTTTAAAAAAAATGCAAGCGACACGCAACAAGCACTCCCAAACACCGATGTTAAGGCTGTTCGACAGGAGTTCGCCATGTTGCATCCGTTTTCTGGCCGCCTTTCAGCCCTCGTTTTGCTGCACAGCCTCGCGATTGTGCCCATCCTTTGCGTCCATTTGCGCCGTCAGAGCCGCCCGCTGCCCCCCATTTGGGCCATTTGCATCTTCAGCAGCCTGCTGCCGCTCCTCGCCTGCAGCTGGATGATGTTCGGAGAACTCTGCGCCCAGGCAAGCGAACGAATTGTCCAGCAAAAGCAATTCAACCACGCGATTTTATTACAAAAAGCTTCGGCTTTTCTCTGGCTGATTTCTGCGTTTCTTTTGCCGCTCGCCCTGAGCTTAAAGCATATCGCGAACAAACCACGTCTCTTTCGACTTTTTTACTCCGTTTTACCCGCGCTCTTCTGGCCTCTGCCCGTGCTGATGCTGTTCAAACTCAGCCCAGAGCTTGCCCAAACAGCCCCGAACGCTCTGCTGCTTTGTGCCCTCTTTGCACCCCTCCTGGCCCTTCACAAGCGTCGCCTTCAGCGAGCGGTCAAGGCCCTCTTAAGCAAGACTTCGCCCAAACAGCCTCTAAAACCGCAAATAATCGCATTGGGCCTGCAATCCCCTCAAAACCCATTCGAAAATGCGGGCTTCAGCCGCCAACAGCCCATCCGGGCCCTCACTCCAAACCGCGCGCCTGCGAATCCTGGAGTTCTGGCGGCTCGCGGAATCAACAGAAGACCCCCAAACCGCGCGCCTGCGAATCTTGCCCTCATCGCACCGCCGCTCACAACCCGCGAGCTTTTGCAACTGCACAGCCAGGTGACGCGCTGCGACCGCCCGCAACAGCAGCCCGATTCGACGCTGGAATGCGCCATGGATTTTGGACTCGACGCCCAGAATACGCGCAAGCCGCAGCTCTAACTCCGCTTTCTGCAAACAAAAAAGGGAGCACCACAACAGGTGCTCCCTCAATGCGAATCACAAAGGAAACTGATTATGACTCTTGCGATTCAGGTTCAACCGGCTTCTTGGCGCGCGAACGGCGCGGCTTCTTCTCGGTCACCTCGGCTTCAGCAGGCGCTGCGCTCTCTTCGGGTTTCTCCGCTTCGGCTGGCGCTGCCGCTTTTTTACGGCTCGAGCGCTTTTTGGCGGGCTTCGCCTCGGTTTCGGTCGCTTCAACCGGCGCAGCAGCACTCTCTTCGGATGATGCGGCGGGCGCAACTTCGCTTGTATCAACCGCTTCCTGAACTTCAGCCTTGGCTTTTGAGCCCGCCCGGCTTCGACGCCTTGCCTTCGGTTGCGGCGCTTCCGCAGAAGCATCCGATTCCGGCTTCACAGACTCCGAAACCGCCGGCGCTGGCTCCGCTTTGCGCACCTCTTCCAGAACGCCCGGTTGCTCTTCCACTGGCGTCTTTTCGACCGTCTCCTGCGATTTTTCGGCTTTGGGTGCCTGGCTCGCATTCTCGCTCGCCACCTTTGCATCCGCCAAAACTTCAGCCGGCAACGCCTGCGCATCCGCTTCCACGACCTGCTTTTCGGGGGCTTTGGTGCGCCTTGCGCGGGGAGCCTTGGTCTTTACGGCTTCCGGAGCTTCGGTCAAAACAGCTTCAACCGGCTGATTTTCAACCGATTTTTCTTCCTTTGACGCTTCGGTCTGAGTTGCAGACAAGTCCCTTCTTGCGCGGCGCAAACGAGAAGATTTCTGCGAAACCGGCTCTGCTTTGACTTCCGGCTCTGCTTTGACTTCCGGCTCTGCCGCTGGTTTAACCTCTGCCGCAGGAGCTTCGACTGCCGCTGATTCTGCGGACTTCTCCTGGATCTCCAGCGCCTCCTGAGCCGCCTTGCGCTGACGCGCCCTGCGCGATCTCGACCGACTCACAGGAGCTTCATTTTCTGCTGTATTTTCAGCAGGTTCTGCAACTTTTGCATCAGCCGTTTCGGGCTCTGCCGGCTTTTGCGTCGTCTCCTGAGCGATCTCACGCTCCTTCAACGCTTCGCGCAGGCGAGCGGCAGATCGGAGAGCCACGTTCGGGACATTTTCCTGCTGATCAGCTTTTTCTTCTTTATTTTCAGCAGGTTGAGGCTCTTCTGGGATAACAGTCTCTGCAGCGGGCGCCTCTGATTGACGCAATTTGGCCACCGAACGCCTGGCTGCCGAACGAAAACGATGAGCCAAAGCGATCTCATCGGACTGCGATGCCTGCGGTTCTACAGGCAGAGGCGACGCGATCTCCTGAACCTCCAGAGGCGCTTCCACCGCATCCGTCACCGGCGCTTCCACCACCGGCGCTTCCATCACCGGCACAGATTCCACCACCGGCACAGATTCCACCACCGGCGCCGCATCCTGCATCGCCTGGCGAGCCCTCCTGCTTCTCCGCGAACGGCGCTCTTCCCTGCGCTGCTGCACACTCTGGGGAACTTCTTCCGATTTCTCTTTGATTTCAGCAGGTTGCGAAGGCGACGCTTCTTCAGTAACCGCCTCGCTCACATTCAGCGCTTCCTGCTGGCGCGCGGCCACCAAACGCTCTGCCCTGCGCTGACGGCGTTCCCTTCTTCTGGCCGATTGAGATTTGGATTCCGTCGATTCCAAAGGAATTTCGGCTTCCTCTACCGATTCTTTGGGCTCAGATGCCGCATCCAAAAGCAGGCGTTCGCGCAAGCGGTGAGCGGTCCTTCGCGAAATCTCCGAAGCTGCGGACAAATCTGTTGCAGCTTTCTCCGGCAGACTGGCGGCCTCAGCTCCAGTCGCTCTGCGCCCGTCCCTGCGATCCTCGTTCAATTCAACCGATTGATTTTCAACAGGAATTTCGTCATCCGTCGCATCAGCTTCAGCGATCTCATCGGAAGTCATCTCAACGGATTCCAGAGATTCTGCAGCCTGACGCCCGGAACGGCGGCGACGGCGGCGGCGGCGACGGGCGGTCGATTCCCCATCCTCTGCGGCCAGTTCCAGCTCGGGCAACTCTTCCTTCGGCTCTTCCGGCTCTGCGACCTTTTCCGTAACCAGCTCGGGCGACTGCGCGAACTCCTCGGGCGGCAAATACCCCACAATCTTGGGCGCGACCACAGGCTCTTCAGAATTCTCCCAACCCTCGGCATCGTCGCCATTCACCGGCGCATGATGGATTTTGCGCACCGCACGCCCGCGAATCAGCTTGTCTTTGCGCCGCATCAGGGTTTGCTCGGCGTGATGTTCGCAGCCCACCACCTCGATGGCATCGCGCGCACCGAGCGCCGTAGCGTCGGGCAAAATTTCGATCCGAACGCCGAATTGTTCTTCAAAATCAGCGAGTTCCGCGCGTTTCTCATTTAAGAGATAGAGGGCAATCTGCACCGGCAGGCGGCCGCGAATGCGCGAATCCTTGGGCGCGCTCACCGCCAGTTCCTGAATGCGGCGCAGCATCGTCATCCCCTGAATCTCGGTCGTCATCACAAAGCCCGAGCCTTCGCAGAGGGGGCAAAGCTGATGTGTACTCGACATCAGACGGCCTTTGACGCGCTGGCGCGACATTTCGAGCATGCCGAACTGCGAAATCCGGCCGATTTCAACCCGCGCCTTGTCCATCTTCATCGCGCGGCGGAGGGCCTTCTCCACCTCGAAGCGATGCTTGAGCTCGGCCATATCGATGAAATCGACCACCACCAATCCGCCCAAATCCCGCAAACGCAGCTGGCGCGCGATCTCTTCGGCCGCCTCCAGGTTGGTCTCAAACGCCATCAGCTCCTGCGTGCGGTGATTCTTCGACTTGCCCGAGTTCACATCGATGGAGGTCAAAGCCTCGGTGGGATTGATCACGATGGATCCGCCGCTCGGCAAAATCACCTTGGGAATCGAGATGTTCTGCAACTGCTTTTCGAGTCCGAAGTTCGAAAAGATCGGCATCTTGCCGGTGTAAAGCTTCACCTTATGGGAGCTGTCGGGCATGTGGTGGTTGAAGAACGCGAGCACCTTTTCGTGCACCTGCGGATCGTCGGTCACGATCTCTTCGATGTCGTCGGTGAAATAATCGCGCACCGAGCGGATCACTACATCGGGCTCGCTGTAAATCAGGCCGGGCCCCTGCTGCTCGTCGTAGGCCGCGCGAATATGGTCCCAGAGGCGCATCTGATTTTGGAAATCATGCTGTAATTCCAAATGGGTACGCCCCATGCCGGCCGTGCGCACGATGAGTCCCATCTCGTCTGGCACGTCGAGCTTCGACACCAAATCCTTGAGCTCTCTTCGCGCTTCGTCGTCCTGGATTTTGCGGCTGATCCCACCGCTGCCCGAAAACGGCATCAGCACAATGTAGCGCCCAGGAAGCGTGATATCGGTCGTAAACGCGGCGCCCTTCTGACCGATTTCCTCTTTATAAACCTGCACCAACATCTCGGTGCCCACTTTGATCGCATCCTGGATGCGCAAAGATTCGCGACCGCGCGTGTTCTCTCTGGGGCGCCTGCTGTAATAACGCTTGTTGATGTCGTTTAAGGTGATGAAGCCGTTGCGCTCTGCACCGTAATCGATGAACGCCGCCTGAAGGCTGTTTTCGACGCTCATCACCCTGGCTTTGTAAATATTCCCTTTGATCTGCTCGGTCCCTGCCACCGCAATGTTCAGATCTTCCAGGGTCTTATCGTCCACGATCGCAACGCGCACTTCACCAGCCTGCGCTGCGTTCACAAGCATTCTCTTGCTCATTCAAATCTCCTGCCCAGCCTGCACATCCGGCGCCATCAGAGGGCTCGTCGAACGGGGCCAGGGCTTTTAAAATCTTTGCCGCATCAACCAGCGACCAACCACAACCTACTGTTTAAAAAGACTTTTCTCTTGCAAGACCGCTAAAAAGCCGCCTTGCGCCGCGCTTATTAACACAGCTCCACCAGCAAGGCCAGAACCATCACACAGACTTAAAAACGCTGTCTGACCGTTCCATTACAAATGGCTTATCTATTGGATTAATAAAAGAAAAAGGCGTTTAAGAAGAAAAGAAAGCGAGGGTTTAACGGATCAATTTGGCCGCTTCCAGAATCACAGAGAGCTTTGCTTCCAACTCTGCAATCCGCGCGTCACGCTCCGCGAGCGCTTGCTCCAACTGAGCCACTTTTTCGGTCAAATCGGTTGCAGGTGCAGCCGGCTGAGCGAACGAAGGCGTCTTTACACGCATGCGCTGTGCCGCCATCGCATTGACCGTCGATGTCACACCATCCGCAGAATTCTGTGCGGGCAGGCCTCCGATGGGCATCGAATCTGCAGCCGCCATGATAGGCACAGACGCGTGCGCCAAGGTGGGATCGGGACTGCGAAAAGGCATCCCCACGCCCATATCCAAATCGAGCGTAGAGCCCAGACGCACGGGCCGTAAGCCTTTTACGTTGCCAAACGGATTGGCGTTCGCATCTGGCTTTTGCGACAAGATCTCTGAACGCGCCTGAAATCCCGAAGAAACCGGAGGCGCAGTGGTCGGCTCAGAAGTAGAGCCCACGGTGTCGAGCCGAAACGTAAAGCGCATATCGCCGCAACGCAGCTCATCGCCATCCGTCAGAATCGCACTCTGAACCCGATTATTGTTTAAATACGTGCCGTTAGAGCTCGCCAGATCTTCAACATGGAATACACCATCCTCGCAATAAATGCGCGCATGTTGACGAGAGACAGATGGTTGTAAAACCACCAGAGTGCAGCTCGCCTGCCGGCCGATCGAGAATACATTTTCGTCGTCGATCAAGGCTTCGCGTTCACCGTAAGCGGTTTGAAAAACCAAATGAGCTCGCAGCGTTTTCATCCATTCACTCCGCAGGCACCGGTCGAAAAGCTTATAACAGAGTTAAATCCCGTTATTCAACAGCACAGTCTCTCCTCAAAACCGCCATCGCGGTTAAAAATCGAGTCCCATAAACAGCTGATAACTCTGACGTCCATCTGTTGAGATGATGGCTTCTGGTGTTAAGCTAAACGCACCAAATATAAAGCGAAATCCTCCGATAAAGCGATGAAACATAAAGCTTTCATCCTTGAAAACAAAATTTTTCTCTGAATCACCCTGCGACCTGGAAGTCTCATCCGTGTCCGTTTGGGCGCTCGCATCTCCTTTGGAGATCGATAAAACCCCAGGCGTCGAGTCGATTAAACCGGAGCCCGCCCAAACCCAACTTGGACTGTAACCCGCATAGGGAGCAAGCTGAAACAGCCCGCCAATGCCGAAGTTATGCGAGATCAGCAGTTCCATTCCCGCGATATTCAAATCCATTTCGGGCGAGCCGAACATGCGCTCAAAGGAACCGGTCACCGAAAAATCGATCGGAAAAGCAGAAACGGCCTCGTTTAACGCCCATTTTAAACTTGCGCCCGCATAAAACAGCTCGCTGTTGACCAGCCAGCCCGCATTGAGCCCCACTTCCAAACTGAACGGCAAACCTTTTCTTGCGTCGATTTCGACGGTCATCAGGGGCGAAGGCGAGTCTCCGCCTTTGGTTCCCCGCTTCCAGACCTTTTCATCGGTCTGATTGGGCGCCACACTGTAGCTCATCCCCATCTGAAAGCCGTTGATCCCCAACGATTCAGCGGGTGCCAAAGCCTTATGCGACAACGCAAAACCGTATTCCTGGCTCAGCTTTTTAAACGCAGCCTGATCGGGCTTTGGCGATTCTCCGCAAGGGGTTGCAGAACCAGACTGATAGCCCTTGCACAGACGATATAAGCTCGGATCGTTGTCGAGAGCCCAAACCTCACTCCCGAACCCGCAGCAAGCCAATAAAGCCCCTACTGCCAGCCGCTTGTTTGCCACTCGCATTCTCCTGTGCCAAAGCCCTCAAAAAGAGCGCAATCGAAAACGCTCGCAGGTTAGGGCGCCGTCTTGAGACTGTCAAGAATCGCGGTTTTTGACGGTTACGGCAGCAGGCAGACCAAATGCCGATCACCGTAGGTGTTGTCGATGCGCGAAACGGGCGGCCAATATTTGTTTTCTTTAACAAAATCGAGAGGATAAGCGGCTTTTTGTCGGCTGTAGCCGTGGGGCCATTCGGCGGTCAGAAGAGATTCGGCCGTATGCGGCGCGGATTTGAGCAGGTTGTCTGCACGGTCCGCTTTTTGTGCCTCTATCTCTGCGATTTCACTACGGATTTCGAGCAGAGCATCGCAGAGACGATCGAGTTCTGCCTTCGATTCGCTTTCGGTGGGCTCGATCATCAGCGTGCCGTGCACCGGGAACGACATGGTGGGCGCATGAAAACCGAAATCCATCAAACGCTTGGCGATGTCGTCCACGTCGATGTCGGCCGAAGCCTTAAACGCGTTGCAATCCAAAATGAACTCGTGCGCCACGCGGCCGTGCGCCCCGCGATAGAGCACAGGATAGGCGACCTTCAGGCGCTCAGCCATGTAATTTGCGTTTAGGATCGCATATTTAGAAGCGGCGGCGAGGCCTTCTGCGCCCATCATTTCGATGTAAAGATACGCGATCGGCAAAATGCCCGCACTTCCGAACGGCGCCGATGAAACAGGTCCAACCTGGCCTGCCCCAGGCAAAAACGGCACCAGCGCTTCAGAGACGCAGATGGGGCCTACGCCCGGTCCGCCGCCGCCGTGAGGGCTCGCAAAGGTTTTATGCAGGTTCAGATGGCAGACATCCGCGCCCAAATCGCCCGGTCTGCAAAGGCCCACCTCGGCGTTCATGTTGGCGCCGTCAAAGTAAACCAGGCCGCCATGCGCATGCACGATGCGGCAAATCTCGACGATGCCTTCTTCAAAAACGCCGTGGGTGCTCGGATAGGTGATCATCAGCGCGCCCAGTTGATCCGCGTAACGCTCTGATTTTTCACGCAAATCATCGAGATCGATGTCGCCTTTTCCGGTGCAGGCGACGGTGACCACCTCGAAGCCCGCCATCACCGCCGATGCGGGGTTCGTGCCGTGCGCCGAGGCCGGGATCAGGCAAACCTTGCGCTTTTCGTCACCACGGGACTTGTGCCATGCGGCGATCACCTTGAGCCCGCTGTATTCACCCGCAGCCCCCGCGTTTGGCTGGAAAGAAACGCCTTTAAATCCAGTGATTTCGGTCAGATACGACGTTAATTTTTGAATGAGCTCCTCATACCCCGGCCATTGATCTTTGGGCGCAAAGGGATGGATCGCGGTTACCTCAGGCCAGGAAATCGGCAGCATGCAGGTGGTGGGGTTCAGCTTCATCGTGCAGGAACCCAGCGGGATCATCGAGCGCGTGAGCGAAATATCGCGTTCCTGCAAGCGGTAAAGGTAGCGTAACATCTCGTGTTCACTGTGGAATTTTGAAAACACGGGATGCTGCAGAAACGGAGACTGCCGCCGGAATTGGGGATCCGCCTCGCTGTGCGCCTCCTTTTCGATGCTCTGCGCCGAAAACGGCACCTCGGCTCCGCAGGCAAACAGCGCAAAGAGCTTGTCGAGCAGCGCCAAATCGCAGGTTTCATCGAGCGAAATGCCCAGGCGCCCCGGCGTGCGACGCAAATTGATCTGCTGGTCGAGCGCGGCCTGATAGAGCATCTCTTCGGACTCGGCATCCACGGGCACCGAAATCGTGTCAAAAAACGGGATCTTGCCCACCGCATAGCCCAGCCGCGTCAGTCCCCGGCGCAGAATATCGGTCAGCCCGTGCACGCGGGCGGCAATCTGTTTTAAGCCCTGCGGGCCGTGATAAATCGCATAACAAGTTGAAATCATGGCACAAAGTGCCTGAGCCGTGCAGATATTGCTCGTCGCTTTTTCGCGGCGCACATGCTGCTCGCGCGTTTGAAGCGAAAGCCGATACGCATCCCTGCCTTCCGCATCCTTCGAAACGCCCACCAGACGCCCCGGCATCTGCCGCTTGAGCGCGTCGGTCGTCGCCATAAAAGCGGCGTGCGGGCCACCAAACCACATGGGATTCCCAAAGCGCTGCGCCGATCCCACCGCGATGTCGGCTCCAAATTCACCCGGCGCCTTCAGCTGCACGAGCGACAAGAGATCGCAGGCCACAACCAGCAGCGCCCCGGCCTGATGCAGCTTTTCCGACAGCGGGGAGTAATCTTTTAAATAGCCGAATTTATTTGGATATTGAACGATCGCACCGCAGATACCGGAGAGATCGTCGAGGGTTTCCGGCGCCCCCACCCGAAGCTCAATCCCGAGAGCCGATGCGCGGGTCTGCAAGACCGCCAGCGTTTGGGGGAACAGGTCGGAAGATGCGAAGAATACAGGCTTTTTACCTTTTGCTGCGCGATAGCACATCGCCATCGCCTCCGCCGCCGCGGTCCCTTCATCGAGCAGCGACGCGTTCGCTACGGGCAAAGCCGTCAAATCCGCCACCATCGTCTGAAACGCCAGCAAAAGCTCCAGGCGTCCCTGGCTGATCTCGGCCTGATAAGGCGTGTATTGCGTGTACCATCCCGGATTTTCGAGCAAATTGCGCAGAATCACGTTGGGCGTCTCGGTGCCGTAATAGCCCTGCCCGATGAGGCTCTTAAAAATGCGGTTTTTGCCCATGATTTCGCGCAGTTCCGAAAGCGCAGCCATCTCTCCCCTGGGCGCAGGCAAATCGAGCGGCCGGCGCAGGCGGATCGATTCGGGCACCGTCTGATCGATCAGTTCGTCCAGACTCGAAGCGCCCACCACATCGAGCATCTCTTTTTGCTCTGCTTCCGAATGGCTCACATGTCGATTCAAAAAAAGATCTTGGTTTTCAAATACTTGTTCTGTTTTTAAAGTCATTTTTGATTCCTGTTTCACGCCTCAGTCCAAAGGCTGGCCGTCAAAATACTCTAAGGCCTGCTCAAGGCGAAGGAGAATTGCATCTTTTACGCGCGCAAGCCCGCGCAATCTGCGCCAAAATCGGCATCTTCCCTTGGATTTCAGGCCTGCTGTGGGGTATTTTTAAGGCCACGTCTCGCTGAAAGGATGCCCGATCGAAGGTCATCCCCGATCGAAGGTGAACATCGAAGGTGAACGATGTGCAGCCCGTTTTCTGAGCCCATTTTTCCAACCGAAAAACTCGATCGGGAGCTCTTCAGAACTGCGCATTTTCAAAAGCGAAGCGTTCCAAACCTCTCCTCTTTGAACAACAAGGGTACCCTTTATGCGTAAAGCCATCGCCTTTTCGCTCGGGCTCGCTCTGCCTTGCAGCGCGCTTGCAGAACCTGAGGTTGAATCCACATCCGCCGCAGCCCAATCGGAAGAAGCCTTGCTCAAACTCCCCGAGTCCCAAAGGATTTCGACGGTGATCGAGCATTTGGCCCAATTTGGTGACCGATCGCTGTTTCCGGAAGACATGCGGCTGATCGAAGCGACGCAACTCCAGAGCGGAACGTGGAAATTGGTTCTCGGAGGCCATTTTGACTGCGACTCGCCCGACATCAGCGAAATGCGCATGGAAACCTTTGGCGGCGCCTTCAGCGGTCTTCAATTGATCAATGGCGTGGAGCTTTGGTGGCAAAAATCGAGCGATGAAGCGCCCGTGCGCCTGAGAGGAGCCGGAGGACTCAGCGCAGAAGAGATCGCTCTCGTCGAGCAGGCTGCGGAAGAAATCCAACAGCGCAAAGCTGCAAACAAAATGGTGCAAATGCCCAATGCGACGCGTCAGGGCGCGCTCTCAGGCCGGCGCATCGCGGTCTCTGCGGGTCACGGCTGGCAGCAAAACGGATCGGGGGGATGGAAGACCCAACGCAGCGAATATAAATGGAAAAATGGTCAAAATGCGCGCGGCATCACCGAAGATTTCTTTAATGCCGAGGTGATGAACAACGAGATCATCCCGCTGCTGCAAAAGGCCGGAGCCGAAATCGTCAACGTGCGCGACGCCGACATGGGCTTCAACTCCGAGCTGATCATCGATAACACAGACAGCGCGCGGACTTCCCAAACAGGCAGCTGGTCTTCCGGCAGCAGCTCCGGTGGCTACAACAACAACTATCTGGCTGCCCAGGGCGAAGGCTCAACCTTCACCTATCTCCCTGGATTTACACAAGAAGAGACTCACCGTCTGAGCGTTCGGTACCTCGAGGGCTCAAACCGCACCACGAATGCCTGCTACGACGTCAACCATGTGGGCGGCACCACCACCGTTTGCGTCAACCAGCAGCGTCCGGGCGACAGCTGGCTGGATTTGGGCGAATATGTCTTTGGGCCCGAAAGTTCCGTCGTTTTAAAGAGTTCCGGCGACGGCGCCACCATCGCAGATGCGATCCGATTTGGCGGCGGCACCCACGAAGAGTCCAAAAAGCCCTGGTGGCAAATGTCTGCGGTCGAATACATCCGCTCTGCAGGCATTCCGCCCACTGCCAGCAGCGTGAACAGCAGCCTGCCCTCCCTGATCTCCGGATCCGTCGACAGCAACACCGATCCCAACGTCCGGCCGCGCTACGCGAGCGCCTTTAAGCCCGATGCCTACGTCTCTTTTCACGGCAACGCTGCGGGCAGCACATCCTCCACCGGCACCACCGCCAACGGCGTTTCAACCTACCGATTTTCTTGCGAAATTTACGGCAGTTACACGCAGGCCAGAGCCAATCAATACGGCAGTACCGCATATGGCGACGATTCCAGCAGCGACAGAGCCACCAACTGCGACTTCCCTCCCGGCTCGCGCGCATTGCTCAACAGCGTGCACAGCGCGATGCTCGAAACCTTGCGTCAGCAATGGGATGCCTCATTTGGAGATCGGGGGAAATACGTTAAGGATTTGGCCGAAGTCCGCGAACATTTCGGGAATTACCCTGCAATCCTCGTGGAATCCGCCTTCTTCGACAACACGCATTCCTCAGACTCGCGCCGCATGACCGACAACCAGGCCATGCACGATCCCCGCTGGCGCGAAGAGATCGCCCGAGGCATCATCGCCGGTCTCGCCCGCTATTTTGCAAGCGACAGCAGCCTGCCTCCGCCTCCCGAACGCCCCGAAGGACTTCTGGCGCAAAATCAACGGGATGGAACGCTTAAAATCTCGTGGACTGCGGTCCCGGGCGCCACAGGCTACAGGCTCTACACCTCAGCCAGCGGTCGCGGATTCAACAACGGGCAGATCGTTCAGGGCACCAGCATTTCGCTCGACAATCTCACGCCGCGAACGGTCTATCATTTTAGAGTTGCGGCCTTTAACAACACCGGCGAAGGCTTTGCGAGCCAGGCGGTCACCGCCAGATTCCGGGGCGCCCAGCTGAGCAGCACCGTCGAGCAACCCGCACAGGGACTTTACGTGGGCGCTTTCGATCGCCGCGACGCCTGGTGCCAGGAAATCGACAACGATTTCAGCTATGCGGTCGATCACGGGGAAGGTCTGGGCAGCGTTGAAGGCGACTTTTTCTTTGACGGCACACTCGACGAAAACGTTGATAACGGCTCGATTTCATTATCGAATTACCAGTTCGTCGATGTCGCAGTCGGTAAAGATTCCTCGGAGCACGAAGCGCTCTCGGCCAGCATGCGCAGCAAGCTCACCCAATATGTAAACGCGGGCGGAAAACTGCTGCTCTCGGGCGAAGAGATTGGGTACTACTTAAAAGAAAAGCTCCATGATGACAGCTTCTTAACCGGCGTTGTAGGCGCCAATTACGTAAAGGACGACGCCCAGTCCATGGGCCTGACCGCCAGCTCAAACGGCCCGTTTGCAGGCTTAACCGAGCTCCATCTCGACGACGGCCAGCACGGCACCTATGAAGTCAAATATCCCGATGTTTTTGCTGCCCTCTCAGGTTCATCGGTCGCCATGACCTATGCCGACAGCGGCGAAGGCGCAGCGATTTACAACGACAAAGTCATCTTTTTTGGCACCCCCCTCGAAGCGATCTATCCGCACAGAGAGCGAAATGCGATCTTCGCCCGATCCGTCAACTATTTTTTGGGCCAGATTGAAGGCGGCGATCTCGATGGCGACGGTGCCCCCGATGACTGCGAACGACTCTACGGGTTTGACTGGCGCAACGGCAACGACGGCCAGCTCGACACCGATAACGACGGCAAAACCAACGCCGAGGAATGCATCGCCGGCACCAATCCCATCGAAAACATCGGCGGAGGCGACGAATGCACGACGAGCAGCCTCGACAGCGACAACGACGGCGTGCCCGACTGCAGAGACAACTGCGCTCAGGTTTATAACCCCGGCCAGGAAGACAGCGACGGCGACGGGCGCGGCGACGAATGCGACAACTGCCGCCTGGTCCGCAACCCCACGCAAACTGACACCGATGGCGACGGCATCGGCGACGCCTGCGATAACTGCCTCAGAGTCAGCAATCTCAGCCAGGAAGACAGCGACGGCGACGGGCGCGGCGACGTCTGCGATAACTGCCTCAAAGCCAACAATCCCGGCCAGGAAGACAGCGACGGCGACGGGCGCGGCGACGCCTGCGATGTTTGCCCCTACACCAACCCCGACGACTTCGACGAGGACGGCATCCCCGACTGCAAGGACAACTGCCCCCGGGTTTACAACCCCAATCAGGACCCGGCCAAATGCATGCCCGAGATCTGCAACGGCATCGACGACAACCACAACGGTTACACCGACGAGGGCACCCCTGATTCCGACGGCGACGGCGTCAGAGATGAATGCGATCCTTGCCCCTACTCCGCCCTCAACGACTGCAACACTGGAACCGACGCAGGCAGCGACGACTCTGGCACAGCGGATGCCGGCCATTCTGACGCAACTCCAGTGAATCCAACAGATTCTGACGCCGGCGACTCCGATGATGAATCCTCCGTCAGCGATGATGGATGCAGCGCCCTTCCCTTCCAGAACCGCTCCCCATGGAGCCTCTTCCTCGCTCTGCCTCTCTTTCTCGCCCGTCGCCGTCGCGATTAACATTCATACACTTGAAATTCGCGAGCCCGTGACTAAATTGGGGCGTTTTCCGCCTGGAGTCCCTCCTTATGTTTGAATTTTTGCAAAAGATCTTCGGCACAGCCAACGATCGCGCCCTCAAAAAGATCCGCCCATTGGTCAGCGCCATCTCCGCGATGGAGCCACAGATTCACGCCCTTTCTGACGATGCCCTCAAAGGTAAGACCGCAGAATTTCGACAGAAAATCGAACAGGGAGCGAGCCTGGATGACCTTCTCGTCGAATCCTTCGCTGTGGTGCGCGAAGCTTCGATCCGCGTGCTCGGCATGCGCCCTTACGACGTGCAGATGATCGGCGGTATCGCGCTGCACAAAGGCCATATCGCCGAGATGAAGACCGGTGAAGGCAAAACCCTTGTGGCCACAATGCCCTGTTATCTCAATGGGTTAAGCGGTCACGGGGTGCATGTGGTCACCGTCAACGACTACCTTGCGCGCCGTGACGCGGAATGGATGGGGCAGCTTTACCGCTGGCTGGGCTTGAGCACCGGCGTCATCGTCCACGGCCTCGACGACATCGAGCGCCAGAAGGAATACAACGCCGACATCACCTACGGTCAGAACAACGAATTCGGCTTCGACTATCTGCGCGACAACATGAAGTACAGCCTCTCGCAATATGTGCAGCGGGAGCTCAACTTCGCCATCGTCGATGAGGTCGACTCGATCCTGATCGACGAAGCGCGCACCCCGCTCATCATCAGCGGCGCCCCCGAGGATTCCTCCGAGCTTTACATCGCCATCGACAAGCTGATCCCCAAGCTCAAGAAGGACATCCACTACAACATCGACGAAAAAGCGCATTCGGCCACCCTCACCGAAGACGGCGTCGAATATGCCGAAAAGCTGTTGCAAGTCAGCAACTTATACGATCCCAGCAACATCGTATTGCTGCACCATGTCAACAACGCATTGCGCGCGCACACCCTTTATCGCCGCGATGTCAACTATCTGGTGAAAGACGGCGAAGTCCTCATCATCGACGAGCACACCGGCCGTTTAATGCCCGGACGCCGCTGGTCCGACGGCCTCCACCAAGCGATCGAAGCCAAGGAAGGCGTCGAGATTCAGGCCGAAAACTACACACTTGCGACCATTTCATTCCAAAACTACTTCCGCCTTTACAAAAAGCTCGCCGGCATGACCGGTACCGCCAAGACCGAAGAGGACGAGTTCACCGCCATCTACGGTTTGGACGTGGTGGAGGTTCCCACCAACAAGCCCTGCATCCGGCANNCCAAGACCGAAGAGGAAGAGTTCCAGAAGACTTACAAGCGCGACGTCATCGTCATCCCCACCAACAAGCCGATCGCGCGTATCGATTACCCCGATCTGATCTACCGCACCGAACGCGGCAAATTCCGCGCCTGCGTGGCCGAAATCAAAGAGCGCCACAGCAAGGGGCAGCCGATCCTGGTCGGCACCACGTCGGTCGAAAAGAGCGAAATCATTCACAAAATGCTGCTTAAAGAGGGCATTGACCACAACGTGTTAAACGCCAAGCAGCATGCGCGCGAAGCGGCGATCGTCGCCCAGGCCGGACGTTACGGCGCCGTCACCGTAGCCACCAACAT
>DBWM01000043.1:8291-101529 GCA_002309015.1 Myxococcales bacterium UBA1238 | reverse complement strand
GGCCGCGGTACCGACATCATCCTCGGTGGTAACGCCGAATATTGGGGCCAGGTCCTCATTGAAGACGCGGGATTAGCCGTCCGCCACACGCCGCTTTGGGAAAAAGTCGAAGATTTCGTCAAGCAAATCTGCATCCACAAGGAAGAAATCGCCCGCGAGATGCGCCAGAACGACGTCGAACTGCGCGCAATTCCTGAAGATTTCATCCGCCAGATTGCCGAAACGCGCGACAAATTTGCCGAAGAGCAACAAAAAGTCCGCGAAGCGGGCGGCCTCTTCATTCTGGGCACNNACGAAAGCCGCCGCATCGACAACCAGTTGCGCGGTCGTTCAGGCCGTCAGGGCGATCCCGGCGCCAGCCGTTTCTACCTTTCGCTCGAAGACGATCTGATGCGCATCTTTGCCAACGATCGCATCATCCGCGTGATGGACTTCCTGGGCATGAACGACGACACGCCCATCGAACACCGCATGGTCTCGAACAGCATCGAAGATGCGCAAATCCGCGTGGAAGCTCATCATTTTGATGCCCGCAAGAACATGCTCGAATACGACGACGTGATGGATCAGCAGCGCAAAACCATCTACAAGCTGCGCCGCACCATCCTTTCGGCCGACGAGCACGAACTGCGCGAACTTTGCTACGACGCCATCGAAGATTTGGTGGTCAACCTGGTCGAAGCGCGCTGCAACGACGCGGTCCGCCCCGAAGACTGGGAAATCGACCAGCTCCTCGAAGACGTCCTCTTTCAGTTCAACCACAAAGTCAGCCTCGAAGGACTGCCGCCCGCAAAGATCAAATACGAGGAGCATATCTATTTCGAGGTCGAAAAGCCTTACAAAGACAAGGTCGCCGAGGTCGACGCCAACCAGCCCGGCCTGATGCACCGCCTCGAAAAAGACCTGTTCCTGCGCCAGATCGACGAGCTCTGGAAGAATCACCTGCAGGTGATGGATCAGCTCCGCACCGGCATCGGGCTTCGCGGATACGGCAACCGCGATCCCAAAAAGGAATACCAGAAGGAAGGTTACAGGCTTTTTACTGCGCTCATGATCAACATTAAGTCTCAGGTCATGGGCCAGCTCTTCCGCCTCAAGATCCGCTCTGAGGAAGAAGTCAAGCAGACCGAAGCCGAGACCCAGCGCCGTATCGAAGCGCAGCAGCGACGCATGCAACTCGCCGCCGCACAAACCGAAAAAGGCGAGCACGGAGAACGCACCGAAGCCCCCAAGACCATCAAGCCAGAACCGGTTCCTGCAGCCCCTGCGGCCCCGGTCCATCGCCCGCGTCCCAAGATCGGCCGAAACGATCCCTGCTGGTGCGGCAGTGGCAAAAAATACAAGAAATGCCACATGTTAGCCGATGGCGGAGCCCCCGACGGCGACGACAGCGACGAAGCCTGATCGCCCGCATCCCACCTGCCCTTCAAAAAGAATCCCATCTTTTTATTGACCCGCCACGCCCCGCTCAATTACAATAAAAAAATTGTTTGAAATCCAATAGTCCTGTTAGCTTAATTGCGTTTTTGCTTCGGAGGTAAATTTCATGAATCGATGTTTTCTTTTTGCATGCCTTTCCGCTGCCATGTTCGCATTGGGATGTGACGATGACGATAACGATATTCCGCCCTCCGAAGATGCGACCGTCCAGCAAGACTCTACAACAAACCAAAGAGATTCTGCGACCACCGATTCCAGTACCAGCGATGGCAGCGCCAAAGAGGATTCCAGTACCAGCGATGGCAGTGCCAAAGAGGATTCCAGTACCAACGAAGACAGCGGTCCGGCCACCGATGGTGCTACGACCGACGATGCTACCACTGATGGTGGTACGACCGACGATGGCAGCATAGGAACGGCCGCTCCATTTGGCTCAGCCTGCCAATATGCCGAATCCTGCTCGCAAGAAAAACAACAACCCGCTGAGTACGAAGCCTGCGTCAAGCGAGGTGGTTGCGACCGAGATCATCTCAGCGATGATGAATATACGGCCTGCCTCAATCGGGCTTGCGACACCAAAATTTGTCAGACTACACTGTTTGCGAATTACGGTTTTTGCTCGCGCCAATGCATCAAAGACATCCAATGCGAAGGTGCAGTGGACGGGCCTTACGGCCAGAACATGACTTGTGTGAGCAATGGTAGCGAAGGTTATTGCCTGCCGGGCCATCCCAAGGAGCGTTGCGATGCCAACGATGGTCGATGCAGCAACGAAGGCGAAGTCTGCAAGCCATCGCTCCTGTTAAACTCTTCCAATTATTATGGCGGTTCCTGCCAACCCAAAACAGAAGGCGGCTTACCTACAGGCGCATTTTGCGATGAAGTCACCACCTTCTGTGCAAACGATTTTTGTTTTGAAGGCATATGCTCGAACTACTGCGATCCCGATTCAAGCACACCCAATTGTGACCCCACTCGTCAGGAATGCATGCGCATTCCGTTTTCAAGCAGTCTCACATTTAACATGTGCATGCCGAAGCGCTGCAAAGCCAACAAAGATTGCGGCGAAGGTATGTTCTGCGATATCGGTGTGGATTATGAGCGCCATGTACTCACAGGCATCTGTACCATCCTTGAAGAAGGTCAGGAACCAGAAGCCTGCTTAACCGACAAATGTGCCAAACTCTGTGAAAACGATACGGATTGCACCGACGGCAGCGCTTGTACAATTCTGAACATTACCTCCGGCGGAACAGAATCCTTTCCCATCGGGATGTGCTTAGGAGCTGCAGGATCTCACCGTCCATGCTCAAACAATGACGATTGCGCAGCTGACGACACCCATCCAAAGGAAGCCTGCGATTACCTGGTACGCTCGTACAACCCACTCAGCGTCGACGCGGTTTGCGTCACCATCCCCGAGAATGCTGTACAGCCCGGCAAAACCTGCAGAAGCAGCTACAAGCCCTGCCAAACCGACTCGCTTTGCCTTATCAGCGAGGAAGGCGCCGACTCCGGCACATGCAGCGCTGTTTGTGAAAAGTCGTCTGACTGCCCAGAAAAAATGTATTGTGCGGGAATTTACATAACCAGCACGACCGGAGCGGGCCTTTGTGTCAAGGGCCAGGGCTCGATGGCGGATTGCAACCTGGATGCTTCCTGCGCGGATGGTGAATTCTGCGATTACAATACACTCGTCCCCAATCCAGCCAAACCCGATGACGTATGGGAGCTCGAAAAGATCTGCAAAAAGGGCAACGCAGACGGCAAATCCGGAGGCCAGGATTGCACGCAAAATGCCGATTGTCGCTCCAATCGGTGCATCCCATGGTCAAATGCCTCCACAACCTCTAATGTAAAAGCCTATTGCTATGGCTCTTGCTCCAAGGATGAAGATTGCTCTTCAGATGGCTCGATCACTTGCGAAGAGATCCTCTATTCAGATCCTTCTGAGAACACCTCGGGCGATGAGCTTTATGCCAAATTCTGTGTGCCCAAGCATGTTTGCGCCGTTTGTTCCGGTGACAACAAAGGGATTGTCTGCGGCGGTGGCTTAACTTGCGCAGAAGTCACTTTTGACGCCGATGTAAAAGCGATGGCCTGCCTGGAATCCTGTGGTGATGGAGACAGCTGCGCCGAAGGCTTTACCTGCACCACCGTGGACGAAAAGAAGCTTTGCATGCCCGATCAGCCCAACACCACCTGCATTGACGCTAAACCCAAAGCCTCCTCCGCCAACTGATCCCTCCCTGCCACCCATTCCCTCTTTTCCTTCCTAGCACACTGACATCCAGGCAAAAAAGCACAGCAGCACTGTATTGTCCATCGTTTTTAAGTGATAGTTTTTGAAACAGGAAAGGAATGCAGAAGCGGGGAGATCTGTAAAGGCAGGAAATCAGGCGAGTTTTGCACGGACGAGGCGAGCGATCTCTTCTTTCAGAATGGCATCTGCCAGCTTGGGGATGACTTCCCAGGCAATGCGTTCAATGAGATCTGAAGAGGCCTCTTTAAGCTGCGCGCTCGCTTTTTCTGTCACCGAAGCCACCGCCGCTTTTAAGATCTCGTTGGAGGAAGGATCTATCGCTACGCCCTTTGGATCGACGATCGGCTTTGTTACAGGCAAAGCATCCGATACGCGCTCTGCCACAGGAGCCTGAGCGGGCGCAGCCTGCCGCATTTCGGGGCGTTGTTCCGCTGCGTGAGGGGCGGCCGCCCGAGGTTTATCCCAGGGAGAAGGCCCAACCGCGATTGGACGAGAGGAAGGAGGATTGGCTTTGGCAGGAGTCCCCAGTCCTTGTAACCCCGCCCGCGCCGGAGCTTTTTTAGGCGAAGGCAAGGGCGGACGGGATTCCGTTACGCGAGCGCCTGTGGGCAAACCACTCGGAGTTGCAGCCGCCTGAGCAGGCCGAGAGGATGCAGAGATGGGCTGCTGGGCCGGAAGATTGCTCGCAGGCTTTGCCGCTGCCGGCTGACTGGCCGGCGTCGAGGAAGCATTCGGCACCAAAGGCTTTGCAAGAGGCAAACCACCAGGGCCCACATTTTGATTATTCGCCAGAGGCAGACCTGTTGGCGGAAGCTTAATCTCCCGAAACAGCTTCGCTTCCTCGTCGGCCACCTTCATGCCCAAAGCCGAATACACCATTTCGACCAGTTTCTGCGTCAGGAATGGCGTAACCAAATGCCCCACCACGCGAGCATTGCGCGCCTGATCCATGTCGAGCTGGTAGTTGCGTCCCACCAGCAAGATCACCGGCGCACTCTGGATTTGAGCGGCAACCTGGTAAGCGTTTAAGCCGGGCAGGTTAATATCGATCAACACCAGCTTTGGAGAAAATTGAGCAACGGCATTTAATGCAGCCTGGCCATCTCCAACAAACTCAAGCTGAAACGGGTGACAAGCCAAAGCATATTCGACCATCTTTCTGACGGTGCGACTGCTCTCAGCAACAACGATAACTCCCTGCATTTTCGGTCTCCTCGAGAGCCCTAACAGCGCTTGCCTTTGGCATAACATGCACCATTGCGCGCGTCAAGTAACGGCCAAGCACTTTCAAAAAGCTTGACAGCACACCACTCTCAACCGAAATGCTCCATTATGCAAAAATTTTTCGCGATTTTGCCTTTACTCGGATTTGCGCTTTTTTTCTGCAGCTGTCACCCCTCAAAAGACGCGCCTTCAGATCAAAAAAATCTTTGTTTTCAAGACGATAGGCAACAAACCATTTGCCTTGCCCATTCCCCGGAACGCGTGCTCTCGCTGGCCCCTTCGCATACCGAATGGCTGTTTGCGCTCAACGCCCAAAACCGCATCGCAGGCCGCACCGACAGCTGCAATCGTCCTCAAAAAGCTGAGCAAATTCCAAGCATCGGGCATCTTTTTCCGCCGGATTACGAGCGCATTCTGGCCGCCAGACCCGATCTTGTGCTGATGCTCGATGGCCAGTCCCAAATCCGCAACCGACTGAACGAACTGGGGCTTCCTGTAGCTTCGTTTCAACCCAAAAACTTTGAAGATCTCTGGCATTACGTGCATATCCTGGGCGATTTGCTCGACGCAAAACCAGAGGCAGAGCAGATCCTCTTTCGCAGCAGGCTCAGGCTCGCCGCCCTTCAGGCCCGGCATCTGGGCAAGCGTAAGCCCTCGGTTTTCTTCACTTATTGGGCCGATCCGCTTTCCACAGCAGGCGCGAACACCTTTCTCTCGGCGCTCATTCAGGCGGCAGGCGGACGCAATCTGGGCGATGCGCTTTCGGGAGAATGGCCTAAAGTTTCGCACGAATTTTTGTTGCAGGCCGATCCCGACTTCATCTTGACCACGCAGCCGCAGATCGTCGAACAGGCTCAAACCGCGCCGGGATGGCAGTCGCTCAAAGCCGTCAAAAACGGGCATCTTTATTTGCTCGAAGATGAAGATTTATTCCTTCGCCCAAGCCCCCGCATCGCCCAGGCCGTCGCTCGGATTTTTGAACTGATCCGCAAGTAACCCATTGAAATCGTTCATTAAACGCCATTATTTGCTTTGCTTTTCGCTGGCAACCCTCGCGCTCATCACAGCGAGTTTTGGGCTTGGCTCCGCACAGTTTACCCTTCACCAAATGCTCGATTTGCTCACTGGCGGCGGAAGTCCCACGGAGCGCGCGATCCTTTTTGAAATTCGCCTTCCCCGCATCGCGATGGCTGTCGTCGTGGGCGCATCGCTCTCCATGGCGGGCGCCTGCCTGCAGGGCCTTTTCCGAAATCCCCTTGCGGATCCTTACGTGCTCGGGCTCTCGTCGGGAGGCAGTTTTGCTGCCGCGCTCGCTCTGCTCTTTTGGCCCGCCGCACAAAATTACCCGTTTCTCATTCCCCTGAGCGCATTTACGGGATCTGCGCTGACCGCATTCTGGGTTTATCAGGCCGCAAAGACGCCGCAAGGATTGCAGTTAAATGGCCTTTTGCTTTCGGGCATCGCGCTCGGGCTCACCTTTTCGGCAGCATTGAGCCTGGTGCTGTATTTTGCCGAAAATCGCGCGTCAGATCTGATGTTATGGCTCATGGGGCATTTGAATGCGGGGCTTCATGCGGTCAAATGGGTGGCCCTTTGCCTGCTTTTGGGCGGTCTCGCGCTCATGGTGCATTGCGACGCGCTCAACGCCTTGCTCGAAGGAGAAGACAGCGCAGCCTCCCTGGGGATTGACGTAGAACGCGTTAAATTACGGTTACTTGCAGCCTGTTCACTCCTGGTTGCTGGGGCTGTTTCTTTTTGCGGGATGATCGGTTTTGTGGGTCTGCTCGTGCCCCATCTGGCGCGCATTTTTTGGGGATCCGATCACCGCAGGCTCTTGCTCATCTCCGCCATTGGCGGGGCTTTTTTGCTGCTTTTGACCGATCTGATCGCGCGCATCGCCCTCCCGAACGGCGAACTTCCCGTGGGCGTCATCACCGGCTGCCTGGGCGGCCCATTCTTTTTATGGATTTTGAGACGTGGACTGCGCCATCGAAATTGATCGCCTGCAAACGCCCCACGGCCTGCGCTCGCCCATCTGCTGCCGCATCGCCAAAGGCTGCATGACGGGCATCATCGGCCCAAACGGCGCAGGAAAATCGACGCTTTTGCGCAGCATTGCGGGGCTTCAGAAAAAGACCGCAGGCCGCATCCTCATCCTGCAGCGAGATCTCGACGCGATCCCCCAGAAAGCGCTTGCCAAAACGTTCGCTTATCTGCCGCAACAGATTGAGATCATTGAAGATTTTACAGTTTCCGAGCTCATATCGCTTGGAAGGCTGCCCCATCACCCCGTTTTTTGGGAACGCCTGCGCGGACAAAAAACCGAATTTGAACGCGACCACAAAGCGGTCCAGGAAGCCCTCGAAGCGATGCATCTCGAAGATCTTGCGCAGCGAACGGCCACAACCCTGAGCGGAGGCGAGCTTCAACGCGTTTATTTAGCGCGCGCATTGGCGCAGGAAACGCCCATCTTGCTGCTCGACGAGCCCACCGCCCATCTCGATTTCAAGGCCAGTCTGGAGCTGCTCAACTGTCTGGAAAAGCGCTTATTACAACAGGAGTTAACCGTCGTGATGGCGATTCACGATTTGAACCTTGCAGCGCTTTATTGCCAGCGGCTTTTGCTGCTCAACGAGGGGCAGCTGCTCGCTGAAGGTACGCCCGAAACCGTGCTTTCCCCCGAAATTCTCGAACCCGCCTACGGGCGGCAGCTCAAAAGGATTCCGCATCCTCTCTGCCATCGCCCTCAGATTCTGCCCTGCCGCGCTGCTCAAAACTGAGCGTCCACATCAGCGCCTGCTTCGGCAATGGCGACTGCACTGCATCATAACCATTGGATCCCAAAGCATTTTTTAAGCTGAGCCCCGTTTTCCAGCCCGATTTCCAGGCGCCTTCCATGCCCAAATCGAGGCGACCGTAAGCGGGCAGATGGCGCTGTCCCAGGCTGTCTGTGGTCACATCGCCTTTCCATTCGTAACTCGCGTAAATCCGCGCGCTGCATAAAAAAACGGCGGCTTCAGAAAAGCTGTGCCAACGCGGACGGTAGGGCAATCGGTAATGAGGCGCATGGCCAAAGCGCGCATCCCAAAAAGAGACCGCCTCGCCGAATTCTAACCATTTGGAATGAAAGCGGATTTTGGATTCCGCGCCCTGCACCACCGCCTGAAAATCATCACGCGCTTTGAGCAGATAAGGATTATCCCGCGAAAACAGAATCATCCGGTCGTAATCCTCTTTAAAAACGACCAGTTCCGCATCAAAGAAGCGATTTGGATGCCACTGAAACCCCAAATCCAGACCGTAACCCTCTTCGGGCCGCAATTGTGGATTTCCGCGAATGCCCGGCCCCTCAAAATAAAGTTCATCAAACGAAGGATCACGAAAAGCGCGCCCGATGCCCGATCGCAGCGTCACTTGCGCCCCAAGCGGCACGACCGCCCCCAGTTTGGGCACAAAGACCGGATCGCGATCGCTCGAAAAATCCGCCCGCAAGCTGGCTTCCAGACGCAAAATCTTCGTTTCCCAGCGCTCGCTCAGCACCAGCGCCGCCGATTTGCGGGACTCCTCCCGATCCGCCGCATCGTCCCGCTCGGTCTCAGCCTGCTCAAAGCGAATCTGCCCCAGAATGCGCTCGCGATGCCCCTTAAACCCCGTCCAATCCCAATGGGTCGAAGCCGATAAGTCCCTGTCTTTTAAATAAAAATTCTGTGTCGAGCCCACAAGCAAAGGTTCCGGATCGTCAAAGCGA
Organism: Myxococcales bacterium UBA1238; assembly: GCA_002309015.1. GTDB lineage: Bacteria > Myxococcota_A > Bradymonadia > UBA7976 > UBA1532 > UBA1238. The sequence continues at coordinate 92,854 of DBWM01000043.1, read as the reverse complement.
TAGCGCAATTCCCGAAACGCCAAAACCGCCGATCCCTGCAGGCGACCCTCAAAAAAAGTTGGATCCGCAGCGCTTACGGCCCAAAGGCTCTGCACGCGATCGCTCGAAGCCTTAAGATTTTCGAATTGCTCCATCCCGGGCTCACCGCGCGTCCCGCCCTGAGCCGACGCCAAAAACGAAAGACGCCGCCCGCCCGCTCCATCCAGGCGCCAGCGCGCCAAACCGCCGCCCTGAGCGTGATGGTTGTTGAGCCGCTTCCGAATCGCCTCGTTTTCATCCTGAAACGCGAAATCACCTTCAGCTCTGCTGCATTGCAGGCTCAGCAACAGGTGATGAGACTCGCCCGCCTCCTGCAGTTCGCCCTCTGCTCCCGCAAACTGCCCCGATCCCAACCGCAGGCGCCCGTTTGAAAGCCAGCCCTGACGCGCCGATTTGGTTCGCAAATGCACCACGCCGCCCTGAGCTCCGCTCCCGTATGCCGCCCCCGACGCGCCGCGCAAAACCTCCGCCTGCTCAAAAAACGAGAGGGGCAAAAGGCTCAAATCGACGGCGCCGCCCCGGCTGTTCGAAATGGGAATTTCATCCATAAAAACAGCGACTTGATTCGCTCCCGCACCGCGAAGCGATAGGGTCTGCGCCTGGTTTCCGCTCTCCCGCACCTCGGCCCCCACAGCCCCGCGCAACAAATCGCCCATATCGCTGACCGCCCGGGCCTGATCCTCCGCCCGCAAATGCTCCGAAAACCCTGTAGAATCGCGGGAATCCTCATCTTCGAGGGCATGCCCCACCACCACCAGCTCCTCATCCTCGCCGGCCCAGGCTGTCCCACTCAAAAAAAGAGCCCATAAATAGAACGGACGCATTCGCTTTGACTGCTCCAATGCGTTAAAAGGCGCACCACTACTCTTTTTTAAAGCCATCTGCGATGAAAAGTTCTCTTTTAATTTGGGTGAGCCTGGCAAGCCTTTCGGGCTGCTTTGACGGCATCCGCACGGGCGCGACGGATATCGCGAATGAAGATGCCGGAAGGCCTCAATCTCTTGTTTTTATTGACGAAAACACCCTCGCAGTGGGGCTTACGCATTTTGATGGTGAGGCTTATGGGGCAGGCGAACTGGTCATTTTAGATCCCATGACGGGTCAATCGAAAACGCGTCTGCAAACCACTGCATTAAACCCCCAAAGCCTGATTCTTCATCAAAATCAGCTTGTTGTGGTTGAAAGCGGACAAATCGATCTGAGCGATCCCGAGCATCCCACCGCTCAGACCGAAGGCGCCATCGAAGTCTGGCCCATCGACGCCTTCTCGAAGCCCAATCCCGGCGATCAGCGAAAAAGCCTGGTGTTTAACGCAGAAGGATCGCCTTTTGTGCCTATCGGAGCTGCAGTTACAGAGGATCGAGGCCTGGTTACATCGGCCATCAAAAATGAAATCGCACCCATCAGCCTCGATCCGCTGCGATTTTTGTCGGATCCCGCTCCCACGCTTCCCCTCGACCCTCAGCCGCGCATCGGTCTAGGTAGCGCCATTTCGTGGGAAAATCTTTTTATTTTAGCGGACTTCAACGTCGATCGTCTGTATTTTCTGGACGTATCGGGACAAACCATTTGCCAGATGCAGTTGGGCGAAAGCGCGCGCGACATCGAGGGACCGCAGGCGCTCGCCACCATCGGCGATCAGCTTTTTGTGCTCATGACCCTTTCGGGCAGCCTCATCTCCATCGATCTCTCGCCGATCAAAAACGAGATGCGCCCGGAAAGCTGTGATTTCCTTCAGGGCACAAGACTGGTTTCAAACGTCGGTCTGACGCCCAACCATCTGATTTCAAACGACAATCTTCTTTTTGTGGTCGATTCGGGAACCAACCGCGTCATCGCTTACGACCCAACCGGTGCAGAAAAAGAAAGATATGTTTTGGATGTAAATGCCAATCCCTGGCACGCAGCCATTTCTCCGAGCGGGCGCTATCTCGCGGTCAGCGAATGGGCCGCAGATGCCATCAGCCTGTTTGACCGACAATCGGGGCAGCGTGTGGCGCGGCATCTTTTCAGCCAGGTCCAGCCCCAAAAAATCGAGCCATCTGGCGGATTTGAAGGCGAAGGCGAGCTCGCTTACGCCGATTTGGTCGTCGATGCTCCAGGCGCTTCAGGAGCGCGCTTTCACGATCCCCAGGCTGCGGTCAACGGCGTGCGCGGTGCAGGCATGATGGCCGGAAGTCTCGATGTTTTCTCGCTTTCTGCCACCGGTCCCGAAGCTTCGATCACCCTTGCCTGGTCCGATCGCAGGCTCATCGACGGCGAAGGCCCGGATCTGGCGGTTTTTGAAAACGCGTTCAACGGCCCGTCCGGCTGGTACATCGAACCCATCATCGTCGAGTTTTCGATTGATGGTACTGAGTTTATCGCCTTTCCACATGATTATCTGGCTCCAGACGAAACCCTGTACGAACCGAAGCCCGAACTTTGGAGCGGCTTTGCGGGCATCAACAGCGTCAGCCTTCACGAAGAGCAGAATCCCGTCGATCCCTTTTCGAGCGAAGCAGGCGGAAACTCCTTTGATCTCGCTGAGTTACCCGACACCCCTCTGGGGATTCGAATCAAAAAAGAGGGTGCCCGCTACGTGCGCCTGACGGCTGCAAGCGCAGTCATCAATCCCGATACGGGGCGGGAATTTCCCATAGATCCTGATGGGTTAGGCCCCGATATTGACGGTATTTACGGTCGCGTTTTGCCCTGAACGCCTGCATCTGCGGAAGCACCCCCCCCATCGTTTGCAGAATGCAGCAACGCGAACACCAAAAGCCCGCCTCCCACTAAGGTCATCAGCCCGAGCGTCAGCCAAAAGAGCGCATAATGATGCCCCTTTTTGCCGTTTTCAGGCGAGGAATGCCCATTAAAACCGCTGCGTTTTTGCGGAGATAGCCCATTTTTTACGCGGAATTCCGCAGTGGTCGTGCGGAATTCCGACGAAGATTCCGCCCCCCGCCCCGACGCATGCCGCAGGTCCTTTGAAACCGTCTCCGAATCCCCATGCCAGCGGGCATTCGATTCGTCTCTGGCAACCGATCGATCCTCGTCGGAAGCCAATTCCAGGGGCTCTTCCTGCTCTAAACCCTGCCCCTGAGGCTCTAAAACCGGCGCCGCCCCCATGCGCACAGGAGCCGATGCAGTCGTAAAAATCGATTGATTTTGCCCATATACGTCGTCGTAACCGGGCGCTGCATTGTACGGCTCGCCTGTATACAAATCGCCCGACCTTCGCATATCCAGACTGCCGCTGCCGCGCGTCTCGAACGAATGATACATTTCAACCGAAACCTGAGCCGGCTCCTGAGGTCTCATTGTACCCGAAGGCGCCTGATAACTGGGCACCGAGAGACTCGGACGGGCAACCGGAGATGCGGGAGGTTGCTGAGAGACCGCATGCTGAGGCAGAGGCGGCAGCGAACCGAGCGGCACCCGAAGGGCTGCACTCGAACGCGGCGGCCCAGACTCAGCGGAATGATACGGCCCGGCCTGATTATCTAACCCTTCGGAATATTGAGAGAAATCGTATTCCTGATGGGTATCGAGGCGCCCCGAAATTTTGTAGGGCTCGCTCGTAGGCGGGTAGGCCGGTTGAGTAGAGTAGCCCCTTCCCCCAAGAGACTGAGACGGATTTTGCGTGGGATAAAGCGAATCAGCTGGCGGATCGTCGTATAAATCGCAAGGCGGAGGCGGCGTCCAGTGACGGCTCACCGATTCCTCCGACCATTGCGGCGCATCCTCGCCCAAACGCACGGCTTCAAACGCGCTCTGCATTTCGGCTGCATTTTGATAACGCGCGTTGGGATCCTTCTCGATCGCTTTAAAAATGGCCGCCTGAAGCGACTCGGTCACCCCCGGCACGCGCCCGACCAATGGCTCGGGCATCTCCTGTATATGCTTGAAAACAATCGCAAAAGGCGACTCGCCCTGAAACGGAGGCTCCCCTGTCAGCATCTCGTAGGCGACGATGCCCAGCGAATATAAATCCGTGATCGGCCCCGGCGGCGAAAGGCCCTGCGCCTGCTCGGGCGCCAGATATTCGGGGGTGCCGAACACCAGCCCAGCCCGGGTTAAGCGCTCCTCGGTGGACTGCTCCTTGACGATCCCGAAATCCATGATGGTGACCTGGCCTTCGGGACTGATCATGATGTTGTTGGGCTTAATATCGCGGTGGATCAGGCCGCGCTTGTGAGCGTGCCCCAGGCCCTTGCAAATCTCGATGACGATGCGCCGCACTTCTTCGGGCGGAAACCCCGGCGGCAACCCCTGCTCCACGCGTTTTTCGAGCAGAGCCCCCACCGTGTCGCCTTCGAGATATTTCATCACCAGGTAATAGCAATTGAACTCGCGCCCAAAGGCATAGACCGGCGCCAGATTGGGGTGATCGAGCATCGCCATCGCGTGCGCTTCCTTTTGAAAGCGCGCCACCATATCTGCCCCGGTGTTGAACATTTCGGGCAAAACTTTGATGGCCACATGGCGGTTTAAGCTGCGATCGATGCCGAGGTAAACAAAGCCCATCCCGCCCCGGCCAATCTCACCTAATACTTCGAATTTATTCTCAAAAACGGTTCCTATGGCGATCGGCTGCAACTCGTCGCGCGCATAGATATCGGCGTTTAAATTGGCGTTGCAATGCGCACAGGTTGGCGCCTCGTCTTCGTTTTGCTGACCGCAATATGGACAACGCAACATCCACAAACTCCGCAACAAAGGCCGTGAGCATAAAAAAGGCGCCCAGCAGACGCAAGATTGCACAGCACATAAAATGATGCGCCGTACTCTTGACAAGCGGCTCAAACTGCTCGATTTGTCGCTTCGTGAAACTACTGATTTGCATCATCAAAGACTATCGCAAGCTGGACGAGCTTTTACTCGGACTGGTGGAGATTGGTGTCACGGGTGGGACCATCGTCGAAGGGCGTGGCATGGGGCAGGTGATCGGCACAGAACTCCCGATTTTTGCTTCACTGCGAGGGCTTTTCCCCGGCTCCGCTCAGGATTCTCACCTCCTGCTCTGCGCCATCAACGATGACCTGGTCGCCCCAAGCCTGCAAATGATCGAGCGCATTTTAGGTTCGCTCAGCCAACCTGGTACAGGGATCGCATTCACCCTCCCCATCGACCAAATTCTTGGTTTAAAGCCCGAAATCGCGAGCTAAATCGCATGCCCAAACAAAAACTCCTGGCCAAACGCGTCAAGGAATTCCTTGAACGCCTGCAAAAATGGGCCGAGAACGAAACACGTCCATTCTGGCGTCAACTCGCATCGCTCGTTCAGGTCATCCACGACACGGTTCAGCTGGTCCTCAGCAGCAACACCATGCGCAGTGCGGCTTCGTTGTCGTTTACGACGATCCTGTCGCTCATTCCGCTGCTAACCGTCTCCTTTGCGGCTTTGCGCGCTTTTGTGCCGAGCGACGATCTGGTGGAGCAGGTTCACAAATGGGTCCTCGAAACCGTACTGGCGAGCAGCGCAACGCAAATCGGCGAAGTCATTGATCTTTTCTTAAAAAATGCCCAGGGCAGCGCCATCGGGGCGATCGGTTTTGCCTTCCTGCTCGTCAGCTCGATTTCGCTCTTTCTTTCCATCGAAAAAGAGATCAACCAAATCTGGCGCGTTCCCGCGAGCCGCCCGCTCTACCAGCGCCTGACCACTTTTTACGCCGTCATCACGCTCGCGCCCGCCTTGATCGCCCTCGGTTTTTTGAGCGCGCGCTGGCTGACCGCCCATTTGGCCTCGACCTTTATTCCCGCCCATTACGGCGCGGCGATCATGCCCTGGATTACAGAAATCGCTGCATTTTCGCTGCTTTATAAGATCATGCCTCACACCAGGGTGCGGTGGAAAGCGGCCATTATCGGTGGTTTTGCCGCAACCGTCGCCTTTCAGACCTGCCAGTGGGGCTTTAACCTCTACATCAAAAGCTTCTTTTCGGGCTCTGCCAAGGCGATCATTTACGGCTCCTTTTCGGTCATCCCCATCTTTTGCCTCTGGGTCCAGCTGGTCTGGATCTTGATCCTTTGCGGCGTCAGCATCACTTCGACGCTTCACCGGCGCTCGATCGCCGCTTACGATTTTGGCCAGGATTTGGAGCAATCGCACGAGCTGACCACCTTGAACGGCGATTTAACCTGCCAGGTCTTTTTTGAAATTGCCCGGCAATTTCGCCAGATTGGCGGTCCCACCAATCCCAATCAGGTCGCGCAGCAGCTCAAATTAAACCCCGAGCAAATCGCGCCCACGCTGCAGCTGCTCTATCAGTCGGGGCTGATCCTGATCACGCAGGACGAGAATTCCGAGCTCGCCTTTGCACCGTCGAAGGCACTTTCGCGAACGCAACTGAGCGAAATCTATAACCTTTTTGACCAACACGCGCCGCATACCGTCCTTCGGAACCAGGAACCCGCAGGGCAGATGCTCACGCAATTGATGCAACAGGGGCATCAGGCACAGGATCAGATTTTAGAGGTCGATTTTGAGCAGCTGTTCCAGCAAGCGCCCGAACAATTCCCAGCTGAAACCGCACCTCAGAGCGAAGAAATTCACAACGTTTCTGAAGAGTTAGACGCCAACTCCTCAGAGCCTGCATCACAGCCCCCAGCAGAGCCCTCCTCCGACCTGCCGCCCGCTTGATCGTTCCGTAAACTGTACCCTCATTTTTTGATTGTGGTTTGAGCCCACGGCTCGTAAAAGGCCCCTCATGAAACTCAAAGATTACGTTACTCTTGGTAATTTATTGGCCGGTCTCGCCGCTGTCATCGCCTTAATGGAAGGCAGCTTCGACTGGGCCTGCAATTTTATTTACATCGCCTACGCCTTCGACGTGCTCGACGGTCCCGTCGCCCGATTGACCAAGCAGCACGACACCTTTGGCGCCCATCTCGACACCGCCTGCGACTACGTCACAAACTCGATCGCGGCGCCCTTTTTGCTTTACCACGCCTTCCATTTTCAGGCGCATTGGCCCATCTGGATTTCGGCCATCATCGCGCTCTTCCCTGCGGCATTGGGTACCATTCGCCAGGCGCGCGGTTACGACGAAGATCTCTCCTACCCCTGCTACTGGCTCGGTTTGCCGCGCCCCGCTTTGGCGCTCTTCTTCGTGGCCATCTTAAACTCCAGCATCTGGACCGATACCGCGGGGCTCAGCGCGAGCATCACCCACGTGATCACCGCCGTATTGGTGGTGGGCTTAAGCTTGCTCCATGTGTCGCGCATGCCCTTTAACAGCAACAAATATCGTCGCTGGATGGGGATGATGTGGTTCGGTCGCGGATTCTTTTTGCTGGGCGCTCCGCTCGCATTGGTGGTGGGCCTCACCCTTTATTACATTCCCGCCACTCACAGCATTTTCAGCTACCCCACGGAGCTTTTCTTCGATCACCTGGTGGTCGCGCTCTTCATCTACATTTTCCTGGCCTGGACCCAAATCCCCAAAGAGGATTTCCGCCGCATCAAGCATTACTTAAAGACCAAAGAGGTGATTTACCCCCTCGTCCACGTCACCAACGACTGGAAATGCACGCGGTTTGTGCCCTTCTTCTACGACGACGTCAAAACCGCCGTGCCCACCGAAGCGCCCGCTGCAACTCAGGAAGCATCAAGCGAAAACGGTTCAGATCACCAGGGCTGACCCGGCACCGGCAGTCTTCCCGGCAAATCGCATTTCTGACCCGCCATCCAAACCTCCAGCACGCGACTCGCAACCTCGAGCGGCGGCCCATCGAGCAACAAAAAATCGCCCAGCAGTCCCTCTCCCAAAGTCCCCAATCGATCCGAAATCCCCAATATTTTTGCGGCGTTCGATGTAATCAGGGTGAGCGCATTTTCGGAAGAAAGCCCCGCTCGCACGCAAAGCCCCGCAAGCAAAGGCAAATAGCCCACCGGCACGATGGGGTGATCGGTCATCAGCGCCACGGGCACGCCCGCCTCGAACAAACGCAGCACCGTAGATTCATCGGCCAGGGTTTCATCCGAAACGCCCGGCGTCTTCCATGTGGGTCCAAACACCACAGATGCCCGCGCAGCAACGATTTTTTCGATCAGCGCATCGGAAGCCAGCGCATGTTCGAGCACCAGACTGAGCCCAAATTCGCGCGCGAGCCGAAGGGCCGTCGCTATGTCGTCGCTCCGCATGCAATGGGCGCGAACCACCGCACGGCGCTGCAAAGCCGCCACCAAAATTTCTTTTGCAGGATCTATTCTGCAGGCGTCAACTGCCCGATTTTGTTCATAAATCAGCGCATCTTCAAAGGCATGCCGCAGCAGATCGGCGATCGCCATGCGCGTCAGCGGGGCGTGCCCCTTTAAACCGTGGCTGTGCTTTACGCCGTATCCCAGCGCGATCTTTAAACAAGGCGGCGCGCCGCGATCCATCGATTCCACATCGCTCCCACGCGTAGAGAGCACAACGCCCTGCCCGCCGATCGCATTGCCCGAGCCCGGCAAAACGCAGACCGTGGTCACCCCCGCCAAAAGCGCCCGCGCAAACGCCCGATCTCCCGGCCAGACGCCATCGATCGCCTTCAAACCGGGCGTCAGCGGCGAGGTCATCTCATTTAAATCCTTGGATTCATTAGCGAATCCTTCGGGCATCAGACCCACATGCGTATGGGCATCCACAAAGCCCGGACAAAGGTGAAGGCCGCTCACATCCCGCAGGATCGCATCTTCTGGGCGATCGCTTCGAACCGGACCCGCGTACAAAATGCGCTCGTCCTGAATCCAAAGCTCACCAGGATCAAAAAAACGGCCGTCGCCGCAATGCAAGCGGGCGCCACAAAAAACAATCGTCATCCCCAAACGCCTCCAACGCTCATCGCGCTTTACTGCGCAGGCAAAGTTGCGTACATCAAAAGGATCGCAAATCGGAGAGAAAAGATGAACTCATCGGCTTTTAAAATTGCAGGTTTAAGCCTTTTTCTGAGCGCCTGCGGCTCTACCCAAACCACAACGAACACATCGCAACTCACCTTAACAGAAGAGGAATCGGCCGCTTTAGCCCAGGATTTGCAACAGCTGCGCTTCGACCATTTTGCGCATCCGGCCGTGAAAAGCGACTTCATTCCACCCATCTCGCTGCCGCCCGATCGCCCGCATCAGCTGCTCGTCCTTTTGGTGGAGTTTGCCGACAAGCATTTTGACCGCTTTGCGGGGAGTCCCGATCAGGGCGCCAGACTGGCCGCTTATTATCAGGATCTGCTTTTTGATCCTCAAAACGCCCGTCCTGGAACCCTGAGCCATTATTATGCCACCCAGAGTCAGGGCCGATATGCCTTGCAGGGCAAGGTGTTAGAGCCCATTCAGCTCTCAAGGCCGCGCGCGTTTTACGGTGCAGAGCACCGGCCTCAGGGCGGCGACTGGCGAAACGATCGCGATCCCGAAACGATGGTCGAGGAAGCGCTCACCCTCGCAATGCAGCGCGAGAAAAACGCCTTTGATCTCAAAGAGTTCGACCGCTTTGATCCCCATGATTTTGACCAGGACGGCGAGCATAACGAACCCGACGGCTACATCGACCATCTGGTGCTCATCTTTGCGGGTGCAGGCCAGTCCTCCTGCCAGGCGCTTTATCAATTAGATCAGAAATTTACGCCCGAAAACGGCCTCGAAATCTTAGGCACTTTAAACGAGCGCGAACGCGAATGCAGCGAGCGCTTATGGCCCCACCGATTTGTGCTCCAGCGCCGCACGGGAGAAGGACCCAGCTTAAGCGGAAAGCTCAATCCATTGGGCGGCGTGCCGCTTCAGCAGGGCGCGATCTGGGCTCGCGACTACAACATGCAGGCGGAATACACGAGCCCCTCCACCTTTACCCACGAATTTGGCCATTCCATCGGCCTGCCCGACATTTACGCGCGCGTCTCGAACAACTCCACCGGCATCTGGGATTTGATGAGCGCCACCACCGATCCCCTGCCGCAAAATCTTTCGGCCTGGTCGCGCATGATGCTGGGCTGGCTCAAACCGGCGGTCCTGCTGCCGCCTGAACTTGGGGGAGAGCGCGAGCAAAGCTTTTATTTAGCCTCGCTCGACGACTTGCAACCCACTGAAGATAAAGAGATTTCTTCTCACGCATGGCAGGCCGCCGTCATCCATCTGCCGCCGAAAAAGCGCGTGATCACGCTCTCGGATCCGCCCGAAGGGGAATGGGGACTCTACAGCGGGCAAGGCAACGATCTGAACCGCACGGCCCAGCTGAATCTCGATTTAAAGAATGCTAACGCACCGATTTCACTCGATTTTATGGCATGGTGGGACATCGAGGCGGGATGGGACTTTACTTACTTTGAAACCTCCGTCGACGGCGGCCGGACCTGGAAGCGGCATCGCCCTGCGGATTTGCGGCAAATGCCCGCGCAGCACGGTCACGACGGTCACGACAGTCTGCCCGGATTTACGGGGATTTCGGGCGATTTGGACGGCGACGGCCATAACGAATCGCTTCCGGGCTGCGCTCAAAAACCATCTCAGGATCAGGACAGCGATTGCGAACAACCCGTTTGGCAGAAAATCTCATTTGATTTAAGCGAGTTAGCGCATCAAAAGGCGCTCGTTCGATTCAAGGCGTTTACCGACGGTGCGGCGGTCAATCGCGGCTTTTTCTTTGACGACGTCCGGCTGTTTGTGGAGCAAAAAGAAGCGCGGCATTGGGGCTTTGAGGAAGGAGAATCCCTTGCGGACTGGCAACTTGACGGCTTTTTGAAGAGCAGCGGCGAGCATCAGATGTGGGTGCCTCACGCCTATATTCTGGAATACCGCGACATCGAAAACCCGGATTCCTACGACGCTCATCTGGCCGATCGCAACGCCTTCCGGTTTTACGCCGATCCCAAGAGCGGTCAGCTGCGCGCTTTGCGCATTCAGCCGCGATCGGGCGTGATGGTCTGGTATTACAACGGCACCTACCCCTGGAGCGAAAACGAGCCTCTTAACAATGGATTTGGCAACGGTTTTTTGCTCGCCCTCGATGCGGAGACCAACGATTTTGTCCTGCCCGATTTCGCCCAATGGTATGAGGGCGATCCCGCAAAATTTGACACGCATTACAAATTTGATGGCGGCCAGGAGGAGCTTAAGGCGGCCTTCGAAAAGACCCTCTGTTTTGTGCGTCCCAAAGCTTACCGTCCAGCCGATATCGATTGCCCAAACGATGCGACGCCCCTGGATGAGCTGAGCTACGGCGATTCAAAATTAATGTTTAATTACGCATTGTTAGACGTACTTCCGGGTGATGAGCGGGCAACATTCTGGCCGGTCTCGGAGCTGCTCGAACGGCAGGTCACTCAAAAGGGAACGCAATATCGCCTGCGCAATCGAGCCTGGCGCACCGCCCATTGTTTTGATGCACCGTTTGCATTGAAGGAACACGCGCAAGGTCTTGAATTCTTTGAGATAAAAGGTAACGAGCTGGTTCCTGTGGCCCAGGCGCCTCACCGCGCGGTCGCACAGTTCGACGACCAGAATGCGCATATCAACCCCGAGCTCAAATTCAACGCCGTCCAGCTGCCCCAATCGGGCGTCTCTTTTGAACTCGTACCGCCCGGCCCCGATGCCCCGAAAAACGCGCGCGTTCAGGTGCGCATGCGCTGGCGGCGCTAGGTTGTGATTGACAGTCTCCCGATCGCGTCGCCATTATGAAGAAAAGCGCTTTTGCGGAGACAAAATGATCACACTGAGCCGAATCGGTCAATCCATCCATTCTTCCCCCACCTTAAAAATCAACGAAAAAGCCGCTCAACTGCGCGCTCAGGGCGAGTCGGTCATCCATCTGGGCGGCGGCGAACCCAAATCCTGCGCCCCCTTCGGTGCCATCGTTGCAGCTTCTAACCTATTGAATTCAGGAGAAATTCGTTACACTCCATCGGCGGGGACACCCGCTTTGCGAAAAGCGATCGTCGATTACACGCAAACTTTTTATCGCCAGGAGATCACCCCCAAAAACGTCATCGCCTCGAACGGCGCCAAGCAGGCGATCATGACCGCGCTTCTGGCCATCATCGATCCCGGCGACGAGGTGATTTTTCCTGCGCCCTATTGGGTGAGCTATCCCGAGATGGTGAGCCTCTGCGGCGGCGTCTCGCGTGTGGTCAACCCAGAGTCGGGCTACATCCCCACCATCAAAGCCTTTGAAGCCGCTATCTCTCCGAAAACAAAGGCGATTATCCTCAACAGCCCAAACAATCCATCGGGCCTGACTTACCCCGAAAGCCTGGTTTCGGATCTGGTGCAGCTTTGCGAACGCCGCGATCTCTGGCTGATCATGGACGACATTTATCACCGCCTCACCTTTGACGGTTATCCGATGCTGAGCTGCTTTGATTACGCCCAGAGCTTTGACGAGCGCTCCAAGCTGGTCGTGATCAACGGCATTTCAAAACAATATGCGATGACCGGTTTCCGCATCGGCTGGGCGGTGGCGAGCCCCGTTCTGATTCAGGCGATGAACAATATCCAAAGCCATTTTTCTTCTGGGCCATCTGCACTTCTGCAACATGCGGCGGTGGCGGCGCTGACGGGTCCGCAATCTTCGGTGGAGAGCCTGCGCCTCACGCTTCAAAACCAGCGCGATGTGCTGGTCGATCTCGCGCGCAGCATTCCCGGACTCAAAGTGGAAAAGCCTCACGGCACTTTTTATTCGTTCATCGATTTTTCGGCGTACGAAAAGAGTTCGCATAAGCTCGCGGAATATTTGATCAATTCGGTTCGGGTGGCGACGGTTCCCGGGCTCGATTTTGGCATGGAAGGCCATCTGCGCATCTCTTACTGCGGCAGCATGAAAGACATCGTGGAAGGCTTCAGGCGCATCTCCTGGGCTTTAGGCGCAGACGGATCGGATGAAATTGAAATCGGCGGCAAACGAGTCCGCCGCGCGGAGTGCATCAAATGAGCAAATTCGGATTGGAATCTGCGGGGTTACGACTCTTACGCAATGTGTATTGGTCTTTAAATGCGCCCCGCCTTTACGAAGAAGCGCTCAAACGCGGCGAAGGCGTCGTCGTTCAGCATGGCGCGCTCGCCGTCCATACGGGCAAATTCACCGCCCGCGCTGCCGAAGATAAATATTTTGTCAAAGAGAGCTCGACCGCCGATCACATTTGGTGGGGACAGCAAAACAGGCCCATCAGCATCGAAAAATTCGACGGATTGCATGCAAGACTCTCAGCCTATCTGCAGGGCCGCGACGTGTTCGTCCAGGACTGCATCGCGGGCGCAGGCGACGTTCAGTTTAAGGTGCGCGTGATCACCGAATGCGCCTGGCAATCGCTCTTTGCGCGCAACATGCTCGCCCCCTGCTCAGACGAAGCCGCCGAATCCTTCATCCCCGATTTTACGGTCATCGCCGCCCCCCATTTTTTTGCCGATCCGCGCATCGACGGCACGCGATCTGAGACCGCCATCGCCATCAACTTTGCCTCAAGACTGGCGCTCATCTGCGGCACGAGCTACGCGGGCGAAATCAAGAAGACCGTCTTTACGGTGATGAACTATCTCCTGCCCTTCCAGGAGATTTTGCCCATGCACTGCTCGGCGAACCGGGGGCCGGAAGGCGACGTGGCCATCTTTTTTGGGCTCTCGGGCACCGGCAAAACGACGCTCTCGGCCGATCCCAAACGCGACATCATCGGCGACGACGAGCACGGCTGGAGCAGCGACAGCACCTTTAATTTTGAAAACGGCTGCTACGCCAAGGTGATCCGGCTTTCACCCCAGAACGAGCCCGACATCTACCGCGCAACCGAGCGCTTCGGCACCATCCTGGAAAACGTGGTCTACGATCCCGAAACGCGCGCCGTAAATTTTGACGATGCAAGCTTAACAGAAAACACGCGGGCGTCCTATCCCATTGAATTCATTGATCATTCAATTAAGGAACGCTTTGCCCGGTCGACGCCTAAAAACGTGATTCTGCTCACCTGCGACGCTCAGGGCGTGCTGCCGCCCATCGCGCGATTAAACCCGGAGCAAAGCCTGTACCACTTCATTTCGGGATACACTTCGAAGATTGCGGGCACCGAGCTGGGGCTGGGCAAAGAGCCGCAGATGACGTTTTCGGCCTGTTTTGGCGCGCCGTTTATGGTTCACCCGCCTTACCGCTACGCTCAGATGCTCAAAGAGCGCCTGGAACGCGACCGCGCGCAATGCTGGCTCATCAACACGGGCTGGGTGGGCGGACCTTACGGCGTGGGACACCGCATCTCCATCGGTTACACCCGCGCCCTGCTCGACGCAGCGCTCACTGGCCAGCTGGCCGACGTGGCCTATAACAAGGATCCCGTCTTCGGATTTGAAATCCCCCAAAGCTGCCCCAACGTGCCGAGCGAAATTTTAAACCCCGCCCAAAGCTGGCCCGACAGCGCCGCATACCGCAAAGCAGCCGACGCCCTGGCTTCAAAATACATCGAGAATTTCAAGCGTTACGCGGCCCAATGCCCCATCGACCTCACCGCCATCGCCCCCAAGCGCCTCGCTCAGTGAGCCCTGCCCCAAACGCGCTTTAACCCCTCCGCCACCGCCTGCAATCCCGCCGCATCGAGCGCCTGACTGCCGTCGCTCAACGCTTTTCCAGGCTCCGGGTGGATCTCGACCATCACGCCGTCCGCCCCCGCCACGCAAGCCGCCTCAGCCATGCAGGGGATCAAATCCCTTCGCCCCACCGCATGCGAAGGATCGACGATGACGGGTTGACCGAGCTCCCGCTTGAGCAGCGCGACCGTTGCTAAGTCCAGAAGATTCCTTGTATTTTGGCCCAGTCCGGCGATCCCGCGCTCGCAAAAGATGACCGCTTCAGCGCCCGCCAGAAGCGCATGCTCACCCGCTAAAAGCCAGTCTTCCAACGACGCCGACATGCCGCGCTTTAACAACAGAGGGCGATGGGTCTCCCCTGCGGCTTTTAAAAGCGCGTAATTTTGCATATTTCTTGCGCCAATTTGGATCGCGTCCGCCTTTTCGGCCACAAGCGCTGCATCTTCCGCAGCCACCAACTCGGTCACCGCCTTCAGGTGATGCGCATCCGCCGCAGATCTCAGCCAATCGAGAGCAGTTGCGCCGTAACCCTTGAATGCGTAAGGAGAAGTGCGCGGTTTAAAAGCTCCGCCCCGAAGCCAGCTTGCGCCCGCCCGCGCCGCCATCTGCGCTGAACGCCCGATTTGCTCAGGCGACTCAACGCAGCAAGGTCCCGCAATTAAAAGGAAATTTTGCTTAGGAGACCAATCTTCAAACGCGCGATCGGCCTGAGCATCGACCAGAGGATGCGCGCTCGGCGCCCAGAAAACATCGGCGATTCCTGCGATGGACTGCAGCTTTTGGGGATCTATCGGCATCGAATGGGGCTCGATGGCAAACCCCAAATGGCCCGCTGCCCCCATCTGAGGATGCGGCCACAAACCGAAGCCTTTCAGCTGAGCCTCAATTTGTGCCGCATCTGCCCCCATCTGAATAGCGACAAAGGTCAGTTTTTTGGCGTCCTTCAATTTTGCTCCCACCCGGGTTTTCACCACACGCCAAACGGACCTTTTATCACAAAAGCGCTCAGCGGCCCAGAGTCATCTTCTGGGCTTCCACGCCATCGATTTGATTTAGTTCCTTAATAAAATCGACGAGTTTGGCTTCATCGCCGATCATTTCGAGGATCATCAGTCCCGAGACGGCGCAGGCATCACCCACGCCGTCGTTCAGACCGAGGCGGGTTTTGATGAACATGGCCCAATGGCTCAACAGCGCCTGCACCTTGCTCGCAGCCTCCTGACGGCGCTCCACCAATATAGCCACAATGTGATGCATCACTGATGCCTTTCCCCTTTGTTTTCAACGAGTTTGGCTCGTTTACGTGCGCGGCGCGACAAGACGAACGGAACCGCTAACCCCAAAAGGCCCCAAAAATGCGGCGCATGGGACTGGCCTAAACGGCAGTTGCAGCTGTCATCGTGATCGCAAATCCAGGGCGCATCGGTACAAACATCGTCTCCGGCATCGTCGTCATCGGCAGTGACCGCGCTGTCTTCAGGCTCTTCTGCGCCGGAATCTTTCCCAGAATCATTGTCCAACTCAGAGTCCTCAAGATCCGCGTCCTCTTCTGCATCGACCTCTGCATCCGGCTCGGCGTCAGGCCCTGCATCCTCTCCCCCCTGGCCATCATCTTCACAAGCTTCACTATCAAAGAAGACCGTCTCGCAAACAGAGTCATCGATCCATGTGCTTCGATTTAAGTTCTGCAAAATCAATAACATTCTGGCCATACGGCAGTTGATGGAGTCATCCGAGGGCTGCAGGACTCTCAAATTGCCGATGCTGTCAGTAGGTTTAATCCATTCCTTGTTTTCGCTTTCAATCGCAGTGATGGGATCAACCCCTTTGCCCGGATCGTGAAAGTCCATCTGCGTGCAGTTCCAAAGGCAGTCCGTCAAATCGATGCCTTCCATCGCTTTTCTGCATAAGCTGCTTCCCTTTAAAGTCGCCATATCCTCGCAATATTGTTCGCAAATCTGTTGATTGCGGCTGCCCATAATCTGTCCGCGCGTAAACGTGTGAATGTAACCGCCACGACCACCCCATTGATCGCGAACATCCACGCGCGCAAACAGCAGCTTATCGAGAAAACCCTCGCTGTGATCTTCGTTCAGCACACCGATCGGATCGTCATCCTCCGAACTCGCATTGTCATCCTCCGAACTCGCATTGTCATCCTCCGAACTCCACGCCCAGGGCCCGCTGATCGGTTCCAATTGCCAATCCGTGTCAAAATAACCGTCATTCCCGTAATCGAAGCGATACCAAAGGACATCGCCGTCATCATCGCGCGAAGCCTGGGCATCAAAATAAATCGAACGATCAGCACGGCCGTAAGCCGACAATTTGCCCCGAGGGCTCTTATTGGATGCAGGCCCTACGTTGTTGCCATAAATCGACTTGCGCACATTCAGCTTGCCCACGCCCCATGCGGTTTCATATGGGATGGTGGAGTTCCAGTTGGCAGTCACGGCATTTTCTGTATAGCGCGCGGTCAATCGCTCATTGGACCAGGTCGGATATTTCTCAAGGAGCAGAGCCAAAGCGCCCGCCACCACTGCAGCCGAAGCGCTGGTCCCATAAAAGGCGTCAAACCAGCTGTTTCCGTACCCCTTTTGCAAATCCTCGGCGTTGGAAGCCAATGCCACAACAGGATCGTCCGGCGCTCCGAGATTCATTTTCGCCAGGCCATCGACGCGAGGTCCACGGCTGGAATAACTGCGCAAATCGCCCAGTTTGCGACCAGACTCCACAAATTGACCAGCGTAAGCCCCTACAACAAAAGCAGAATTGGCGGTTGCAGGCAGCAGAAGAGATCCCCCGTTTACATCGATATGGGTTTGCCCGCTCGAAATATTCCAGGCGATTCCTTCATCTTTGCCGCTGAGCAAATCATTGACGCGAGCGGATAAATATTTGTTTGAACTCCCGCTTAAGGCAGAGGAATTCAAATGAGAAATACTGAGGTTCCAATCCCCTTTCACCAGGCCCGCCCGGTTTTGCTGTTCACCCACGGTCAAATAAAGGGTGGTATGAATGAAGGGATCCTGGTCGTTCAAATCAACGGTCACATAGGCATACATGCCCTGACCCAGCGGCAGATACCCGCTGCCCTGCTCCAAATACCAAGTATTGACAGCACAGTTGCTTGCGCCCACTTCACAAGGCACCGTCAGCGCCAGAGAACCGCTCCCCAAAGCCCTGGGCCAGGTAAAATCGAAAATTGCTGTTTGATAACTCTCCGATGCGCTCGGAACGACAAACGGCAACTCGTAGCTGCTCTTTGGCTGCGTTAAATCGATCAGCAATTGCTTTTTGGCCTGACCCCAGTTTCCAGCCGGAGTGATTTGAAGCATATGCTCATCGCGATACAAGGTATCGATGGCCTGCTCGATGGCCGAATGACCGTCGGACGCGAAGCGGGATTCGATGGCCCATTCATGCAACAGAACGCGCGGCTGGTATTTTTGAAGCTGATTCAACCAAACCGGCAATTCGCTCTGGGCATATTCCTGACCGCCTTCATTCACAAACATCACGAGATCGGCGCCCGGAGCCAAACCTACGCGCTTATGGGATTCCTGCTGCCCGCCGACGATGATGCTCGCGACCGCTGTACCGTGAACCGCCTGCGACGCACGCAAATCCCGAGCGGCATAGATCAGGCTTGTTTTCCCTGTAATTCCGCGTTCATAGGTCTTGTCTTTGTACACGACCGCGCGGATTTTTGAGCTGCCCAGACGCACCAGCAATTCATTGACATTGAGCATCCCGTTCGCGTTGGCATCCTGCACCACGAAAATGGGTTCTCCATACGCCAGCGATGTTTCGGTAAACCCTTCATCCACGCCCGCATTGCGGCGGCCGTCGCCATTTAAATCGAGGTAAAGCCAGTCCACTTCGGGCAAAAACAGCTCGCTCACTTCGGCGGACAGGTCGTTCTTAAACGGCCCCCCATCATGCAATGTATGCGCTTTGAGCAGCTTTAATCTCTCATATTCGGAACATTGACCGTCCCCATCAAAATCGACGCAATCTTTATTAACTTCAAAGTCTTTGGAATCCGAACCGTTGTCGAACTTGCGCCAGGCATAAAAACCGCCATCAGCATGGAAAAAATGAGGGTGCAGCACATCGACTCCGCTGTCGATCACCGCCACAGTAGTGCCCCTGCCATCTAAACCATCTACAGGCCTTAAATAGATCTCATCAGCCTGCGCCTCCGCCACCACCTGGGCCAGGTTTCGCGATGCTTTGGGATGCCAGCTGGCCTCAATACGCTCAATCAGCTGCGATTTTGATAACTTAGGCAATGAAGAGAAAGGAACGAAAGCGCTATAAACTTTCCCCGTATGGTTCAGATTTCCATCGGCATCCCGATAGAAGCGAATGAGCTCTGAAAGCGCTTTTAATTCGCTCTCCATAGGGGCGTAACGAAAAATCACATACGCGCCAGCTCCCGAAAGATCCGTCCCCTGAGGCAAACCCTCTGCGCCAAAAATTGCGGACTGAGGCCCAAACTGCTCCAGAGTGGTCTGCAAAAATTCAAACGTCGGATCAATGGAAACCGTCTTGAGCGAACCGGGCTTTGGATCCGATTCTTCCTCACCCCAGCTGGAGTTCATCGGCGCTGCAGCCGCCAGCAACAAAATGAACAATTGGACGTATCGTTTCACGTTCTCTCCATGCCACCGAAGCGCTCGCCACGATCGAAGATATGCGCCTCATTATCGCGCAGGCACAAATATTTGTTTGATTTTAAAACAGGACCGCAAGTTTTTGGATCGCCGCATGCATTTTCTTTTTGCTCTGTAAGCCAGTTTTCGTTGCAGGCCAAACGAAAACAGCATTTACTTTTAAGAAGTTGCATCGCGCCCTCGTTCTCACCTCACAACATGCTTTTGATGCGGAGTTTTCGATGAAACGCTACGTACTCGCCATCGATCAGGGCACCACCGGCACCACCGCGCTCGTTTTGGATCACGAACTTCAGGTGCTCGCCAAAGCATCCTGCGAATTTCCACAATTGTACCCAAAACCGGGTTACGTCGAACATGATCCCGCAGCCATTTTAAATTCTGTGCGCTCTGCCATCGAGTCAACTCTTGAAAAGGCGCACATTACCGGCGACGAGATTCTCACCATCGGCATCACCAATCAGCGAGAAACCACCCTTCTCTGGAATCGCCAGACCGGAGCGCCGCTCCACAACGCCATCGTCTGGCAATGCAGGCGAACGGCCGAACGCTGCGCGGCGCTGAAAGCCGTAGGTCACGAAGAAATCTTTCGCAGGCGCACCGGCTTGCTTCTCGATCCCTATTTTTCGGGCACCAAGCTCGCCTGGCTGCTGGAACATTTACCGGACGCGCGCAAGCAGGCCGAACAGGGCGATGTTTGCTTTGGCACCATCGACAGTTTTCTCGTCTGGCAGTTGAGCGGCGGCATGAGCCACGTCACCGATGTATCGAACGCAAGCCGCACCCTGATGATGAATCTACAAACCCTCGACTGGGATGACGACCTGCTTTCCATTCTGGGAATACCGCGCGCTGTTTTACCCAAAATCTGCAGCTGCAGCGAGATTTACGGTTACACGCGCGGCTTTGCTCCGCTGCCCGACGGTATCCCCATTGCGGGCATCGCAGGCGATCAGCAGGCCGCCCTTTTTGGCCAGGCCTGTTTTCAAAGCGGAGAGGCCAAATGCACTTACGGGACGGGCTGCTTTATGCTGCTCAACACGGGCGATCAGCCGGTCTTTTCAAACAACGGCCTGCTGACCACCGTAGCCTGGAAGCTCGGCAGCAGCGTGACTTATGCCCTTGAAGGCAGCGCTTTTATTGCGGGTGCGGCGGTTCAGTGGCTGCGCGATGGGCTGGGGCTCATTCAGTCTGCAGCCGAAATCGAAGCTCTGGCCGAAACCGTAGAAGACAACGGCGGTCTCGTTTTTGTGCCGGCGCTCACGGGGTTGGGTGCGCCCCACTGGCGTCCGGAAGCGCGCGGCATCATTCACGGCATCACGAGAGGCACCACCAAGGGCCATCTCGCGCGCGCCGTGCTCGAAGGTATCGCATTCCAGAATCACGACGTCCTAAACGCGATGCAGCACGATCTTCAAAAGCCGCTTTCGGGGTTGCGCGTAGATGGCGGCGCTTCAGCCAACAACCTGCTCATGCAATTCCAGGCCGATCTGCTGGGGGTTCAGCTGGTCCGCCCCGCGTTGATCGAGACCACTGCGCTCGGTGCTGCCTTCTTCGCAGGCCTTGCGGTGGGCTTCTGGCCTAATCTGGAATCGATCCGCGAGAGTTGGAAAGAAGACCGGCGCTTTACGCGAAGCCGCCCCATCGAAGAGGTCGCTCAGCTGCTCAACCGCTGGAAATCCGTCGTTCAGAAAGCATAATTTTGCTTTAAAAATCGCATCGTTAGAACAGCTCCGCGAGCAGCTGATCGACGTTTGAAATCCCGCAAAGAGCAAAGTCACTCTTTAAATTCGTAAGATTCGCCGCAGGCAAGAGCGCGCGCTCCAGGCCAAATTGGCGAATCTCCATCACCCGCGCATCCGCCCCCATCACCGCCCGCACCTCGCCGCCAAGACCGATTTCACCAAACAGCGCCGTTCCCGGATCGACGGGGCGATCGAGATGGCTCGAAGCCAAAGCCGCCAGAATCGGCAGATCGATTGCGGGCTCATCGATATGTAACCCCCCGGCAATATTGACATAAACGTCCGCCTGGCCGATCGACATCCCCGCCTTTTTTTCGAGCACCGCAAGCAGCAGCGCGAGCCGACCCGAATCCACACCGAGCGCAGTCCGGCGACCCGTACCGTAAACCGAAGGCGTCACCAGCGCCTGAACCTCTACCAAGAGGGGCCTCGTGCCCTCAAACGCCGCAGCGATCACCGAACCCGAAGCCCCGGAAGCCCGCTCCGCCAAAAACAGCGCAGAGGGATTCAGAACCTCGCTTAATCCCTTGTCGCTCATCTCAAAAGTGCCGATCTCGTCAGTGGAGCCGAAGCGGTTCTTGACCGCGCGCAAAATGCGGAAGGGATGGCCGCGCTCGCCCTGAAAATAGAGCACCGTATCGACCATATGCTCGAGCACCCGAGGCCCGGCGATCGCTCCGTCCTTAGTCACGTGTCCCACCAAAAACGTTGAGATTTCGCGGGATTTCGCGATCGCCATGAGCCTTGCCGTCACCGCCCGCAACTGCGCCACGCTGCCTGGTGAAGACTGCACGCCCTCCATCCAAAGCGTCTGCACCGAATCGATCACCAGCATGCGCGGCGCCACATCGGCCACATGTTTTTCGATCGCTTCGAGCGAAGTCTCGGCCAGAATCCATAAATCCGGCGCCACCGCCCCCAGGCGCTCCGCCCGCATGCGCGTCTGCCGGGGCGATTCCTCACCCGTCACATAGAGCACTTTTACGCCCAAACGCGCGACCATCTCGGCCGCCTGAAGCAAGAGCGTCGATTTACCGATGCCCGGATCGCCGCCCACGAGCACCAGGGAGCCCGGCACCAGGCCACCTCCGAGCACACGGTCGAGTTCTTTAAATCCAGTTAGGTTTCGCGCATTTACGCCACAGGAGACCTCGCATAGCCGCTGCGGCAGAGAGGCTTCGAGGGCACCAAACGCGGCGCTTCCTCCCGAAGGCGCAGGCGGCGCGATCACCTCTTCCACATAGCTGTCCCAGGCCCCACAGACGCAGCGACCGAGCCAGCGCGCGCTCTGCTGTCCGCAAGCCTGACAAACATAGACCGTCTTTGCTTTCGCCATTGTCCCTCTCTTTCGAGCTGCGCCCTTTGTTGAGCTCCCGCGTATAATGATTGCAAAAATGATGCCAACTTTTGATAACGATTTATCGCTTTAATTTCATACAGTTGCATTTTAAAAGGCGATCCCGGAAGCGTCCAGATCGATCAGACTGTTCAAAAAATGGACGTTTTTTGCCCGGGTCGCCCCATCAGGCGCGCAGATCGCTTGCCATCACACCGCTTCGCCGTCAAACTGCACACTTTTTACAGACGGCGCAAACAGGACGCAGGCGCTTTAAAGGTCTCTCATGAACAAAGTAACTCCTCGGATTTTAAAGGGTTTTCGCGACTACTTACCTTCTACCATGCTGCCCAAGCAGCGCATGCTCGATCGCATCGGTCAGGTGTTCGAGTCCTTCGGATTTGCCCCGCTGGCGACGCCTGCACTCGAATATGCCGATATTTTGCTCGGTAAATACGGCGATGAAGGCAACAAACTGCTCTACCGCTTCCTCGACAACGGCGAGCGCGATGTAGCCCTGCGCTACGATTTGACGGTGCCTCTGGCGCGCGTGATCGGCATGAACAAGAGCCTGCCGCTGCCCTTTAAGCGCTACCAGATCGCCCCCGTCTGGAGAGCAGAAAACCCTGCGCGCGGCCGATTTAGGGAGTTTGTGCAATGCGATGTGGACATCGTGGGCTGCCCCGATCTGATGGCCGACGCGGAATGCCTGGCGGTGGGCGCTTCGGTCCTGCGCGCGCTCGGTATTGAGCGTTTTGTGATGCGCGTCAACCACCGCAAGCTTTTGAGCGCCCTGCTGCGCCGCTGTCAGATTCCCGAAGGTGAGCCTGCGCTCGAAGTTTTGCGCGTCCTCGACAAGCTTCCAAAGATTGGAGAGCCCGCCGTACGCCAGCTGCTCGAAACCGAAAATCATTTGTCGCAGGCGGTGATAGACGACATTTTTGCATTCCTGAAGCTCGATCCCAAGGCGCTCAACGATTGGTTTGCAGACGATCCCGAGGGCCTGCAGGGCGCCAAAGAACTCAACACCGTGCTCCAATTGCTTGCGGATCAGGGGCTTGCCGACAAAGTGGAGATCGATTTTTCGATCGCACGCGGCCTCGATTATTACACAGGCATGATTTATGAGACGTTCCTGCTCGATCTCGAATCGATCGGTTCGGTGATGTCGGGTGGCCGTTACGACAAGCTGATCTCGATGTTTGGCGGCGACGAAATCCCCGCAGTGGGCATCAGTTTAGGCGTCGATCGCCTGTTCTCGGCGCTCATCGAGCTCAACCTGATCGCCGAGCAACCTTCACCCAGCCAGGTCCTCGTGACGATTTTTGACGAGAGCTGCCGCGCCCAAAGCTACGCCATCGCGAGCCGTCTGCGCGAAGCGGGCCTGCCCACTGAGCTCTATCTGGGCCTCGACAAACTGAAGAAGCAGTTAAAGCAGGCCGACCGCAACCAAATCCCCTTTGTGGTCGTAGCCGGTCCCGACGAGCTCGCCGAAGGCCAGGCGACCGTCAAAGATTTAGCCAGCGGCACCCAGGAGCGCATCGCCATCGAAGGGATCGCCGATCACATCAAAAACGCAATCAATTCGAAGAGATAGCCTATGCGCATTTCCCTTTTATTCGCCATCTGCTGCGCTTGTCTGGCCTGCAACGAACGCGTGACCCAAAAGCCCAAATTTGAAGCGGCCAAATGCACCAAAGATGATCAATGCGCAGACGACAGCATTTGCGTTGACGGCCATTGCCAAAAGGGCGAGCGCAGCATCGAAGAAAAGCGCGCGATGTATGCCAGGGAACAGGCCGAGCGCGAAGCCAAAAAAGCGGCAGAAGAGGCCAAAAGACACGAGCTCAAACCCGGAGAAGGCCGGCTCACCGTGCGCATTTGCCCAGGCTACTACAACAACGACAAGTCCATCGCCTCGCTGATCGCCGTCCATAAAGAAACCGGCGAGCGCCATTATCTGAACCTGACCCGCGAGATTCCCCTGGAAGGATTTGCTGATTTATTCACTTTCCCTTCGCTCCCGTTAGGTAAATACGACGTCACCGCCAAATACGGCGTCATCCACAGCGGCGGCGTGCCCGACACCCTGCTGCTCAACTGCTACAAGGACGTGATCAAGCAGTGCAAGGACGGTCAAGTCCGCGAAATGGAAGTCGTTTTGCCCGAAAACCTACCGCCGGTCAAAAAGAACAAAGAGGGCAAGCCCATACCTCCGCCTTGTGATTTTTGGATGGAATAGTTTTGAAACTCGCGTTCTTATGGACAGCTCTGCTGGGGATGGCCGCCTGTTCGCCTTCTCCGGAATCGCATGTTCAGACCACGACGGGCGCGCAAATGACGCGCGCATACGATCGTTTCACCCAGGAATCGCATCTTCTGTTTGAAGGCTTCCGCCTGAAATGGGCCGATGCAACCCGGCTCAAAGCATCCAAAACCCTTAAAAGACAAGCACATACAGAAAACGTGTTCCTGATCTTCCAGCGCATCGATCAATCCAAATGGCGATGGAATGAAAAGACGAGCGTGATCGCGCTTGTAGACGGCAAGCTGCCCTTTCCGCTCCAGATACAATATCAGAATCAGGCGGTCAGCACCGCGCCCAACCCCTCCCTCGACGAGACGATCACGATTCCGCTCGAAGCAAACGCCGTCTCTGCCATGGAGGCCGCGCGCACGCTCGAGTTTCGCATCGGCGATGTGGAATACGCCCTCGACGGTGAACAGATCGCGCAATTTCAGGAATTCCTGCTCACGCCGACCGTCACCAAACGTGCAGTAACCTATTGATTTTGTTACTGGATTTCTTTTCCTTCCACCTCTTCAACCGTCGCCCAGACCGACTTGACTTCGAGCAGACGCAAATCCTCATCCCAGGGCACCGGCAGTCCATCGCCTTTGGGAAACAGGATTTTTGCCCCCAAAGGCACGCCGCTCACGTTTTCGCCCAGGCTTTCGGTATGGCCATCTGCGCGTGCAACCTCGATCACCTCGCCGTAAAGCGCCTCATCGTGATGCTCTTTTACGCCTTGCGGCAAATAGAGCCCCGCCGCCGATCGCTCTTCCTGCTTGAGCACGCGCACCAGAATGCGCGGTCCGAGCGGCTTGATGTAGCGGAGAGAAGCAGCGGATGTCGTTTTTTTGGTCATCTCATTTCCCCAAAATGCTAGTTTGACGCAAATCACCAACCCAAATAGGACGTTATGGGTCGCATCATTTTGACCATTCCAGGTCCCTGGACAGAGCTCCCTGAAATCAAGACCTCGCTTGAGCTGGAGCTTTTACCGCCCGATCCCGGGATTGTGCGAGAATTTGAGCAACTTTCCCGAAGCGGCGACAGTTTTACCGCCGAAGAACTGAAGGCGATCCGCAAGCACCAAAGCCTTTTGCGCGCAAGGATCGATTTTGAACAGAGCGGGGATCTGGCCTACGCCAAGCAAGCCGCCAAGTGCTGTAAATCGCTTTGTAAATCAGGTGCTTACGGCATTTTTGTAGAGACCGCGCTCAAAGTCATCCCGCCTGAACCCTTCGGCGAGCTCAATTGCGACGATGTGGTGAGCCTGTTCCATCTTTTTGTGGAATTCTACGGGGATCGCAAAGCGGTGCAAAGCGAGGGCATGCAGGCTTTTGGGCTGCCCGACGTCGTGGTGCCTTTTACGCGGGAGACGCGATCCTTTGCCCAGGGAGCCGCCTTTGGACTCGCCGCGCGCATGGTGTGCGATCGCATGCAACCCCGCGAGGGACAACGGTTCAGAGCCTCCGAGAGCGCTCACGCCTATTGCCTTCACTGGCAGGCTTCCCCGGCCCCTGAAGACGAGGAGGACGCCGATTTTGTAAACGACGCCGGCCAGTGGCGCATGGATTTTGACGAAGAACTCTAGGGTTCCGCCTCTTCGCGCGCCCCTTCTTCGCACGCTTCTTCTTCGCGCGCCCCTTCTTCGCACGCCTCTTCGCGCGCCTCTTCGCGCGCCTTCACGCCCAGAATCACCCTGAGCAGCGGGAACAAAATCACCGCCCAAAGCGCCCCCACGAACAACACCGCAAGCAACCACGAAATCCTTGAAAACGATTCTGACGCCACGAGTTGCGCTGCAAATCGGCCCGCAAAATACATGCCCGGAATGCACCCCAAAAGCCAAAGGGCCGAGAACAAAATCCAAAATAAAATCATGCTGTTACCTTTAATTGAGCCGCGATTTCGACGCCCGTTCTCACATACAGCGCTCTAAAAAATTGCAAGTTAGACTAGAGAATCGAAGTCGTTTCATGCATTTATACCCCTTTTTTCTCGGCTGCGAACCCCAAGGCTCGCAACTCAAAATGAGCCCCAACCTGTTCAGGTGACTGGTGAAACGATGAATCAAAGCCTTCCTCAAACCATTCGGCTGGCCGACTATCAGCCCCCCGCGTACCTTGTTCGGCAAGTCAAGCTTTACATCAATCTCAACGAAGATTTTACAATCGTCACATCCACCCTCGACATGCACCGCCGGGAAGGCCTCGATCCCAACACGCCGCTGCGTCTGGAAGGCGATGAACTCGAATTGCTCTCGCTCAAGCTCGACGGCCAGCCTTACCCTGAATCGCTCTATCGCGTGGAAGACGCGCTCATTCTGGACCGGTTGCCCGAGCAGTTTCAGCTCGAAGTCATCACCCGAATCTATCCGCAAAACAACAAGACCCTCGAGGGACTCTACAAGTCGAACAACAGCTTCTGCACGCAATGCGAGCCGCACGGCTTCAGGCGCATCACTTACTACCCCGATCGCCCCGATGTGATGGCGCGCTATGAGACGCAGATTGAGGCCGACAAAGCCCTCTACCCGGTGCTGCTTTCGAACGGAAACCTGATTAAATCCGAAGACTTACCGAACGGTCGTCATCTGGCTTGCTGGCAGGATCCGTTCCCGAAGCCGAGCTATCTTTTTGCGTTGGTGGCGGGGCAGCTCAAATGCCTTGAGGATCACTTCACCACATGCTCGGGGCGCGATGTGACCCTGCGCATCTATGTTCGCGAGCCGGATTTGCCCAAATGCGACCACGCGATGCGGTCGCTGAAGCGCGCGATGCGCTGGGACGAGGAAGCTTACGGCCGCGAATACGATCTCGATCTCTTCATGATCGTAGCGGTGTCGGACTTCAATCAGGGCGCCATGGAGAACAAGGGGCTCAACATCTTCAACTCCTCATTGGTGCTCGCAAGTCAGGCTACGGCAACGGATTTTGACTTCTCGCACATCGAGAATGTGATCGGGCATGAGTATTTTCACAACTGGTCGGGCGACAGGGTCACATGCCGCGACTGGTTCCAGCTGAGCCTGAAGGAAGGCTTTACGGTGTTTCGCGATCAGAGCTTCAGCGAAGCGATGGGTGGCGGCATTGTGAAGCGCATTCAGGACATCGCGCTCCTGAGAAACCGGCAGTTTGCCGAGGATGCAGGCCCGCTCGCTCACCCCGTACGGCCCAGTTCCTATATAGAAATCAACAACTTCTACACGCAGACCGTCTACAACAAGGGTGCCGAGGTGGTGCGCATGATCTCCACGCTGCTCGGCAGGGAAACCTTCCGCAAAGGCACCGATCTTTACTTTAAGACCTTCGACGGGCAGGCGGTCACCATCGAGGATTTTGTAGGCTGCATGGCGCGCGTGAGCGGACGCGACTTTACGCAGTTTATGAACTGGTATTGCCAGGCGGGAACCCCCGTGGTCGACGTGAAGATGGACTACGATCCCGGCCAGAAGCGCGCCACCCTCACCTTCGAGCAAAGCTGTGCGCCCACGCCGGAATGCGCCGAAAAGAAGCCTTATCACATCCCATTTGCGCTCGCGATCCACGATGTGGAAGGTCGCCTCGAGATCCCGCTGCGCCTGCAGGGAGAAGCCTCAGCCCAGGGCACATCGCGCATTCTGGAGCTGACGAAACCCGTAGAAACCTTTGTGTTCGAAGATGTGGAAGGCACGCCTATCCCCTCGCTTTTACGAGGCTTTTCGGCGCCGGTGAAGGTGCAGTACGCCTACAGCGACGAAGAGCTCGTCTATTTGATGGGCCATGACAGCGATCCCTTTAACAGATGGGATGCAGGGCAGACGCTCGCGCTGAACATCTTAAAGCGCCTCACGAAGGCCGCAGAATCCGGGGCGGAGCTGACGCTGGATCCGCTTTTTGCAGAGGCATTTGAGCTGGTTTTGGGTGATCCGACCCTCGATGAGGGTCTAAAGGCCCTGGTGCTCACGCTGCCGAGCGAGAGTTACATCGCCGATCAGTTGACAGATGTGGATCCGGATGCCATCAGAACCGCCCGCATCTATTTGAAGCGCGCCCTCGCGCAGAAATTCTACAACAAATTCAAGAAGTTGTACGAGAGCAATTTAAGCGCGCAGTTCTCTATCGAAGATCACGAGATGGCCAAGCGATCCCTGGCCAACGTTTGCCTGAGCTACATCTGCTGCACCGCAACCCCCGATGCCCTCGCCTATACGCTCGCCCGCTTCAAGGCCGCAGACAACATGACCGATCAGCTGGGGGCCCTCGCCGCATTGGCGCAAACCGAGTCCGCAGAATGCGATCAGGCCCTCGACGCCTTCATCGAACAATGGAAGCACGAACCCCTGGTGGTCGACAAATGGCTTTCGATTCAGGCGCAGATGCCCCGCAGAGATTGCCTGGCGCGCGTTCAGGCCCTCTGCAAACATCCGCTGTTTGACGGCGAGAATCCCAACAAGAACAGGGCGCTCATTGCCAACTTCTGCCGCAATAACCCCGCGAATTTCCACGATCTTTCGGGCGAAGGCTACGCGTTCCTGGTCGATCACGTATTGCGGCTCGATGCGATCAATCCCCAGATGGCCGCACAGATCTTCTCGCCCTTAAACCGCTGGCAGCGCTACGAGCCCAGGCGCCGCGCCCTCATGAAGGCCGCGCTCGAACGCCTCCTCTCCGCATCTTCCCTCTCGCCCAACGTGTTTGAAGTCGCCTCCAAGTCGCTCAACGCGTAAACCCCGCCTCAAACAAGCGCCCATCCCCTATTCTTCACCTCTGCATCGCTGATCCGATCTGACTTCAGCGCAAGGGAAGTTTTTACATGCGTGATCGAATGCGCGCATAGGGTAGATTTGTCTTCTGCACAGCTGAAAACGGCCGTTATACGGTATGCATTTTGATCAACATTAGGGATCAGCGCATAGATTGTCGTATTTTGCTTCAATACATATCTGAAAGATTCAGGCGTTCCATATTTTAACCCAATACCGTAATGTAAAGTTTCGGTATTTCGTATTCTGTAACATCAATGATCGATCGATGCATCTGCATACCGTATTTGATAACTTTACATCAGAGTCATGCGCGCAAATATGGATCGGCACGCCTGATCACTTCAGATCGGGTGAAAGGTTGCGGGATTTTGAGGATTTGAAGCTGAGTTTTGGAGGGAGCGCCTGGAATTCAGCGGCAAAGGAAGACGTGAATGATGCCTTCGGCGCGATCGAGGCCGGCAAAATGGCCTGCACCGTCGCAGGCTAAGAGTTCGAGGCGTTCATGCCCTGCGGGCGCGAGGGCTGAGATGCGCTCTTCGCTTGGAACCTGGCTGAAGCGCCAAAGATGACCGTCCGCCGTCTGGACCACCGCGTGATCGTCGTCGGCCATCGCAAAAGTCTCGAGTTTATCCTGGAAAAACTGGCGGTTTTGCTCCGCTTCGCCCATCGGATTGGGCTTCACCGCGATCAAGGCCTCGCAGCCCTGGCGATCGCGGGCCTGTATGAGGGCCGTCTTTCCGGATTCGCTCGTCTCTACGCGCTGACCCATGAAGCCGTCGGTCAGGCGCGCGATGGGGGCGAAGAGATCGCTCGAAGGGCGCCAGTCGTAGAGCTCCGATTCGTCGAGAATATAGAGGCCGCCGCCGTAAATCGCGCAGTCGACCACGCGCCGGGGGACGGGGTGATCGAAGAAATTGCCTTTGGCGTCGCGCAAATAGACGCGATTCATGCGCCAGCCCACGACCGCAGCGCCTTTTGCCGCCAATCCATCGATGCCCCCCACCGAAGGCAGCGTAATGCTCCGCCAGCTCCAGGGATCCACGGGGTTCTGCCGATCGAAAATCCAGCCGTCTGCCCCGCGGCGATCGGCGCTCAGGGTCCATAAGCTGTTGCCGCCTACAACGAGCTTCGCGGCGCGATTCCAATTGGGCTGCCTTGAGATGCGCTTAAAGCCATCGGGCGTGAAATGCATGAGACAAAGCTCCGCGCCCCTGCGCATCCAGCCTAAAACCAGGAGCTCATCGGCCACGAGATAGAGATCCTGCACCGCCACATCGCCCACCGGCAGCGATCGCAACGTATAGACGCCGAGATCGAGGGACTGAGGTGAAGGCAACGCCTCCTTTTTGGCCTGCGCCGCGAGCAGCTCACCCGACTCCATCGACCAGGCCAGCCGCTCCTCCAGAAGCAGCTGCGCGATCTGCCAAAGCCCCAGGCGCTCGTCGGGATCGAGGCCGTATTGCCCGATCTCGACCGCGATCATCTGAAGCCCCGCCCGGGGCAGCCCCTGCTTCACAAACCAATGGGGGCGCTGAAACAGGAAATGGAGGGGATAAAAACTGCGCGCATCGTCTGAAGATTCGTCGGGCGGAGCCATCAGGCGCTCCTGCAGCGAGCCCGCAGACAGCCATTCGAGCAGCTTTTTGTCGCGCAGATTCGCCGCGCGATCGACCAGTTCCGAGATCGAAAACTGCAATTCGTCGGTCACCCGGGCCTCGCTCAGCGCCATCTTCTCGAGGCGATAAAAATCGATGGGCCGCCATTCGCCGCCCGCCGCCTTCGAGAAATCCATCGTGAGCCGAAGGACGCGCTCGAGGGGATCGCTGATGCGCTCATAGGGCAGCTGCGCGCTCACCGAAAATCCGCTCTGGAAGAACTCCGAAAGCGAGACCCGCCGCTCCAGGCTGTCGCTCCGCTGCTCCAGACGGCTGACGCGATCCTCAAGGCTTTCAACGCGATCAAAGATGCGCTGCCCCAAACGCACGAGGGCCGCCTTCAGCTTCAGGTTCTCCATCGAAAGCAGTTCGATGCGCGCACCCACAAATCGCGTAGCCTGCTCCAGATACTCCTGGCGCTCGAGCAGACGCTCGGTCACACAAAGCGCCCGCGCCTGCACCCGCGTCAGATTCTGGCGCACCTCCATCTCATCGCGCGCCTGCCGCCCCGTCAGCCGGGACCACATGTTGCGGAAGAAGCCGCGACCCATCATGCGCCCCACATCCGCCTCCGACGCGCGAAGGAACGTGGTCATCTCCGAGAGATTGCGCCGCACGAGCTCGGGGCCCCCTTCAAAACGACGGCGGATTTCGGGCAACTCGTCCGCCAAAGCGCTCGCTTCCTCGGCAGCCATCTCCGCAGGCAACAGTTCCTGCAACACATCCTCCGTAGGACGCGCCTGCCACACCAATGCATTTGAATGCTCTTCTGTCATCGGAGACATCCTCTCTGTGTTCAAAGGGAGATCTTTTGGTCTATGTGATTGAAATCAGGAAAGGAAAGAGGCCGGATTAACGGGATTGACGCCTGCGACGCAGCGCGCAGAGACCGAGCAGGCCCAGAACCCACAGCGCCGAAGCAGGCTGATGAGACATCGCGCATGTATTCGTACCATGGACCGCTGCAGGCGGAATCTCGGGCAAGGGCACCAGGGGCTCGGGATCTTCGCCATCATTCAGGCCATCGCCATCGGAATCGGGATTCGTGGGATCGGTGCCCATCGCGATCTCTTTGCCGTCATCGATGCCATCGTCATCCGAATCCAGCTTGCAGGGATCCGTCTCACCTTCATCGACTCTGCCATTATGATTCTTGTCTTCAACACCATCCAGCAAGCCATCACCGTCTGTATCGCGATTGGTCTGATCCAAACAAGCATGCATGGTTTCAATGTAATCGTTGATACCATCATCATCGGTATCAGAAGACAGGGGATCGGTCTCATCCTCATCCACCTTACCGTTGTGATTTTTATCTTCTTCGCCGTCTCTTAAGCCATCACCGTCGGTATCCGGCGAGCAGGGATCGGTCTCTCCCACATCCACCTTGCCATTACCATTTTTATCTTCCTCGCCATCCATCAGGCCGTCGCCGTCGGAATCGGCCACATCGAACTTCATGCATTGATGATTGAGTTCAATTCGATTCTGAACGCAATCGTGATCGGAATCATCGTCTGCCGGATCGATAGGATTGCGGGAAGTTGGCCTGAAGTCGTTGTAAATACACATGTTTTTAATCTCAAGTTCCGACTTGTCATCTTCACCGCCACCATCCGTATCTCTCTTGGTACCATCGGTTTCGTCATTATCGATGTCAAACCGGCCATTCATGTTTTTGTCTTCCTGAGCGTCAGACAATCCATCGCCATCGGTGTCGGCCAGCATGGGATGCAATTCTCCTTCATCCCAAATGCCATTATGATTGCGATCTTCAGCGCCATCCAAAATGCCATCGCCATCGGAATCGATTCCGACTGTCTGAGATCCTTTCACACCCGGATGAGAACAGGTAGGTGCACCGATCTCAAAAGAAATCGTTTTACAAACCGCCGAGAAATGGAGCTCCAGACCATCCGGAATGCCATCGCCATCTGTATCTGCAAGCAGCGGATCCGTATGCCATTCCAACTCAACGCCATCCGGCGCTCCATCTTCGTCCGTATCGGCCCTGCGAGGATCGGTTTCGTCTAAGTCCTGAATACCATTATGATTTTCATCTTCTTCGCCATCCATCAATCCATCGCCATCGGTATCGGCTTTGCAAGGATTGGTGCCGCTTAAAAGTTCCACGCCATCGAGAATGCTGTCGCCGTCTGAATCGGGATTGCCGCTGTCCAAGCAAGGGAACTGCGATGCGTAAGTTTTATCTTCATCCTCGTCCGCAATGCCATCGCCATCGGTATCGAGCAAATCCGCGATGTCATCGTCCGCATGGCCATACAAGGGATTTCGGCCTGCTCTGGATTCGCTGCCATCGCTTTCACCGCCCCCATCCGTATCCAACTTGGTGGGATCTGTTTCAGTATCGCCCTCCCAAATGCCATTTAAATTCAGATCTTCACCGCGACCGAACGCATCTCTGCCATCGAGCAGGCCATCTCTGTCACTGTCAGGGTTCGTCGGATCAGTGATGTTTACTTTGGTTCTGCTTCCATTCTCCTGGAGCATATTTCCGCCATCGACAACGGACAAGATCCAACGCCCCTGCTCATCGAAGACTAGCGGACCATAGCCCCATTCAGTCCCATCCTGTAAGCCATCGTTATCGGAATCCTCTTTTAGGGGGTTCGTAACGACGCTGCCGAGTTCATGTCCCTGGGCATCGAGTCGCACCCATCGGCCAGAAACATTCCGGACATGGGTTCCACCTATCACATCCAGTCCGATATTCAGCTCAAAACCATCGGGAAGCCCATCGCCGTCGGTATCAGGATTTGATGGATCGGTCTTATAACCAAAGGTACCCTTGATCTCGTCATTATCGGGGATCCCATCGCGATCTGTATCGACAGCCGTCGGATCGGTTTCGCGCTCATCAACCCGGCCATTACTGTTTACATCTTCCTTGCCATCTATTAACCCATCACCGTCACTGTCAGGATTATTGGGATCTGTCTGATGTACAGGAGAGCAACTATGCGGATCATCACCGTATTTAGGCACGCAAATGCAGAAATAGCGCTCTTTGTAACGGCCGTTGCCGTCGATGTAATCGAGCACGGTAGGATCATAGACGCAACCGGGCGTGTATTCGGCGTTGATCGCATCATCGAGATTTAATCTCATATAAGCAGCACAAATCCCGTGAGGGCAAAGACCCTGTTCGCAGGTTTCCAGCTCTGTTCCATAAACTTCTACGCCATCAGGGATACCATCACAGTCGGTATCTGCGGCAAAGGGATCGGTATTCGTGCAGCGTTCCTGAAGAACCCCTATACAAAGCTCCTCACCATCAGACACCCCATCCCCATCCGTATCGGCGTTGGTGGGACTGGTATGCGTCTCATTGAGCTCCACATCATCGCGCACCCCATCTCCATCTGTATCCTTTAAATACGCACAGGTTTCCCCGGGATCACAAATACCATCCCCATCCTGGTCTTCAAGGTTATCGGGGAGCGAGTCACCATCGCTGTCTGTATTGCATGGATTGGACTCCTGGTCATCAACCACGCCATCGTGATTCCGGTCTTCATCCCCATCGCGAATGCCATCACCGTCGCTGTCAGCGTTATCCCACTGCAGACATTCATGAGCCATCTCAATCTCATCTGGAATACCATCTCTATCTGTATCCAGCTTTCGATCATGGCAGTCGACAGTCGGATTCGTCGAAGGAGTATCGCTGCAATAGACCCATATCGAGCTTGAGGGGAGCAGGTAGTTTCCTTTCCCTCCGTTGCTCGCTTCTATACCCTTATAAAAACTGGTCTTCACTTCCTGGATACAACTTAAGCGCTGATCATCGAAGCATTGATGCTGTACATTGCTATTGTCTGCTGTTTGATTGCTTTTAATATGATCCGTTCCATCGATCCACATGTCATAAATCATGGGCCTCGATGCCTCAAAAGAAGCAAACCCCGATCTCTCCAGGCCAAAACTATACCCTGCTAAGTTACCTGAAGAATTCCAAAACATACGCGGCGTATAGCTGTGCCCCTGCACCAATGAAATCTTAACAGATCCACATATACGAGTAGAAAGCGGTACATGGATTTCGGCAGGATAAATCTTCACCTGGAACAAGTAGTTGCTGTCGGGGAGTGCTGTATCTACAACCCCCTTGCCATCCCATTCCACATAACTCCATCCCGATTTAAGGGAAGTGCGCAAAACCCGATCATTAAATAATTCAAAACCAGACTTGTTATTGGTATTAATAATCACTTCAGCGGTCGCATCATATTTGCTCTTGAAGATGAAATATGCGCTGTCCTGCCTGCCATCGCCATTGGGTGAAATGTAACCATCACCATAAGGGATCAGCTTCTGCTCGTTTTCGATGCAGGCATTATAGTCATCAATCGGTTCACCCTCGTTGAGATAACCCTGAAACTCGCCAGTGTGTCTAAATTCATCAGAAGTGATATCAAAATCGCAGGGAGATAACTCTGAATAACTCAATTGGAAAAGGTTTTTTGTGCCATCCTGGCTTTCAGTGGGGATATCATCCTGAACGAGCATCAGTTTTACATATTGATCCGGATAATCATCCGTCTCGTCCGTTTGCAAAAATGTAGGTTGATTTAAATAGAGCTCATACTCCCCCACCAATTCGATGGGTGTACCCGTTTCTCTGCATTTCTCGTCCAGATTCACCTTCTCCGTGCCATATAAACAGGCATCTGCATGACTGAACCCCGGAATGCCTGCCCGATTGGCAATGATGTGATATTCATCGTTATAAAGATTGTTGAATTGGATCTTATAAACCTCTTTTACGCTCTCAATTTTGACAAAAAAACCGCCCGAAAAACTATATTTCTTGTTCGTGTTGGTCTCAAGAAAGCTGCAACCCCATTCCTGAGGAGCGAGCTGATGCTGATAATAGTCACGCAACACGAGATGCCAATCGGTCATATGAATACGGCCATCGGAAACACCTGACAGATCACCCATCTGAGTGGTGATATTGATATCAAAATAATCGGTGTATTTTGTTTTCTCCTCTACGCAAGTGGTAATGGTTTGATCATCTTCGTTGGTGGTCGTCGTTGTCATGCAACTCGTCCCCACAAAGTTGACCAGCCAGGTACCGGCTTCATCTGTGAAAACTTCCCTGTAACGCGAGGTGATATTCGGAGTCTGCGCATCGCAATACCCACGAACCGTGCCGTTATTATCGCTGGGGGCTGCAACCCCAATGCGACGCATGCATCGCCCTTTTTTCTCCCCGCCCGAAGATCGCCATTGCTCGCCGTCAACGGGATCATGGCAATATTGCCCATCGGCACAGTCGGAATCCGCACTGCAATACGGCGCGCTGGGCGCTTGCACCAAAATTTCGGCACCGTTGCGGGTTGACGTTAAGTCGCTTGCCGTCACATCGTCGCTGCTGCAAACGCGCAGGTACTCGCCCGCATTTTTAATATCGACTTTAATCCATTGATTTTTGGCCAGGCCGAACAGTCCGCCGTGCTGTGGATCCGGATTCGTCCCATTGATCGAGGCCGAACCTTCTTGTTTGGCCAGGGCAAACCACGGCACCATCAAAAAAAGGCCCAGAAAGATAGCGATTTTATTCATTGACGTTGAGCTCCCAACAACTAAAACGCACACGCTCCGACCACAGCTGCGCGCAAGATAACAGCATTTTCTGCATCCTCGCCCCAAGTTGCAATCGACATGCACAATGAATCATTGAACGCGCTGATTCACAAACAAAATATTCCATTTTTGTCCCATCGCTGCCGGATTCTCCCGCATATCGGCTCTGTTCAGCTTGGCGTTCGCCGCCCGTTTGTGGTAAGCGGCCCGCTTTTCTTTGGTGGGCAAAAAGATGACTCAAACCGATCTATTTACAGGCGCTGGCGAAGGTCGCGGTGGAACCATTGAAGAAGTGGAGCTCCATCAGACGACGCGGCAGCGCTATTTGAATTACGCGCTGAGCGTGATCACCAGCCGCGCGCTCCCCGATGTGAGAGATGGCTTAAAGCCCGTGCAGCGGCGCATCCTTTACGGGATGTATAAGGATCTCAAACTTCGCCATGATTCCAGGTACTTAAAGAGCGCGCGCGTGGTGGGCGATGTGATGGGCAAATATCACCCGCACGGCGATCAGTCGATTTACGAGGCCATGGTGCGGATGGCTCAGCCCTTCAGTCTGCGCTATCCGCTGGTGGACGGTCAGGGCAACTTTGGATCCATCGACGGCGACGGCGCGGCGGCCATGCGTTACACCGAGGCGCGTTTGCGCGCGCTGTCCGAAGAGTTGCTGGCCGAAATCACCTCGGGCACCGTCGATTTCAGACCCACGTACGACGGGCAGAACAGCGAGCCTTTGGTTTTGCCCGCGCGCATTCCCAATTTGCTGGCCAATGGTACAACGGGGATCGCGGTGGGCATGGCGACGAACATCCCGCCTCACAACCTGCGAGAGCTCATCGACGCCTGTATTTTGCTGATTCGCGATCCGGAAACGCCCACCCATCTTTTATGCAACGCGGTCCAGGGCCCGGATTTCCCCACCAAGGGCGAGATCCTTTCGACCAAAGACGAGATCGTCAACGTTTACGAGACGGGACAGGGTGCCATCAAGCTGCGCGGCGAATACACCACCGAGATGATCAACAAGAAGCGGTGTATCATCATCACTTCGATCCCATACGGGCAGAATAAATCCGTACTCATCGAGAAGATTGCCCAGCTCATCCTTGCGCGCAAAGTCCCCCAGATCGTCGATATTCGCGACGAGAGCACCGACGACGTCCGCATCGTGATGGAGCTCAAAAAAGGCGAGGAAGCGGAAGTGGCGATGGCTTATCTCTATAAGAATACGCCGTTGCAGAGTCACTTCAACGTCAACTTCACATGCCTCGTGCCCACTGCAAATCCCAACGTCTGTACCCCGAAGCGCATCGGGCTGCGCGAGATGCTGCAATATTTCCTCGATTTTCGTCTCGAGGTGATCACACGGCGTTTACGGCATCAGCTGAGCGAATTACAGACCGCCATCCATCGGCTGGAGGGCTTCGAGACCGTATTCGACGCGTTGGATGAAATCATTGCGATCATCCGTAAGAGCGAAGGCAAGGCGGACGCTGCGCGAAAGCTCATGGCGCGGTTTGATCTCGATGAGGAGCAGACGGATGCGATCTTAGAGCTCAAGTTATACCGACTCGCAAAGCTGGAGATCCTGCTCATTCGCCAGGAGCTCGATGAGAAGCGGCGGTTAAAGAGCGACGTGGAGTTAAAGCTTTCAGACATCAATCTGCGGTGGCAGATGGTGATCGAAGATCTGCGCGAAATCCGCGATGCCTTTGGTGACGAGCGCTTAACCCGCGTAGTGGGGCCGAGGGAAGACGCCTCCTTCAACCCCGAGCAATACATCGTCAAGGAGTCGACGGTCGTCATCATCACCAAGATGGGACGCATCAAGCGGCAGAAGGGCTTTACGCAAATCAATGCCATCCGTGTGCCCGAGGGCGACGAGGTGGCTTACGTCTTAAAGACCGACACGCGGCAGACCATTGCCTTCTACACTCAAAAAGGGAGCGTCTATGTGTTGCGCACAGACGACATCCCGGCCACTGCGGGGCATGGTGAACCGTTGCAGAAGAGCTTCACGTTTGCAGACGGCGAGCGCGTGATCGGGATCTCCTGCAGCGATCCCAAAATTTTCCCTGCGGGCGTATCGCAGGATGATGCGCCGCCGCCACCTTACGGCGTTGCAGTCTCGGTACGGGGCAAGATTTGGGCATTCCCCCTCAATGCGCAATGTGAAGTGAGCACCAAGGCGGGCCGAAAGCTGATGACGCTCGCGGAAGATGACGAACTGCTGGCCTTAAAGGTGAGCATGGGAGAAGCGCCGGTCGCCCTGGCGTCGGCTCAGGGGCATGTGCTCTGCTTTAATTTCGAGGATTTGCCCATCAAGTCGAGCGCAACCAAAGGTGTTACGGCCATCAAGCTCGATGAAAAGGATCGCGTGATCGATTTTTCGGTGCAGCCAGAAGGCTTAAAGCTGCACACCACGCGCGGAAGAGAGGTTGTGGTTTCGGAGAAGACCTATGCCGTCACATCGCGGGGAGGCAGGGGCATCGAAGTGATCCGCGTAGGCGGGCTTGTAGCGGAGCCTACCGAAGCACAGGTCTTCATGCCGCAGGACGACAATGAGCAGGAGGAAGAAGAATGAGCGAATACGGCGCATCTGAAATCACCATTCTCGAAGGCCTGGAACCCGTTCGCAAACGTCCGGGCATGTATATCGGCGGCGTGGGAAAGACGGGGCTGCATCACT
Source organism: Myxococcales bacterium UBA1238 (assembly GCA_002309015.1). Lineage (GTDB taxonomy): Bacteria > Myxococcota_A > Bradymonadia > UBA7976 > UBA1532 > UBA1238. The sequence goes on along the minus strand of DBWM01000043.1, from coordinate 53,543 downwards.
TAATCTGGGAAATCGTCGACAACTCCGTAGATGAAGCGATCAACGGCTACGCCTCAAAGATCGTGGTCACCCTTCAGGCCGACGGACAGACCATTTCGGTTGAAGACAACGGCCGCGGCATCCCTGTAGAGATCCATCCCAAGGATCACCTGCATCGAAGCACCCTCGAAGTGATCTTCACGCAGCTCCATGCGGGCGGAAAATTCGATCAGAACGCCTATCGCACCGCCGGCGGCCTTCACGGCGTGGGTGCGAGCGTGGTCAACGCGCTGAGCTCCCATCTTTTGGTGCGCGTCAAGAGGCAGGGCAAACTCTACGAGCAGCGTTACAGCAAGGGAAAGCCCCTCACCTCCGTCAGCGAAGTGGGCGCCGCGCGCGGAACGGGCACCTACATCGAATTTAAACCCGACGCCGAAATCTTTCCCGACACCGAATTCGACGCACAGCTCATCGCGCAGCGCCTCGAAGTCAAAACCTACCTTCACGCAGGCCTCTGGATCACTTTCAACGACCTGACCGGCAACAAAGAAACTCACGAATTCCATCACGAAGGCGGGATCTCGGAGTTTTTAAAGAACTATCTCGAATCGCGACAGCGCCGCGCGATCATGGATCACCTCTTTGAATTCAAAAAAGAGGACGAAGATTTGCGTTTAGAGGTCGCGATGTGCTGGACGGAGTCCACCGACACCGTCATCAAGAGCTTCGTCAACGGGATCCCCACCGCTGACGGCGGCACCCACGAAGCGGGCTTAAAGGATGCGATTCAGCGCGCCGTCAAAGACTACATCGACGAACATGAACTCGCGCCCCGCGGCATCAACTTTACCCCCGAAGACATTCGCGAAGGTCTCACGGCCGTCTTAAACCTCTTCATCCGCGATCCACAGTTCCAGGGTCAGACCAAAGACAAGCTCAACAACCCTGAAGCGCGCACCCAGGTTCAAAGCGCCGTCCGCCCCGCTCTGGAACAATGGCTCAATCAGAACCAGACCCAGGCGCAATCGATCGTAGCGCGCATCATTCAGGCATGCCGCGCCCGTCAGGCGAGCCGGGCCGCCGCCGCAGCGGTGAGGCGCAAGAGTCCCGTCAGCCATCGGCTGAACCTGCCCGGAAAACTGGCCGACTGCTCGAGCACAGATCCCACCGAGTCCGAACTTTTCCTCGTCGAAGGCGACAGCGCAGGTGGCTCAGCCAAACAAGGCCGCGATCGCCAGACGCAGGCGATCCTTCCGCTCCGTGGAAAGGTCTTAAACGCCGAGCAGGCCGGCGCCCGTCGCGTGAGCGCCAACCAGGAATTAAATGACATCGCCTCCGCGCTCGGCTGCGGTACCGGTGAAGACATCAATCTCGACAACCTGCGCTACCATAAGATCATCTTCCTGATGGATGCAGACAGCGACGGCCACCATATCTCGACCCTCCTGATGACATTCTTCTACCGCTATTTCAAACGCCTCATCGAAGAAGGTCACGTCTTCATCGCGCAGCCGCCCTTGTACCGCGTAGAGATTGCAAAGGAAGTCTTCTGGGCTGCAGATGACGCCGAGCGCGATCGAATCCTCGCCAGGCACAAAGGGAAGCAGGCCGACATCCAGCGATTCAAGGGTTTGGGCGAAATGAATCCCGAAACGCTCTATAAAACGACCCTCGATCCCCAAAACCGCCGCCTCCTCCAGGTGCATATCGCCGACGAAGACCGGTTGATCACCGAAAACACCGTTGCAACGCTCATGGGCAAAGATCCGAAGGCGCGTTTCGACTTCGTGATGGAGTCCGCAGGCGAAATCGACGAGCTCGACATCTGATCGATCGGCGATCCTTTAAAACAAAAGGCGCATTGCAAACGGGCGATGCGCCTTTTTTGTATAGGCAGACAATGTTGCGCAGTCGAAATGCTGTTTCTCAAATCATCAAAACTGCATTGCAATTCTGAAACGCAGCATCTTTTTTAAAAGAAGATACATTACAACTCATCTACGCGCTTTCACGATACAAAGATTGTCGATTTCGAATTCGATCACCCGATCAAAAAGCTGCGAAGATACATTACGGATCTGAAATCGTAGATCCAGATTCAAAGAAAGCCGATCACAGGTTTTGAGGGTGCCATTTTGAAATCAGGAAGGCAGATTTCAGGAATGAAATGCGATCATGGCGAGCCCAAACAGCGCACCAAAAACGAGCGATCGCCCATCGATGAGGAAAGGCGCTGTGCTGAATGGATGAAATGAGGCTTTAAGGCGAAATGGAGGTGGGTTTTAAAGCGGAAAGCGCGCTCAAATTACGGCCAGAGGTAGATCACCTCTCCGTTTGTACCGACTTCGGTTTTATAGAGCTGCGTCAGCGCGTGCTCCTGCACCAGGCGGTCGATGGGCTCCAGGATCCCCTTTAAGGATTGCTCGCTCTTGAGCTTAAAGAGGCGCAACAACGCCTTGGTTGAAAGGCGCCCTTCGGATTCGAGATGCTTTAAAAAAGTTTGCGAAGTCGCAGGCAGCTCGATGGTGACGTCTAAAAGCATCGACATGGGCAAAGGCTTCGCCTGGGCCGCATCCTCCAGCGCAAGCTCGTTATCAAGCGGCGAGCCGAGCCAGCGCCAGACCCGCAAACCGTCGACCGAGCAGGCCTGATACGGCATATTCACCTGAAACGCGGGCGCCCAGCGCGAGATGGCTCCTGTCAAACCGCCCATCGCCTTCCCCACCTTCACGCCCAGCTGTTCCATCGCTTCATCGATGCTCACCGAGCCTTTTTGGCGCACCAAATCGAGAAAAGCGCGCGCCTTTTCGGGCAACTGCTCCAAAAACAGGCGGTAACGCGCCTTCAAATCCAGACCTTCAATCTGTTGCTGATGTCGTTCGCGGCTCGTCAAACGACGGGGAAGCGGTGGCAACGGCATTTGAGGCTCCGCGTTGGACTCCTGGCCCATTTCCGTCTGTGCACCGGCGTTCACCGCGTATGCGTCCACCGTTGCAGCCTGGGGAACAGGGTCCTTTTCGCCCGGCTGCGCGCTTTCAGCACCACAAGAAACCGCTTGCGTCCACTGCTCGCTCGTATCTTGCGCGTGAGCCCCCAACTCGGCCTCACTCTCGGTCATATCTAACTCAATAGACACCCCCGGGATGGAAGGACGCGTCATCGCCGCCTGCGACTGCGTCCCCAATGCCCGCATAAACTGAGCCAAAGCTTCCGCAACTGCTTGATTTCTCAGCAGATCTAATTCTATCTCCAGTTTAAATGACATCTATCTGTTTCCTTATAGAGCTTGCAGGTAGGAAGCGAGGAAAGAGATGAATGGAGGGCGAGCTTACTCACCCTGACGCTTGCGCACGCGAACCGAAGGGCGAGCCCGCAAATCTTCAACCGCCTCTTCAGGCTTAAAAGAGGGATCCGCCGCTTCTGCAGCCGCGATCGCCTCGTCGTAAACGGGCCCCCAAACCCAGTTGCGACCCGTCACTTCGGCGATGCCCGTCCTCAGCAGACTGCTCATGCCCGCCCGGATCAGCGCATCCATCACCGGACGCAGGATCTCGCCCAAATAAGAAGCGCGCTTCAGACCGCAGGCATCGAGAAGCTCGCTTTGCGTCAGTTTTTTGCCCTGACGGCTGTATTCGCGCACCAGCGACAAAAACTTGCGCGCATCCGAAGACTCGAGACTCGCGAGCAACGCATTGAAACGCTGCTCTTCTTCTGCGTCACGAACGGGTTTCTGAACCACGGCGGCTGATTTCACCGCAGATTCCGCGGATTCCGCTTTTTCGGCCTTAGCGTTCTCGGCTGCAGTCTTCTTTGCGGCTTCCTTTGCGGGCTTTGCCTCAGCTGCAGGCTTTGCTTCGGCCGCGATCTTTTGCTTTTCGACGGGCTGCTCCCTTCCGGAGCCGTCCATGCCCACCCAGCGCCAGGCGCGGCGACCGTTGTCATCTTTAATGGCTTCAAACGGCACGCAGACCCCGTAATCCGGCGCCCAGCGCGCAATGGATCCCGTCAGACCGCCCATCGCCTTGCCCACCGTCATCTCGAGCGCTTCCATCGCTTCGTCGATGGTGAGCACGCCGCGCTTTTCAACCAAATCCAAAAAGAGCCGGGAGCGCGCGGGCAAAGATTCCAAAAAGAGCTTATAGCGCTCGCTCACATCATCGATTTCGAGCACATTCTTGCTGCGATTCACATGTGGAATCACAGGAGCCGCAACCGGCGCTGCCACAGGAGGCGCAACCGTCGTCACAACCGGCTTTGAAACCGGAGCTGCAGGCGCTTTTGCTGCAACCGGAGCCGCAACAGCGGGTTCAGCCTTCGTTGCAGCGGGCATCGAAGCGGGAGCCTTTTGAATGGCAGGAACCAAAGACGCAACAGATGGCTTTTCCTGGGAAACATCCCTTTGAGCATCCTGTAACTTCGCGCTTCCCAGGGCTTCCATCAGACGAGCCAGACAGTTGGCTACATGGGAATCGGCCAAGGCAGCGACCGGAATCTGAATCTTCATCGACATCGCATGAACCCTTTGAAGAGAATCTGAGCAAGAAACAACGATGGAGCCGGGCGGCTCACATCTCACTCGGGTATTGTACCTTCCATGGCCCTGAATCTTAAAGCCGCTTCAGCCAAAGATTCAAGAAACCTTCAGGCAATTGCCCACTCAGCAATTCGATCTGTTTTTATTTCTCAATTTTTTGTCCAAAAGACAAGTGCTATTACATAAAATGAACCACTGACAGACAAAATTTTGCTTTTAAGGGGGAAGTCCCGAATTGAGCCCGCCATTGACCGCAGAGATCGCGCTCCCGATTCCCTTAAGAACCTGCTTTCACTATGCCATTCCCGAAGCGCTCGATGCCCAGGCTCAGCCTGGGATGCGGGTATTGGTTCCCTTTGGTCCGCGAAAGATGACCGGTTATCTGGTGCGCCGAAATACTGAGCCGCCAAGCCAAATCGCGCTTCAGCCCATCATCGGAATCCTCGATTCAGAGCCCACCTTTACGCCGCAAATCCTCAGTTTTTGCCTCTGGTTAGCGGACTATTACTGCGCAGCTCCCGGTGAAGTGCTGCGCGGAGCCCATCCGGCAGGCAACGATCCCATCTTTATCCCAGCGGTACGGCGCACCGCCCAGGCTCTCGCTCCCACAGCGCCCGAATGGCTCAAAAACTGGCCCAAAGAAGGCTCACCCATCGCTCTGACAGCGCTGAAGCCTTACGCCAAAGAGATACCCCACGCCATCGAGAGCGGCTGGCTCGAACGCTGTCACATCACCAAAACCAAAGTCGAGCCCAAAACCGCTTTGAGTTATCGCGCCATCGCCCCCTTGCCCTTGCGCAAAAGACCGCTCAAATGTGATGAAATCCATCGGTGGCTCATCGAGCATGGCGTCTCGCAACTCACCGAAATCAAACAAGTTTTTAAGAACTGCGCGCCTCACATCAAGCGCCTGCTCGAAGAGCATCTCATCGCAGAAGAAGAGATAGAGATTGAGCGCAATCCTTTTTTTGCGGCCAAAATCGAGCGGGATCGCCCGCCGCAACTGAACGCAGCGCAGCAAAAAGCGGTCGATCAAATCTCTTCAGCCCAGGGTTACTGCGGTTTTTTGCTTCACGGCGTCACGGGATCCGGCAAAACCGAAGTTTATCTGCATGTCATCGAAAAGGCCCTCGCCCGAGGTCAGAGCGCCCTCGTCCTGGTCCCCGAAATCGCCCTCACACCGCAGCTGGTCAGGCGCTTCAGAGCCCGCCTCGGTGACCAGATTGCCGTTCTACATTCAGGACTTACACCCGGTGAACGTCTGGACCAGTGGCGCCGTTGCAGGCAAGGTCTCGTCCAGGTCGCCATCGGCGCGCGCTCGAGCATCTTTGCCCCGCTCCGCAATCTTGGCCTCATCATCGTAGACGAAGAGCACGATCCCTCGTTTAAACAAGCCGAAGGCGTGCGCTATCAGGGCCGCGACATGGCATTGGTCCGGGGACAGCGCGAAAACGCCGTCGTCATCTTAGGCTCCGCCACGCCTTCACTGGAGAGCGCCCACAACGCAAGGATCGGCAAGCTCACGCGCATCTCTCTCACCGAACGCCCCACCGGCGGCAGGCTCCCGCGCATCGAGATGATCGATCTCCGCTGCCATCAGCCGCCCCAGGATCGCGCCGCCCTCCTCTCTCTGCCCTTGCGCCATGCCATCAGCGAAACCCTCGCGCGCGGCGAACAGGCGATCCTCTTTTTAAACCGCCGTGGCTTCAGCAACGTCGTGATCTGCCCTTCCTGCGGTCAGGTACTCGAATGTAATTCCTGTTCCATTTCATATACCTGGCACCAAAGATCCCAGCTTTTGCGATGCCATTACTGCGACGCCTGCCGCCCGCTCCCGGATCATTGCCCTCACTGCGGACATCCCGGTTTTGAGATGCCCGGCCAGGGGACCGAACGGGTCGAAGAAGCGCTCAGCTGGCTCTGGCCCAACGCGCGCATCGCGAGGCTCGACCGCGACACCGCACAGACGGCGCGCCATCTCGAAGACATCCTCCGGCGCATGAATCAGGGCGAAATCGACCTCCTCATCGGCACGCAGATGGTCACCAAAGGGCATGATTTCCATCGCGTCACCCTGGTGGGCGTCCTCTCGGCCGACATCAGCCTCTCGTTTCCGGATTTCCGTTCCAGCGAGCGGACTTTCCAGCTTTTAACCCAGGTGGCGGGGCGAGCGGGTCGCGGTCAGTTGCCTGGACGCGTGTTCATACAAACTTACAATCCCGATCACCCCTGCCTTCAGGCGATCCGCGATCAAAACTACGCTCAGTTTGCCCAAAATGAATTGCAATTGCGGCAGTTACGCGGCTATCCGCCCTCCTCTTACGCCGCTGTTTTACGCATCGAAGGCCATCAGTCCGACGCCGTAGAAAAGCTGGCCAAAGAGATCGCAAAGCGCCTGCGCAATCACATCGCTTCCACCGATCCCATCATCCTGCGCGGTCCAACGCTGGCGCCCATCGGTCTTTTGCGCGGAAAAACAAGGTTTATGATGCTCATCACATCGCCCCAGCGCTCCGCTTTGCGCAAGCTGCTTTCGACGATGGATCCGGCCCTCTTCCAGCGCTCCGAGCCGCATGTGATTCTCGATATTGATCCCTACGATTTTCTGTAGGCGTCGCGGAGGGATTGATTCATCGCCCCGCACACCCTAAGATCGCTGGCCGTTCAAGAGCGTAACTATTCAATTTTAAAAGTTTTTATAGAGCAAGCTATGACCATTTTGAACGTCCTCACCTGGCCCGATCCCTTTTTGCGTCAGACTGCAAAGCCGGTGACCGATTTTGGCCCAGAGCTCAAAACCCTGATCGATGATCTGTTTGAAACCCTGTACGCCCAAAAGGGTGCAGGCCTGGCCGCGCCGCAGGTGGGCATTCTGCAAAGGCTTTGCGTCGTCGACATCCGTCAGGGCGAGCCGCTTGCGCTGGTCAATCCGCGCATTGTGGCCCAGGACGAAGAGATCGAATGGACCGAAGGCTGCCTTTCTCTGCCCGGCGTGCGCGCAAAAGTGCCGCGTTTTAACAACATAACTGTTGAATATCAAACGCCTTTTGGCGATACTCAAACACTTTTGGCCCATGAGCTTCTGGCCGTCTGCATCGCCCATGAATGCGATCATTTAGATGGCAGACTCTATTTCGATCGGTTGGGTTCGCTTGAAGCGCGCGCGCTGCTGAACAACTATTTTGATCTTAACCCTGCAAAAACCAACGAGGATCTATGAGCCTTCGCGTCATTTTTATGGGTACGCCCGCCTACGCCGTGCCCACGCTCGAACGCCTTTACAGCATGGATTGCGCCCCCGTCGCCGTCGTCAGCCAGCCCGATCGCCCCGTAGGGCGCGGCCAAAAACTGCAGCAAACCCCCGTAGCCGCCTGCGCCACCGCCCACGGCACGCCGATCTACCAATGGGCGCATTTAAACAATACGAGTTTTAACACCCTCAAAGCCCTGGAACCCGATCTCTGCGTGGTGGTCGCTTACGGACGCATTTTACCTAAGCGGTATCTGGAGTTACCTCGTTTTGGATGTTTAAACGGCCACGCCAGTCTGCTGCCCCGCTGGAGAGGCGCGGCGCCCATCCAATGGTCGATCATCGCGGGCGACAGCGAGACCGGCATCTCGATCATGCGCATGAGCGAAGGCATGGACGAAGGCGACGTGGGCCTTGTGCGGCGCGTACCCATTTTGCCCGAAGAGACCGCAGGCGAGCTTCAGGAGCGACTGAGCCTCATCAGCGCAGATTTGATGGAAGAAGCCATCCACGCATTGCAGAAGGGCGAGCTCCGGTTTACGCCGCAGGATCCTTCGCTGGCGACGGCCGCTCCGCCGCTTCAAAAGAGCCTCGGCCGCATCGATTTTAACCAGCCTGCTCAAAAAATTGATCATCTCGTGCGCGGCGTTTCCCCCTGGCCCGGAAGCTTCGTCGATCAGCCCGAAGGCCCATTAAAAATCCACCAGGTTCGCGTAAACAAAGAAGAATCTCAGCATACGCCGGGGGTTGTGATCGCCCACGATCCCGAAGGTCCGCGGGTCGCCTGCGGAGAAGGCAGCCTCACGTTGCTCCGCCTGCAGCGCCCGGGCCGCCGCGTGGTGACCGGTAAAGAGTTTCTGCAATCAGGGCTTTTGCCCGTGGGGACAGCGCTTTGAATCCCAAAAAGCCCCTCAGTTCTGCCCGCGACGTCGCATTGCAGGTCCTTTTGGGCCTCGAGGACGAGGACGCCTATCTGCAGCCTTATCTCGAGAGTCTGGCTCAGCGCGCTCACCTGGAACCGCGCGATCGGAGGCTCGCGCTGGAGCTCGCCATGGGGGCCGTCCGCTGGCGTTCGAGGCTCGATTTTACATTGGGGCAGCTGCTCTTACGGGGTATCCAAAAGGCGGATCCGCGCCTGCTCAACATCCTTCGCATCGCGCTCTACCAGCTCCTCTTTTTGGATCGCATCCCCGCGCGGGCGGTGGTGCACGAAGCGGTGGAGCAAAGCCGGGCCTGGTTAAACGAAGGCGCAACCAAAGTGGTCAACGGCGTCCTGCGCCATTTTCTAAGGCAGGGCGAGCAGTTACCCGACGATGACAGCGTCAGAAGCCTGGCCGTCCGCCACAGCCACCCGAGCTGGATGATCCGCAGGTGGATCGCGCAATATGGCTTGGAAGCGACGCTTTCACGGCTAAAATCAAACAACGAGCATGCCGCGTTAATCCTGCGCCCCGAGCCCTTTGAACTCGATCGCGACCATCTTGCAGATTTACTCAAATCAGAAGGCGCCCGGACAGAACCCCGCCCGTTTGCCTGGGAAGCGCTCGAAATCCTGCATGAAACGCCCTTTGCGCTGCCTTCGTTCAAAGAAGGTTTATGGCGCGTGCAGGACGAAGCCTCGCAGCTGGTGGTTCTGCTGCTTGACCCGCAACCTGGCGAAAATATTTGGGATTCCTGTGCAGCTCCCGGTGGCAAGAGCCGCTATATCTGGCGATTGATGAAGGGCTCGGGGCATCTTTTGGCGAGCGACGCGCATCCCGCAAGGGCTGAGCGCTTAAAGAAGGAACTGGCCTCGCTCACCGGCGTTCAAACCTGCTGCCACGACGCCGAAACGCCGATCGATCAAACCTTCGATCGCATTCTGGTGGACGCGCCCTGCACCGGGCTCGGCATTTTAAGAAGGCATCCCGAAATCCGCTGGCGCAGGGTCCCCAAAGACATCGAAGCCTGCGCCGCAAGGCAAGGCCGAATCCTGCAGCAATGCGCGCAAAGCCTAAAACCCGGCGGCGTTCTGGTTTACAGCGTCTGCAGCGACACACCCGAAGAAGGCCCCTCAGTCATCGAGGAATTCTTAAGCAAAAACGAAGACTTTGAGCTTGAAATGCCCCCGCATCTGGAGCAACGCTGGGCTCAAATGATCCAAAACCGCATGCTCACTCCGAGCGCAATGCGCGACGGTACCGACAGTTTTTTTGCCGCCCGCCTGCGCCGTAAGGAGATCCCGTGAACGCACCTTTCATCGCCCCATCCGTCCTCTCCGCCAACTTCAGCCGCCTCGGCGACGAAATCCGCGCGGTCACCGCCGCCGGCGCCGATTGGATCCATCTCGACGTGATGGATGGCCATTTTGTGCCGAATATCACGTTTGGTCCCAAATTCGTTGCCGATGCGAGAGAAGCGACCAAGCTCTGCTTTGATGTCCATCTGATGATCGAGGATCCCGATCAATATGCGCCCCAATTTCGCAAGGCGGGCGCCGACGTGATCACCATCCACGCAGAGGCCACGCGCCATTTGCACCGCAGCATCCAGGTGGTTCGGCAGACCGGCGCGCATGTGGGCGTCAGCTTAAACCCGCACACCCCGCTCAGCGTCCTCGATTATGTCCTCGAAGACATCGATCTCGTACTCCTCATGACCGTCAATCCCGGCTTCGGAGGCCAAAAGTTTATTCCGCAAAGTTTAAATAAAATCAGAGAATTACGCGACAAACTGAGCCACGTGTCAAAAAAGATTGACATCGAGGTCGATGGTGGTGTAAATGCCGCCACCGCTTTTGATGTTGCCCTTGCGGGCGCAGATGTTCTGGTTGCAGGCTCTGCGGTTTTTGGGGCTCCAAGTTACGAATCAGCGATTGCAGCGATTCGCGCCGAAGCTCAGAGAGGCATCAAACAGCGAGAAACCGGGGTGTAGCGCAGTCTGGTAGCGCACTTGCTTCGGGAGCAAGGAGTCGGAGGTTCAAATCCTCTCACCCCGACAAAAGCTGAGGTCGAAAGGCTTCAGCTTTTTTTGTATCTCACGCCCGAAAATCAAAAGGCTCCACGGCCTACATCAGGGCGCTCACGTCGCCCAAACCTTCGCGCAAAACCTGCGGCTCGCCGTTGCTCAAATCGACCACCGACGAAAACTCGCCCGGCACATCGCCCGCATCGACGACCGCCGCCAGTCCGTGACCAAAAAACTCTTCTACCGTCCAGGGATCGTTGGCCACATCGCCCGTTTCAGGATCGATCGCCGAGGTGACCGCGAGGGGCGTCTGAAGCGCTTCGACCAGCGCGGTGATGAAGGGCGACTTCGGCATACGAACGCCAAATCGCTTGCGCTTATCGCCGATCAGCCGAGGCAGATTGCGACTCGCTTCGAGAATAAAAGTTACAGGTCCTGGAAGAAATTCCTTTAAAATCCGGTAAGTTTCGTTATCGACGAGGGCATATTGACTGAGCTGGCTGAAATCCGAAAAGACCAGCGACAGATTCTTTTTGGGATCCAGGCGGCGCAGCGCGCGCATCTTGTCTACGGCCGTCTTGTTGTTGGGCAGGCAGGCTAAAGCGTACGTGGTGTCGGTGGGCAGCGCGATGACGCCGTCATCTTTTAAAAACGTGAGCACCCGCTCCATGCGATGCGGCGTGGGATGCTCGCCATCCATTTGCAGAATCATCCGTTTTCCCCGCCCGTTTCTTCTTTGTTTTCAGGAGATTCTTCGCGCCTGGGCCGATACAGAAGGCAAGTGCGGCCGATGATTTGAACCACGAGGCTGCCCGTCGCCTCGGCCAGAATCTGGGGCGCATCCTTGCGCGAATCAGGGGCATCCCCAGAAACAGAAACCTTAATTAATTCATGGGTTTGCAAGGCTTCATCGGTGGCCTCGATCACCGCATCGGTCACGCCCAGACGGCCCACCATCACCATGGGGTTTAAATGATGCCCGGCAGCGCGCAGCGCACGCCTGTCGCTACCAGTTAACTGCGGGAATTTTAAGGCGATTTTTGAGAAATCGTTTTCTTGTGGCTCCGACATGAAGGCTCCTAAAAAAATGAGGCGCGCATCATGCACGCTGGACGCGCATAACACAAGGTTTCAGGAAGGGATGAAGAGAGAAGAGGTGGGGCGCAGAAGGTTAGTCTTTTGACTTCAATGCGTCGATGATATGCTGCTTTCGCGCATCCTGCGATTCAGCCACGTAAGCGCGCACCTGAGCTTCTATTAAGATCAGTTTCGCCTGCACTTCTTCAAGATGCCTGGGATCCAAACTATCCAACTTGCTCCCCAAAACAGCCCCAGGTTCAAGAGTTACACCATAGCGCATCCTCAAAACCCTTTCCTCTTCGGCGCTAAAGGACTCTGTGTCAAACCTTTGAACGGCCCCTTCAGTTTGAATTCCCGCCTCAAAAACTTTCGGCGAACCTGCGGCTTCAACGTCGCTGGCTGTTGCCGAAAGTCCCTCCGCCACCACTACGGTCGGCGCGAATGTTTCCTCTTTTTTCTTCACCGCGACCTCACTTTGGGTCGAAACCACAGATGTCAAGCTCGCGCCTCGTCCTTGCAAATCGACCGGCCACATTTTCGCGAACCACAAGCTCTGTATAGGCCAGGCGCAAAAGAGGCGCAAACTTTTATCTCAAATCAAAATCGCTGTGCTTAAGTTCCAAAGACTTGCACTCACAAAATCGCAAATTTAACTCCGCTCATCGGGCATCGTTCGCACAAAACTCACAAGTTGGGACGCAATTCCTGCTCGACGAGTCGCGACCATTTTTCGCGATCGAATTGCCCCGCTTCGGTCAAAAGCTGAATCAGGATGCGCTGGGACACCCACATCTCGTGGATCGCCTCGGACTGCACGGTCAGCTGATTCTGTAAGTTCTGAATTTGTAAGCGTAAATTTAAGATTTCCTGGTTTTCGGGGCGATTCCGCGCATCGCCTGCAAACTCCATCTCGCGGGATTTGGAACGCTGGACCGCCTCTGCACCGCTGGGGTAGCGATAATACCGCTCGATCGAGAGCGAAAGCTCCGAAGGCAAAGCGACCAGAGGCCTGATGTCGTGTCCCGTCCGAAATCTCAGCTCGTCCAGCAAATCCTGATCCGCCGGATCGGCCATCGCGATTTCGAGAAAACCCGAATTTTCGTCGATTCTCAGAGGCAGGATCTGGTGCACGATCGCCAGTTCATCGGGAATCAGGCTCAAAACCTCAGGCGGAATGGCGCCCAGCTGTTCCAGCGAAACTTCGTCCAGGCCCAGCTGCTTGGCCAATGCGGTCCGAATCGCCTGCTCAGTGCAAAACCCTTTTTCGATTAAAAATTCACCAATACGGCGTCCTGAAACGGCGGCGGCGGCCAATGCCTGCTGAAGCGTCTGCTTATCGAGCACGCCCTGATCGACGAGCACCTCACCCAGTCGCTTAAACATAACCCCAACTCCTTGAGTTAAGTCCACCAAAGACAAATCAAATCACACCCCCATTGACCCAAACAAGTGAACGTGGCATCCCCACGTGCCAGGCATCGGGCCAAGGGCCAGGAGTCACGATGAACGAACAAGAATTGCGCGATTTTATATCGAAAATCACTTTTGAGGGAAAGCCGCTCTCGAACATCGCTTCCATCGATGGCATTCAAAAAGAAGAAGATGCGATCATCCTCAGCCTGCACTTCAAACCCATCGAACGCAAGACCCGTCACGCCGCAGAGGCGCAGGTTAAACAGGCGCTCAAATCGACCGGCATCGAAGATGTGATCATAGATACGCTCGCCGACGATATGCCGCAACCCGGTGATGCCCCCGCAGCCCAGGCGCCCAAATCAGAGCCTGAACCCAAGCGCTCGGGACTCGAAAATGTGAAGCAGATCATCGCCGTCGCCAGCGGAAAAGGCGGCGTCGGCAAATCGACCATCGCCCTCAACCTCGCCCTCGCCCTCGCAGCCAAGGGAAAGCGCGTAGGTGTCTGCGATCTCGATATTTACGGTCCCTCTCTGCCCACGCAGCTCGGCATCGCCGATCACCGTCTAAAAGCCAAGAATGCCAATGAAATCGAGCCATTAGAAGCCAGCGGGCTCAAGGTCATGTCGCTCGGTTTTCTGGTGGACGCCGAAACGCCGGTCATCTGGCGCGGTCCCATGGTCGCGGGCATGGTCACTCAGTTTACCAACGACATCCAATGGGGCGAGCTCGATTTTCTGATCCTCGATATGCCGCCTGGGACGGGCGATATTCAGCTCACGCTCACGCAAACGGTGCCGCTCTCGGGCGCCATCATCGTCACCACGCCCGGACGCCTTGCGCTCATCGACGCCATCAAGGGCCTGCAGATGTTCCGCAAAGTGGACGTCCCGGTCCTCGGTTTTGTCGAAAACATGAGCTTCTACATTTGCCCCAAATGCGGGCATCAGAGCGAGCCGTTTAACGGTGGCGGAACCGCAGAGGTGGCCGCGCGTCTGGAAACGCCGCTTTTGGCTCAGATTCCCCTCGACGATGCGGTGCAGCGCGGCGGAGATGAGGGCAAACCGATCGTCCTGAGCGCCCCCAACTCACCGCAATCACAAGCCTTTTTGAAGCTGGCCGAAACTTTAATCGGCTGAGCCTTCCCGCTCGCAAAGCGCCCGCCAGTCTTCGGGCGTGTTGATGTTCAAAAGCACGTCCGCATCCTCTACTTCCACCATAACCGGCGAATATTCCTCAAGAATTTGATTCAGCGGGCGATCGTCCGGTTCCAAAAGCCGCGATCTCAGCGCCGCAGGCAAATAAACGGGATGCCCGGTCTCGCCCCGAAAGCAGGGAATGCGCGGGCTCGAATCGTTTAACTCATTGCAGCGCAACAGTTTTTCGATCGTTTTCACCGATACCGAAGGGCGATCCACATGGGTGAGCAGCACCGGTCCCAAAGGCAGCGCCCGCAAACCCGCCCGCAAACTCGCCCGCATGCCCAGCGCCCAGTCCTCCGCCCTGACCAGACGGCAGCCTTCCGGCACTGCCTGCGCGATCTTTTCGTAATCCGCACCGCCCACCGCCACGATCTCGTCGATGCCCGCCGCCTGAAAAACCGACACCAGATGCCCCAAAAACGTTTGTTTTTTGAACGGCAGCAGCGCCTTCGTCTGTCCCATGCGCGAGGATCGCCCGCCTGCCAAAATCAAGCCACTGCAAGTCGATCGCTTCAAATCCGCCCTCGCTGTTTTCTTTAAAGCTCAAAAGCGCTTCAAAAGCCGTCCAGAGCAAAAAAATGACTTTATTTTCAACAAGTTGTAAATCCTTGCTTGAGTCATTTGACCAGACTGTTAATCTACACTCCCTTTGTTTGCAGGAGCCGCGCCATGATAGGCCAAGATTTTCAGCGCCTCGATGGTCCCGCCAAAGTGACGGGGCAAGCCCGCTATCTCGATGACATCCCCATCGCAAACTGCTGGTACGGCGTCACTATACGCTCAAGCGTACCCCACGCGAAGCTCATCGGCATCGACCGCGATCCCGATTTCGACTGGAGCAACATCACCTTTGTAACCGCAGACGACATCCCGGGCGAAAACTGCGTTTTTTTGAACACGCCCGATCAGCCGGTGCTCGTCAAAGACGAAATTCGCCATGTGGCGGAGCCCGTTGCGCTCCTTGCGGCCCCCTCGCGCGAGCTGGCTTTGGAAGCGCGCAAGCATGTGACTCTGCGCTATGAAGAATGCGAGGCGCTGCTCGATTTTGAGCAATCAAAAGGCAATCAGATCAAGATCTTCGGCGACAACAACGTATTCGCAAAAGCCGAAATCCGGCATGGCGACATCGACGCTGCCTTTGCCAACGCCGAATGCATCATCGAAGGTGACTATTACACCAGCCATCAGGAGCAGCTTTATTTAGAGCCCCAGGGGATTTGCGCCAAACCGCGAGAAGACGGCGGCATCACGATTTTTGGCTCCATGCAATGCCCCTATTACATCCAAAACGCTCTCGGGCGCATTCTGGGGCATGAGCGGTTCAACGTGGTTCAAACCACCACCGGCGGCGCATTTGGTGGAAAAGAGGAATATCCTTCGATTTTATCGGCACATGCGGCGCTGCTCTGCATGAAGTCGGGACAGACCGTCAAGATGATTTACCGCCGCGACGAGGATCTGCTCGCCACCACCAAACGGCATCCCTGCAAGGCGCATTACAAAACGGCGGTCGATCCCAAGACGGGCAAACTGCTCGCCATCGACGTCAGCCTGCTTTTTGATGCGGGCGCCTACAACACGCTCTCACCGGTGGTCAACAGCCGCGGCGTGCTCCATGCGGCGGGGCCTTACTATTGCCCAAACGTGCATATCATCGGCGAAATGGTCGCCACCCACACGCCGCCCAACGGCGCCTTCCGAGGTTTTGGTGCCCCCCAGTCGCTCTTTGCCATCGAGCGCCATCTCGACCGCATCGCCCGCGAGCTCCATTTTGATCCCATCGAGCTGCGCAACATCAACCTGTTCCATCAGGGCCAGGAAACGCCTACGGGACAGGTTTTAAAGGCGCCTCTGGCCGAAGCCGTCTGGAAGAGCGCCCTCGATTTTGCAGCCGAGCATCCCAAAGACAGCGACGATTTTGACTGCAACGCAGACGACACCCCCCGCCGCCTCGCCCGCGGACGCGGCATGGTGGTGGGCTGGCACGGCGCAGGCTTTACGGGCAACGGCGAATCGATCTTCAAGGCCAAGTCCGACGTCGAGTTAAATGGCCGTGACGTCTACATTTTCACCGGATCCATCGACATGGGACAAGGGCTCGACAGCGTGTTTCCGGCCATCGTCGCCGACACCCTGGGATTGCCCATCGAGCGCGTTCACATGGGCCCCCACGACACCGCCCAGGTGCCCAACAGCGGCCCCACCGCCGCCAGCCGATCGACCATGGTGGTGGGCGCCGTCGTCAAGAAAGCGGCCGAAAACCTGATCGAAGCGCTCAAGGCCGAGATCGGCGCCAGCGACGGCGAAACCTTTGCACAAATGGTCGATCGCCGCCAAAACACCGCTCCGCTCCGCGTGCGCGCCCAATATCCCGGCGACAGCGCCGTTTGGGATCGCGATTTATATCGGGGCGACGCTTATCCCGACTACGCCTGGATTTCGGTGCTGGTCGATCTCGACGTTGATCTCGATACCGGCGAAATCCTCTTCCGTCGTCTGTTCCAAAGCGCCGACGCGGGCGTCTGCTTAAATCCGCAGTCCGTGCGCGGACAGTTTGAAGGCGGCGCGCTGCAGGCTCTGGGCTGGTCGCACAGCGAGCATGTGATCGTGGGCCAAAACGGCGCCATGCGAAACAACCATCTCACCGACTACATCATCCCCACCAGCCTGGATGCCCCCGACATGTCGGTCGACTTAAAGAATATTCCCTTTGAATCCGGGCCCTTCGGCGCCAAAGGGATGGGTGAAATGCCGCACGATTGCCCCGCTGCCGCCGTCGCTCAGGCCATTGAAGACGCCACCGGCATCGTGCTCGATGAACTGCCGATGAACCCCGAAGCGATCGTCGCAAAGCTGCTCGCCCGCAGCGAAAAGGAGTGATCATGCGCATCCAGTTTGAATTAAACGGCCAGCCTGTCGAGATCGATCAGCCGCCCATGGCGCGCCTGGTCGACGTTTTGCGCATCGAGCTCGGGCTGACGGGCACCAAAGAAGGCTGCGGCGAAGGCGAATGCGGCGCCTGCACCGTTTTAATGAACGGCGAGGCGGTCAACAGCTGCCTCCTGCCCATCTGCCAGGTCCAGGGCGCCTCGATCACCACCATCGAGGGCCTGGGCCAAATGGCCGATCACCCGATGCAAAAGTCGTTTCTCGAGCATGGCGCTGTGCAGTGCGGTTTTTGCACGCCCGGTCTCATCCTGTCTTCGACCGCTTTCCTAAAAGAAAACCCGAATCCCACGCGCGCCGAAATCCGCAGGGCGCTGGCCGGAAACCTTTGTCGCTGCACGGGTTATCAGAAGATCATCAACGCGGTTTACGATGAAGCCTTTGCAAAAGGCGAGGAGAAGTAACGTGCTTTGCAGCCCAGCCGCAGTCGAATGCCCCAAAACCCTCGCCGAAGCGCTCCAGTTGCGCGCAGCAAAACCGCAAGCCTGCCTGATGGCCGGCGGCACCGACGTGATGGTGCTCATCGAGCGCGACGTCATCAAACCGACCGAGGTGATCAATCTGCTTTCGATCGAAGATCGCGGAGTTCGCGCCATCGAATGCAACGAAAACGAGCTCTGCATCGGCGCCCTGGCCACCCATTCCCAAATTTGGCACAACGCACAAGTGGTTAAAAATGCAGGCATTTTAGCTGAAGCCTGCGCTTCTATCGGTGCGCGTCAAATTCAAAACCGAGGCACCATCGGCGGCAACATCGCAAACGCGAGCCCCGCCGGAGACAGCCTGCCCGTGCTGCTGGCCCTCGATGCCGAAATCGAATTGCAGAGCGTCCGCGGTGCGAGAAGGGTGCCCATGAGCGCGCTCTACACCGGTTACCGCCGCATGTGCACGGAACCCGACGAGCTGATCACGCGCATTTTCATTCCCATCAAAAAAGATGAAAATGTGAATGAATTCAGTTGGTTCCGAAAGATCGGCCCCCGCAGGGCATTGGCGATTTCAAAGGTGATGATCGCCGCGCGCCTGCAGGTTGAAAACGGCATCGTCAAAGATGCGCGCATCGCTTTAGGCAGCGTCGCCGCAACCCCCGTCCGCGCCCCCAAAACCGAAGCCGCATTGATCGGCCATGCCATCGATCCCAGTGCCGCCCTCAAACTCTCAGAGGACATTCACCCCATCGATGATTTGCGGAGCACCGCCGATTACCGCATGACGGTCGCCACAAAGACGCTCTCCACCTGGCTGAGCAGCCTTTGCGGCTGACCGCTCAGTGGGGCACTTTTTTCCAGTCCTCAAGGAACTTTTCGATGCCTTGATCAGTTAAGGGATGATGGACGAGCTTTTGAATCACGTTAAAGGGAATTGTGCAGACATCCGCGCCCATTCTGGCCGCTTCCAAAACATGGGTAGGGCTTCGGATGCTCGCAACCAAAACTTCGGTATCGAAGTTGTAATTCCCATAGATTTCAATGATTTGCGAGATCAGTTCCATCCCGTCATGCCCCACGTCATCCAGACGGCCCACGAACGGGCTGATGTAATCCGCGCCCGCTTTGGCCGCCATCAGCGCTTGCAGAGGCGAGAAGCAGAGCGTCACGTTCGTAGCAATCCCGTTGTCCGAACACCAGCGCACCGTCTTCAGACCATCCAGCGTCAGAGGCAGCTTGACCACGATGTTTTCGTGAATCGCCGCCAGTTCCTTGGCTTCCTTGCGCATGCCCTCAAAATCGAGGCTCACGGCTTCGGCCGAAATGGGACCGTCCACGATCTCGCAGATCTCTTCGATCACATCGCGAAACTTGCGGCCCGTGCGCGCGATCAAAGAAGGATTGGTGGTCACACCGTCCAGCAAACCGAAGCTCTGAGCTTCACGAATTTCGGCCACATCTGCCGTATCGATAAAAAATTTCATCAACAACTCCTAAGGACCATCGCCTCTGTTCAAAAATCGCCCTTTTTGCGAATTGGGCAGCAATATGTTACTCCATTTCGCTTTGGTCTAGGAGTTTCATCCAGGAGAAAAATATGAGTCAGCTCGCCACTTTGAAAAAACGCATCGGTCAACGCCTGATCGTAGGGTTTGAAGGCACGCGTCTGCCGAGTGAGCTTGCTCGACTGGATGAAGAATGGGGCATCGGCGGCTACGTTCTTTTGCAGCGCAACCTTCAGGACGTGCCCCAAATCCTGAATCTTAACGAGGACTTATGGAGTCTGGGCCAGGGGACTCCGCCGTTTATCGCCGTCGAGGAAGAAGGCAGTCCGCTGCATCGTCTGCCCGAGCCATTCACCATTTTTCCCGACATGCAGCATCTGGGCAAAGTGGGTTCCGTTTCGGTCGCATACGAAGTGGGCGCGGTGATCGGGCGCGAACTGGCCGCAGCAGGTTTCAATCTGAACTTCGCGCCAGTGCTCGATGTCAACGCTCAGCCCGATGTCTCGTTCATCGGCAACCGCTCGATTTCGGAAGATCCCGACAAGGTCACCACGCTCGGAAAAGCGGCCATCCGGGGTTTGCACGACAACGCCATCATCGCTTGCGCCAAGCATTTTCCGGGCATCGGATCGCTCCGGGAGAACGCGGCTTCCATCTCTTTGCCCAGCTGCGATCTCACCCTGGAACGCCTGCAACAGATCGATCTCAAGCCTTTCCAAAAGCTGATTCAAACCGGCATCGGCCTCGATATGCTGCTGACCACCCACACGCTTTACCCCAAAGTGGACAGCCAGATGCCCGCATCCATCAGCCGCGTTTTCCTGCAGGATATTCTGAAAAAAGACTTAGGTTTTAAGGGGTTAGTCGTTACCGAACTTGAGGCGAAAGCGCTGACCGAACATTATTCCATGCAGGAAGCGACCCTGCACGCGCTCGAAGCGGGCGTCGACGTCTTTATGGTGAGCCACAGCCTCGACAAGCAGGTGGAAGTCCTCGAAACCCTGCTCCATCAGGCGGAATCCGGCGATTATCCCAAACATGTCTGGGAGCTCACCTTTAACCGCATCCGCGACGTAAAAGCCAATCATTTCAGGGTGTTGCGCACCATCGACCGCGCACATGCCCGCGAAGTCATCGGCAACCGCGAGCATCAGCGCATCTCCCGCCGCCTGCGCGACGGCAAATAGCCCTACCTCAGTTTCTCCACAACATCCCTGGTCATCTCAAACATATTCGTTTCAATGGGACGCGAAGGTAACCCCGTAAAAACCTGCGCCACTTTGCCTTCCTTATCGATGATCACCTGGGAAGGCAGGCTGCGAATCAAATAAGCCTGCGCCATTTGCCCGGTCATATCCTGGATCTGCGGCATTTGAATGCCTCTGCTTTTTGCAATTTTAAGCAAAGACTTATCAGTCATACCTTCAAAATTAACCGCAGCAATATAAACTTGATCATCCTGGTCATAATGTTGACGCACCATGTCAACCGCTTTGAGCGCCGGGCGGCAATATTTGCACCAACTGGCCCAGAACTCTAAAACAACAATTTTACCGCGCAAATTCGCCAAACTGACGCGTTCGCCCTGAGCGGTCATTAAATCGAAGTCTGGCGCTAACTGCCCGACTTTTAAGCCCTTTCTTCCCGAGAAAAAGAGCAGCAACACCACCAAAAGGGCCAGACAAATTAAAAACCGGCCAAAACCCTTGCCTTCCCCCGTTCGATTGCTCATAGAACCCTGCGCATTCATAAAAATCTAAAAATGAGGCTGTTTCGGTTGTCGAAGGGGAAAGCCCTTCAAACCTTTCACCTTTGGACTTCAGGCGCGAGAGTACCGCAGTTCCCCTAAAGCGCAAAAACGATCCCGCAAGGCTCTTGCGCATTGATCGACGAAACGCCATAACCACCGCCATGAAAGACAATCGCACCTATTATGACGACTTTGCAGGCTGGTACGAACGCGAGCGCCATCACGGTTACCACGCCTTGCTCGACAACCTTCAACTCGAAATCGCGCGGCCTCTGGTTGCAGGCGCCGATGCCCTCGAAATCGGATGCGGAACGGGGCTGATTCTTCAACGATTATCGGAAGTTGCAAAATCAGCGGTCGGAATTGACATCAGCCGGGGCATGCTTCAGACCGCTCACGAGCGCGGGCTTAAAACCCTAGAAGGCTCCGCCACCGCGCTGCCTTTTGCGGATGCCAGCTTCGATGCGGTGGTTTCGTTCAAAGTCCTCGCCCATATTGAAGAAATCGAACTGGCGATGGCCGAGGTGGGGCGCGTGTTAAAGCCCGGCGGGCGCGCGGCACTGGAGTTTTACAACAAACATTCGCTGCGTTACGCGATCAAGCGTCTAAAGAAGCCGAACGCGATCAGCGAGACCAGCAACGACGAAGATGTGTTCACCCGCTACGACACCACCGAAAGCATCGCAGGCTATCTGCCCGACTGCTTAAAAATCAAAGAATTTCGTGGGGTTCGGGTTCTTACGCCCTTTGCTGCCGTGCACCGCCTCCCCATCGTCGCGCCCGTTCTTGCCCGCCTGGAGCGCCTCGCCCGCGACTGCAGCCTGACTGCCAAATTCGGCGGATTCCTCGTGGTCATCGTCGAGAAACAGTGAGCCTCTCCAAATGCGCCGGCCCGAGCGCCGACCACAAATACCGCGCGTGCTCCGCGCGCATCTGATCCCTCAAAAACCCGCCTGTCCTCGAAAGCGCTTCTAATATCGCGCTTTTTAACGATTTTTTATCGTTTGGCGGCACCAGTGAAACGCCCGTCTGACCCTCCAGTTCCGCAATCCCGCCCGTCTTTGCTGCCACCACCGGCACGCCCTGAACCATCGCTTCGAGCACGCTGACGGGCATGCCCTCCTCGCGCTGAGACAGCGGCCTTGACGGCGCCACAAACAGCGAGGCGACCGAAAGCAAAGCGTCCCGATCTTTGGGCAACAGCTGACCTGAGAACCACACATCTACGCGATTTTTAAGGCAGATTTCTTCGAGCTCTGCCCTGCTCCCGCCCTCCCCTGCGGCGATCCAAAGCGCATCGATCCCCGAGAGCGCCTCCGCGAGCAGATCGTAGCCTTTGAGTTTAACCAGGCGGCCCACCGTAGCCACCACCGGACGCCCGGCCGCGCGCTGAAGGAAACGCTTCGCGCTCAAAGGATCGGGGTATGGGGTTTGAACGCCCATCGAAAGCACCGCCAGGGAGGCTTTGCAAGGCCCGGAAAGCTTCAGGAATCGATCACGTAACTGCGCAGAAACAAATGTGATTCCATCCAGAGAATGCCCCAGGAAACGAGCCAGCTGACGGCCTGCCGGCATCGCTTCCAAAAGCGCCACATCGCCTCCGTGCGCATAGGCGTAACGCCGCGCCCCGCGCCCCGCCAACGCCGCCACCAGCCCGCAGGGGCAAAGCCAGTGACCGACCACCGCATCGAACTGAGGCGCCCTCTGCCATGCAGACCAAAGCAGCGAGAGAGAACTGCAACAAGCTGAATTTAAAGATAAAAGCCGCGAAAGGCCCCGGGATGAAAACAAGCGATCGGGCGCCCCTCCGCAGGAAAGCAGCGAGCCAAAGGTTTTAAAACCGCAGCGCACAACCGATTTGGGTGCCCAATCCCCCGAATCCGGCGCCAAAACCTGAATCTCTGCGCCCAAATCCGCCAGCGCCTGCGCCCAGGCAGCCACAAAGCAACCTTGTAAGTCACCGGAATATCGAGGGAAACTGGTGGTCAGGGCGAGCGTTCGAAGCGTCATCTGGGGTTCAGTTCCATGCGCGCGGGGCTCCGGTGCAGGCGATGCCAGAGGCGGCGAACCCAGATGCGCGCCAGGAGCCCGCTGATGGTAAAAACCACTTTGCAGATGCGGATTTCGGACTGCTCTTCGCCGTAAATCGGCGTGACGGGGCGATCTGCGATGCGCGCGCCCTGCTCCATCAGGCGTCCGATGAGATCGTTGGGAAAGCCGTAACGCGGGTAAAGAGACTCTAACGGCAGAGCGCTCAAGGCTTTTTTGCTGATCGCCGTATAGCCGCACTGGGAATCGCGCAGATGCCAGGCACCGCAGGCTGCACGGGTCATGAAGGTCAGCGCCCAGTTGCCCCAAAAACGCATGCGCGGCATGAGGTTACGCACGTCCGGATGCCCCAGGCGATCGCCCTTTACGTAATCCGCCTCGCCCTCGATGATCGGATCGCAAAGGGAGCTCATCTCTTCGGGCGCCATCTGCGCATCGGCCCCCACGACCACCGCGATGTCTGCCCCCAAATCCAGCGCCCGCCGGTAACCCGTCCGAATCGCTCCGCCCACGCCCTGATTCACAGAAAGCGTAATTAAATCGATGGGTTGAGTGATAAAATCGCGCGCAACCTGAGCGGTCTCATCCTGGCTCGCATCGTCCACCACGACGACGTGATCCACAAACGAAGGCAACGTTGAAAGCGTCACAGGCAGCAAACGCGCCTCGTTATGCGCCGGAATCACAACCGCAATCCTCGCCCCGCGATACATCTTCACTCCTATACTTAAAATATGAGCAATCTATAACTGCCTGAAATGCTTGTCATAAAAACGAATCAACGCGCGAAGGCGATCCCGTAAAATCGGGCATGGGGTTGACAACCGGGGATCCGGCGCTTAAGTCTGAGCGATTTTGAGATGAGAGGTTCAAAAAATGGCGATTTATCATTATCGTTGCGAGGATTGCGGTGTGGTGACCTGCGTCTGGGCCAAGATGAGCGATCCCGCCCCCACCCATTGCCCCGAATGTAACAGCACCAAATTGACCAAACTGATGGAGCGCACCTCGTTCACGCTGAAAGGCGGCGGCTGGTTTGCCCAGGGCTATGCGGGCCACGACAACTGCCCAAGCTCGGGATGCTGCTCAGGCTGCGCGCATAACCACTGATTTTTAAATGACTTTCAACGTTCCCTTCCCTATATTCCCCTCAGCGCACGCAACGGAAACCGACATCGGGGCGACCTTCGCGGTGGCTCATCAGCAAGCGGAAGCCGCGGTAGGTAATCGTCGAGAAAGCCCAGGCGGAGCGGTAACTGCCGCCTCTGACCGGAATGAGATCGCGCGAACTCGGCGTCTGCAGAGGCGCGGGATCGACGGTCTCGATGGATTGGTAATAGCTCGGATCGTAGTAACCGGCGGCCATTTCGTAGACGTTTCCGGTGAGCCCGACCACGCCCTGAGACGTCACGTCGCTGTCTTTATGGGCGAGGACCGGCTCGGTACCCGACTGGCAGTTGCTGACTGAGGCGACCGCACATCCGCTGCTCGGAGAATCGCCAAAAACGTAGCGTTGATGCGTCGTTGGGGAACTGCCGCGCGCTGCGCGTTCCCATTCGGCTTCGGTGGGCAGACGACCGCCTGCATAATTGCAATATTGCGAGGCCTGAACCTGGCTTACCCAAATGACCGGGTGATCGTCGTATGCGGAATCGTAATATTGTTCTGCGCTGGCTGTATTTGCAGGACGGCTCGGTGGGGTGCAGCGGCCAGCCTCGACGCAGGCGCGGTACTGGCGATTGGTGACCTCATGCTCTTCGATGCTAAATGCGCTCAGCTGAACGGTTTTTTGCGGCACTTCGTCGCAGTTTTCGTCCGAATTCATATCGAGCGCGCAAGCCGCCGCGTCGGCATCCTGGCTGCCCAGCAAGCTGGAACCGGCTTCAAATGAAATGAGTTTGGAGCGGAGATCGCTCGGGCATTCGTCATCGATGAATCCGTTGCAATCGTTGTCGAGACCGTCGCAAAGCTCGGATGCTCCGGGATAAATGGCGGGGTTGCTGTCGTCGCAGTCGCCGTCGGACGCGGACCAGTGATCGCCATCGAGATCGCTGTCGTTGTCGCAAAGATCGCCCTCACCGTCTTTGTCGCTGTCGAGCTGATCGGCATTGGGCACGTTCGGGCAGTTGTCGCAGGCATCGCCTACGCCATCGCCGTCCGCATCGAGCTGGAAGGGATCGGCCACGTCGGGACAAACGTCGCTCGAATCGTCGATGCCATCACCGTCCGCATCGTGCTCGGGGCATTTGAAATCGCTGCCATCGCAATCTTCGTCTACGCCGTTGCCACAGCTCTCGACCGCTCCCGGATATCGGCGCGCGTTCTTGTCGTCGCAATCGCCGTCTTTCACCGAAAATCCGTCGCCGTCCTCGTCCACTTCGTCGCAGGGCAAATCGCGACCGTCGCAATCTTCGTCGATGTTGTTACCGCAGGTTTCCATGCGCCCCGGATTGCGAATGAAATCTCTGTCGTCGCAATCGCCCTGCCGAAGCGTCCAGCCATCGCCATCTTCATCTGCATCCTGGGGATCAAGGTCGCTCCCATCGCAGTCCTGATCGATGTGATCGCCCGCAATTTCTTTGGCACCAGGGTAGATCAAAGGATCCGCATCGTTGCAGTCACCGGCCGCTACCGTGTAACCGTCCTTATCAAAATCGGCCGTCTCGCAGGATTGATCGCGCCCGTTGCAATCCTGATCGATGCCATCATCACAAATATCTTGCGCCTTGGGGTGAATCTTCGGATCGCTGTCATCGCAATCCCCGGCCGCAACGCTGTAACCATCACCATCCGCATCCGTTTGATCCAGATCGCTGCCCGAATCGTCATCGCTGCAGCTAATGAAGCAGAGAACTGACAACAAAGTGAAAATCCGCATGGTGACCTCCAAAAAAGCGACGGTACACTGTAGGACAGCTGTTTGAGTGCTTGCAACTTACGTCAGCATAAAGTGTTGCAGGAAGGTTTGCGCAAACCCTTCGAGCAAAACCATCGGCAAAAGCGCCAGGAGGCCTGCACTGAGCCCCGCCCGATGCGCATTGCGAATGCCGTTTAGAATCAAAAAGATTAAAAAGAAGCTCTGCACAAAGCCGCCAATCGCGGGCAAAAGCATGGCCATCCAGGAGACCTGAGCGTACGCAAATGCGCGAAATGTGGACTCAAATGGCCGCTTCGTCATTCCTGATGCGCGCAGGCAAAAATGCGCCAGCCCCGATTCCAGAATCAGCTTTACGCAAAGCATGAGGGGCGCCACGCAGAGCGACAGCAACACCATCGATCGCGACAACTCGGCGGGATAACCACCCGCCATCTGAAGCCAGTCACTGCCGCGCAGAGCCTGCAAAGTGACGGCCATTTGCCCCACCGAGCCGCAGAGCAGCGCAAAACAGAGCGGCGAGCGCAAATCCCGCCTGACCCAGGGCACCCGGCTCATAAACTGCATGGGCGTTAAAAAAGCGGCGAGGCAGGTTTTTAAAAAAGCGGCCCCATCGCTTCGGGGCGTCGGGTTTTCCCATTCGATGCAGTTTTTGCGCCATTCCTGCCGGGCCGCTTGCTCCAGGAGCAGTCGCTGCAACAAGACCTGCGCCGATTTGGGCGGCAGTGAATCGCCGCGGATGCCCTCTTTCGGATCCTGAGGCTCGCCTTCGACCTCAGCCTCTGTCTCGTTTTGGGACTCACTGACGGCTGACTGAGGGCGAGAAGCGCATTCGGGGCAAACGCTTAAACCGAGTTCGTTCTGGTTTCGGCAGGCTTCGCAAAGCGTTCGGCCGCATTGGACACATCGTGCGACAGCAGGGCGATCGGGGTGATCGGCGCAATGGATTTCACTCACATTTTTGTTTTTAAAATCAACAGGTTGAGCGTCATCAACGGGAACGCCTTCACCCTCTGTCTTGTCACAGTCTTCCATACGCCCAAGCGATCACTTTTTATGCTGCTTTTTGCGATTGGCACTCGCCTGCTTGTTCTTATCGCGCGATTTCTTCTTGGCATTCGCGTTTTGAGTCGAAGGCTTGCGCGGCATCCCCGGCATCCCGGGAGGCATGTAGCCCTTGGGCAATCCGGGCAGTAAGTCGTGAATATCCTGAGGGTTTTGCATCCCAGGCATGCCACCGAATCCGCCTAAACCGCCGAGGCCTCCAAGACCGGGCATTCCGCCGAGTCCGCCGAGTCCTCCGAGTCCTCCGCCGCCAAGCCCCGCCGGCGCACCGCCGCCCATCTGGCCAAAGATCTCGCCCAGATTCATGCTCTTGAGCTGCTTTAACTGTGCAATTTGCTTGAAACCAGGGAGCCTGGACAGGAAGCCGCCGTTGGTCGCACCGAGGGCGCCCATCACCTTGCGCATCGCCTTAAAGCGCGTCACGAGGGCCATCACCTCATCCAAAGGCTGACCGCAACCGCGCGCGATGCGTTGAGCCCTGCGCTTTTCGCGCTCGATCACGTCGGGATTGCGCCGCTCTTCTTTGGTCATCGATTGGATCATCGCCTCGATGCGCACCAGCGCTTTGTCGTCGATATCGATGCCTTCGGGGAGCCCGTCGCCAAAAAACGGAAGCTTTTCAAAGAGATCGCGCAGAGATCCCATTTTGCGGATGGTGCGGATTTGCTCTAAGAAGTCCCACATGTCGAAGCGGCCCGAGAGCAGTTTGCGCGCGTCCTTTGCGGCCTGCTCCTCGTCGACCACCTTTTCAAAATCGTTGACCAGGCCGACGATATCGCCGAAGCCCATGATGCGGCTGGCGAGGCCTTCGGGGCGGAATTCCTCGAGCCCATCGAGGTTTTCGCCCATACCCAGGAATTTGATCGGCTTGCCCGTGACCGTCTTGATCGAGAGCGCTGCACCGCCGCGCGCGTCGCCGTCGAGCTTGGTGACCACAAACCCGCTGATGCCGATGCGCTCGTCGAAGGTGGAAGCCGTGCGCACCGCGTCCTGGCCGATCATCGAATCGACCACCAAAATCACGTTTTCGGGCTTGGTTTGCTTTTTAATTTCGCTCAGTTCGAGCATCAGCTCTTCGTCGATGGCCAGACGGCCGGCGGTATCGAAGAGCACCACATCGCAGCCCCGCTGTTTGGCGTAATCGAGGGCATGCGCGCAGATATTGGGTGGCGTTTGATTTTCTTCTGAAAATACGGGCACATCCAGACGTTCACCCAAAATCTTGAGCTGCTGGATTGCGGCGGGACGGTAAATATCGCCGGCCACCATCAAGGGCTTTCGGCCCTGATTCTTTAAATATAACGCCAACTTACCGCAGGTGGTGGTTTTGCCCGAGCCCTGCAGACCGATCATCATGATCTTGGTGATGCCCGCCGCAAACGTGAGGCTGGTGTCGACGGGCCCCATGAGCGCTTCGAGCTCGTCATGGCAGATCTTGATGAAATGGTCGCCCGGGGTGACCTGTTTGTCGCCGGCCTTGACGCGGACCACTTCGCCCAGCGCCTTGTCTTTGACGGCAGCGATAAAGCTGCGCACCACCTTAAAATCGACGTCGGCTTCGAGCAGCGATACGCGGATGTCGCGCAAAGCTTCTTCAATATTTTCGGCGGTCAGTTCGCGCTTGCCCTGAAAGCGATGCTTAACCGCGCGAAAGCCCTTGCTGATGGTTTCAAGCATGAGAATTCCGATAACGAGTCAGAAGAGAGGAAAGGAGGGGAGCGCTCTTAAAAAGCGCCCCATCAAAGCGTGCTGGAACGGCCGTTCTCACCGTAGTAATCGCATTCGATCTTTTCGTAATAGTTAATGATTTCGCGCACATACTTACGCTTTTCGAGATAGGTGCCCGGCATGAAGCTGCGCTTAAAACCGTAAACGATCGTCGACTTCAAATCGCTCCGCGTGAGCCCTAACTCCTCGCAGGCCATCAGAAGCTCGTGGGTCATCGTCGTGTTGCTGACCGTCCGGTTGTCGGTGCAGAGGGTGGTCGAAAGGCGATGTTTGCGGAAGGTCGCGAAGGGATGATCCTGAAGCGACTTGATGTGAGGCGTGGTCTGGATGTTGCTCGTCAGGCAGACTTCGAGGGTGATCCGGCGATCCGCAATATATTCGCTGAGCTGCTGGACATAGGCTTCGCGGTCTTTGATTTCAGGATCGCGGATTTCATTGGGATCGAGCAGATGGGTGCCGTGACCGATGCGGTCGGCGTGCAGATCGGTGATCGCCTGGAAAATGCTTTCGGGACCATAGGCCTCGCCCGCGTGCACCGTCTTTTTCATAAAGTTTTTGTGCACATAGCTGTAAGCCGCGATGTGATCGTCCGGCGGATAACCCGCTTCGGCGCCGGCCAAGTCAAAGCCGACGATCGGGATGCCGTATTCGTTTCGGGCTGATACCGATGCGCGCGCTAACTCCAGCGATGCCAGGCCAAAAATCTCTTTGATGGGGGCATGCTGATGGACGCGGATCAGGTTGCGGTAGTACTCGCTGAAATGCTCGTTGAACATGCGCATCGCGCAAACGATGATGCCGTACTCGTAATGCGGTTCGGCCCCCGAAATGACCTCGGGACGCTTATTGAATTCGTCGCGCGCGCGCTTTAAGCCGCGGTCGACGGCGCGCAAAACCGTCAGGCAGTTCAGATATTCGTGGATATGCTGCTGAGGCGCGAAGCGGACCTCAAAATAGCGCACGCCTTCGGAATAGTTGTCGACGCCGAACTCGTAAGCGCAGCGCTCGAGCGCCACCTCGCTCTGCAAAACCGCGCCCGTGTAAGCAAATCCCGCCAGATACTCGACGAGGTTTTCGTAGCGGTCCTTGAAGACCAGCTCGCGGAGACCTTCTTCGGTATAACTGGGCAATTCTACTGAATAATCGCGCGCAAGCTCGATCAGCGTGTTGATGCGGATCGAACCGTCCAGATGGACATGCAAATCGGTTTTGGGAAGATCGCGAATGAAGCTTTCGGTAATTTCCTGAGTCACGGCCGCCTCTCAAATGCGCAGAAAAAATTTTCTGTTTTTACCTATAGCCTTAAAGATCGTCAACTGTCCCCTTTGAAAAAAATGGTCTTCAAAAATGAGTATGAACGCATCTTTAATTCAGTATAATTAAAGTTGAATTTCAACCGGATGCGCAACCCGAAAAGAACAAAAAATTTAATGTTCTTCAATGGTTGCGCTGTTTTGAAAGCGGAGTTCGTTCATGTTTAACGGTGTTTATACCGCCCTCGTCACACCCTTTGCTCAAAAGAAAATCGATTTTGTCACCCTGGATGCGATCCTGGAGCGCCAGATGGAGGCCCATGTTCACGGCATCGTCGCCTGCGCAACCACCGGGGAAGCGGCCACGATGAACCTGGAAGAGCGCGAGCAGGTCTTAAAAGCGATCCTGAAGAAGGTGAAATGCCCCGTCATCGCAGGCATCGGCACCAACGAGACCGAGCAGACGATTCAACTGGCGAAAAAAGCGCGGGATTTGGGCGCAAACGCGGGCCTTGCGGTCACCCCCTATTACAACAAGCCCACCCAGGAAGGCCTCTTTCAGCATTTTTCGGCCATCGCAAAAGCCGTTT
The DNA here is from genome assembly GCA_002309015.1 of Myxococcales bacterium UBA1238. GTDB lineage: Bacteria > Myxococcota_A > Bradymonadia > UBA7976 > UBA1532 > UBA1238. Next base: position 22,950 of record DBWM01000043.1, on the reverse strand, counting down.
CTCCCTGGCCCATCATCCTTTACAACGTCCCTTCACGCACCGGATGCTCCCTTGCGGTTGAAACCATCGCGCGCCTGAGCCAGGTTGAAAACATCGTGGGCATCAAAGAAGCGACCGGCAACATGACCTTTGCCGGTCAGATTAAACGCGCCTGCGACAAGGACTTTTTGTTGATTTCGGGCGACGATGCGACCGCCTTTACGCTCTACGCGTTAGGGGGACAGGGTGTCATTTCTGTAGCATCGAATGTGATTCCGAAAGAGATGGTGCAGATGTATGAGGCGGCCCAAAAAGGCGACTGGAATACCGCACGGGCGCTGCATTTGCGCTTTTTGCCGCTGCTTCAGGGCCTGTTTATTGAGACCAGCCCTGGTCCCGTTAAATGGGTGATGTCTCATCAATATGACAGCATGAAACCCGAAATGCGCCTTCCGCTGGTGGAGCCGGGCGAAACGACCAAAGAAAAACTCCTCCAGATCTGCAACGACGTGGAGCTTAAACTCGCATGATTTCATTAGGGATTTTTGGCGCCAACGGCCGGATGGGGCGATGCATTCAGGCGCTTTTGCCTCAGTTTGCGGATTTTCAGCTTCGCGCAGGCATCGATCACCAGTCGGCCTCCCTGGATGCTTTTAAAGACTGCGACGTGGTCATCGATTTTTCGCTCGCTTCGGCGACGGAAGATTTGCTGGCGCATCTGGAACAGAGCAAGGCCGCGCTGGTGACCGGCGTGACGGGACGAACGGAAGCTCAAACCGAAGCGATTTGCGCTCTGGCCAGGCAACGACCCGTATTTATAAGCTCCAATTTTAGCTTAGGAATCGCGGTGTTAGCCGATCTTTCGCGACGCGCGGCCTGCATGCTCGAAGACTTCGACATCGAAATTGCCGAGCTCCACCACAAGCGCAAGGCGGACGCACCGAGCGGAACGGCGCTGCAACTGGCGCAAGCCATCACAGCAGTCGCAAAGGATCGCGAGATCCTGTCTTCTCCCCGATGGGGCGCGGGCCATCCCAGGCAACCGCAGGAGATCGGCGTCGCTGCATTGCGAGGCGGCGATGTGACCGGCGAACACACGGTGTATTTTTTGGGTGAGGGCGAACGCATCGAACTGACCCATCGCGCGACCGATCGAGGCATCTTTGCGCAAGGCGCGCTCAGGGCGGCCCGATGGGTCAAAACGCAGTCACCCGGCGTTTATGGCATGAACGACCTCTTAGCTCATCTTTTAAAAAACCTTTGATATGAGCGGAGTTAAATAAAAAATTTGCAGCTTCTGCGGAAGATTCGTACGTTTAACGGGTGAGTTCGACTTCATAGGATCGATAAAAATCATATGGCTCAGCTCAATGGTATTTCATCAGATTTGATCGATGCAGGTTTGCGCGGCAGTCATCCTCTGTTTGAATCGAGTTCGATTCGCAGGGCTTTTGAGCATCTGGATCGCGATCTCATCAACGAATCCGGTCTGCTGGATGCACATTCCGCTTTAAAGACATTGCGCAACATCTCTGGCAGCGCGGATCGCATGCATTACATCAACGCTTTGCCGGAATCGACGCTCGATCTCATCGTATTCATGTATTTCAGGGTGCTCGATTCGCATCTGATGGCGGCGCATCCTACGATACATTGATCACATCCCATCACAAATATCGCTCTTGACGGCCGCAGGCGGGCATGCTCTTTTGAGCCGGATTTTTTTTGCGGTGCGCCATGCAACAGGTCTGGACCCTTCGCTCAATCCTTCAGTGGACTTCTGAATATTTTTCAAAAAAAGGCATAGATTCTCATCGGTTAGACGCGGAGCTTCTGATCGCTCACGCGGTGGGGCTCGATCGCATCGGGCTCTATCGCGATTTTGATCGACCCGTAAATGAGTCTGAACGGGCGCTCATTCGATCTTACGTTCAGCGGCGCGCTCAGTTCGAACCGGTGGCCCATATCCTGAACAGCCGCGGCTTCTGGCAGCATGATTTCTACGTCGATAACCGCGTACTGATCCCCCGCCCAGAGACAGAAGAACTGATCGAATATGTGTTAAAATGGCTTAAAGATCACATCGATCCGCGCATTGCCGATGTGGGTACCGGTTCAGGCTGCATCGCCCTCACCCTGGCGGACGAATGCAAGACGGCAGAATGCATCGGTTTTGATGTTTCGGAAGAGGCCCTCGAAGTCGCCCAAAAGAACGCTCAACTGCTCAACATTAAATCAGATTTTGTAAAAAGCGACTTGCTCGAAAAGGCGGAAGGGCTCTTCGATGTGATCATCTCAAACCCGCCTTACATCGCATCGGATGTGATCCCGACGCTCATGCCCGATGTGCAGCAATATGAGCCCCTTCTGGCATTGGACGGCGGTCCCGACGGCCTGGATTGCATCCGAAAGCTCGTGCCGCAGGCGATCGATCACTTAAAGCCAGGCGGCCTTCTGATCTTTGAAATCGGTTACGACCAGGGCCCATCGGCTTCTGAAATTTGCTTAAATTACAAAGAGTTAAAGGAAGTCGAGATCCATAAGGACTACGCAAAGCAGGATCGCTTTATTACAGCCATTCGGACAGATGCATGAGATGCTTTGACGATCTCTTAAAGGAAGCTCAGGTGGAGTTGAAGGCGGGCGAGCAGCTCGTTCCCTTGGGGCAGGGCGCGATGATCGCGAATCGAAAGGGCTTTTCGCCTTGTCCCTGGGCGTTCGATCTGGCGCGGTTTTGCCCTGCAAGGCCTGGCGATCGCGTGCTCGATTTGGGAACCGGCAATGGCGTGCTGCTGCTCGCGCTCAAAGCGATCTATCCGGAACTGGGACCCTGTATTGGCCTGGAATTGCAGGCAGAATCGGCTTCTCAGGCGCAGCGAAACTTTAAGATGGCCGCTTTGAAAGACGTTCAGACCGTTTGCGCAGATGTGCGGCAAATGCCTGTCGCTCCACGAGCGTTCGATTTGGTCATCTCGAACCCGCCTTTTTATGAGCCAGGCTGGGGCCGACAGAGCCGCATGCCCGAAAAAGCGGCCGCGACCCACGCGTTACATGGAACCCTGAGGGATTTTGCAGCCGCCGCAGCGCGCGCTTTAAATCCTCGGGGGAGAACGATTTTTTTGTTTGATTCCAATCGGTTAGCCGCAGTTTGTACGGCTTTTGCGGAACAAAATTTGCAAATCAAAACCTTGCGCTTTTTAACCGACGATCGCGGCCTGGATTCCCGCTGCCTGATCCTCGCAGGGCGCGACCTGGGGGGATTGATCGTTGAACGCATGGCTTACGGAGGTGTGCCTTGATTGCTTTTATCGTTCACGTCTTGCTGATCGCTGCCCTCTTTTGGGGCTTAAAGCTCTTCGCAAAAGATAAAATTCTGATCGACAGACCGCTCTATGCGATCTTTTCGGCCGCCATCTTTGCGGTGGCGAGCGCCATCATCGGCCGGTTTTGCACCTGGATCATCGGGCGAAATACCCTGGTCACCGTGCTCACCCTGGGACTCTGGCGCGTCGTCTTTCCGTTCCTGCTGAACGCGCTCTTGCTCTGGATCACGACCCTGCCCAAAAAGAGTATTAAAATTAAAGGTTTAAAGACCTTTATTATCGTCGTGATCGTCGTGACTCTGATGAGCTTCGTCTTCAGCTTTATCTAATCGCCCTCAAAACCTGAGCAGACGATTGTCGATCAGGCGCACCCCATCGAACACCGCTGCCGCCGCCAGTACGGCATCGCAGTCGGCCTTCTCTCCAAACTCCTTCAGACCTTCCGCTGTACGGATCTCGGCGTAATCGAGCCTGCCGCCCGCCTTCGCGATCGCATCGCCTACGGGTTGAAGCAGCACTTTGAGGTTGCGCTCGCCTTTGGACCAGGCATCGGCCACCGCATCGAGGGCACGAGGGAGGCTTAAGGCCGCTTTGCGCGCATCGGCCGTCAGATAAGTGTTGCGGCTGCTCAAAGCGAGGCCGTCGGCTTCGCGCACGATGGGGCAGGAAATTAATTTGACCGGAACGTGCAAGTCCTTAACCATTCTGGTAATGACTTGATATTGTTGGTAATCTTTTTGCCCAAACAGTGCAATATCGCATCCGCTTGCAAGAAAAAGCTTCAGGACCACCGTGCATACGCCACCGAAATGGGTCGGCCGGCTCTTGCCGCAGAGGCATTCGGAAAGGGGGCCAACGGAGACATGGGTCTGGAACCCCTCGGGGTACATCTCTTCGGGGGTGGGCGCAAAAACGGCCGAAGCGCCCGCTGACTCCGCCTTTTTGCAATCTCCCTCAAAATCGCGGGGGTATTTGTCGAGATCTTCCTTGGGCCCAAACTGGATGGGATTGACAAAGATGCTGACCAAAATGGCGTCAGCTTCCTGTTTTGCACGCCGGATCAAACTCAGATGGCCTTCGTGAAGCGCGCCCATGGTGGGCACCAGTGCGATGGGTCGATGGGCTTCTTTTTGCGCAGAGCGCCAGGCGTAAAGATCAGCGATGGTTCTTAAGATTTTCATTCTTGTTGCCATTCATTCTGATGCCTCTGATGAGAGGCAGATGCATTAAAAAATAAATCGATTTACAGAATATGAATATTGTCGATTGAGTTTAGAAGACAAGAAATCAATGGGAATGCTCGGCATCGGGGAAGAGACCGCCGCGCACCTCTTCGGCATAATGGTTTAATGCCGAAATAGTTGTTTCACCTAACTCGGCGTATTTCTTAAGGAATTTAGGTGTAAAGCCCATGTTGAGGCCGAGCATGTCCTGGAGCACCAGCACCTGGCCGTCGCAGGAAGGACCGGCGCCGATGCCGATGGTGGGAATCTCGAGCATTTCGGTCACCTGAGCCGCGAGCTGAGCGGGGATGCCCTCTAACACCAGGCTGTAGCAACCGGCGTCCTGGAGAGCCTTTGCGTCGCGAAGAAGGCGCTCGCCGGCACTCTGGGTGCGACCCTGAATCTTGTAGCCGCCCATCTGATGCACGGACTGAGGCGTTAAACCGAGATGGCCCATGACCGGAATGCCCACCTCGACCATGCGCGCCACCGTCTCGGCCACCGGCTCGCCGCCTTCGAGTTTGACCGCCTGAACGCCGCCTTCCTTGAGCAGGCGGATCGCATTTTGAAGCGCGATTTCTTTTGAAATCTGGTAACTTCCAAAGGGCATGTCGCCTACAAGATGCGGACGGGAACAGCCTCTTGCGACCGCCCGGGCGTGATAGATCACATCGTCTACGGTGACGGGAAGGGTGTAATCATGCCCCTGAATGACAGCGCCCAGGGAATCCCCGATCAGGATAGCGTCGACATTGGACTCATCGACCAGGCGGGCAAAGGTCGCGTCATAGCAGGTGACCATGACGATCTTCGAGCCTTTTTTAGGGATTTCGCGGAGTTGAGTAGTAGTAATGCGCTTCATATGACCTCTCGTCCCGGGCAGCAAGCTCCAGGTCCAAGGTAAAAGTTGAGATGCGTACGCAAAGATGCCGCGCTCACAGGAGTCGCCGCTCTTCCAACCGCGTGGGGCGCGCAAATTACCACAGTTGGGTTCAAAAGAAACTCGTTAAAGGATGGTTGTTACGATGAACTGCAAATTGATGATGAAGCGATCACTGATGATGGTGGGTTGCCTGGCATGCCTGGCTTGCTCGAGCCATCGGTCGACCAAATCGGATTTGCCTGAATTGGTTTCAGGGAAGGGGGTTTACAGCCTGAGATACAACCCTGCGTCCTGTCTGATCGCTCAGCCGGAACTCGATTTTGAGATCGTCCATGAACAGGGGACCGAGCGCGTCTATATCGAAGCATCAAACGAAAATAATAGTGTTTTTGAGCAATTAATGAGCCTCGCTGCGCAGGAGCCGGAAGGCGAATGGACGATCCTGGGGCGGCTGGAGAAATCCGTGTTCAGTTATTCGGGCGGACATCACGCAAGGATCTTTTCACCGATCGAGTTTGTAGAAAAAGATCCCGAAAATCCAGAGGTTACAGAGTAATCAGGGTATGTTTTCCACAGGTTGTGGATAAAACCTGTGAATAGATTGTTTAAGGGTTGTGTAAGATCTGAGGGCAGGGTTTTTATCCCCAAAACGGCGCAAAAAATCCCCATGATTTACACTCGGAAATATTAGTGAAAACCTTTGTGGGGTGCCGAGTTATAGAGAAGGATCCACAAATCCACACCGCCTACGATGACGACGAGTCTTCTCATCTCTTTTAATCTGTTATAAAAATTGTCGAATCATCTGGGCGAGCGGACGCTCGCGAGAGAGGAAGGTTCCTATGGAGTTTGCGGTTAACCGCGAGCAGCTCGTGCGCGCCTTGAAACGCGTTCAAGGTGTATTGAGTCGAAAATCAAACAGTGGGCAGTCGCCTTCGGACGTGCTTCTGGAAGCGGATGACAGCGGACGCCTGCGCATCGGTGCCACCGACCTGGAAGTCACCTACGACGGGTATCTGAATGCGCGCGTCACATCGCCTGGAAAAGTGACCGTCGAAGGCAAACGCTTTTTTGAGGTCACAAGTGTTTTGCCCGTTGAGGACATTCTGATCAAGACGGATGACGACAATCAGATGCTGATTGTGACATACAGAAACAATCACTACAGCCTGAAGATGTCGTCGCCCGACATGTATCCGGAATTACCTTCGAGAGAGGGGACTTCCCTCGTGCCCATCGATGGGGCGGTGCTGCGCGAACTGGTCGATCGCACGATGATTTCGGTCTCGACCGACAACACGCGGCCGATGCTGAACGGCGTTTACTTCACCTGCATCGGCAACGGCGTCGTTCGGCTGGTTTCGACGGACGGTCACCGCCTGAGCCAGGGCGAGCGCAATGCTTCCCGCGATGCCGATATTCCTGCGCGCGACGGCGTGATCATCCCGCGCAAGGGCATCAACGAGCTGAAGCAGTTCCTGAGCGAATTCGGCCGCGAGGTTTCGTTTGCCGTAGCCGAAAACCTGTTTGTGGCCGCCGCCAGCGACGTGACGCTCTACATCCAGTTAATCGACGCTCAGTTCCCGGATTACAAAGCGGTGATTCCGAAGAAGAGCGAGCGGCATTTGAATGTCTCCCGACTGGACTTGCTGAACAGCTTGCGGCGCATCGAGATTCTGGCCAGTGAGCGCACCCACGGCATCAAGATCGAGATCACCAACGGCCACATGATTTTGAAGGCCGAGAACCCCGACTGCGGCAGCGCGCACGAAGAGCTGGAGATCGAGGGCTACGACGGGGGCGATCTCTCGATCACCTTTAACTCGCGCTATGTCAGCGACATTCTTAAGATTTTGTCGTCCGATAAGATCGAAATGGCGCTCAACGAGCATCTCTCGCCGGCGATCATTCGCGAGGTGGGCTCAGAGCAGTATTTGTTTGTTGTGATGCCCATGCGTCCCTGATCGCGCATGCATTTAAAGCAACTTTCCCTTCTGTCGTTCCGAAATCTTGAAGATGGGATGCTGGCGTTTGAGCCGCATTTCAACGTGATCATGGGCCGGAACGGGCAAGGCAAAACCAATTTGCTCGAGGCGATTTATTGGTTGTCGAGCCTGCGCCCGGCCCGCACTTCAAGATTGAAGGAGTTGGTGCGTTTTGGTGAGAATGCCATGCGCGTGGAAGGGATGGTTGAGGCGGAAGGGCTGACGCATCGGCTCGCGATCGGCGTGGAGAAGGGGGAGCGCCTGTTGCAGCGCGAGGGCAAAGCCTGCTCTATGCGCGAGTATTTTGGGGTTTTGTCGGCGATTTTGTTTATGCCCGACGATGTGAGCCTGATTGGCGGACCCCCGGAGCAGCGTCGGCGGTTTTTAGATCGCGCGATTTTTAACGGGAATCCGGGTCACCTGAATGAAGTGCTCGCCTATCGCAGAGCGCTCGAGGGTCGCAACCGCTTATTACGCGAGGCATCGTCGGACTTATTGCTGGAGGCCTTTGAGGAGTCCCTGGCTCAGGCGGCCGCGCGGTTAAATCTATTGCGCGCATTGTATCTCGAAGATTTTTCCAAAGCCTTTTCTCGTATTTTTTTTGAAATCTCGGGGGGATCAAAAGCCCACTTAAGCTATCGGTGCGCCGTCGCCTCGTCCGAAATCGGTGACCCCAAAGCCTTTATGAACCTGTGGCAGGCGGACAGGGTGCACGATCGACAGCGTGGTTTCACGTCCCGCGGGCCCCATGGGGACGATCTTGAGATTCATCTGGAGAGCCGATCGGCGCGGGCTTACGCGAGTCAGGGTCAAAGACGTTCGATGGCGCTGGCGCTGAAGATAGCCGAAATCGAGCTGTTGCAGTCTCAGCATCACATGTTGCCGATCCTTCTGCTCGATGACGTCTCGAGCGAGCTCGATGCCGATAAGAATGCGCAGTTATTCAGTTTTCTCGAGCGCTACCAGGGGCAGGTCTTCATTACCACCACCGACGTTCGCTATCTGCAGATCGAAGCGGAGAAGACGATCTGGCAGGTGGAAGCGGGCGCCATTCAGCCTTTATAGGCTTTGAGATCCAGGTCAACAGAGAACAAAACAGAGACGAAGGAGTTTGAGATGGAGAAGTTTGTCATCGAAGGCGGGCATCGGTTGTCGGGTGTTGTGACGCCGAGTGGAAGCAAAAACGAGGCTTTACCTGTGATTGCCGCCTCTTTGCTCACCCCGGAGCCGGTCATATTGCATCATATCCCACATATTCGCGACGTGGATGTGATGTGTCAGGTGTTAAAGGCGGCGGGCGCTGAAGTGGATTGGACGGCAGAAAACACATTGCGTATCTGCACGGCCAACGTAGAGACGCCCTTACTCGACAGTACCCTCTGCAGTCGCGTGCGGGCATCGATTCTATTTGCGGGACCCATGCTTGCGCGGTTAGGCAGGGTGGTGTTACCGCCTCCCGGAGGTGATGTCATCGGCAGAAGGCGCCTGGATACCCACTTTAATGTGTTCGAGGCGCTCGGCGCGACGCTCGATATTGAAGACATGTATGACATTCGGGCCGAGAAGTTAAAGGGAGATGACATCTTTTTGGATGAAGCCTCTGTAACGGCGACCGAGAATGCATTGATGGCTGCTGTCCTCGCGGAGGGCCAGACCATACTCAGAAACGTTGCCTGCGAGCCTCACGTCTGCGGGCTGGCACGTCTATTGGTCAAGATGGGCGCCCGCATTCAGGGGATCGGCACGAATCTGCTCTATATCGATGGCGTCTCGTCGCTGCGGGGCGCAGAGCATGAAGTGAGCAGCGACTATCTCGAGATCGGGAGTATGATAGGTCTGGCTGCGGTCACCAGGAGCGCTCTCACGATCGAGAAGGCTTGCACCGAAGATCTCCGCATGATCCGCATGGTCTTCAACCGCTTAGGCGTTCAGTTCGAGCTTCAGGACGGCCGGATTTACGTGCCTGAAGATCAATCCCTGAAGATTCGCCTCGACTATCACGGGCATACACCGAAGATTGATGACGCCCCGTGGCCTGCATTCCCCACCGACTTAATGAGCATCGCGATCACCGTGGCCACGCAATGTGCAGGTACGGTGTTATTCTTCGAAAAGATGTTCGATGGCCGCATGTTCTTCGTCGATCACCTTCAAAGCATGGGCGCCCAGATCATCCTCTGCGACCCTCACCGCGTGGTCGTGGTGGGCCCGCAACAGCTTCATGGAGGCAGAGTCCAGAGTCCCGATGTCCGTGCCGGCATGGCTGTCCTGATCGCCGGTCTCTGCGCGCAGGGCAAAACCGAGATCTACAACATTGAGCAGATCGATCGTGGATACGAGGCGATCGATCAGAAGCTCAAAGCACTCGGGGCTCAGATCGAAAGGGTGAGGATCTTGTAGTTCTGAATTCGGTTCACGTGAGCAAAAAGCGCGATCAGAAGATGTATGATCGCGCTTTTTGTTTAGAAAATGGATGTGGAGAGCATTTATGAACTCGAATATGGTATCTGTGGGGCAGGGAATGGAGCCTTAAGAACTCGTGACTTGCAGAACCGAAGCCTGCAGATACAAAAAAGCCCTCCGCATGGGGAGGGCCTTTTTTAAGGACAGAGACCGTTTACTTTAATCCGGCGGCTGCGCGGAGGGTGGAGGCACGGTCGATTTGCTCCCAGCGGAAGCCCATGTTTTCACGTCCGAAGTGACCGTAAGCGGCGGTCTTGCGGTAAATGGGCTTCAATAAATCCAGATGTTCGATGATCCCGCGGGGCTTCAGGGGGAAATGCTCGCGTACGAGCTGTTCGATGCGCTCCTCGGGGACCTTGTTGGTGTTGAAAGTGTTGACGTTGACGCTGACGGGATCGGCGACACCGATCGCATAAGCCAGCTGCACTTCGGCGCGATCCGCGAGGCCGGCAGCTACGATGTTCTTTGCGATGTAACGGGCCATATATGCGGCACTGCGATCCACCTTCGTGGGATCCTTGCCCGAGAAGGCTCCGCCTCCATGACGTCCCATCCCGCCGTACGTATCGACGATGATCTTGCGTCCGGTCAGGCCGCAGTCGCCCATGGGGCCACCAATGACGAAGCGACCGGTGGGATTGATGTAATAAAGCGTGTTCTCATCGACAAAGTGAGCCGGCAAAATGTAGTCGATGACCTCGCGGCGAATGTCTGAGCGCAGCTTTTCCATCGGCACGTCGGCAGCATGCTGACTTGAAATCACGACGGCAGAGATGCGCGAAGGCTTGCCATCCACATACTCCACCGACACCTGGCTCTTCCCATCGGGGCGCAGATAGGGCAGGAGCCCGCTCTTGCGGACCTCGGTCAGGCGCATCGTCAGTTTGTGCGCCAATGAGATGGGCAAAGGCATGAGTTCGGGGGTTTCATTGCAGGCATAACCGAACATCAGACCCTGATCTCCGGCTCCCTGTTCTTTGAAATCGCCCTCGCCTTCGTTGACCCCCTGAGCGATGTCGCTCGATTGTTCGTCGATGGCGGTCAGTACGGCGCAGCTGTTCGCGTCAAAACCCATGTCGGAACTGACGTAACCGATCTCTCGAATCGTGTCGCGGACGATCTGATTGAAGTTCACGTAGCATGAGGTCGTGATTTCGCCCGCGATGTTGACATATCCGGTCTTGATTAAGGTCTCGCAGGCGACGCGGCCCTTGGGATCTTGAGAGAGAATCGCGTCGACCACGGCATCGGAAATCTGATCGGCGATTTTATCGGGATGGCCTTCGGTGACGGATTCCGAAGTGAAGAGGCTTTTGCGTGACATTGTGAACTCTCAGACGGTTGACAAAGGGGCGCATTTTATAGAGCCCGATCGCGCTGTCAATCGGTTCATTTACATTGATACGAAAGGCATAAAGCGGAAACGAAGGCCTTTTCAAAAAGCCCCGCAACAAATGCCTCCGTGCGCCGATGATCCCTGAAAGCCTGGAGGGGTTCATGAACGCGTGGTTTGAGGGACTGGCGGCGCTGTTTTGGCCGTCGCATTGCGTCAATTGCGGGGTTTTGATTGCGGGGAGCGGGTTTTGCGAAGCCTGCGATCGGCTGTTTGCGGAGCGCGAGGGGCCGAGATGCCGCTGTTGCGACGCCGCGCTGCCTTCGGAGGATGCACCGTTTTGCAGCTGTCACCGCTGTCTGAAGGATCCGCCGCCCTTTGAGCGCGCTTTTGGGCTCTTCGATTACGAGGGGCCTGCGGGAGAAGCGGTGCGGGCGGGGAAATACCGCGGTTCGATGGAGAGTCTTGCGGCGCTGGGTCAAAAGATGGCGCTCCATTTGCCGCAGGCGATCCTGAAGGATCCGCCGCAGGCGGTGGTGCCGCTGGCGCTTCACAAACATCGCGTGAGGCTTCGGGGGTTTTCGGCGCCTCTCATCCTGTCGCAGGCGGTCGCCCTTGCCCTCGGGAAGCCCTGTTTGCGGCGGGTGTTGCAGAGGACGCGCGATACGCCGTCCCAGGCGGGGCTGTCGGAGGCGGATCGGCAGCTCAATCTGCGCGGTGCGTTTATGGCGCGCGGCGTTTCGGGGGCAGATTTGTTGCTGGTGGACGACGTGATGACGACGGGGGCGACGTTTCGGGCGGCTTCTCTGGCGCTCAAGCTTGCGGGTGCGGAGCGCGTGCGCTGTCTTGCGGCGGCGGCGGTGGCCCGGCTGTGAAGCCGGAAGGCGGTCATGCGTTGATTCTGAGGATGTGAAGTGATACAAGTCAGCCCTTTTTGCTGATTGCGGACCGGTGAATGCGGGGTTTGTGAATGGAACCGCTTCATACATGCCTGGCGGCCTCTGTGGTCATCGACCTCAATGCGTCTTTTTTGATCCAGCTTGGCCTGATCCTGTTGCTGCTGCTGTTGCTGAAGCATCTCATTTTTGAGCCTTACCTCAGGATGGAGGATGCGCGGTTTGAGCGGACGACGGCGCAGCTTCAGCGGGCGCAGGCGCTGCACGATCGGGCGCTGGCCCTCGATTCGCAATGCCGGGAGCAGTTGCAGGCGGCGCGCGCAAAAGCGGTCTCTGAACGCAGTCAGCTTCTGAAGCAGGCGGCGAAGGAACGGGAAGCGCTCCTGGCGCAGGCTCAGAAAGAAGGCGAGGATCGCATGGCCGAGGCCCGCGAGCGCATGGAAGCCCAGATCGCCGAAGCCCGCCGCGAGATGGAAGGCGAAGCGATCGCGCTGGCGCAGGTGATCCGGAGCAAGTTTTTAGGAGGTCGCCCGTGAAGCTTTTGCAGTTTTTGGTGGTGCTTTTGGCGGCGTTGCCGGCGATGGCCTCCGAAGAGGGGCAGCAGAGCTGGACCACGATCGCGCTTCACGGCGTCAACCTGGCGCTCATCGTGGGGGCGGCGATTTACTTTTTGAAACAACCCACGAAGCGCGCGCTCAAGGCGAAGGCGGCGGAGGTTGAGGCGGCCCTCAAAGAGGCCGAAGAGAAGCTCGCCGAGTCCCAGGCGCTGCTCGCGCAGTCCGAGGCGCGGGTTTCGGGGATCGAAAAAGAGGTCGCGTCGTTTTTGGAGAAGAGCCGGGCGGAGAGCGAGGCGGAGCGCGAGGCGATCATCGAGGCGGCGCGAAAAGAGGTCAGCCGGGTGCTCAAAGAGGCGGCGCTGACGGCGGATCAGGAGCTTGCGGCGTTGCGGCTGCGCTTAAAGGACGAGCTTTGCGACCGCGCGGTGGGCGAGGCGATGGCCAAACTGCAGGCCGAGCTTTCCGACAAGGATCGCGCGCGGCTGGCGGACGAGGCGATCGCCGATTTGGCCCATGAAGCCCCCAAAGCGCCGCTCGCGCTGGAATCCCCCAGGGTGGAAGCCTCAGAAAACCCACAGTCCTCCGAGGGTGAGGCGACAAAAGCGACCCCGGACGCTTAGAGGTACCGACAGGACCCAGCCAAAACCAACCCTTTAACCTCCAGGTGCAAAAATGCCGGCAGACAAAACCAACCCTGTAGACTCCAGCTGCAAAATGTCCGGGGGCAAAACCAACCCTTTAACCTCCAGCTGCAAAATGACGGGGGACAAAACCAACCCTGTAAACTCCAGCTGCAAAATGTCCGGGGGCAAAACCAACCCCGGAGCTTCGGAGGCGGGTTTGTCCGGTCGGCGCAGCGCATCCTGTGAGGTTTTGAGCGGTTTGAACCGGGGGGCGCTTCGATGAAGACGCTCGTGGCGCATCCTTACGCGGAGGCCTTGCTCGATCTGGCGCAGGCGGAGCGCTCTGAGGACGCCTGTTCCGAGGCGCTCCAGGTTCTGGCGCAGGCAATCGAGGGATCCGACCTGAAGGTGATCTTTCAGAATCCCCAGTTTTCAAAGGAGGAGCGCCGCCGCCTGTTGCAGCAGATTGGCGATCGGCTGAAGCTCTCCAGGCTGATGGATCATTTTTTGCAGCTTTTGGTCGATCGCGAGCGCATCTCGATTTTGCCCACCATCGCGCAGGTTTACCGCCAGCTTTTGAACGACCGCCGGGGCGTCTCCCTCGCAAAGCTGCAGACCGCAGCGCCTCTCACGGCCGCACAGCTTCAAAAGCTCAAAACCGAGCTCCAAAAGCTGAGCAGGCGGCCGGTCGAACTGGAGGTGACCGTCGATCCCGGGCTCATCGGGGGGTTTTCGGTCGAGATGGACGGCGTTTTGCGCGATGGGAGCGTGCGGGGACAGCTTGAGCATTTGCGGACGGCGATGAAGCGCGCGATCCGCTGAATCCGGCCCCTGGGCGCAGGCCTTTGGGGCTTTTGACTCCTGGAGTCGCCAATGGAACTCAAGGTTGTGGAGATCAGCCAGATCATCCGCCAACAGATTGAGGATTACGACAAGCGCATTGAGGTCAGCGAGACGGGAACCGTGCTGACGGCGGGCGACGGGATCGCGCGCGTCTACGGGCTCACCCAGGCGATGGCCGGCGAGCTGCTCGAGTTTTCGGGCGGCGTGCAGGGGATGGCGCTCAACCTCGAAGAAGACAACGTGGGCGTGGCGCTGTTCGGTGATCCGCAGCTGGTGCGCGAGGGCGATACGGTGCGGCGAACGGGGCGCATCGTCGATGTGCCGGTGGGCGAGGCGCTGCTCGGTCGCGTGGTCAACGTTTTGGGCGAGCCTTTGGACGGTCTGGGTCCCATCGAAGCCCAGGCGCGCCGCCAGGTGGACGTGAAAGCCCCCGGCATCATGCCCCGCCGCTCGGTCAAGGAAGCGCTTCAGACCGGCATCAAGGCGATCGATGCGATGGTGCCCATTGGCCGCGGACAGCGCGAGCTCATCATCGGCGACCGCCAGACCGG
>DBWM01000043.1:8021-8194 GCA_002309015.1 Myxococcales bacterium UBA1238 | reverse complement strand
AGCACGGCGCCATGGAATACACCACCGTGGTTGCGGCCTGCGCTTCGGAAGTGGCCCCGCTTCAGTTCCTCGCGCCCTTCGCCGGATGCGCCATGGGTGAATATTTCAGGGACAGCGGCCGGCACGCGCTGATCGTTTACGACGATTTGAGCAAGCAGGCGGTGGCCTACCGT
>DBWM01000043.1:0-7841 GCA_002309015.1 Myxococcales bacterium UBA1238 | reverse complement strand
TCGATCACCGACGGGCAGATCTTCCTCGAGAGCGATCTCTTCTTCTCGGGCATCCGGCCCGCCATCAACGTGGGCCTCTCGGTCTCGCGCGTGGGCGGATCGGCGCAGATCAAGGCGATGAAGAAGGTGGCGGGTACGCTGCGCATCGATTTGGCCCAGTACCGCGAGATGGAAGCCTTCGCGCAATACGCCAGTGACCTCGACAAGAGCAGCCGCGATCAGCTGGCGCGCGGGGAACGCATGGTCGAGATCCTGAAGCAGCCCCAGTATCAGCCGCTGCCGGTGAGCGATCAGGTGCTCGTCATCTACGCCGCCACCCACGGTCACCTCGACGCGCTGCCGCTGCCGCAGGTCAGCCGCTACGAGAGCGAACTCCGGCAATATGCCCATCAGCAGGGTGAGGCTTTGCTCGCGAAGCTTTCGACCGGCGGCGCCCTCGACGATCAGATGTCCGAAGATCTCGACAAGCTGATTGCGGCCTTCGATCAGACCTTCCAAGCCAACTAAGGGCGTTCTTCATGCCAAGCCTGAAAGACATACGAAAGCGCATCTCTTCGGTGAAGAGCACCCAGAAGATGGCGCGCGCCATGAAGATGGTTTCGGCGGCGAAGCTGCGTCGTGCCCAGGATGCGGCGCTGGGGCTCAAGCCTTACGCGGAGCGCGTGGAGCAAATGTTGCAGCATCTGCTCGAATCCCTGGAGTTTATGCGTCAGGCGAAGGGTCTCTCGATCGATCATCCCTTTTTGTCGAAGGAAGATGTGCGCCATCAGAAGGCGGCGGTTCTCGTGGTCACGAGCGATCGCGGGATGTGCGGCGGGTTTAATCACAATCTGCTGCGATATGCCGAGGAGCAGCTTTCGAATCTGCGTTCCGAGGGCCGGGAAGCGGAGATCCTGAGCCTGGGAGTTCACGCGCGCACGTTCTTTCAGCGAAAGTCGCTGCCGCTTTTTGAAGATTTGGGCCTCTTTGCGGAATGCGACTGGCATGATCTGGCCGTGAAGCTGCGCGATCTGTTTATGGCGGGGCGTTTTGATGCCGTCTTCATCTGCTACAACCGCTTCGTCAACGCGATGAACCAGAAGCCTACCCTGATGAGGCTCCTTCCCCTCGGGGAATCCTGCAATCATCAGGCCTCAACAGATGCAGTCCAGGCGGAAAACCCCGATTTGCAGCCTACAGCAGAGGATCACGCGCTCGCGATCCATCGTCCTCTGGCGGAGCTCGATCGGTTAAGCGAGCCGAGCCTGCCTTGTATGGTGAAAGCGTTCCTTCCCCGGGTGTTTGAACTCCGTGTGCATCAGGCATTGATGGAATCCGCCGCGGGGGAGCATGCAGCGCGCATGAATGCGATGGGTGCGGCCACCGATAACGCCGCAAAAATGATTGGTCAGCTCACTTTACAGCTCAACCGGGCGCGTCAGGCGGCCATAACCACCGAACTGGTAGAGATCATCAGCGGTGCGGAAGCCCTCAAGTAAAGGAGGGGAGAAAGCATGAGCGAAGTTACAGGTGAAGGTCGCATTTGCCAGGTCATGGGACCGGTGGTCGACGTGCGATTTGCGGGGGATCTGCCCGAAGTCAACATGGCGTTGAAGGTCAGCAACCCTGCGATCAACGAGAAGCCCTGGAATTTGGTGCTCGAGACCGTTCAGCATCTGGGAGAAGGTGTGGTGCGCACCATCGCCATGGATACGACGGACGGATTGGTGCGCGGGATGCCGGTCATGAACACCCATTCGCCGATCACTGTGCCGGTGGGGCGTGCAACGCTCGGTCGCATCATCAACGTCATCGGAGAGCCGGTCGACGAGAGGGGTCCCGTAGAGAGCGAACTGCGATTGCCGATCCATCGCAAGGCTCCGGCGCTCGCGGATCAGATATCGACCATCGAAACCTTCGAGACGGGCATCAAGGTGCTCGACTTGTTGGCTCCATACGCGCGTGGCGGAAAAATCGGACTCTTCGGTGGGGCCGGCGTTGGCAAGACGGTGCTCATCATGGAGCTGATCAACAACGTCGTCATCTCGGGTTCAGGGCTCTCAGTCTTCGGTGGCGTGGGAGAACGCACCCGTGAGGGCAACGACTTCTTCTGGGAGATGGTGGAAGCGGGGGTTATCAACCAGGAACATCTCGAGGAGTCGAAGGTATCGCTGGTTTACGGCCAGATGAACGAGCCGCCTGGGGCGAGATCGCGGGTTGCGCTCTCGGCATTGACCCTTGCTGAGCATTTTAGGGAGAGTCTCCACAAAGACGTGCTGTTGTTCATCGACAACATCTTCCGTTTTACTCAGGCAGGATCCGAAGTGTCGGCGTTACTCGGACGCATTCCGAGCGCCGTAGGGTATCAGCCGACGTTAGCCACGGAGCTCGGAGCGCTCGAAGAGCGGATTACATCGACAAAGGACGGGGCCATCACTTCCGTGCAGGCGATTTACGTGCCCGCCGACGATTTGACGGATCCCGCACCCGCGACGACCTTTGCACATCTCGATGCGACGACCGTCTTAAGCCGAAAGATCGTCGAGATGGGCATTTATCCGGCCGTAGATCCCCTGGATTCAACGAGCCGTCTGCTCGATCCGCTGGTCGTGGGCGAAGAGCATTATCAGGTCGCGCGAAAGGTGCAGGAAGTTTTGCAGCGATACAAGGATCTGCAGGATATCATCGCCATCCTGGGCATGGATGAGCTGCCGGACGAGGATAAGCTGACCGTCAGCCGCGCGAGGAAGATCCAAAAGTTCCTTTCTCAGCCGTTCCACGTGGCGGAGACCTTCACAGGCAAGAAGGGGAAGTACGTGAAACTCCCCGATACCATCGCAGGCTTTAAGGCGATCGTGCAGGGAGAGCTCGATCACATCCCCGAACAGGCCTTCTTCATGGTGGGAGGTCTCGACGAGGTGTTACAAAAGGCAGAGGAACTGAAGGCATGATCCTGGAATTGGTGACACCTCAGGGTTTGCTGCTTCGGGAAGTGGGCGTGACCGAGGTCAACGCGCCTACGACTCAGGGAAGAGTGGGCATCTTGCCGGATCACAGACCTTCGTTCATGCGACTCGGGGGCGGGAGCGTTTACTACGAAGGGAAGCGGTCTGGACTCATCTTCGTGCGCGGCGGATTCCTGGAGATCACCGGCGAAAACGTCATTTTGATGGCCGACGAGGCGATGAAGCCCGAAGACACCGACAGCCTGACCCTCAACCTTCGCGCGGGTTTAAGCCTCAAAGGCTTCATCGACGATGAAATGGCCCCTGTCGCCGCCCAGAACCTGCTCGAATCCGCTGAAGATCCCCATAAAGCCGAACAGAAAGCTGAGCTTCTCATCGAACAACAGATTGAGAACGACTTCAACCAGGCCATCCGCGACTATCTCGAAGCGCATCCCGCATAGAAAAACTGCGTTGTAGGCCTACATGAAGCCTGGGATTTCTGAAAAATGACCGTTGTATCAGAATTCCAGGCTTCTTTTTTCTGGAAAACAGGCCGCAAGAAGGATGGAAGGGGAGTCTCCACTCGAAATGAGCCCGCTGTAGGGCAGGGATCCAAGGTAATCAGCTCTCAAATTACCCCTGCAGCCTGCTTTGAAGAGAAATCTACCTTCCGGCATCCGGTTTGCGGCCACCATCATCACTTTTCGAGCTGCTATCTGACGTCATTTGACCCTCAGCATCGGATTTCAGCCTGAAAACATTGCATCGTAGACGCACAATCGAGAGTTTCAGCGTTAAAAAGGAGGATCCTCTTTCAAAAACAAAGCTTATCCATCCATAAGACCTTCGTTGTGGGTTGAAAAGGCTGGTTTTCGGTTTTTAAAAGCGACGTTGTCGACTGCAATCCGAGTGATTCCTTCCGGAAAACCTGCCTTTTGAGTTTACAACCAGGTTTTTGACCGCGATAAACTCCCATTTGAGAGCAACATTTGAGTTGCTTTTTAATTCCTAAATCAAAAAGAGGGTCTTCCATGCAATTTCGACTCACAAAAATCTTGCTCCTGAGCTGCCTCGCGGGCAGTTGGGCTTGTGATGACGACGACAGTTCACCTTACAACGATGGTGATTTAAACGACAGCACCGTAGAGGCTGATGCAAATCAGACTGGGGATGCTGCTCAGACTCAGGATGGATCGACCGATCACGAGGCGGACGGCGGAGAAGAGCGCTTTGAGGCCTGCCGCATCGTTTCGATTGCCGAAAAAGGTCTGAAATACGGCGAGGATCTTACTTTAAAGGCCGAAGTACTGCCGGCAATCGAGGGCATGAAGGTTTCTTTCGTTATGGGAGAGGAAGATGCATGCAAAGCGGCACCTTCTCCGGACTGGAAAGAGATCGCAAGCAGCGATAACGAGGCTGTTTTTGCACATGAAGAGCATTTGTCGGTCTCCAAAGACGTTTGCTTTGCCGTTAAAGTCCTGATCGGCGATGAATACTATTACTGCGATCAGAAAGTCAGCGAAGATTCAGACGGCATTGCCGATGGTTATCAGCCCGAAAACGCATTGCAGGCAACATTGTACGATTTTTGCGGCGGATGCCAGCCGGAGACCGCATGCGAAGGCAAGCAGATTATGGCCAAAAAGGGCATCTGCGATGACAGCGGCGACAAGCCGGTCTGTAAACTGGCAGAGAGCCTGAGCGTCGCAGAAACCTGCGATGACGATGAAGTCTGTTCGATGGGCGCTGCGGGTGCGTCCTGTGAACCCTGCCCCTGTTCGGCTGCAATCACCTGTGATGCAAACGATAACTCCAAGGGTTCAAAGACGCTGAACACCTGCAATGCGGCGGGAGTCTGCAATACCCTGCCATTCACCTGTTCTCAAAAAGTCTTCTGCATAGAGGAGCCTGCAGGCATCAAGACTTCGCAGGGAAAATGCAGCGCGACCGCTGAAGACGGCTGTTCTTACGAAGAAGGCACCGTAGAGCCCTGCACCGTTGAGGCTTCCGGATCCTGTGATGGTCAGGTGGTCACGAAGACCGTCGCTTTCTGCAAAGAAGATCCCACGCCTGCATGCGGCAGCGAGGTGATCACAAAGGATTGCAACGACGACAACCAGCTCTGCATCGAGTCGGACTGCGTGACACCCCAGCTCATCACCAAAGCCGTATGTCTCGACAGCAACTGCAGTGGGAGCGAAAGGGAAATCATCTGGGATTTCGCCAAAGAAACCCTGAAGATCGGCATCGATCTGAAGATTGCCGGTCTGACAACCCTGACTTCAGGCGTCGATACTTTGAATGATCGGATGAAAGTCCGGATTGCCTATCGACATTTTAATGATGAAACATGGAAATATGCCGATGTAACGGGCGGATCCAATGTTTCTTCCAGCCAGACTTCATCTGCAGGCGAATCTTCGGGCTCTTCCGGCGCGTCATCACCCGATGCCGATTTCGATCGCTATGTTGCCACCGTTCAAAGAACCGATGAGATGGTACAAGTCTGGAATTACTATGGCGGCATTGCCAAGATTCAGGTCTCATTTGATGGTGGTACAACTTACCTCGATGGAGAGAACGTCAGCATCACCGTTCAGAATCCCTGTTTTGATGGAAAATTGTCCGTCTGTACCAAAGGGATCGGCAAGACTTGTCTCGGTGATGATCTGGTTCAGACCAGTGGCGGCTGTAAGATCATCGATGGCGTCGCAAGTTGTGAAGTTGAATCGAGGAGATGTGGCAGTACAGGCGAAGAATCCCATCATACCTGCGGTACAGGTTCCAATGCGCATAATGTCTTCGCAGAAGGCACTCATTGTATCATCATTGACGCAGAACAACAGATAGCAACCTGCGAACCTGTCGCCACTCCGCTCGAACAATGTCCATATCGTACCGGTTCAACCTGCACTGAAGACGAACAAGGCCAGGTCTATGTTTTGAATAACCTCGGTTGCGTGGCAGGTGAATGTGTTCTGGAAAAAATTAATGCCAATTCAATCCTCGGCGATGTGACTTACAGCGCATGTATAGGGAGTGTGAAGGCAGAATTGAATCACGTCACCTGTAAAAACGACATAATCGGCATGGGATGGTCTCAGGATGACTGTGCACTCCACAATCAAACCTGCGCAGCAACCTCTGATGATGGTTTACCCATCGCTTATTGCCGCGATCCGGAACCGATCTCCTGGTGCAGATTCAAGAATCCGATCACAATGGAGGTCTATAAGAATGATCAAAAGGTATTGTTCAAGGGTGATCTCCTGATTCCAGATGTAACCGGCAATCAATTCACGCCGCTCGACGCTGAGGGAAAGATTCCCATGCGAGATAACGGCATCGAGTACGATCGCTCGAGAGCCGTCACCGAAGCTCACGCCCTCGAAAGGATGTCAAACTTCAGAGCCCAGCTGGTGTACGCTGAAGCTGAAGACAATCTGGATTTGAGAGAGCTGCCGGAATCTGAATTGAAGACGCTTCCGCTGGAAATAACTCATGATCTCATGGGCTTTGGTTCGAAAAATGAATTTACCAAAGCAGTTTCGATCGCTGACAGAGACGAGTTTACGGTGGAATCCTCATGGGCATTCGCCTACCGCTTCAGTCTGGACGGCGGAGAAACCTGGACGTACTGCGACGGCGACGAGAATACAGATGAATCAGCGGGTTATCAGGTTGCATCTCAGGGTACTCTGAAGATCCTCGATACAAATTCAAGCCTCTGCGATGAGAAGGAATGCCCGGTAACCAATCTGAGATGTGAAGATTACAGTTATCCAAACGTTTTCAGGTATCTTGTAAAGCAAACCGGCGGTTGTCACATCGAAAACGGTGAGGCGACCTGCGACACTGAAAGGTTCGATTGCACGACCATCGTCTCCGGGCATCACTATCAATGCGATTCCAATGGGAGAAGCATCGACAGCATGGGCGTCTGCGACTATGACCATCCGGAATGCAAGGTTGGGATCCATGTAGAAGACGATTGCACGGTTCCGGAAATCGCATGTACCGACTCAAATGATGCTGCGATCATTACGAACCGCGTATGTGACGATACAACGGGACAATGCAAGGCGGAATCCATCGCGGATGAGCCCTGCGTTGCACGTACGATCTGCAGAGATGGTGCCGAGTATCATTACAGCGCTGCTTCCTGCGTGGATGGAGCAGGATGTAACCAGCAATTCGAATCCAAAAACTATTGTAAACCTGGCGAGTTGATCGCATGCGAAGCTTCGGAAAATGAAGGAGAGATTGTACTCCATCGAGCCACGGGTTCCTGCAACAGCCAGGGTGACGGTTGCGCTACAACAACCGAGATTGTGAAGCCGGCTGTCCACTGCAGCGCGGATCGCGTGCATTATGACCGCTACAAACCCTTCTGTGTTGACGGTACACATTTCGATTATACGCGCGACGGCACCCATTCTTGCCCCGAAAATACCTTCTGCATCGACGGCGCATGCGGCAATCCGCCTGAACCCGATGAGTCATTCCAATTTGAATTCCCTTATTTCGGCGGTACATTCGACTTCTCCGGCTGGGAGAACCTTCCTGAGGGTTCCACCTGGGAGATTTCTTCGGAATATGACACCGTGCAGGGGGGCACCTTCGCTCTGAACGATGGGAAACTCACGATGTCCCTCGAACCGATGATGTCCGGCGAATATCAATTGCTCATCACCACCCCAGACGGCCCGTCTTTCAAAAAGACGATCAGCATTTATGAGGTGCCGAGTTGGGTTCAATTTGTAGAAGGGCAGCAAAGTTTTACGATATTCAAAGAGCTGGACGGATATAAACCCTGGTCTAATGCTCATGTACGGTAAAGTATCACAAGAAAATTATGTCGAATTGACAGCCGCCTCCGCTATACCGAATAAGGAAATAAAGAGTCCTCAAATT
>DBWM01000002.1:109753-143504 GCA_002309015.1 Myxococcales bacterium UBA1238 | reverse complement strand
CATCAGCCATATTTCCACCGGTGGTGGCGCGAGCCTCGAATTCGTCGAAGGTCGCGAACTGCCTGGTCTTACCGCTCTCGGATATCGGAGATAACCATGCGCCGCAAGATCATCGCTGGCAACTGGAAGATGAATCTCACCGTCGCAGAAGGCACCGCCTTGGTGACGGCTTTGCGCGATCGATGTGCCAAGGTTTCAAACATGGACATCGTCGTCGCTCCGACGGCGACCGCGATTTACCCCATCGCTCAGGTCCTTGCCGGATCGATGATCGCTGTGGCGGGGCAAAATTGCCATTGGGCCGATAAAGGTGCGTATACCGGCGAGTTTTCACCGGTGCAGCTCAAAGATGCGGGCTGCAAATACGTCATCATCGGTCACAGCGAACGGCGTCAGTATTTTGCTGAAACCAACGAAGGCGTCGCCAAAAAGGCGCGCGCGCTCTTCGATCACCAGCTCACACCTATCCTCTGCGTGGGCGAAACCCTCGAAGAACGCGAGTCCAACAAAACCTTTGACGTCATCGCTGAGCAGGTCAAGGTCGGCCTCTCCGCTTTGAGCGCTGACGAAGTCGCTGCGATCGTCCTCGCCTATGAACCCGTCTGGGCCATCGGCACCGGTCGTACCGCAACGCCTGAGCAAGCCGAAGAAGTGCACGCCGCGATCCGCAAGCAAGTGGCCGAAATCTATGGCCAGGCGACTGCAGACAAGGTGCGCATTCAATACGGCGGCAGCGTCAAAGCCAGCAACGCCGCTCAACTTTTGGGCCAACCCGACATCGACGGCGCGCTGGTAGGCGGCGCAAGCCTGACGGCTGATGCTTTCATGGGCATCATCCTCTACGAGGAGTCCAAGAAATGATCGAGACCCTCGTCACGATCGTTCACGTCCTCACCTGCATCTTTCTCGTCCTCGTCGTGCTGTTGCAGTCCGGCAAGGGCGGCGGTGTCAGCGCAGCATTTGGTGGAGGAGCTGGGGTAGCCCTCGGCCAGCGCGCAGCCGCGACGGCTTTAAGCAAAGCGACCACTGTTGGCGCTGTTATCTTTTTGGTCACCAGCATGGTGCTCGCGTGGTTTTCCAGCCCGGATGCCAAGGATCCCACGAAGGCCGCCATGCAGGAAGCCGCCTTTGATACACCTGCCCCCACGCAGGAGGGCAATGTGGTCGTCGAAGAGGGCAAGTCAAATTCAGCAGAAGTGGCCGACGCGCCCAAAGCTGAAGATGCGCCCAAAGCGGCTGACCCCACTCCGGCTGAGGCACCCAAGGCCGAAGACGCTCCCAAAGCGGACGAAGCCCCCAAAGCTGAAGACACGCCTCCGACCGAACCGGTCAATCCTTAAACAGCTCTCCTTTCGCTCCCCCCCTTCAAATCATAAAAGCTCTCTTTTAAGAGGCAACTGGCCGTAAGCTCTACACAATCCTTGCCGGATCATGCGCACTCCAGTTACACTGACGGGGTTATCGTCAGTCTGGAGGATCTCCATGCGCATTGCTCCTTTTCTAGTTCTCTCCTTCTTAACATTTCCAGCAGCGGCAGAAGAGACGCTGACCAGCGGCAATGGCACGGTCTTTCATTTAAACGCTCAGGCAGCGCTCACCTCTCCTGAAGTCTTTGCTCAATGGCCATCCCTCTGCGTGCGCCAATGTGAAGGTGAAGACTGCGAAGCCCCCTGCACCGCAGCCGATCTCTACCAGCCCGATGCTCAGGTTGCACTCGAACGCGACGGCCAGCTGCTCAAATACGGAACAGCTACATTCGCAGATATCGAAGTCCAGCGTTCTGTCTTCTCGCCTTCAACCACAGAGAGCCACGCTACTCATTTCGTCCGATTCATCGACCGCTACACCAACAAAGCCGGCGATCCCATCGAAGTGACCATCCGTTATGGCTCTCAGGGCAGTGAAGATGGCCTTGCATCCGTCTCTGACCCGGTGGTCGTGACGAGCATTGACGACGGCGTATGTAACTCAAATGACCGGTGGATCTTATGGGATGACGACAATGCCACAGGAGGCACCCCGGCTGTTGGCCTTTTAATGTACGGTGCAGGCACCGATCGCGCCCCCTTTGTCTCTCCCACTCGCGTCATCTGCAACCCACCCGCCGAAGAAGGCACGACGACCGGAATCACCTGGGAATACCGTATTTCCATTCCCAGTCACCAATCCCTCAGTCTGATGAGCGTGGTCGTTTTAGAAGCTCAGCGCGAAGATGCACTCAAAGGCATCAAAAACGTCATCAAGACCACTCCGCTGCAACTCTCTACAAACATGCAGTACGAGTTGCGCAATTTCGAAGTTTTACCCGGAAGTGAGAATCCTGTCGCAGACGCTGGCGGCCCCTATACTGCGGATGAAGGCTCGAGCGTCACTCTCAACGCAAGCGGCTTTGATGCCCAGAACCGCACATTGACCTACGCTTGGGATCTCGACGGTGATGGTCTGTTTAACGACGCGCAATCCGCCCAAATCACAAAGGATTTTCCCAACGATGGTATTTATTTTGCAACGGTCAGAGTCAGCGAAAGCGTCACAGGCCTGAACCTGACCGATCAGGACACCGCGCGCATCGAAATCCGCAATCTGCCCCCAGACATCACATCCTTTACCACAACACAGACCAACATCAACGAGGGCGATAACTTTACAGTCTCATTGAAGGCGAGCGATCCCGGCCATGATCCCATCTCTTATGACTTTGACTGGGATGGTGATGGCATTTACGAAGATCTCAATGTGGCTCCTGACCCCAATGTGGCCCCTGACCCGAACGGCAGCAGTTCGTTCACCCATCAATACACCATCAGCGGCAACATTAAGGCCCATGCCCGCGTTCGCGACGACAGTGACGCCGAGATCGTTCGAGAATTTAGCTTAACCGTTCAGAACCACGTCCCCACGATCAGCGAGGTCTTTACCAATACCAGCGCTTATCAGGGCCGCCCTCACTCTGTTTCATACACGTTCCAGCACAAGGGCAGCATCAACCATTTCAAGGTCGATCTGAACGGTGACGGAAACGCCGACTTCGAAAGCGACGTCAACCCCTTCGAGATCACATTCGCCCGAACTGGCGAATATAACGTCGATTTCTGGATGTGCGATGATCAAACCTGCACCGACAAAATCCGAAAGACGATCAACGTCCAGAATGCAGCGCCTGCTGTCACCCAAATCGAACATCCAGAATTCATCTATGAAGGCATCCCTGCAACCTTTACAGTCATCGCAGAAGACACAGATCTTGAGCAATTAGATTATTACTTTGATCTCGATGCAGACGGCATTTATGACTGTCCCAAAGGGAGCGGAAGCCAAATCAGCACCATTCAGTGTCCTGCCGATCATTCTCCTTCAATTACATACACCTATGCCGCCAAAGGTTCTCGCCGCCTTGTGGTCAAAGTGCAGGATCCCTCCGGATTGCAAACAACCAGCCTGCTCGAATTTGAGGTGCTCAACGCCGCACCGGAATTCGCTGCCAACGGAATCACCATCGACAGTGTCATTCCTAACGAAAACACGAGTATCGCTCAAGGCACTGCATTCACATTGCGCGCCTCAGCCCATGACACCGTTTCAAACCCCCTGCAGTACGAATGGAGCGCACTCTTACCCGAGCCAGAACCCATCGAAAACACCGATGAACCCATCGAAAACACCGTTGAACCCATCGAAAACACCGTTGAACCCATCGAAAACACCGATGAACCCATCGAAAACACCGATGAATCCGGCGAAAACACCGACGAGTCCGGCGAAAACACCGATGAGTCCGGCGAAAACACCGATGAACCGGTAGTGACACCTCAATGGATTTCTCTCGGACAAGGCCAGGAAATCACCGCTGTCCTGAAAACCGTGGGCGAAGTGACGATTCGATGCCGCGTTTCCGATCCTTACGGCGCATACCAGGATCAGGAGTTTAAACTGAACGTCCTCAACGTCCCCCCCCAGCTCGATCCGATCATCGTCGATTCATGGGGGAACCAAGTTCTCCATCCCATTGAAAACAAACCATATTTCATCAATACTCAAGCGACCGACCCGGGCGACGAGGCGCTGACTTTTGAATTCGGTCCACAGGATAACGAAAACATCGCGCTCGGCGAATCCCAGGACGCACTTTGCCCCATCACATTTAAGAATGATGGTACATATGCCTTGACCATAACCGCCAATGATGGCTACGCAGAAACGACTTCCACCTACAATGTGACGGTCACCAATCTGCCTCCGCAAATCCGCTTAAGCTCGAATCCCAACCCGGCGGAAGAAGGGAGACCATTCACCGTCACAGCAAAACTCAACAAGCCTTATCAGGATCAATTCACTGTCACATGGATCAACCTCGAAAACGATAATCAAGACACCCAGGTTCAGAGCGAAGAAGACTTAATCCAGCAGATTACGCTTCCCGACAACATCAGCTACAACATTACAGCCAAGTTTAAGGATGAAACCGGGGCAGAAGATCAATACACGCTGCTTGTCCGCGTCGAAAATGTGGCCCCCGAAATCAAAACGGAATCACTTCCGGCCGCATGGGAAGGAGTACCTTACAACGCACTCATCACAGCCATCGATCCGGGCGTAAATGATGCGATCACTTATGAACTGCTCTCCGCTCCCAGCAACATGACCTTCGATCCCGAAACGGGCATCATCAGTTTTACACCTACTTACGAGCAATATCTTCAAAGCCCGCTCACCATCACAGTCCGCGCGAAAGACAACAACGATACAGCATCTCAGGCGAAAGACCTGCTCCTTGAGATTCTGTTTAAAGACAACGATGAAGATCTGATGGCTGATGGCTGGGAAGAATCCTATAACGCCGGCGAAGAATGCGACGAAGATCACCGATTTGACCTCACTTCCGCCGACGACGCGCTTCTCGATTTTGATGACGATGGCTTAGTCAATGTCCGGGAATTTGAATTCGGCTCCCATCCCTGCAAATTTGATGGCCCCGCCTTACCCTTGCATGTCAGCCCTGAAAACCAACTTCGCATCGCGGATGCCACGCCCGAGCTCGTCGTCTCGACCGGCGAGTTTAAGCTGCCCTTTGATCTGATGGTCACCTATCAGCTTTGCACCAGCAAAGGCTGTCCTCCAAACGGCGAATTGATCTACCAAAGCGATCCCATTAAATCGGAAGGCCACCAGGCAACATGGACCATTCCGGAAAACCTGCTGAGTGAAGATTCCACTTACGCGTGGCGCGCCAAGTCTCAGGTGACCTACATCACAATCGAAGATGAGGAACCCTTTGGCAGCTATGAAACCCCCTGGACCGAAGAATGGACCTTCCGCGTCAATGAAACCAACAGCGCACCCTCTGCCCCCACACCCCGCACGCCTCGCAACGACAGCGTCGTGCATCTTGTTCGCCCCGTCCTTGAAGTCGCACCCTCTACAGACAAAGACGGCGACGAAATCGAATATCGCTTCAGGATTTACAGAGGTACAGATGCATCCGCCAGCATCGTGACCAACGGCAAAGGCACCGTCAGCAACAAGCTGATCCAATTCACGCCCAACCAGGATCTGAAAGAAGACGTCCCCTATTCCTGGGATGTGGTCGCCGTCGACGCCCTGGGGAGCATTTCGGCCCCATCCGAGCGCTGGACCTTTACCGTCAATACACACAACAAGCCACCCTCAAAGCCCACTGCGATCTCTATCTCACCCATGGATGGGGAGTTTGTCGCTTCCTTTACACCCACGTTTACCGCCGAAGGCAGTGAAGACAAGGATGATGATGTATTCTCGTATGTCTTTACGGTTTACGAAGGAACCGATGCCATCGTCCAGAGCGATCCCATCCCTGCCGTGAATGGCAAAGCAGAATTCACGCTCACCGATGTGAATCTTAAAGAAGATCAATCTTATGAGCTTGAAATCTTCGCTCAGGATCCCAGCCGGGCAGCAAGCGAAATCGTTCGCCAGACATTCTTTGTCTCCACGTCCAACGGTAAACCGACTGTCCCGGAACTGCTCTCCCCCGCAGACGGCGCACAGATTTTGCTCAAGGAAGCCTTCTTCAGCTGGGCCGAATCCAGCGATCCTGAGGGCGGAACCATTTTGTACCGCTTCACTTATGACTGCGATATCTCCGGACATGACGAATCGCTTCCGAAAGAGCGGTTTACCACGCAATCATTGGTCAATAAGCTCAAAGAAGGTGACACTTGCACCTGGTACGTCGAAGCCCTCGACAACAGGATGCTCAGCAGCGGCTTCACGCAGCGCACATTCACGGTGATCTCCACCGACGACGGCGGCAGCGATGACGGCTGCTCGCAAATACCTGGACAATCCCGCAGCTGGCCCCTTTGGATCCTCGGCTTCCTGCCCATCGCCCTCCGACGACGAAACGCATGACTTCCATCCGAAACCGCTTCACCTCAGAGGAGGATCCCAAAGAGGTGGAGCGCCTTGCCCTCGGCCCCGAAGCCATTCAGAGCCTCACCCAATCGATCGAAGCGTTAGCGCCTTTGATGCGCCGCGAGGATTTGCATCTCACGCATAAGACCATCCTCGAAATTCGCAATCCAACCACCGCAGAAGCCGCCCTCCATCTGCGCAGCGCCCTCGAAGCCGTCCTCCCCATCGAAATCCGACAGCGCATCGGCGATCGCAGCGGCCTCGGATGGAACGCCTTCTTCGGTCACGTTCTCGCGGTCTGGTTCAATCGCGGCTGCAATGGCTTTTTGCGCGTCTTAAGCGAACTCTGCCAATTCCACAAAATCGACCTGCAGTTTCACTGGAACCGGGGACGAAAAATTCCTGTAAAAACAATACGTTGGAATGCAGAACCGATGCTTTGGGGCGGCATCACCGGACTCGCCATCGGCCTCGTGGCCACGCAGTTTTTGCACCAACCCGCTATCCTCGCCGCCCTGCTCACCGCCATCGGCATCGTCATCGGCCGCATCTACATGCGCGTCACCCGCAAACGCTGCTGCGGCGATCCCCATTGCGCCACGCCCCTCAAACGCAACCAAACCACCTGTCCCACATGCGGCGGGGAAGTGGTGGCGCATTAACGTCGGGACGTCAGGCTTCCAGCACGTGGATGATCGTAATGTGCAGCGGGAATCCCTGTAAACAGCTCACTCGGCTTCTTCGATAGCAAAATATTGTTAAAAAATCGATCTTCAGAGACCCGATATAAAGGAAATCGAGTCTGACCGATCAAAGCACGACGGATGCATTTCACTGTGCCGCAAAGCCGCCTGCGAGATGTAATATTGATGTCATAAATGCGCCCGGGCATATTCGTTTTTAAATTATAATAAATCATATCGGCATCCCCCAATCGGAACAAAATCTCTTCAAATTGGGGCAGAAAATAATCGTCGCTATCCAAAAAAACGATGTATTCACCCTGAGCCACATTTAAACAACAGTTTCGGGTGTAACCGACCCCACGGTTTTCTCTGTGATGTAAGAGTGAATATGAGCGCCGACGACTGATATATTTTAAAAGCTCTGCGTAAGATTGATCGGTCGAAGCATCATCACAGATAATCACTTCAATGTCATCTCTCTCCGGAATGCTCTCCAAAGCTCTGAAAATCAGATTTCCTGAATTATAATTGGGTGTAATCACACTCAAAGTCCATCGATCCTGTTGATCCGAAATATAGAGCGCAATCTCGTCTGATTCCCAAAACAATCTCAAATACGGTGTACTTAGATGCAAATATTGAGGAGGCTTCTTCTTTCCTTTTTCTAAGACTGGAGGCAGTAAATACTTCCAAATCACAATACCCAAAAAATCAGACTGGTTGTTCAAACCGATGAGCGTTTTTTGCCATTCCGGCTGCCTTTGTAGCTCAATCCCATCACACAGAATAAATCGATATTCATTCTCAACAAGTTGTAACCCATCAAAATCACACACATTTTGTATTAAATCGAGTCTATATGTCTGAGATAATCGTTCGAGAATCCCCGAGAGAGAAGCCCCGAGCAAAAGCCCCTTTACCCCTTCAGGGAATTGCGCCGATAGAGAATCGGACAACAGGGCTTCCAAAATCTCCATGTGGTTCTCCATCGCTCAATCCATCACATGATTTTTACATTGCGGGAGATAGGCTCACCACAAATCAAAGCGACAGCCCATTCAGGAGACTGCGCTGAAGTCTCATCTTGCTCTAAGTCTAAATGGAGTTCCATGTCATCTTGCCCCAAATCAATCGGCTTACCATTTGGAATGATAGCCGTCTCATCATGCCATCTCAATTTCAGCGATGGCATCAAAGGTGGCAATAATGGAATCAAAATCGTCGAAGATTTCAAATGGGCAATCGAAACCGTGTTTTGCGTGAAATAGACAATATGTAATTCATACTGGGTCATTCGCTCACGGAAATTATCACAGATCTTAGCCAGGATCCGACGCAGAATCGTATTCTGCCTTATCACATCCATATCGTACTGAATGGATTCATCTCCCCCCAGATGAGTTTCCTTAAAACAACCCACATCTCTCAATGAATACAAAAATTCAAATTCATCTTCCGGCAGAGTCTTCATCGCCAATGTCGCACGCGACTCCAATACAGGAACCGAGTATTGATCCAAAGAGATGTCCGGAATCTCATCCATTTTCCAAAGCGCGAGATACTTACCGTGCTCGACCTGGTCGGGTAGTAAGGCCAAAGGCTTGGGAAAATGAAACGGAGGTTTGGTCAGATTGATTTTTGCCCAGGTGCCGGAAGGTAAATCGAGCTCTCGGTTACTGTTCGTTTCATAATGTGAAGCCAAAAGATATCGACTTCCGGAAGCTTTCCACAATTCGCAAGCAAGAATAGTATCAAAAACGCTCATTTGCGTGAGACAATCGCGAATGATGATGACATCAAAAGAACCATATTGTTCATATCTAAAATCGCTGCATATCCATTGCAGCCATGCTTTATTCTCATGTCGCTTACGCTTCATCTCAATCAGTTCAGGGATAAAATCCACGCCCACATAGTGCTCAACCTCTAACCCTTTTTGTATCAACCAATCAGAAACGCCACATCCCAAATCGAGAACTGAAGAAATATTATATTCTTTATAAAAATCAACAATGGCAGGTCTCAATTGTTTAGTCGCATACATCGTGGAACCAGAGTCAAGAGTCACCCCCTTTCGATCCTCATAACTCTTCCTCATCACCGCCATTAAGCCTTCATTCACTTTTTCGCTGTTCGCGGGATGCGCTGCATTCATCGACGCATACCAAACACCGCGAGAGCGTACCGAAACGCGACCTTCGCTAAAATAAGCCCCTGTCAAAGCACTATAGCGACGCAAAGAGCGAGCATGCCCTAAATCATAACGCTCCAAATCCTTCATCACCTCCGGATCATCTGATGTCTTAATACCCAACAATGCGTAAAATCTTTTCTTAGAGATAACCGCCCGATGATAAAGCTCATCTGCCTTTGTAAATCTTCTAAAATTATGTGCAGAATCTTTCTTATCTCTCGTGCCCAAATGATGCATATATTGTTTCGTGCAGCAATAAATATCCCAGCCATGAAGCCATAAGCGAAGTGAATAACTCACTTCTTCTTCTTCCCAATCGATGTAGGGATCGTAAGGCACTTCATGCAATGTCTCTGTAGGCATAAAACAGAAACCAGCCGCAAAGACAGCACCATGCAAGGGCTCATATTCAGGCAAATCCACCAACCAGCGCGCTTTTCCACGCCAGCGCTCCGTTGGATAACCTTGCAATACAATCGAATTTTCCAATCTCGCCACAAAATTAATTTGTGGTGCTCTATAAGTTTTAATATCAGGCAAAATAAAGGGAGGCGGATAAGCGCTCAATACAGCACGTTTGGAAGGGCAACGTTTTAATTCTGAGATGAGAATCTCATCCC
The DNA here is from genome assembly GCA_002309015.1 of Myxococcales bacterium UBA1238. GTDB lineage: Bacteria > Myxococcota_A > Bradymonadia > UBA7976 > UBA1532 > UBA1238. The sequence goes on along the minus strand of DBWM01000002.1, from coordinate 133,614 downwards.
AATGCTTCTCAAAGAGCATATGGGAATCAATAAAGAGCGTATAATCCTCACCCCTATTTAATAAAGAAGCCCGCCTCCTTGCCCAGCAGACACCGTGTGATTCCTGAAAAGGCACACGATCAATGCGAATGTGATCCATATAGATTTGATCGAGATCTACGCAATCAAATGGATCACTGGGAGAAAACTGCCAGCAAATGCCAATATAAATATTCTGCGGCCATCTCGCTTTATCGTACAGATCTCGTATTGTTGTAGAACATTGAGAATCTCTGTAGCTTGCGATCAAAACAAAAATGGTCTCATCGGACATATGCTCTCCCGATCAATCGAACAAGTCTTAGACCCACTTATGCTATCTAAAAGAAAACAAAGTCAACAAAAAAGCGAGTCATCAGAGATAAAAAACAAATAGAATCGCATATATATGCTGCAACCTTTAACCTTCCACCATCAACCATTCCATCTCGCCCAATGTGTAAAATCTCTTAAACAAGGTTTTACATCATACATCTTTCGCAAATGCGCGAATACGCTCCAGATCCTCGACGTAATCCACTTCACCCCAAAACAGACCCGACACATCTTTTACATAGACCGTACCCTGTTGCGCGATCCTTTGATAGAGCGCATCTTCCCACCAGCAGCCATATCTCTCCTCCATCACCATGCGACAGACATCTTCCCTGAAAGCGATCACATCCGCCGCATGTAAAATCCCCATCCCCACATATTCGCCAGAAGTCTCACTGTCGTTTAAATCTTTTCCAAACTTCACAAGCTTTGAATCCGCATCCCATTGAAATCGATAATCGGCCTCTGAAATGCGGCTGCTGTCTGCCAGTAAAAGCGGAGAACGCTTGTCGTCAAACAAGTTACGATATACTTCCGGCTCAGCATAGACATCGCCGTTCATCACAACCACATCGTCAGATCCATCCAGCAAATGCCGCGCCCACCAGAGAGAAGCCATCGAATTGGTCACACGGAAGAAGGGATTTCGCAGCAGATGCACATCCTCATGCGCCAGCACTTCTTCAACCTTCTCAGAGTGATAACCTGTGATCACTGTGATATCTACATGGGCCAGCGCATGTAAAGTTCGTACAGTCTGACAGATGAGAGGCGCACCCGCAATCTCGACACAGCATTTGGGTAACTCGTGAAGATGTCGACTGATTCGGCTTCCCACTCCGGCAGCCATGATGATCGCTTTCACAGTGTTCTCCTCCTAGGCATTTGCGTAATAAGCATCCAAAGCAGCAATCAACACATCCAAATCCGCTTCCGTCTGATCTCCCATATGCGCCACTCTGAACGCAATCTTCTTTAACGCTCCTCCATTGGGCGCCACAAACACGCGATGTTTTTCAGCTAAATATTGAACAATTTCAAAGGCATTGCGCCCATCTGAGGGACTTAAAATGGTCATCGCGTTGGGCATATGCTGACTGTAAAAGCGAAGCGGCCAGCGAGAAACATGGGATCTGAAATAAGAGGCACAACGCGCCGCTCTCTGGTATTCAAAATCAAGGCCTCGTGCAATCAGGTTTTTTAGACGCGCATGGAGCTGCAGAATCACAGAAACCGCTGGTGTAAAAGGCGTTTGGCCGCGCATTCCATCTTTAAGGTAAGCCTCAAAATTGAAGTAAAAAGGCGCTTGCTCAGGCTGAATCGCATCGATCGCTCTGGGCGATAACACCACCATGCTCAACCCCGGCGGCAACGCCAATCCTTTTTGAGAGGAAAGAATGAACGCATCGATGTGATTTGCGGTCATGTCGACGGGATCGGTTAAAAATGCGCTGATCCCATCCACAATATTGAGTAAATTGCGCTCCTGGCAAAAGCGATCGATAGCATCGATGTCATAAAGCAAGCCACAACTGGTCTCATGAAGATTCACCAAAAGCGCCTGGGCATCCCTTCCAAAAGGCTCTAAACGCTTGCCAGAAGACAGGTTATCCCCCTCTGACAGGCAAACCTCTGTAGGAATCGATGCGTGATGACAAAGCTCCACAAACCTTTGTCCAAAGGTGCCTCCATTAACCACCACCACAGACCGATCGCGCCGCAGCAAATTCTGAACCGCCGCCTCCATCGCGCCCGTCCCGGAGGCCGTCAAAAAAACGACGCGACTTCCTTCTGGAGCAGAAGTCAGCTGCAACAACATGCGCTCGCAATCAAAGACAACTTCAGAAAAGGCATCATTGCGAAAATAAGGCACATGTTGCGCACCGATAGCGCGCACTTCCTCGGGCAAAGCGACGGGACCAGGTGTAAATAAATAAAATGACCGCTCTAACATATGGACAGACCTCACCTTTAAGCGTGATGCTCGCGGATCTGATGGAGATCAAAGAAGTCATCGGAGGCATTGAGCAACACATATTCAAGTATGTCTTTAAACAGATCTCTGCAGGCCCCCTGACAAGGCTCCATATGGGGGAACAGCGCAGGGGCAGAACATACGCTAAAGACCCGATAATCGCCTGCCGCATTGATCATCAGATCGAGACCGCACACCTTGAGTTCAACCCATCGGCTGATGTTTTCAGCGAGCTCAATGTAACGCTGATTCATCGTATCTGTCACATCGCAGGTTACATCGCCATTGCGACGGGGAAGCACACAGAGACGCTGACCATTGGGAAGCACAGACTGAAGGGTCAGATCCATGGTCTTTAAATACTGCGTTACAGCCGGCGTGATTTTGATCTTACGTTTTCGGCATGTATTCGACAAATTGATAAGGGCGCGAATCGAACGCTTGCCATCTCCATATATGACAGGCATCTGCGCGTGCAAAACCGATTTAACCTGATGATTGACCACCACAAACCGAAACAGTTCGCCCTGAAATTCTTCTTCTAAAACAACATGTTGCGCTTTTTCTGGGAGTTCGGACAATGCAGACAAAACTTCATCCGGTGTTCTCAGATGAAAATACACCTCTTCGCCTGCAGATTGCGCCGGCTTTAATACAACCGGCAGCTTCAGTTTAGAGAGCGCGGATTGAATGGCATCCTCTGTTAATTCACTGCGTTTAAAGGATTTTGAGCGAGCAAAAGGGATCCCGTGACTCTTCAGCAATTGCACTGTCTGTTTTTTATTGCGCAATCGCGCCACCGCCTCTGTGGTCTGTACCGTCCGATGATAGGGCACAAAAAGGGCCCGATGGGCGCCTCGCGACAGAAGGTAGTAGTCTTTTCCGATGGGTTCACAACAGATTTGCAGCTCGCGGGCCGCCCTCAAATAATGCTTGTTATTGACGCCCAGCTCCGCATTGACGCTCTGCTTGACCGCCAGCAGATCCTCCGCCATTCCACTGAGCACATCCCGCGCCCCAGGATGATGTGATAAGTCATCCAATGTCATGCATTCGATCGAGCGAATGGTAATCGCAGTGCAGGAAACCTGCTGAACAGAAAACCCGACCTTCAGGCAAAAAGATCGGACTCTGTCTTTTACCTTCTGTGAATCGCAGGATGTCTGAACCCACTGTTGCAAATGAGCATAGAGCTGAGAAGCGATCCCTTGAATTTCTCCTGATACCGCCAAATCTTCAGGAGCATCTAACCAGTGAATTTTAAATATATTTTTGGGGACAACAAAATGAAGAATGGCATGCCCGATGACTGGGTCACCCTGGTCATCACCACTCGAAGCATCAGAAATTTTAGATAGAAAAGCTCGCAGCGGCCCGTTAGAGAAGAAGATCTGATAGCAATAAGGATGATTTGCTTCCAGAAACGACCACAAGGCGGTCACTTGTTCATCAAAGCTGTAATCTTCGTCGTCGCCATCAAAATACACAAATGAAGGCATCAGCTCGGTTTCTTCGGCTGCCCAAACGCCCTGCTGGTAACGACGTGCAAAGAGACCATTCTCACAATGAAGGGCATCGATGGTCGAAGCAAAGACCGCCTGCCCAACAAGCGGCAAGCCCTGAAGCGCGTTCAAAGGGACAAAACGCACCCGATTACGAAAGATCATCAGAGTCTGCATCTCACCTACTCCCTCTTTTAAGGATGCAACATTTGGATCCATTCATGCAGCAGTTCGCAGATGCGATGCGTGTTCCAGGGATATTCACATTTGGTGCAATGTCCAAAGACTTCAGAATCCGGATCATCGATCAGTTGCTGGACAAGCGATTGACCATACTTGACTTCCGCAACCAATTCCTCGGTCGTTAACCCATCAAAAATATTAGGATCTTCGTAAATGACGGGCAGCTCGCCAGATCGCATTAACAAATGATTCAGCACGATATTGATCAATACACGATTATTGCAGTCCACAAAGGGGTGCGTGCGTTCCAGGGTTTTAATCAGATCGATATGGCATCTGACTAAGTCATCGCCCGAACAATGAGCCGACTTCTGATTGTATTGATCGATCAATTGCCGGCACCGGGCTTCAACATTCTGGCGCACCACCGCCCGCGCCTTCCAGTACAGCTCCTCAGGTTTTTTATCGATCAGAGCTTGCTTATATTCATCACAAATGGGTCCTGTGCCGACCGTATAGCGCACCCCTTTTTGTGATCTCATATAGAGATAGGCATCATAAGGACTGTCAAAAAAACTCTTTTTATTCTCAACCTTTATAAAGAATTCATGTCCTTCCAGTCCCTGGGCATCCAAATCTTCAATCCCTCTCAGACTCGAAGTTCTGCTGCGCAAAAGGAATGAAAGTGAATAATCCCGAATCTGGCCTGGATAGCGATTCTTGCGCACATCTTCCTTAAATCTACTGGTACAGATATCGTGCAGCTGCTGGATGTATTCGAGCGTGAGTCCGTCTTTGAGTTCAAAGTTCCTGAGCATATGGCAATAAGCCAGACTCATCCCTTCGACACATCCGGCCTGCCGCCTCGCGTAGCCTTCCCAGCCGTGTTCTTTGACATAAAAACGGCCGTCGATGAACAGACGGTAGAGATGCTCGGGGCGGAGATCATGGATAGGAAGATGCATCGCCATCTTTCATTCTCAATTCAGCCGATTACGGCATCACATCCATGCGCATATAGGGACCAAACGCATCGGAAGCCCATGTGACCGGCAAGCCATATTCGCCGTAAGACCATTGATGGCCATCGAGCAGCGCGCGCACATGCCGGGCTTCAAAATCGGTCACAAAACGGGGATGAAAGTCGGTCTGCAGGTTATCGCTCACAAAAGGATAAAGCCGAAGCGTGAGCGACTGCGGCTGATCGCTCGGAATCGTCAAACGTAAAAGCGCACTGTAGGGCGGCAGGTTGCGCTCACGATATTCACCATCTCCGTTCATAATAAAGTTGCCCAGGCTGTAAAATACGGGCACGCCATCGATCACTTCGACTTCTTGCAGCATATGGGCGCTGTGTCCGATGATGAGCCCCGCGCCCGCCTTCACCATCTGATGGGCCATCCGCTGCATCGTCTCGGTCCGCCAGCAATAGTTGGGCCCCCAATGCGGGATCACGATGGGCAGGATTTGCTTTTCACGCAAAAAAGCGCATTGGAACTTCAGGAGTTCCATATCGAGCACATTGGTCCCGGGAATCTTTTCTTCGGCATAGAAGCCCCATTTTTTAGATCGCTCGCCAAAGTTGTAAACCGAAATCAGACCGAACTTGCGCAATACATCGCCCACATGTGTTTCAAACACATAAGGCATCTGCGCATCCACAGCCTTCCGACCGGCACCGATCGGAGAAATCCCCGCAGATTCAAGGGATTCGAGCGTATCGATCAACCCCGCCTTGCCGAAATCGACAGAGTGATTGTTGGCCAAACACGCCACATGAACGTTGGCATTCTTCAAGGCTTCAAGGGTAGGCTCAGCCACTGCTGCGTAAGTATGCGGTTTATCAGCTAAAGGCGATTTTTCAATCTCGGTGATCGCGCATTCCAGATTGACGCAGACCATCTCAGCCTGCTGCATCATGGGTACCAGGTTTTGACCCATATCCAAATAGCCGCGCTCTTTTAAAATATCGTTGTGAAGCTTCCTTACGCGCAGGCGCATATGCCATTCGCCAAAATAGGTATCGCCCCCAAAGATCATGTCAAAATCAGAGTTATCGCGCATCGTTCGCCTCCTGTTCGCGCTGAGCCTGTTCACGCAACTCCGCCGACAAATACTTAAGCCAAACCCTGTGATTGCCTTTCATAAACAGCAAATCGCCGTCTCCAATCTCATTGGACACAGGCTCTATCAACTCTTTCCAGTCCTTTGCATGACTTTTCAGCGTCACACCAGGTAACTTTTTGAGCAGAGGCCGAATCACTTTAATGGGATCCCCCAATGTGTAGATCACATCAAAATGAGCCTTCTCAATATCTGTCATCAGGTCTTTATGGGAGGCGTCGCTTAAATCGCCCAGGTTCAGCATCGATCCCAGCACAGCAATCCGCTTGCCGGTCACCTGAATCCGGCTCACGTCGCGCAGCGCAGATCGGAAGTTTAAGGGAGATGCGCGATGGCTGTGATCGTAGAAGGTAAACGGATGCCCGTGAAGGGTCAGCTGCTCCAGACGCCCCATGGTCTCTGAGGGCTCAAAGCTGGCCACTTCTTTCGCAGCCTTAAACACATCGTAGCCCAACAGATCGACCGTCAGCAATACACCCGCCACTGCGTTGGGCATATGATCACCCATCGCATGAATGGTGTATTGCACTTCTTTGCCTCTCACATCGGCTTTGCACACCCAGCTCTGATTGACAAACTGCGCCTCGATCACGCGGCTTTGCGAACGCGGATGCTCACCAAAACCGTAAACCGGCACATAATGCCGCTTAAAGATGCATTCACGCACCTTGTCAAACTGGGGGCAGGAGGCGTTGACCACGCAGCAACCGCCATCCACCAGGCCATCCGACACCGAAGCTTTATCGTAAATGAGGGCGTCCAGGCCACCGTGCGTTTCTACATGGGAATAGCCCACTTCCGTGATCACAGAGATGTTGGGCCGCAGGTAACGGGAACGCGTAAAGCCCACTTTGGGCTGCGCCACCGAGACTTCGCAGATGTGAACCTGGGTCTCCCGATTGACGCCCGCCATGCTGCACCAGACGGGCACGGTTAAATTGGCGCTGTCTTTGCTGGCGTGGCAGGCGCATTGCGGCTTCAGCACATGCGCGAGCAGCAGCTTAAACCCCGTCTTGCCTTCGGTCCCGGTCACCAGAACCGTCTTTCCCTGAAAGCGATCGCGGCTGCAGACGGCGATCTTTTCGAGGGCCACCTTCGGGTTTTCAACCACAAGCGTGGGCAGGCCTGTCAGTTCGTAAGCTTTGGGCCCGGTGGAGACGATCGCCGCAGCCCCTTTTTCCTGCATCTTTTTCAGGATCTTCGGCTGGGTCGAATCCAAAATCCCTTTGCCCCACTGTGCGGGCGTCGTCGTAAAAACAATATCGCCGGGTAAAACGCGTTCGGGATTGACGCGCACGCCCGTGATCAACCGGGGTTTATCGTCGTTTACCCAGCGACCGCCGGCCACCTCCGCCATTTCATCGGGCGTCAAAAAGACCTGCATTTTTTCCACTTCGAGCTCCATCGCATTGCCGAGCAAGGAGGCGTATTTTTACCCCATCGTCACTGCATGTCACTCCCAAAAAGCAAAACCGGACCCCTAAAATGAAACCTTGGCCCAGCATTTTTTCACGTTCAATCGATGGGAAAGTCGTGTAAATAGCGCGCCGCCCCTTTCGAAAAGCATGTTTGGGCTGTCCACCAAACCGCGCAAAACGCAGCTCATCAAGCAACACAGAAGCGGGCTCAGGATGCACATAAAGGAAAACCGCCGATGATGCATATGACTCTTGGGGATATCTACCGTCTGCTCAACTACCCCAGCAATGAAGCCGCCGACAAGCGCACGCTCTCCCGCGTCACAAGGTTCCACGATCGCACGCTCAAGAACTCCGTCTACATTCTGATCCCCCATATCTGCGAAGAAGAACTGGGCATTGCCGAAGATGATGCGGTCGATCAGGCGTTCTCTACCGGAGCCATCGCGCTCATTGCCGAGAAGAATTACCCGCAATATCACACCATTGTGGTGCCGAATGCGCGTGCTGCGCAGAGGGCGATCGCTCAACTCAATCGCGAACGCAATCAGCTGAAGGTGATCGGCATCACGGGCAGCAACGGAAAGACCACCACCAAGGAGCTGACCCATTTAATCCTCTCTTCGAACATCCAATATTCCCATGCGCGCAAGACCAGCGGCAATGCCAACGCCTTGATTCACACCGCAGATCAGCTGCTCGGCATCATTCCGAATACCGAAGTCCTGGTGCTGGAGTTCGGTATGGGCAAGGCGGGCGTCGTTGAGGAGATGTCGCGCATCGCAACCCCCGACATCGGAGTCATCACCACCGTGGGGGTATCCCATATCGGCAACTTCGAAGATCCCTACGACATCTTCAGAGCGAAGATGGAGATCCTGACGGGCATGACAGAGCAGAGCATCCTGCTGCTCAATGCCGACAATCAATACCTCGGTACCGTCAAACAGGAAGACATCAAACCGCGTCTGATGCGGCTGAGCGCCAGGGATCCGTCGGCTGAATTCTATGCGAGCGACGTGAAGTTCGAGCGCAATCAACTCTCGTTCACCGCCCATTATCAATCTGTACCCACACGCATTCAGATCGACACGCTCGGCATCCACAATGTCATCAACGTACTCGCATCCTTCGCCATTGGACGCTTAATGAACGTGCCCGCCCCCGAGATCGCCAGCACTTTGCGCAGGTTTGTCCCGCAGGGTATCCGTCAGAACATCCAAAAATACGGCTCAATCACGGTGATCCTCGACTGTTTTAACTCGTCGCCGGAATCCATCCGCGCGGGGATCGAATATATGCTGAGCTATGACACAGGGTTTCCGGGTGGAAGAAAGATCGCCATTCTGGGCGATATGGGTGGTTTTGGAGACTGGGACGAGAAATACCACCGTCAGGTGGGGCAGATGTTTAAGGACTACCCGCAGGTTGACCTGCTTTACTGCGTAGGGAAGCGCTGCAAATGGATGGCCGAGGAGGCCGAAAAGGTGCATCCCAACGTCAGGTACATGAATAAAGAAGAGTTGGTCCAGACACTGAAGGCCGACAACAGGCCAGGCGATCTGCTCTTTGTGAAGGGCGGCCGCATGATCAAGCTCGAGACCGCCATTCGGGAGGTCTTTATGCCCAAAGGGAAGCGCATCACAACAGAAGAAGAGGAAGAGTAATCAGCGGGCCCGCCTTCATGGTTCGCCCTGCTGCAGTCCATCTCCAGTCAGAGAATCGCATTCCAGGTGCATCGCATCCCCTGGTTTCAGCAAGCATCATCTTTTCAACCCCCTTGCGAATCACCGCAAACCTGCGCAAATAGCGCGCAACTTTTACTCGTAGAATGGAGTTACCGATGGCCATCGATTTTTACGCAGCGCTTCTTTCAGAGATTTCGGCCCCGATCAACGCCGCCCTGCAGGCGCAGGGGGTGCAGGATTCGGTGCAGCTGGCGCCGCCTTCGCGCGAGGGACAGGGTGATCTCGCCTGCCCATGCCATAAATACGCCAAAGCATTGCACAAGGCGCCGCAGATGATCGCTTCCGACCTGGGGCAGAGCTTAAAGGATCTCCCGCAGGTAGCCTCTGCAGAGGCGGTCGCAGGGTTCCTGAACATCCGGCTCAACTGGCCCGAGATCGCTCGCGAGGTGATCGAATGGGCGGAGAAGGACGATGGGGCGCTGGGTCAGAGCAATGCGCTCGCGGGACAGAAGGTGATGATCGAGTACAGCTCGCCCAACACCAACAAGCCTCAGCATCTCGGTCACTGCCGGAACAACATTCTGGGCTGCACGGTGGCGCGGCTGATGGCGGCGGCGGGGGCAGAGGTGACGCGGGTCAACCTGGTCAACGACCGCGGGATCCATATCTGCAAGTCGATGGTGGCCTATAAGAAGTTCGCCGATGGTCAGACTCCCGAGAGCTGGGGCAAGAAGGGCGACCATATGGTGGGCGATCTCTACGTGAAGTTCGAGCAGGCGCTGGTGGCGGAATACAAAGATCGCTATCCCGAAGAGCCCCGGCCGTCGAAGGACGACTTCTTCAACACCGAGAGCAAGCTGGGCGCCGAGGCACACGAGATGTTGCGCGCCTGGGAGCAGGGTGACCCCGAGGTGCGGGCCCTCTGGAAGATGATGAACGGCTGGTGTGAGAGCGGGTTTGCAGAGACGTACGCGCGCATGGGCGTGCAGTTCGACCGCATCGATCACGAGAGCGAAACCTATCTCCTGGGCAAGGATCTGGTGCAGGAAGGGCTCGATCGCGGGATCTTCCACAAGGCCGCCAACGGCGCAGTGGTCTACGATCTTTCGCGCATGGGCCTCGAAGGCGAGAAGGCGGTGCTGCGCGCCGACGGCACGAGCGTTTATACGACGCAGGATCTCGGTACGGCGACGCGGCGTTACGCCCAATGTAACTTCGATCAGATGATCTACGTGGTGGGCAACGAGCAGGATCGCCATTTCCAGGTGCTGTTCCAGATTCTGGCGGAGCTTCGGCCGGAGTTGGCGGGGCGTTTGTTCCACCTGAGTTACGGTATGGTCGAGCTGCCGACCGGCAAGATGAAGAGTCGCGAGGGCAAGGTGGTCGATGCCGATGACCTGATGGACGACCTGCACGAGACGGCCCTCGCCAAATGTAAGGAGCTCTGGCCGGATCTCGACCCGGTCGAACTCGATCGGAGAGCGGAAGCGCTGGGGTTGAGCGGCCTCAAGTACTTCCTCTTAAAGTTTGCCCCCACGACGACCTTCATGTTCGACGCCGAGGCGAGCATCAAACCCGAGGGTGAAACAGGGGTTTACTGCCAGTACGCATATGCCCGGGGCAAGAGCATCCTGCGCAAACTTGAGGCGTCGAATCAGGCAGAGGCGGTGAAAGCAGCCACGCCCGACTACAGCGCATTGGATCAGGAACAGGCTCGGGCGCTGATGTCGGCGCTGTTGATGTTCCCACGCGACGTCGCGCAGGCGGCCCGCGACCTCAAACCGAGCATGGTCACCAAGTCGGTCTTCGAGATCTCGAAGCGGTTTGCAGCCTTCTACAATCACCCGGAATGCCGCGTGATCGGCGCAGAGCCCGCAGTCGCCGCCGCGAGAGCCGCCCTCGTGCGCGCTACGAGCCGCGTGATCGGCGGAGCGTTGGATCTTCTGGGCATCACCGCCCTCGAAGAGATGTAATCCGCTCCCCTCTCCTACCGGCTCTGATCCCGATGCTCCGCAATTGACCATTGTTTTCCGACCTGCTCCGAAAAATACTTCCAGCGAAGATCACTCATTTCAGAGCAGGTCCGATCCCTATGCTTCAGCGCTGCGCATTTTTGTCCGAGCGCGTCCGAAACGTGATCGCAGAGGATCGGGTATCGGTTCAGAGCAGGTTTGAAGATGCAGTTTTTCGTTTATCGTACGGTTCATGCGCTGTCTGAAACCATACTTCAGGCGCATAAAGAGGCTTCGGAGATCGCAGGACAGGTCGGTTTTCAGTCATTCCATCGATGCCTGCGCGCTCCGATCGCGATGGTCAGCGCTTAAGCAAAGGCTCAGATGCAATCCGATGACCTGTTTTTCTTCAATCGCCTGCATACCTGCGCGCTCTGAAGGTAGTCTATAACGAAAACCCTGGGGTTCAGACCGTGTTGGAGGCTGTTGTTCCCGCTGATCCCTACTGTTCGCACGGGCTCCGATCCCTGTGCTTTTGACGATGCACCAGGATCCAACAGACTTTGAATCCTTTTCTCCTTTAAAACTTATCTTATCGAAAGGCGTACGAAGATGTCGGCCTATACAAACTTTGAACTCAAGACCAAAGGCGGAGCCGTCGAGAAGGTGATGGCAGCCTCCCTTGCAGGCGTCTATACCTCCGTCTTCTTTCAGGGACCCGAGATCCTCTTCGATGTGGGGGTAGCGATCCGCACTTCGGCCACGGCCAAGCATATCTGCATCACCCATGGTCACCTCGATCACATCGGAGCCCTGCCCTCTCTGCTCGGGATTCGCGGTCTGGTTTACCACGGTAAACCGGTGGAAGTCTACGTACCTGAGAGCCTCTGCGAGGAATTGCAGCGCACTTTGGATGCGTTGGCCGGCGTCTCCGGGTTCAACCTGCCCGCTCACTTAAACCCATGCAAACCGGGAGACTGCTTTCATATCCGGAAGGATCTCGAACTCCGCTGCTTCCAGACCGATCACTTATGCAGTTCGCTGGGGTACGCCGTGTTTCAGCGCCGCGAAAAACTGCGCGCGGAGTTTGCGGATCTGCCGCCCATGGAGCTTCGACGACGGAAGATGGCGGGTGCGAACCTGACGGAGACCGAATGGACGCCCTACATCGCCTATACCGGAGACACCTTACCCACCGTCTTCGACCATGAACCCTACCTGCTCGACGCGCAGATCCTGGTTCACGAATGCACTTACCTCGACAGTCAGAAGCGCACAGTGGAGCGCGCCCATCTCGGAGGGCATACCCACATCGAAGAGCTGCTCAACTATGCGCCCCGGTTTAAGAACGGCACGCTGATGCTGACGCATTTCAGCCAGTTGTATAAGCCGAACGACGTGCGAAAGCTGCTTGCGGATCAATGGACGGGCGATGTGGTGCCGGTGCCTTTGGTGCCCGACGGTGAAGAATGGTGGAACTAAAGGCGGGAGAAGCTCAGCGGGAGCGCCTGCGAAGGCCTAAGGCCAGCGGGAGAAGGAGCATCGGAGCGGCGCCCGGAGATCCGCTCTTTGGAAGGGCATTGCAGCCATCGTCCTCGAGATAGGTCGTTCTGGGATCCGGTCCCGGGTTGTAACCGCTGTCGATCCTCGTGCGATGGGCGTCCGCAAAGGCTTCGGCGGGATCGGCATCCTGTGCTGCAGCGGAATCCCGCTCGATCACCGCCGCATCTTCGATGACCACCGCATCCTCTTCGATCACCGCATCCTCTCCGATCGCCCCATCTTCGATGACCTCCGCATCTTCGGCGATCTCTGAATCCTCTTCGATCGCCGCATCCTCCTCTCCGATCCCCCCATCGACCTCGATCTCGCAGTCATCCCACAGGCGGTGATCGCGGTCGTCGCAGTCTTCCTCGCTGCAATGGCCGTCCAGATCCTCGTCGGTGCAGCCGACTCTGGGCATGCAGGCGCCCGCCCCTTCGGTAAAGAGCCAGTCTTCGTTGCATAGATGCGCGCTCATGCAGTCGTTGCCGTTCCAGCAGGAATGGGTACAGCGCTTTGAATCGCCGCTGGGAATGCAGGCGTAGCCGTCGGCGCAGTCTCTGCTGCTCTCGCAGGGGGCGCCCTGAAGCCGGCCTTTGCTCGCAAAGCAGACCGTATCTTCCCATTCCGTCAGGTAACAGCCCGTCCCACTCGGGCAATCGCCGCCCACCCGGTCGCAGCCGATGGTTGGGATGCATTCGTGTAACCGGCTGCTCGCAACCGTTCGGCAGTTCTCGATCTGTTGAAGGATGCTGCTGTAGGTTCCACAGCTGGTCTGGAGGTTATAGCGAAGGGCGTTCAGGGTGACGAAGTCCTGCCGGCCGAGTCCGTCCAGGCATCCCGACTCGCAGTCCTCGTCTCCATCGCAGTTGATCATGCAGTCCAGGCCGTCGGCGCAGCGTCCGTCGCCCTCTCTCGCCCGGCCTCTGTCGGTCACGCAGGCATTCCACTCGCTGCCGCAGCTCGTGCTGTAGCAGCTGTTGTTCCCTGTTGCGGCGTAGCAGTTGCCCCAGCATTGGCTGAACGCATCGTAGACGCCGATCGAGGTGAGGTTCCCCTCGGTTTCACAGGCGATCGTGCAGGAGAGATTGTTGCATCTGTTGGCGCAGTCAGCGATCTCGAGGCAGTTGTAGCCCTTGTTGCAGCGCAGGGGATCGCATACGCCGGTCACCTGGCAGGCGTCACTGCATGCGCATGCGGGGTGCGAGTCGTTGCAATTGACATTCTCTCCCATGACCGATCGGATCCAACTCTGCATGACGTCGACCCTCGAGATGCTCGTATTCGAGAGGCAGCGGTCGCCGGAGGGATAGGTATCGAGCAGAAGGGCGCTGTTGACCCCCACGATGCGGTATTCCCCGCCGGAATGCACCATCTGGGGCCCGCCGGAATCGCCGGGACAGATTCCGCTGTTGGATCCGCGCGCGACCAGATGCTGGGTATGCACTTCCTTTAAGGTGAGCGAGGTCGAAAGGCGCATCGGTCCGTCGTTGTTATAGCCCGAGTAAGAGGTGCGGCCATACCCCACCGTCTTTAAAGACTGCCCGATATAGGCCGTGAGATCGCCGTCGAAGATCGGGATCGTCGGGATCGACGTGATGGGAGAGACCAGCCGCACCAGCGCCACATCGTAGAGACTGCTCTGCATCTGCCCGTAGTTCGGGTGCATGAAGATCTCGGCGATGCCGTAAACCTGCCCGCCCGTGGGCGCACCGCCTCCCGATGACCCCCTTGCATCCTGTCCCATAAAGAACGCGGTGTTGGAAGTGGTCACGCTGGTACCGGCCACCTCGGGATTAAAGCAATGCGACGCCGTCAGTATCCATTGGGGCGCGATGAGCGTAGCCGTGCAGAGCTCTCCCCCATAGTAATGCGTGTTGAAGTTGTACCATACGAGGGCACCCACCGCGTCAAATCCGTTCTCAACAGTGCCATTTAAGATCGGCCGCTCCGCCTTCCAAAGCAGGAATCCCTCCCCCGACGGCGGCAAAACGGCTTCCCCATCCGAAGACTGCCCCTGCTGACAGCCGAGGATCGCGCAACAGAGCGCAAAACTGAGTCCCTTTTTCATGATGAACGGTCCTTTTCTTTCTGGAATCACCCCATCCCATGCGAGCCGCAGAGACGTATCAGGAGTGAAATGATTCAGGGCGAGACGGCGGAATTCCCTCTTCTCTCAGGAAGGAACGCTGCTTTCTCTGGTTGAAGCGGCTTTTTTATCGGGGAGCTTCGCGGATTCCACACCCGAAAGCAGGGTGGCTCCCCGGGATCACTTCTTTTGATCGCGGTTCTGAGGCGGAGGGAGGGGCGGCGCTGCGTAGAGCGCGATGATGTGATCGATGGGCGGCCGAACGGGCTTGATGGGCGGGATCTTCAGTTTGACCTTCTTCCCGTCTTTCTTCTCTTCTTCTTTGGGCCCGGCATCGGGGGCTGGCTGCGGATCAGGCGTGCCGGCATCGGGCGGAGTCTCCTGGGGCTTGGGCGCGATCCCGAGTCCACCGGGGCCCGGCATGACAGGCGGCGCGGCGTAGAGACCTACGGCGTCGTCCGGAGAAGGTTTGATCGTCGGAGGGAGCGGATCCGCAGGCTTTTCGGGGAATTCCTCCACAGAGGGCGCCTCTGCCGGATCCTCTTCGATGGGCGGTCCCGCGTAGATATCGATCGGCTCATCCCCGCTCGCAAGCGCATCGCCCGCCGGAAACCCGACGCACAACGCCGCAAGAAGAGCCCCTTTCTGAGAGAGACCGGAGCAA
The DNA here is from genome assembly GCA_002309015.1 of Myxococcales bacterium UBA1238. Taxonomy (GTDB): domain Bacteria; phylum Myxococcota_A; class Bradymonadia; order UBA7976; family UBA1532; genus UBA1238. Next base: position 118,123 of record DBWM01000002.1, on the reverse strand, counting down.
AGATTCTGCAAGTAAAGCTTCATTTCCTCTGCATTCATTGAAAGACTCCTGAAAATTGAGGTTGTTTGATTGTAAACGGCCACCCGTTTGGGATCAAAGGGGATTTCTCTCCGCTGCGCAAGGTAAAAATGCGCTCAAAAAACCGATACCGAGGTTCAAAACGCAAGCGCGACGCTTCAAAAATGAACTCCGTGATTCATTTCATGCATCGCTCACGCAATTTTATATCGCCGATCACCTGTCAAACGCTCACCGCACGCATTTCTATTATCCAATGACTGCAAAATTTGCATCCGTCATGCATTTACGACTACCCTTTACAAAACAAACCGCATACGCGACGCATACTGAAGCTTCAGATCCGGCATTAAAATGCATCGCTGACGCAAAATATACAGCTATGGGGTCTGATTTCTGCATCAGCGACGCTTTTCATCCTGTTCTGATTTGAAATGAACGGCAAGCCGAATGCATTCAGCTTCATCACAAGGAGGGATCATGCGCAGAGCCCCTGCGGTTTGAGGCTCTGCTGCGATCGATCACGCGCGCGGCCTGCGCCTGAGGAGCAGAAGAGGCAGGGAGAGGAAGGCTAAGAAGCCGCCCGAATGATGGCCGGGGATCGCGCTGCAGCCGTCGTCGCCGCCGTCATCGTCGTCTTTGTCGCCGGTACCCGCATCGCCCACGCTGTTACTGCCGTTGCCACCGTTGCCTGCGTCATTGCCGCCTGCATCATTTGCTGCTGCAGCGTCGCCCGCATCGCTCTCGCCAATGTCGGCATCCTCGTTCACTTTGGCATCAGACGCATCGTCATCGGACGCATCGGCATCGGACTCGGCATCAGACGCATCGACGTCGCTGTCTGTGCCGGCATCGTCCGGGGGAACTTCCCCGCAGCCTTCATCAGTTTGCCCGTCGCAGTCCTGATCGATGTTATCGCCACAGATTTCACGGGCATTCGGATGGACGTTTGGATCGTGGTCGTCGCAGTCATTCTCTGCGCAGGAGCCGTCGTCATCTTCGTCGACGCATACGCTGCCCTCTCCGCAATAGCCCAGGCCCTCGCCCAGCCATGCGATCGTAATCGAATTGACGATGCAATGGCCTTCGCCACAGTCATCATGACCGTCGCAGGGCACAACGCAGACAGCGTCCGCGGGTTGTTCGACGGGTGAGCAGATCAAATCCGCTTTGCAGTCGCTCGCACCCAGACGGCAGGCCTCCCCTTCATCCTTGTCGCCTGCGGGTCTGCAAACGGGATCATGGAAGACCGACGGCGCGCAAGCCTGTCCATCGGGGCAGCCGTTCTGAAGCACATCGCAGTCTGCGGTTTCGTAACAGGCATCGAGATATTTCTGGCAATGCTGATGCGCGCAATCGACGTCATAGGGCTCGCAGTCTTTGGCGTCCAGGCAATAATAGATCTCTATGTCATGGAGAGCGCCTTCTTTGCTGACCCGATCCGAGTTTAAACAGCCGCAGTCTTCTTCTGCGCAATTGAATTCGCAGGCGACGGTATCATAGCAATCCGCTTCGCCAGAGATCGAACCATCGGTCATGCAGGCCGCCAGAAGCTCCACGCATGGGCTGTAATCCTGACCACTGCCAAACAGACAAGCGATAGCCTCGCTGTGAAGCGAAAGCCCGCTATAGGTGGCATCCATGAAGTAATAAGCGGCCGAGATGGGAAAGTACTCATACTGCCAGAGCCGTTGGAAATAATTATGAACCACAGCACAACTGTAATCGCTCAGTTCGCCGCAAACCCAGTTGTTGCAGATGCCGTCGGGCATGCAGGCCTCATCGCAGCTGCAAACGCTCTTATCGGCATTGCAGTCCGGATCATCGCCCGCAATCACCGCATCGATCCAGGGCTTAAAGGTCTGCAGACGGTTGGCCAGGTTCCCGCCCACGTAGTTGGCGTAATCGGTGGTGGCCACCATGCGCTTCTCGCCGTCCTCTACAATAAAAGCGGGCGAGCCCTCATCCCCCGCAGCGGCTCCATAGAGGACGTTCATATCGCTTTCTGTCAGGAAGCGCTCATCGTTGACCCAAAGCAGTGAGGGATACACGCCGTTTTCGGGATCCGGGTGGCTCACACGCTCCCCTGCGAACAATCGGGCATCCATCACCTTCATGGGAGATACGTTGCGCACGCCAATGGTCTCGGCCACATCCCCGTCCCACGTAACGCCGCCCTCCGGGTTGACGATGTATTTTGCCTTGCCGGCTCCAAAGCCCACAAATTGCAGATCCTCGTCGAGCCAGTCTTCAATCTCTCCCTCGGCGATGCTCGCAGGCGTGATGTCCGACACAGGTTCCGTTAAATGATAGAGCGCGACGTTCTGAAGCGGCAGATAGCCTCCATAAGCCAAAACGAAATACGGGTAACGCACAACGCGATCGACGCCCACGAGCCTGGGCTCATTCTTGATGGAATCCCCGAAGGCAAAGAACAGCTGACTCAAATTCGCGTCGATGTCGATGTTATCGAGCGCCGAACTGCTGATCGCGCTGAGCACCCATTGCGGAGCGATCAGCGTACCGGTGGCCATCAGGCTTAATTTGTTATTCCTCTGGCGCACCAGAGCGCAGACAGCGTCGTAGCCCTCCTCCGGGCTGCCGTTCAGCATTTTTTGCTCAAGGCTTGCCGTCTTTTGCACATCGTCCCCATCTGCAGGCTGGCAGGCAAACAGCGCAGAAGCTGCAAAGAAGCAAACCAGCATGCGCTCAGCCTTCAAATTCCATCGCTTCAACTTCATTCCACATCTCCTCACGAGCCAAAAAGCGTCCCATGGACGCACATCAGGCGAAACGCACAAAAAAACAGCGCGTTTTACAGAAAAGCCTCCCTTCGGATCAAGAACGGATTGAAAAAAAATGCCATTTTGCGGACGGCGCTCACGAATGTGGCGAGCGATGAGCGCATGGGCAAACGCAGCTGGCGAGAGTGACCTGCCCCGCTTCCTCTGCATCAAAGGCTTCACGCTGTGAGCGATCCGGTGCTTCAGGCGATCTTTTAGGCAAGGGCGACGCTTCAAAAGGGAACGCGATCGTTCGTCCATGCATCCGCTGCGCTTCGCATTGAAACCCCAACCCGTGATTTTTTCATCAGCGATGCAAAAAAATACATCGATCGTCATCTCCAAATCGCGTGCGCGATGCGTTGCATGACTGATTGAAGCCCCATATGAGCATCGCGGACGCTTTTACATCTTTATATATGATTACAAATCTCATACGAGATGCGTTTTAACCATCGCATACCCCATTAAAAATGCATTGCGGATGCAAAAATGGAACCCCGATCCTGCTGTAAATGCGTGCGGGATGCTTTTGGTGGGTTCTGAAGGAGGGGTTGAAGGCAGGCGGGATGCGGGGAATGGGTGATGGATCGCAGATTACGCGCGTCGCTTACGCCGGAGGCAGAGGAGCGGGAGGCTTAAGAGGGCAAGCCAGCTGCCGGAACTTCTGCCCGGCGTCTGGATGCAGCCGTTTTCGATGACGAAGCTGGTGCTTTGACTGTCTTCCGCATCCTTATCGCTTGCAGGTTTGGCATCTTCCGCAGGGGATCCATCGCGTGGACCACCGTCGTTTGCAGGGACGGCATCCTGAGGATCCGCATCCCGGTTGCATTCCGGATCGTCCAAAGCGCAGTCTTCGGGCAGGGACTCAAAGGGGACACAGACTCTCGCCACATCATCTGCCCTGTAGCCTTCACCGCAATCGGTCACGCATTCAAAGCGCTCTTCATCCAGCATGCGCTGATAATGGCCGTCGGCACAGGATTCGCATTGCTCGCCTGCAAATCCATCTGTGCAAAGCTGGCAGAAAGAGCGTCCGGCCTGCGTGCAATTGAGGGCCTCTTCATGGCAATGCGCGATGGGCGTGCAGGGATCACAGCGCTCTCCGTAGTAACCCGATTCGCAGCTGGTGCAAATGCTGTCTTCGGCGTTGTTGCAGGTCACGGCGCCCGATCTACAATAATCGACAGGCTTACAGGCATCGCAGCGCTCACCGTAGTAACCGGGTTCGCAGCGCACGCAGATCGCTTCAAAGATGGGCTCGATCTGAAGCCGATGTTCGATGCAATGCTCGATTTCTGCTACAGGATCGCAGTGCTCCCCAAAATATCCCTCATCGCAGCTGGTGCAAATGGAGTCTCCGCCATCGGTGCAGGTCACGGCGCCTGGTTTGCAATGGGCTACGGGGTTGCAGGCATCGCAGCGCTCACCGTAGTAGCCGGGTTCGCAGCGCACGCATTCTGTATCGCTCGCGTCCGAACAAGGGCTGATCACTTCGCAATGTACAGGCGCGGGTGAGCAGGCATTGCATGAAAGGGGTTCGCCGGGCGCGTTCGATGGGTAATACCAGATGGCGCAGCGATCGCACTGGCTTCCCCGATAGCCTTCATCGCATTGGGAGCAGACAGAATCACGGTCGCTGCTGCAGGTCACCTCGCCGCTGCAATGTGCAACGGGCGTGCAGCGCTCGCAACGGATGCCCTCTCCATCGGTCGTTCCCCCTCCCTGATGGCCGTCCTCATCCGTCGCAGGGTAATAACCCGCAGCGCAGCTGTCGCAACGGCCGCCTTCAAGGATGTATCCCTCTTCGCACAGGTCGCAGGACACGTCTCCGGTATGCGTGCAATGCGTGTGGGAGGCTTCACAATGGGGAACCTCGTCGCATGCGGTGCATTGCTCGCCGTAGTAACCGTTTTCGCATCTTGCACAGATGGCGTCCGTCGCGCTCGTACAGCTGGCGATCTGTTCGCAATGGGCGATGGGATTGCCGCAGGGGGTGCATATGAGGGGGGATCCGGGCGCGTTCGACGCGTAATACCCATCGTCGCAGGCATCGCATTTGCTTCCGCGATAGCCCTCTTCACAGGCGGAGCAGACCGCATTGTCGCGGAGCGTGCAGGTGACCTGGCCCTTACAATGCGCCACGGGCTCGCAGCGCTCGCACAATGGAGTCTCGTAGAAGGTGATTCCCCCGGTGGAATGGTCCATTTCATCGTAGAGATTAAAATAGCCTTCTGCGCAGACGTCGCAATGGCCGCTCCCGATCAGATAGCCTTCTTCGCAGAGATCGCAGGTCCAGTCTGAAGCGTTGGTGCAGGTCACATGGCCTGGTACACAACTGTCGGCGGAAGGGCATGCGGTGCATTGCTCACCGTAATACCCCTTCTCGCAGCTTGCACAAACGGCGTCTCTGGCGCTGCTGCAGGTGACCCCGCCCGATGTGCAATGCGCGATCGACGGGCATCTGGTACAGCGATCCCCGTAATATCCGGCATCGCACGAGCTGCAAACGGAGTCCCGGGCGTTGATGCAGGTCACGGCGCCCGCTTCGCAATGATCGATCGCGCTGCAGGGCACGCAGGGCGAACCGTAGTAACCATCGGGGCAGACGATGCAGGAGGCACCGCCGACGCATTCCACCCGGTAGTCGAGATAGAAACGGCCCTTGACGTCTGCATCATACCCTTCGACCACCACGTAGTAATCGCCCGCCTCGAGCGTTTCTGTGAGCGATGAGTAGTAATTCCTGTTTCTTATGTCGATGTCATCGTTCCAGGCGATGACATCGAACGCGTTGCACGAGCCATCAAGCAACCATAAAACCGTGTCTTCAATCTCGTCCGACAGCCCTTCACCGCCCGTGGTCAGGGTCACTTTGCCTGGCCCGCTGAGCGTAAAGCGGTAGAAGACGTCAGGACTCCTTCTGCCCCTGTAGTTATCGTTCGCAAACGAGGTGTTGCTCTCATAGCGGCCGCCTTCGGCATCCATCTGGATCGCGGTTTCGCACGTGTCGTTTGCAGGCATCTCCATCGGGCAGTCCTGTAAACAGCTCTCCGGATCCTCATACGGAACGGTGCAAAGGCCATCACCGCAGACGTGACAGTCCTCGGGATGGGTCTCCAGGCTTTCGAACACGGAGCAGATGCCGTCACCGGGCGGGAAGCAGGCGTTCATCTCGTCGGGGCAGTTTGCGAGCGCGCAATCGAGATCCATGCAGTCCGAGTCGTTGTAGCAATCGATCACATCGAACAGGAGATCGTACGCTTCCTCTGAGGGTGAACAGGTCTTGCAGAGCGCTGCGCGGCATGCTTCGAGGCTTTCATAGCCCAGAAACTGGTAACCCGCTTCACAGTAGTCGCAGTAATCGCTGAGCCAGAGGCAGTCGAAGCTTTCGGCGCAGCTCATATCCCCGCCTACATCCTCTTCGCAGTCCGTGGGGCATGACTGCGCAGTCTCGGAAGACTCGCATACACCGTTCCCGCAATAGGCGTTACAGACGATCCATTCTTCTTCGCAGGCATCCATCATGCAGCTGTTGGAGGGCACCGAAAGGACGACGGGCGTGCTGATCCAGCAATCATAGAACGCCGCGCAGTAATAGAGGCTGTTCGCACGCAGGGAGGCCTCCCCTTTTGCATTGATCAGGCATTGCGCGATGCGATCTTCATCCTGATAAGCATTGAGGAGGCAATCCGTCGTGCTCACACAGTTGTTCTCCCCCTCCCCCTGGGGCAAGCCGTCTGCCATGCATGAAAGGTACTCGTTCTTGCAGGCCTCCCAGTCCAGCCCTCCATCATAGTAACAGTCCAGCAACTGCTCGTAGCGCCTGAGGCTTTCAGGTGTCATCGACAGGCGAAGGCGCAAGTAGGCATCCATGTCTCCATCGAAATAGAGCAGTTCACCGCATGTCGCCCGCGTGTCACAGCTGTAAAGGGCGCATTGACCGTCTGGCTGGCAGGCTTCATCGCAATGGCATAAGGAGGGATCGCGATTGCAGTCTGCGCTTTCTCCCATGTTCTGAAGGATCCAGCTGCGGTACGCTTCGACGGAAGTCATCACCGTAGGCCCAAGACATTCATCGCCGTCGTCCGCAGGCCATCCCCTGGAATGCACGCCCGCCAGCTGCCACGCGTTTCCAACATGGATCAGGTTGGCTCCGCCCGAATCGCCATAGCAAATACCGGTCCCCGATCCCTGAACGTAGTATTCGCCGTCGAACGCCGCCATGAGCGTGAGATCCGTCGAACGCCTGCGCGAATCGTTCGCTTCTGAGTCGTAAGCCGTTGCACCGTATCCCACAGACTTGGTTGAGGTCCCCTCATATGCGTTGAGATCGCCCGCGAAGAGCGGCATGGGATCCACACCCCGCACATTCTCCTTCAGCTGAACCAATCCGATGTCGTAAACCTTCACATCGCTCTCGTAGAGCGGGTGAATGATGGTTCTTTGGGCCCGATACACCCGTGAGCCGCTGGGCACAGCACCGGTCGCCTCGTTCGTTTCGGCATGCTCGCCCACCAAAAAGGCGATGTCGTCAGGGTATGCGGGCTCGTCGAGACAGTGCGCGGCCGTCAGCACCCAGTTTTTGCGTATCAGCGTACCGCTGCAAAAGCTTCCCTTGTATGTCTGACCGCTTCTCAGATGGTAAACGAGGGCGCCCACCGCAGGGAATCCGGATTCGTTCACGCCGTTGACGATCGACTGAGCCACCGTTTCAGGCAAGGGCGCAGGGCTCAACTCCTCTTCACCGTTGCAGGAAGTCATCTGCCAGCTGACTGAGGCAAGGGCTAACAGCGCACAAAGTCTTCGTACCATGGTTCAATCTCCCGTGAGCTCATCAGGTGAAACGTTGCAGTCGCTCCAATGTAGCATAAGCCCGCAAATAAGAAATCTTTGAGTTGCGCCACCGATGCCCCGCTCCCTGCGCAGGATGCATCCGGGCTGCAAACCGAGGGTCTCACGCCCCCAAATCCGCGCGACGCAAACGCGAAAGCCCTGCCGATCCTGCAGGTGCGAAGGCAGCGCTCACGTCAAAAGCAGATCCCTGGTGACAGGGCAACCGCTCCCCTCCCCAAGGGATCCCCTCCTTCCCGCAAGGCTTCAGGCATCGGCCCAGCTTCCACCCGCATCAAAGGAGGCATCATGACCCTCGCCACCAGCGGTGAGCGGAGCCCTTCTATCCATGGCGGCCGTTCGCTGCAGGATCTGAGGTGAAGTGAGAGATGCAAATGCAGCCCGCCCGTATGGGGATCAGGCTGTATCGCAGGGGATCACGCGCGGCGCCTGCGCCTGCAAAGCATCAGAGGCAGACCGAACAAGGCGAGCCAGCTGCTTCCACGGGATCCGGGTACAGCGCTGCAGCCGTCGTCACCGCCGTCGTCATCGTCTTCATCTGCAGCATCCGCCGTCACCGCTGCATCCTGCACCGCAGGCTTCGCTTCCGCATCGCTCCGGGGAACAGCCGCATCTTCGCTCGCATCCGCGTTGCCTGAATCCGCGTTGCCCGCATCTTCGCCCGCATCCGCGTTGCCCGCATCTTCTGTGCCCGAATCCACGTCACCGTCTTCGG
>DBWM01000002.1:108221-109702 GCA_002309015.1 Myxococcales bacterium UBA1238 | reverse complement strand
TCTTCGGTGCCCGCATCTTCTAAGCCTGCATCTTCGATCCCGCCGTCTTCTTCTCCGCTCTCCAGGCAGTCGAGATAAGCCGCACAGTTGGCTTGAATACAGTCATCTTCGGCATCGAGGCTTGGACAGTCCTTCCAGCCGGCGCAGTTGAGGAGCTCGTAGGCATGTCGGGCCACTTCACCACTGGCGGCTGCAATACAATCATCTACGCAGTCCTGATCTTCGCATTCATTCAGGCAAAAAACGGTCTCCTGGCAGCTCGCTTCACCTTCGTGGTCACGGATCTTTGAAGAATAGCAGGACAGCAACTCTCCTGTGCAGACCTCGGTCATATCGCCTTCCTCTTCCCTGTAGCATGCCACCCATCGGCCATAAGCCAGGCGCGCTTCAGGGGAACCGTTCGCGAGTGCGTAATTATATGCGAGCTTGTCGTTTTCAGAGTTGATGAGCGCCTGGAGCACATCAGGGCAGGTCGTGGCCTCCTCCGTGCAGCGATAGACTTCGCAGAGACCATCCGGCTGGCAGGCTTCGGAGCAGTGGCAGAGGGTTTCATCCTGTCTGCAATCTGCGGGCTCGCCGATTTCTTTCAGGATCCAGGTCTTAAACGCATCGACGCGGGTGGATTCCATCGGGCCCAGGCATGCAGTGCCCGACTCATAATCTTCATAAGCGCTCCACAGGTTGGAATTCACGCCTGCGATTTGCCATGCACCATCGACGTTGACCAGGCTGGGGCCACCCGAGTCGCCATTACAGACGCCCGTGTTGTCGCCCTTCGAATAGTAGCTCCCGTCAAATACATCCTTGATCTCCATCGTCGTCGATCGCTTACGGCTGTTGACATCGTTCGACGCATTCTGACTGGTAAAGCCGTAGCCGATCACCTTGCTGTCTTCACCGATGTAGTCCGTCAGATCACCGTCAAACAGGGGCATCGGATCGATGCCGGTCACTTCCTCCTGCAGTTCGATCAGCCCGATATCGTAGCTCAGGCTCTCCGCTTGCCACTGGGGATGCTGGACAAAGCGCTTGGCGGCATACAGCACTGCGCCTTCCGGAGGGGTCAGCGCTGCCGTAGCCCGCTCGCCAATGAGAAATTGCACGTCTTCCTGCGGATACGCGTCGAGGCAATGCGCAGCGGTGAGCACCCAGTTCTTGCGAATCAGGGTCCCCGTGCAGTCAGAACCGTAATAACGATAAGTTCTGTCATACACGTATATGGATCCCACAGCCGGAAACCCCGATTCCTCCTGGCCGTTCTGGATCTTTTGTTCCACAGTCTTTACATTAAACGCATCGTCCGCGTCTTCATCACAGGCTGCAAACGAGAACGCAGCCATCGCGCTGACCAGTAAACCCATCTTGGTGGTCTTCATCATTCATCTCCTCTGCGAATCGTTAAAACCAGGACATCGCTTACGCATGTCGCTTACGGCGCGCGAACATCACCGGCAATATCCAAAAAGCGAGCCAGCGGCTTC
>DBWM01000002.1:103865-108173 GCA_002309015.1 Myxococcales bacterium UBA1238 | reverse complement strand
GCCGTCACCGCTGCATCCTGCACCGCTGGCTTCGTATCCGCATCGCTCTGGGGTACAGCCGCATCTTCGCTTACAACAGCGTCACCGGCATCCCCGTTGCTCCCATCGGCTTCACCTCCGTCTTCGGAGCCTGCGTCTGCGCTCCCATCGGCTTCACCTCCGTCTTCGGAGCCTGCGTCTGCGCTCCCATCTTCCTCGCCGGCATCCATTTCACCGCCGTCTTCGCCGCCCGCATCCTCTTCGCCTGCATCTTCGGTCCCGCCGTCTGCGATCCCTCCATCGGCGGGTGCCTCTTCAAAGCAGTCGCTGTACATCGCACATTTGGCCTGAAGGCATTCCATATCGTCGCCGATGTTCCCGCAATGGTTGGCCTGGGCACAAATCAGAAACCCGTATGCGCGTTTGGAAGCATTGCCATCCGCTTCTTCCTCGCAGCGCTCATCGCATGACGCTTCATCGTTGTTTTCAAGGCAGCCCTCAAGGCAGAGCGCGGTCGCATGGCAGCTCTTATCACCATGGCCCATGGATGCAGCATCACCGTAACAGGCGTAGAACTCCGTCATGCAATCGGCCATCGTCCTGCCTTCCCCTTCTTCATCCTTCACGCAACGCACCCAATCACCGTAGAGGGCACGCACTTCGGATATGGAGCCAACCTCTGCCATATGGGATTCATATTGATCAGCGCGTCCATTGAGCACGTTACCGATCAACTCATGGCAGTAATAAGCGTCCACGTTGCAGCGAAGGGGTTCACAGAGGCCATCGGACTGGCAGGCTTCACGGCAGTGACAGGTGGTATGACCTTCGTTGCAGTCATACGGCTCGCCCATTTCCTTCAGGAGCCAGCTCTTAAAGGTCTCCACGCGCGTGAAATTCACGGGGGCAATGCATGCTTCATTGCGTTGGGCTTCCTCATTTGTAGCCCAGAGGGTGGCTGCAACGCCTGCGACCTGCCATTCATCGCCCACCTTCACAAGGTTGGGACCACCCGAGTCGCCGAAACAGACGCCCGAGTTGTCGCCTTGCGCCTGATAGTCGCCGTCGAGCACCGATAGAACCTCCAGATCCGTCGAGCGGCGCTGGCTTTGCCCCGATTCATCGTCTGCTCTGATGCGTCCGTAACCCACAGATTTGCTGCTCTGCCCGATGTACGCGCTCAGGTCACCTTCAAACAGAGGCATCGGTGTAACATCCGTCACTGCGTCCTGCAGTTCACCCAACCCGATGTCGTCGCCTTCAACGGACTTGATGTAGCCAGGATGTGCGATGAACCGTTTGATCGGATAGAGCGTTGCGTCCGATGGAGGTTCCAACCCCATATCCGCATGCTCTCCGATGAGAAAATACATGTCAGAGGCAGGATGTTGATTGACGCAATGTGCAGCGGTCAACACATAGTTTTGCCGAATCAGCGTGGCTGTACAGGTAGACTGATAGTAGGGACCATATTGAGGATCAACCAGACGCAGGTAAAGGGATCCCACAGCAGGAAAGCCCGATTCTTCCACGCCATTCTGAATCTTCTGTGCCACGGTTTCGAGCGTCGCTTCTGCCCGATCCTCATCGCATGAGGTGATTAAAAATGCAGCCGCCAGGGCCGAAATCCATTTCAATCCGTTTTTCATCTTCATCTCCAAATGAACCGATTTCCTGAGACGAACTTCCCAAATGCGTGCCGCAACGGGCAAAGCCTTCATTTCAGGCCGATCAGCGCCATCGTCTGAGCACCGGAGATCGCATCAGAGCTCCATTACATGCGCCTGCGGCGCCTGGTCATGAACAGGAATAAGGCAGAAAGCGCAAGCCCTCCGCCTTTTTGGGATCCGGGTGCAGCGCTGCAGCCTTCGTCGCCATCGTCATCCTCTCCTTCACCGATGTCTGCATCCTTCGCCGAAGGCTTGTTTGCATCGTTGATTTCGGAATCCGCGCTTGCGGCAGCGTCGTTTGGGGAGACCGAAGCATCACCGGAAGCATCGTCACCGCCCTCTGCATCGCCGCCATCCTCCGTTGCATCCGCTTCCGATGCATCTTCATCCCCTGCGTCGCCTGTATCACCGCTTCCGCCATCGAGGGGATCGGGGCCCGGGCCACCATCCTGATCGTCGTCGTCGTCGCCATCACCTTCGCAGGCGGTCGCATAGGGCTCGCAATATGTGCGCATACAGTCTTCTTCTGTGTTGAACCCCTCGCATCCAAAAGCGGATCCACAGGTGAAGGCTGCATATGCGCGCAACGAGGCTTCACCGTCACCTTTTGCAAGGCAATCATCCCTGCAGCGGACGCATTCTCCCTGACATTCATCATAGGGATTGAACGCGCATTGAGCGAGACAGCGAAGGGTCGACTGACAGGAAGCGCGTCCGCTGCCCTCTTCAATGCCGTCCAACGTGCAGTTCACCCATTCGCTCACGCAGTCATTCAATCCCGTATTGATGAATCCGTACGTCCTGCCTGCGCAATGCGTCAATGGGGCCAGGCGTTGATACCCTTCGGGTGTGAGCGAATAGAGATCGCCGTAAGCATCCAGCAGATCGTCAAGCCTCCACGGATCCGGCCTGATGAGATCGATGCATCGGCTATGCTCGCCACAGCGCATCGGTTCGCATAAACCGTCGTCGCCGCAGGCCTCAGGACAATGGCAAAGACCCGGATCCTGCCTGCAGTCTGCCTGTTCTCCCATCATCTGCCTGATCCAACTGCTGAACGCATCGACGCGCGTCATCGCCGAGGGATATAAACAGGCTTCCCGGTAGAGCGAATGGTAGTAGTCAGCCAGAAGACAGGAATGGACGCCGCTCACATACCATGTGCCATCGATGTTGATCGCGTCTGGGCCGCCGGAATCACCGAAGCAGATCCCTGTATGGTCTCCTGTGGTGAAGTAATCGGCATCGTAGACCGCATGGATCCGCAGGTCGGTAGAACGCCGCCTTGCCTGAAGGTTCTCTTCATCCATGCTGGTCGTACCGAATCCGATGGATTTGGTCGGAGATCCCACATAGGCACGCAGATCACCTTCAAACAGAGGCATCGGATCCACGTCGGTCACGGCTTCTTCGAGCTCTATCAGACCGATATCGTATCCGTTGCCGGTCAGACGCAGCGGGTAACGAATGCCGCGCTTTATGCCGTAGGGTTTTGTCCCCTCCGGAAGGGTTCGATCAGGCGACCGCTCCGCATGTTCACCGATGAGGAAAGCCTGTTGAGCCATGGGGTATGCGTCGATCACGCAATGCGCAGCGGTGAGCACCCAGTTCCTGCGGATCAAAATGCCCGAGCAGAGCAATTCTGAGTATGAGCGATGCGCGTCATCATCGAATAAAGCGATCGCCCCCACAGCCGGGAAGCCTGGTTCATCTGTTCCATTGATGATCGCCTGCGCGGGCGCTGCCGTTGACAGTCCGGGATCCGCTGCCTGCTGGCATGCGGCCAGACCCCATGCAGCCATCAAGCTACAAATTAAGCGTCGCTGATGAGTCATTGCTTCCCTCATACTGCGCTGCATCCGTCCCCGCCGCTCCAATCCTTCTCTCGATCAAAGATCCGCTGCGTCGATGAATGCCGCAATCTCCTCTTCCTCTGGGTTAAACCGCATGGGCCGCGCTTCGAATATCGGGTCCGCAGTTCGCTTACGCAAGCACGACGCTTCGAATGTGAACCCAATGCTGTTACAAATGCACCAACGATGCAAAAATGGAACCTCAAACAGGCTGTAATCGCGTCAGCGACGCTTTAATGGATGTTCGATGCAGTCAAAAATGCGTGGGAGACGCGATAACGGAAGGTCGATCAACAACAAAACTCATACGAGATGCAATTCAGGTTGTATCGATCGTCCATAAAATGCATCGCCGACGCAAAAATGGAGTCTCAGGGGATCCATTTGAGCGTCGGCGATGCCTGTGGGGGGTGAATGGAAGGCCATTGAGCGCAGGGGATACGCTTTTGCTGCATTGTACGTGCGTGTTTTACGCCTACAGCTTCGGATCCTCGCTGTTCGCTCTCCTGCTTTACGCCTTTTGGCGACGCCTTCCCAACAACAACGGCAATCCCAGGAACGCAAGCCAGCTGCTGTGATGGGTGCCGGGAGTTGCGCTGCAGCCTTCTTCGCCGCTTTCGCCATCGTCGCTGTCGCTGTCTGCATCCTTCTCCGATGGCTTTGCGGCATCACCGCTGCCTGAATCTGCGTTTGCAGTGGCGTCGGTCTCATGGGCTGAAGCATCGTCTGAGGCGTCGGCGCTGCCCGCATCTTCGCTCGCATCGCTGGTTGCATCCTCGCCGGATGCGTCTTCACCACCTGCATCG